>CAJTZD010000014.1:58738-91940 GCA_910584235.1 uncultured Acetatifactor sp.
CCGGGAGCGAGGGAACGCCCGAGAGCGAAGCGCCTGCCGGGAGCGAGGGAACGCCTGAGAGCGAAGCGCCTGCCGGAAGTGAAGCGCCCGTCCGGGATCAGACGCCGGTGGAAGAATCCGCTCCTGCACAGGAATCGGTCCAAGACAATGAGGCAGCGTCTCAGAGCCAGGAGACCACTCCGGACAGCGCGGCGCCTCAGAGTGAAGCGCCTGCTGAGAACGATGCCTCCGCTCAGAGCGAAGGGATTAACGAGTGCGCAGAGACCGGCAAGCTTGTCTGTGAATTGGAAGAGCATACACATGAAAATGAGTGTTACGAACAGGTTGAGGGCCTGGCCTGCGGTATGGAAGAGGGCGAGGGTGCCCATACCCACGACGAGGAATGCTATGAGACCGTTCAGGAAGCAGCCTGCGGCAAGCTGGAGCTGCATACTCACAGCGAGGAATGCTATACCGACGGCGAGCTGACCTGCGGCAAGCCGGAGCTGGTAGAACATGTGCACACTGAGGAATGCTTCAAGGATGCCCCTGTCATGGAGCTCACCGCCCAGGTGGACAATGTCACCATCACCGTCAGCGCCGCCGAAGAGGGGATCATCCCCGCAGGTGCGGAGCTGTCCGTGACCCCGGTGGTAAAGACTGAGACAGAGATCCTGGAGAACCTGGAATCGGAAGAGGAAAAGGCCGCAGCCGAAGCCCTGAATACTGTGTACGATGAAATCCGGCAGGGGCTGGACGCCTCCGTACAGGACGACGAGACCAAAGAAGTCAAACATTTCCTGGCTTACGATATCAGCTTCTATACGGAAAACGAAAATAATGAGACCGAAGAAGTCAGCCTGAACGGCCAAGTCAATGTGAAGATGGAATTCACCCAGGGCACTCTGCCCGAGGAGATTACCGCTGACGAGGATGTGCAGATCGACAGTGTAGACGTGTTCGATATGAAAGACACCGGCGAGGGCCGCACGGCAGAGGTTCGGCAGGACGCTGTGGTGGATACCGTCAAGGATGCGGACACCGGCGCCGAGACCATGCCCATTCAGGACACCCAGGTCAAGACAGTGGAGACGACCCTTACAGAGGGTTCTACCATAGCCATTGCCTGGATCGGAGAGATCAACCCGGAGACCGGAGAATATGTATACGAAGATGACGACGTGATCATAACGGTCAGCGCCCTCACGGAAGGCGCCATCCCCGAGAACGCCAAATTGCAGGTAATCCCTGTGGTGGCTTCCGAGGAAACCGGAGAGCAGTATCAGCAGGTGGCCGAGAAGCTGCTGGAGCAGGCTGAAAGCAAAGAATATGAGATCGCAGGCTTCCTTGCCTATGACATCTCTTTCATAGATGAAGAGGGCAACAAGATCGAGCCCGAGGGCGAAGTAAAAGTCGCAATGAATTATAAGGAAGCAAAGATTCCCGCAGAGGTGGATGCGGCCGTTTACGCATACGATGCCGAGGGAGAGACCTCCGAAGATGGCACCGCTGCCGAGCCGGAGCTGAATGTAAAAGTGATGCATTTGGAAGAGGACAGCCAGGGCAGCGTCAACGTAGTCGACATGGCGGAGGAAAATAAGGTTACGACCCTGGAGACCACGGAGGAACAGAAGATTCAGAATGCCGAATTCGTGACAGGAGGTTTCTCGGTTTTTACCATAACCTGGACCTGGGACACTAGCAAGCCATACGTTTACGAGGACGACGATGTGAAGATCACGATCACAGCCATCGACAAGGACGCCATCCCCGAGGGAACCTCCCTTGCGATCACTCCTATCAAAGCGGACGACGCCGAGACAGCGCAGGAGTACCAGGAAGTAGCCAGAAAGCTCATGGAGAAAGCTGCAGGCGAGAACTATAGCATCGAGGGCTTTCTTGCCTATGACATCTCCCTCATCGGAGAGGACGGCGTGGAGATCGAGCCTGACGGCAAAGTGAAAGTGACCATGGAATATAAGCAGCCCATGGCCGTGGTGGAAATCGATCCTGAGACTTATGCGCTGGTGAAGCAGGAGCTTGCGGAGAAAACTAAGGATGCAGAAGCAGACCAGCAACCTAGCGCCACAGAGGAAGATATGGCTACAAGCCAGGAATCTGTGGAACCCATGGAAAATGCATCTGCGGACCAGGAAAATTCCGTCACTGACAATAGCGAAAATGCAGAGAACTCGGTTGCTCAGACTGAGAATATGATGAACAGGACACTGACAGACAGTAGTGACGAGGCATCTCAGGATGAAGCGCAGACAGATTTGGGAACTCCAGAAGAAGATAACGCTGCTGAAATACCAGAGGTTCAGCCCCAGTTAAGCATTACTGTAATGCATCTGGAGGAGGATGACAATGGTGAGGTAGCTCAGGTAGTGGATATGATGGCTGAAAATAAGGTGCAGTCATTGGAAGCTACAGAAGAGCAGGAGATCCAGAAAGCGGAGTTTATTACAGAGAGCTTTTCCTCGTTTACGATTACGTGGATAGACTCTAGTAATATGACAGATACGGCACAAATTGTATTTTGGGATGCTGATACCGGAAGAGAAATTGAGATAGAGAATACGAATTTATATAATATAGACCTTTCGAGCTTTGGGTATGGTTTTTATCCTGATTCAATAATAGGTAGTAGCGCTGGTGCATACAGTGCCTACTATAAAATAACAGACAGCAAGAATAAGCGATACATGTTTAAGGAAGCCAGAGTTGTAAGTGAAAAACAAGAAGTGCCAAATCCGGAAGCTGGTGAAAAGCTAGAGGCATTAATATCTTGGAATTATAAACTGGAGTATGTGGTTTCTCTGCAAGCTCCCAAAGAACATACGGAAGATACCAAGTATTATTTCTTGTATGAAGGAAATGGGTTACCTACTATTGAAACCGTCGACCATACAGGTGATGGTGTTATCATGAGAATGATCAAACATAGAGGGACTTATGCGGCTGCGGGCGAGCCGGGTAATGGTGCAAACGGCTTGATGGATGATCTTGGAATAACCGAAACAGGCGCTACCCCTGGACTGGTAAAGCTTAAACTGGAAAATGGATATCCAGTGTTAAGCAACAATAGAAAAAATCTTGCTGAGTTATTTGCAGAAGGGGAGGAAGTAAATCATTTATTCCGAAAAAATACTTATCAGACTACTGGGTATTATGAGTATGATAGTACAGAAAACTACGCATATCTGAAGAATGGCAATTTTATATTGTATGATGTTTTAGGAACGCCGAATAAGACTACGAATTTTCAGCAGGCATACATGCAGGGTAATTTCTTCCCCTATAATGATATTGACAAGCATTGTGACCTTGTTGAGTATAAAGATACCCAATTAAAAAAAACTTTATACTTGATACCAAATCCAAGTTACTATTTCGGAATGTATATGGAAGCATCATTTATACAGCCGACAGGTGGTATGGTAGATGCAAAGGAAAGTAATACAAAATCTCCAATGGTGTATGAATTTAACGGAGATGACGATTTATGGATTTTCATTGACGATGTGTTGGTGCTGGATTTGGGAGGTGTCCACTTTAATTGTTCTGGTTCTATTAACTTTGCGAATGGCGAGATAAAGGTTAATGGTCAGGACGATGGGAAAATTAGTAGTAAGTTTCAGAAGGCCGGCATACTTCCAAATGGAGAAGTTTGGGATGAAAGCAAAAAAGGGGATTTCTTTACAGCAAGTGGTACCTTTGCCGACTTCACCGGACACACCTTGAAAATGTTCTATATGGAGCGAGGCGCAGGAGCATCTACTCTCCACATAAAGATGAACATCCCGCCCATTCCAAAGGACACAGTACAGGTTACCAAGCAGCTCAAGAGTTCTGACCCGAAATATGCAAATGTTGATTTCCAGTTCCAGTTATGGGCACAGAAGCTAGTAGAGGGAACTGATGATAAATATGTAATAAACGAGAAGGGCGAAGAGGTCTATGAAAAGATAACAACAAATGCCACAGTAGCAAACAATACTTCGGGTGAAGGTGAGGCGCTAACGTTTGACAGCAATGGAGTCTTTACACTCAAACCAGGCCAGACGGCATCCTTTAAAGATTTGTCATACGACAGAAAGTATTATGTAGAGGAGCTTGGCGTAGAGGAGGAGCGGTATCAAGATATCATAGTTAATGGCTCGTCTTATATAGCGTATGACAGCAATAAGCAAGATAATGTAATTGACCGTGCTGAAATTGAGGACGGCAAGATTACTTTATCGACTACAAAAAAGACAGTCGGAAACAGGAAATATGTAGTCTTCACCAATGACTGCTCTGAAAGGAATAGCCAACCGCTTTTTGTGAAGAAAGTTATGGCAGGCGCTACAGACAACACCGAACCTTTCAAAATGAAGATTTGGATGGAAGAGACGAAGAGTGAAAAACTGCAGCCATATTCTGGTGACTATTACCTGTTCAAGGAAACAGAGAGCGGAGCAAAGCATTATTACAAATACGAGGAGCAAGATGGTAAGTTAACGCTTGTTGATAAGGAACAAGAAATGACAGTATGCGGCACAACCACCGATGGCATTGTAATGATTCCGGCCGGGTACACAGTAGAAACCGGCAAGGTGGTAGCAGGTACAGGTTATGCGGTGGAAGAGTTAGACTTAGACCTTCAGCTTTATGAGACACCTGATATAGAACAAATTGTTGGTGATTCATATTCAGAAAGTGAGGAGTCTGAAAAGCCCACAGATCAAGATGGCATAATAAAAGCAATTGGTAGGATTAAGCTGGGCGAAGGGGCAACCGTGCAGGTAACAAACAAACCAGTTGGTCAATACCAATGGGAGATTGTAAAGAAAAGCACAAGCTCTGAGGCATTGGCCGTGAAAGGTGCAAAGTTTACACTGACATCTGTTCCCGCTGATGGCAGTACGGCGGTGACATACATTGGAGAATCCGATAGTGCAGGTAAGATTGTCTGGAGCAAAGAGAAAGAAGCTGGGCAATCAGAAGTAGTTGACAGCAAGGACATTCCCAAAGGAACCTATACATTGCAGGAAACCAATGCTCCAGCTGGTTATATAATCAGTGAAGAAACCTGGACGATTGAGCTAAGCAATACTGGCATCAAAATCACCAAGCCGCTAGGGCCGAATAACACACAAATTGTAGAAGTGAACCCCACCGAGACTAGTGAAGACGGGAAGAAACTAACCTATACGTTCTACAACACCCCGGCCTACGCCCTCCCGTCCACGGGCGGCAAAGGAATCTATTGGTATTCGATTGGTGGAACCTTGCTGATGATGGCAGGCGCACTGATCTTATATAGAAACAAAAGTAAGAAAGTGAGGGGGTGTCGGAGAGCCTAAGAAAATGTTGAGTTTTTGGCGGCCCACCGGACCGCACAGTCAAAAGGAAACCTCGGCGTACCGGCACAAAGCAGGAACAAGTTAAAACCTGTCATGCAATGCCGGTACCCGGAAACAAAGTTTCAAAAACGGGCATTGGCCCAAAAAAGAAAGGAAAGAGAAAATGAAGAAGATGAAAAAGATTTTAGCTATGGTATTGGCCATGGCAATGGTTCTGGGAATGTCCCTGACCGTGTTTGCTGCTGAGGAAGTGCCGGAAGCTTCAGCTTCGCCTGCAGGAGCAAAAATTACTGTTACGAATGTTCCGTTAGATGCTACAGTTACTTATAAGCAGATTGCAGTAGCGGCTCCCACAACACCGATTGGCTGGTCCTTGGCGGAAGATGTAATCTTATCAAATAATGTTACACTTGAGCAGTTGGTAACTGTAGGTGGTGGAAATGCCGATGCGGAAGCTGGAACAATCAACAGCAATGATATTGTGGCAAAAGCAATTGCAAATATCACACTGGACGGAACTGCTACCCTAAATCAGGCCGCAGAAGGCGCTGAGGTTACAAGTGCAGAAATTGCTAATGTTACCCCTGGCTTATATGTAATTGAAGTACAGAAGACAGGTTATACGTTTACTCGTATGCTGGCATATGTAGCATGGAATAACAATAATACTGCTGCAGTAGATACAAATGTGGTAGCAAAGGGTGCTCCTAACCAGGTAGAGAAAGAGATTACTGCTTTGGAGGGAGATAGCCATCTTTCCGTTTCAGCCGGCGACGTGGTTCCTTATACTGTAACAACACAGTATCCGTATCTGGCTCAGACAATTGCAAATCCCTCATTTGTTATTACTGATACTGTATCCGGCGGAACAATTCAGGGAACTCCGGTAGTAACGATTGGTGGCAAGTCTGCAACAGATGATGATGTTACAATTGTTGTAAATGATACTAAGGATGGGTTTACCGCTACATTTAAATATGACATTGCCAATGCGTCTAAAGAAGTAGAAGTTACGTATAACGTCGTAGTTGCCGAGGGAGCAGATCCTTTGGAAAACAGTGTTACTTCTAAGTTTAGCTCTGCAACTGGTGGTGACGAGACAACGACGACAGCAAAAGTTATCACTCCAAAAGTTAAAGTTGAATTCAGCAAGATCAGCGATGATGAGACTCCTATCGCATTGGCAGGTGCTACATTCGCACTTTACGAGGGGACCTCAGAGGAAACAGCAACACATATGCTTGTAGACGGTGCGATTGTAGAGAAAACTGACGTTGCAGAGGGAACCACAGTGACCTATGTCAAGGAGTTTGGCACAGCTACTACTGTTCTGAATGCTGAGGGAACGAAGGCAAGCGCTGAATTTGTGGGACTGGATGCTGAAAAGAACTACTGGATGGTAGAGACACAGGCTCCCGATGGATATAGCTTGGATGATACTGTACGTCAGTTGACAGGTGCAGCAGTTACACCTGGAGTTCCTACCCTGGAAGATAGTGTATTGGTGACCAAAAATACTGCAACTGACTTTACTGTTAACGGTGGTGAGGCCATCAAGAATACCAAGCTCAGCGCCCTGCCCAGCACCGGTGGCATCGGTACCACGATCTTCACCATCGGCGGATGCGCCATCATGGTAGTAGCAGCCGGCCTGTTCTTCGCAACCCGCAAGAAATCCACGAAGTAATCTTCGCAGGATGACACGGAAGCAAAAGACATAAGCTGACGGAATGCAAGGATATGAAAGCCGCGGGCGGCACAGCCCGCCTGCGGCTTCCATAAAATCATAACCTGATTTATCCCGACAAAATAAGAAAGGAATCACAACAGCAAGGAGAGCCCGGATGAAGAAACTAGCCACATACATCATAATACCCATATTGTTTCTGGCCGGTCTGTCCCTGCTGCTGTACCCTTTAGTGGCAAACAAATGGAATGACTACAGACAGTCTCAACTGATCAGCAGCTATGACACGGAAATCTCCCAGATGGAAGAGTCCGGCGGCATCGATTACGAAGCCCAGTGGGCCAGGGCCCATAGTTTCAACGACTCCCTGATTCCCTACATTCTCCCCGATTCTTTCGCCATAGCGGAAGCCACGGAGGAGAACAGCGAATACATGGCATGCCTGAACCTGACAGGCAACGGAATCATGGGATACGTGGAGATTCCGAAGATTGATGTCAAGATTCCCATCTATCACACTACCAGCGACGAAGTGCTGCAGACGGCAGCGGGGCATCTGGAGGGGAGTTCCCTCCCGGTAGGGGGTGAGGATACCCACGCGGTGCTGTCGGCCCACAGAGGCCTGCCCAGCGCCACACTTTTCACGGATCTGGACCGATTGGAGGAGGGGGACTATTTCCTGCTCTATATCCTGGACGATATCCTCTGCTATCAGGTGGATCAGACCACGGTGGTGGAGCCTCAGGAGACGGAGGCTCTGGCTGTGGTAAAGGGCGAGGATCTGGTGACGCTTCTGACCTGTACCCCCTACGGTGTGAACAGTCACAGGCTGCTGGTGCGGGGACACAGGGTGGCTTACGAGCCCGAGGTGGTGGAAGAGAGTGTGCCCACGGCCATGCCTCCCAGCCTGCATACCAATTACCTGCTGTGGGTCATCATTGGCCTGTCAGCTACCGCAGTTTTCATCTTTCTTCTTTATCTGCTTGACAGGAGGCGGCGCAGCCGCGCCGCGTCTGTCGTAGGAAAGAAAGCCCTGTCCGCAGCGCCAAAAAGCGGGAAGCATGCCGCGGCAGAGCTCCCGGCTTCCAGGCCGGAGACCGACGCGTCAGGCAGTGAGGCGGACTGGATCGATCTGGACAGTCCGGAGGAGAAGTCATGAAGAGAAAGCTTACGGGAATCATATTCGGCCTCCTGTTCCTGGTAGGGCTGGGAATCCTGCTCTATCCCACGGTGTCCGACAAATGGAACGCCTACAGGCAGTCTCAGCTGATCAGCAGCTATGAGGAGGCGGTGGCAGAGCTGGATGAAGAGACTTACGACGAGATATGGGCAGCCGCCCATAAGTACAACGAGGCTCTCTGGACCAAAGGAGATCGTTATACTTTCTCCGACCAGGACAGGGCGGAATACGAGTCCCTGTTAAATATAGCAGGCAACGGCATCATGGGCTCTATCGAGATACCGTCTATCAATTGCTCCCTCCCCGTCTATCACGGCACGGAGGAGGATGTATTGCAGATCGCCATAGGGCATCTGGAGGGCACATCGCTTCCGGTAGGGGGCGAGGGCACCCACTGCGTGGTGTCCGGACACAGAGGACTGCCCTCGGCAAAACTTTTTACGAATCTGGACCAGATAGAGGAGGGGGACATTTTCCTCCTGAAGATTCTGGGAGAGACATTGACATATGAAGTGGACCAGATCCTTACGGTACTGCCGGAGGAAATGGAGGCGCTGAACCTGGCCCGGGGGGAGGATTACTGTACGCTGGTGACCTGCACGCCTTACGGAGTGAATACCCACAGGCTGTTGGTGCGGGGGACACGCATCGAGAATCTTCCGGAGGAAGAGCAGGAGGTGCAGGAACCCGTGGAGGTGCAGACGGCGCAGGAAAGCGGAATGTCCGCAGTGACGGCCGTGCTGGTGGTGGCGGTGCCGCTGGTGCTGGCAGTGGTGATATGGCTGTTGTTCCGCAGACGGAGCCGGTAGGACGCGCAGGCCGGATCCGGAAGCGGTTAAATGGTATAGAAAGGCTTTATGATGGAGGAGTCATCTATGAAAATGAAGAAGAAATGGGTACGGATGCTGGCGCTGTTTGCCGCCATATTGGCTCTGCCTCTGACAGGTCAGGCGGCGGAGGAGCAGGCGGCCAGGGTACTGGATCCGGATCGGAAATGTCTGTTGACGATTGAAGTGGGCGAGGGGTTCCAGGCAGCTGCGAGCTTTGATCTGTATAAGGTGGCGGGGCTGGAGGCAACCCAAGGGCATGACGGCTACCGCTATGTACCGTCGCAGGATTCCCTGCCGGGAGCGGATGGGGTCATCGCCAGGGCCAATGATCTGCTGCTGTTGGAGGGCGGGGCGACCGCGGAGAACACCATGGAGCTGGCCAGCGACACGGCCAGGCTGATCCTGGGAGAGACGGCGGCGCAGGGCTTCGTGGAGACAAAGGATGTGCCTTTCGCGGAGGGGCAGGCCCGGGATGTGACTTTCGCCGATCTGGATACGGGCCTTTATCTGGTGATAGCCAGAGGAAGCGGTCTGGCTGCTCCTGCCGAGTATCTTTCGGAGACCATAAAGACCGACGACCCGGAGCATCCGGACAGAAGCTATGTGGCCACTATGGCCTATTCGGACACGGAGGTCTATACATTCCAGGCAATGCTGGTGACGCTGCCGGGGCTGACGCCCAATACGGATGCCGCCACCATGGGCGAGAATCCCTGGACATATCCCTGGGTGTATAACGTAAATGTAATACTGCAGGATAAATATGAGAAGACGGACAGATACGCTTCCCTGGAGATCGTGAAGAACCTGACGGATTTCAAAGAGGGGGCGGCAGTGACTTTCCTGTTCTCCGTGGAGGCTGTAAGGGACGGAGCGTCTGTGTACAGCAACATCATTCCGGTGAGCTTTGACGCTGCGGGACAGGGTTCGGCTTTGATAGAGAAGATTCCCGCGGGAGCGGATGTGGTGGTCACGGAGGTGGATTCCGGTCCGGTGTATCAGCAGACAGGCACGGCCGGCGCTTCGGCCAGACCCAATACGGCGGGGGCGGCAGCCGACGTAAATGCTGCGGCGGGAACGGACAGTATCACGATTTACGGCATCCCGGCCGGGAATATCCGGATCGGAGACGGGGATCAGGAGACCACGGTCAATGCGGGGAGTACGGTAATCGTAAGCTTTACAAACGCCTATGACGGCTCTGGCAACGGCGGCGGTTCCGTGGTAAATGCTTTCGACAAAGGAGAGGACGGCGGATGGACGCTGGAGCAGACTTATGCCGATGCAAACGGAATCCGGAGGAATATCGTAAACGCAGGCGCTGACGCAGAGAACTGAAAGGGGTGGATGAGATGAGAAAGAAAAAGATAGTTCCGATCATAGCGGCTTCTGCCCTTGCAGTATGCATGGTCCTGGCATCCGATGCGGGAAACGCCTGGGCATATTTTACCACCAATACCAATGCCTACGGCGGTCATGCCTTAAGCCTGGCGGATGAGGTGACAAATGTGGAGGAGGGCTTTAACTTCGAGGATTGGGTCAAAAATGTCACGGTCACCAACACGGCAGGCGGAGACGTATATGTCAGGGCAAGGGTATACAGCGGCTCCCGGTATGCGGAGTATCTTGCCTATGAGGGCGAGGGCTGGGGGACGGCTCAGGCAGACGGATATTTTTATTATAACAATATAGTCGCGGCGGGAGAGGCGACATCGCCTTTGAAAGTCATGGTAAAGGGCATTCCGGAGAATACGGATGCGGATGAATTTAATATAGCGGTGGTCTACGAGACCACGCCGGTTCAGTATGACGCTGCCGGTGAGCCTTTCGCGGACTGGGATCTGGCGCTGGAGGAAAAGGGCGCCGGGGAAGCTGAGAAAGGAGGCAACTCATGAAGAAGATAAGGAAGATTCTGGCATCTCCCATAGTGACGGTTGCAGCCTTTGCTCTGGCGGTGGGATTGCTTTTGTTCAGCTCCGTCGGGGGAGCAAGGGCGGCGCTGACGTTCTTCTCGGAGACTTATACCTCTGACATCGAGATGTCGGAGATCGGCGTAGGGCTGGTGGAGAACGGAGCCTTGACCACGGGGGCGCTTCTGGCAGATATGCTTCCGGAGACGGACGGTGTCAGGGAAGCCCTGAAGCCGGGAAAGCATTACACAGAGGAATTAAAGGTCCGCAATACAGGCAGCATCGATCAGTATGTGCGGGTGAATATTCACAAGTACTGGATGGAGCCTGCGGCGGACGGAAAAGAGAAAAAGGCACAGGATCTCTCCCCGGAGCTGATCCAGTTGTGGTTAAACGGCACAAAGCTTGATGGCGCCGACGCCGCAAAGACCGCTTTGGCAGGAAACGGATGGCTCTTTGACGATACGGCTTCCACGCCGGAGCGTATGGTTCTGTATTACAGCAGACCCATACAGGCCGCCAGCGAAGAGACCGGGGCGGCGGCAGGAGAGAGCAGCCTGTTCACGGATCATCTGGCCATTGACGGCGCTGTGGCCAAAGTGACAGAGAAGATGCCCGTGGAGGGGAAGCCAGGCTCTTTCCGGATTACCTATGTGTACAATGATTATGAATTCTGTCTGGATGTGAAAGTGGACGCGGTGCAGGACCACAATGCGGAGGATGCCATCCTCAGCGCATGGGGACGCAAGGTCACCGTGGCGGAAGACGGCACATTAAGCCTGGATTAAGGAGGGAGAGACAATGGGAAAGAAGATATTTGCGATAGCGCTTGCCATGATGATGCTCTCTGCGCCTGTAAGGGTTCATGCCGAGACGTCAGCGGTGGAGGGAAGTGTGACTTTCACGGAGGAGAACAAGCTGGACAGCAACGGCACCACAGACCTGAACGCGGCGGTGGGGGCCATGCAGCCGGGCGATGAGATCGTCATCGAGATCAAGGTAAACAATACCAGCGGCCAGGCGGCCAACTATTATATGACCAACGAGGTCATGAACTCCCTGGAGGACACCGAGGGAAGTAACGCAAGCGGCGGCGCTTATGAATATATCCTGACTTATACGGCTTCCGACGGAAGCACCACGGACCTGTTCCGCAGCACTGCCATCGGCGGAACCGGCGCCACGGTGGACGGCAGGGTGGGCTTAAAGGGCGCTACCAGCGGTCTGGAGGAGTATATTTACCTGGAGACATTGGAGTCCGGAAAGCAGGGAATCGTCAGGCTTCAGGTGGGCTTAGACGGCGAGACCCAGGGCAACAGCTATCAGGGCACCGCGGCCAATCTGCAGATGAATTTCGCAGTGGACACCGATACCACCACCATCCGGAACGTGACCCAGACCGTGACCCGGAACGAGACCGTGGAAGTGGTGGACGATACGAATCCCGGTACGGGCGGGGAGGGCGCGGACGGAACCGGCGGCCAGAGGAACGGCACTGTGGTGCGCACCAGCGACGATACGAATTTGACGCCTTTCTTCATCGCAGCCGGCATCAGCGGCATCCTGCTTCTCATCCTTGCCATCTTCGGTATCAAAGAGAGGAAGCGGCAGCGAGGGGCCGGGACGGTTCTCACCCTGTGTCTGGCCCTTGGTCTGTCCATGATATCTCCGGCGACGGCAAAGGCTGACTATACCTATACCGTAAGGCTCTACGCGGGAGCCCAGGGCGTTATCAAGAGCACTTCCGTGGTGGAAGCGCCGGGCAGCGCTTCGGTGGAGATTAAGGACGGCGGCGCTTATCTGGAGATCAGCGGCCTGAATTACGGAGACAGAATCAATTTCAACGCAAATGTGGTGGACGGCACTGCGGAGACGGTTTCCCTGAAAGCAGACCCGGAGACGGGAGTTTCCAAGTACTATGTACAGGGCGTGCGGGAGAGCGGCGCGGAGATCAACGTAGGCACGGACGCGGTGACGGAGGATAAGGATTACGTGGTGTCCTACGGCGTGCGGGGCAGCATGGCGTACTACACGGTTAATTACGTAGACCAGCAGGGGAACACACTGTTTCCCTCTCAGAGATACTCGGGCAAGGTGGGGGACTTTGCCGTGGTGGCTTACCGGTATGTGGAAGGCTATCAGCCTTACGCTTACAACTTAGGTAAGACCCTGACGGAGAACGAGGCGGAGAACGTGTTCAATTTCGTATACACACCGCTTCCGGAAGTGGTCAATACCACTACCCAGACCGTGACCAATACCACTACGGTAGTGGTGCCGGGACCGGCGCAGGAAGAGGAGCCGGAAGGGGAAGCTCCCGTTGTGGTAGTGCCCCCCGAAGAGCCTGAGACACCGGTGGAACCCGTTGTGGAGGACATTCCCGATGAACCGGTACCCGAGGCAGAGCCGGAAGAACCCGAAGATTTCGTGAATCTGGATGAGGAGCCTACGCCTATGGCCCCCGGACCTGACGAGGATGGGGACGGTCACGGACTGGATGCCACTATCGAGGATTTCGCAACGCCTCTGGCGGCTTTGCCCGTAGCGGCAAAAGCAGGTATTGCCGCCTGTATGGTAATGGCTGTAGGCGCGGTGGTATGGTTCCTGATTGCGCACAGAAAGAAAGAGAACAAAGAGGATGATGCAGAGTAGCCGGACATCTGAGGAACGCGGAACTTGTCGTGGGGGCGGGAAATGGATTCCCGCCCTCTGCACTATATTCGGAACCCTGATGCTGCTGTTGGTGGTGATTTCCTGTCTGCCGGTGGTATTGGCCCGGGCTGCGGGGAATGAAGTATATAATGTAGTCAGCGGCAGCATGGAACCGGAGATTCCTGTGGGGAGCGCGGTATATGTGGAGTCTGCGGCGCCAAAGGAGATCGGGGCCGGGGACGTGATCGCTTTTCGAAGCGGCGGTTCTGTGGTGGTGCACCGGGTGGTGGAGAACCGGGCCGGCGAGGGAGAGTTCGTGACCAAGGGAGACGCCAATGCGGAGGCGGATCTGTATGCCGCGGGATATGAAGATCTGATCGGAAGGGTATCCCGGCATATTCCTTTGCTGGGGTCTTTCCTGTTTTTGTATACCAGTTCTTCCGGCAAGATATATGCGGCCTGCTTCGCCGGGTGCGGAGCCCTTTTGAATCTGCTGGCCGGACGGCTACGGAGCCGGGCCGGATGAGGGAACAGGGGAGCTTGGATGTGACACGGATAGCGGACAGAGCCCATATAAGGCGGTGAGACCATGGGAAAATGGATTCGCAGGATCATGGCGATCCTGCTGGCAGGGGTATTTACCTTTTCAATCACATATATCGTAACAACGTATTTTCAATATCGGAAAAACGATGATCTTTATAAGGACATGGCAGACCGGTTCATCGGGGCCGCGCCGGTGGGAGCGGGGGGAGGAAACCGGGAAGAATCCGCCGGGAGCGGAAGCGGGGGGACAGCGGATGCGGCAGGGGACACAGAGAGCCTGACCGCGCCCCTGACCGTGGACTTTGCGGGGCTTCGGGAGATCAACGGGGATATCGTGGGCTGGATCTACTGCGAGGGCACGTCTATCAATTATCCGGTGCTCCAGGGAAAGGATAATGACCAGTATCTGCGCCACAGCTATGACGGCTCCTACAATATGGCCGGTTCGATTTTCGTGGAGGAGCTGAACAGAGGGGATTTTCAGGATTCCAATACCATCATTTACGGACATCATATGAAGAACGGCTCTATGTTCGCGGCGCTTTCGGAGTGGGAAGAGCAGGCGTTCTATGAGGAGCACCCTGTCATGTGGCTGCTGACGCCGGACCGGGATTACCGCATTGATCTGTTCAGCGCCTACACCACCTCGGCTTACTCCCACACCTATACGGTATTCCAGGGCCCCGGGGAGGATCTGGATCGGTATCTGGCAGGGTGCGCGGAGCAGTCAGGCTTTCAGGCCCGGGTGGATTTGGACGGCCGGGCGCGGTATGTGGTGCTTTCCACCTGTGCCTATGTGTTCGACAATGCCAGGAACGTACTGCATGGAAAGCTGATACCCGCGGACAGCGCGGGAGGAATTCCGCTGGAGGGAAAGTGACAAAGGCCGCTGCCGGCGGAGCCAGAATAGACAGAGAATGGGGAAGCAGAATGGAAAAGAGGGGGAATACGGAGGGAATATGTCTGCAGGTGCAGATGTTCGGGGGATTTTCGATCAGCTGGGGAGGAAAGCTCATCGCCAGCAACGCGAAATCCAGCGAGTCCCAGTTCAACTATCTGTGTGAGCTTTTACTGCATCACAGGAAAGAGGGCGTCAGCCGGGATATGGTGGAGCGGGTTCTGTTCGAGGACCGGGACATACAGGATATCCACCACGCCACCCGGAGCGTGATATACAATGCGAAGAAGAAGTTAAAGGCCGCAGGTCTGCCGGATGTGAACTATATTGAACAGAAGAAAGGGATCTGCTACTGGAATTCCCAGGTGCCTGTAAGAGAGGATGCGGAGGAATTCGAGCAGCGCTTCCGACAGGCGGAGGCGGAGGAAGATCCGGAGAAAAAGCTGGGGCTGTACCTGGAGGCCTGCCATCTCTATACAGGCGAGTTTCTGGCCCAGCAGACGGCTACGGTATGGATCGCCCATGAGGCCAAGCGGTACCGGGCAATGTTCTGCGCCTGCGTGGAGCGGGCCGCGGCACTGATGCGGGAGAGCCAGGATTTTCTGCAGATGGAGGAGCTGGGGATCTATGCCGCCGCCATCAGTCCTCTTTCGGACTGGGAGACCGTCACCATGGAGGCCCTGGTGGCCATGGGGCGGTATGAGGATGCCAGGAGGCTGTATGACGATACCGTTGGGCTTTATTTTCAGGAGCAGGGGCTTAGGCCCTCCGCCCGGATGATGGAGCTCTTCAACAAGCTGGGGACCCAGATGGAGCATCAGTGCGATGCGCTGGATGACATTCAGAGAAAGCTTTCGGAGGACGCGGAAATAGTGCAGGGCGGTTATATGTGCACCTATCCGGTGTTTCAGGGGATCTACCGCATGGTGGAGCGGATGATGGAGCGGGGCGGCCAGTCCGTGTACCTGATGCTGTGCATGGTGGTGGACAGCAAAGGGAACCCTATGAAAGAGGGAAGTGTGCTGGAGGAGCTGACCCAGAGACTGGGGGATGCCATTCAGCGTTCCGTGCGGCACAGCGACTCGGTGTGCAGATACGGCAAGGGCCAGTATCTGGTGCTGCTGGTGAATACCACAAGGGAAAACTGCGGGGTCATCCAACGGCGGATCAATTACCATTTTATAATCGGCAGACAGCGCACGGGTGTACAGTATTACGTGAACAGCGTGGTCTGTCTGCCAAACAGGGGAAAGGCAGTTCCCGGACAGGGATAAAGGTTAGGTTAGGATATGGAAAAGACGCAGTGGTATATGGGGACGCCCAACGGCGTAGTATTGTGCATAGACTCTGTGGAGAATGAGCATCTGGGAGGACGGCTCTATCATGGCTATGCAAGGGAGGCTTTGTCGTTCTCCACCATAGATGAGGCGATATTTCATCTGGAGGGGATCTATGACGCCTTAAACTTCCCCCATCCTACCACCAACAGCCGCACATTTGCGGAGCAGGAGCGGCCCGCGGAAATCAGACAGGAAAGGATGAGGATCATGAAAGACGAAGAACTGTTGAGCAGACACGGTGATCTGGGGACATTCATCATTCGTGTTCAGCACCGCCAGAACAGCAGCTGGCAGGGACGCATTACCTGGATGGAGAAAAATAAGACCGTGTATTTCCGCTCTATCTGGGAGATGATCAAGCTGGTGGCAGGGGCCCTGGACACGGTCAGTACCCAGGAGGAAAGCCCTAAGGAGCCGTCCTGGGAGGGGGATGCGGAATAGACGAAAAAATGAGGGGCTGTTCGCCCCTCATTTTTCAAGGTTGATAAAGTCCAGGAATGCGTCAAAATTCTCTGTTCTCAGATTTTTGTACTGCTTTCTAAGCCATCCGCAGACATCAGAAATCCCGGTTCTTTGAAGCAGTTGTTCCAGGCCGCTTTCCACGGTTTGTCTTAGAAAAATTACCAAAGGCTCTATCAGATAATAGTCTTCATAGCTTTTCAGCTGGTTCAGGAGCGGCTCCATTCTGCCACCTCCGGATTCCTCATAAAGCCTGCTGAAGTTGTCATATATATTCTCATAATCCGCAGGGTTCCATTTTTTGATAATAATGCTCACGGCAATGATTCTGGAAACATTTGCCAGAGGGAGATTTCCGGAGCTTTGATTAATATGTTCATAATAAGCATGCTGTATCCGGAGATATTCATTCAGGTCGTCAATTCCCAGGACACGGATCATAAAGATGTCCGCGATGGCTTCCTCATATACTTTCTGGAGGATATCTGCAATCTCCTCTAATGCTGACAGTAATGTACCTGTGTGACTTTGAGGAAGCTGCAGCCTGGCATTATAATCATAGGTACATCGTAAGAGGATACTCTGATAATACTGGCATACAAAATCCCTATACTGGTCAAATTTTGTCCCTTTTTGATCTTCCGGTACCGGAACAGCCAGAAAATTCTCCATGGCAGTGGGGTTATCTGACGGCATATATTCTTCCGCGATGTAGAGATCCAGCATTTTTGATGCCGCTCTGGACATGCTCCAGAAGTAAGCGGCATTTCTTTTTTCCCGGCTCCAGCCTGCCCGGATAAAATGACCTACCTCATGGGTAAGCCATGGGAGTACATTTTGGACCTCAAAAAGCAGGTCCACGGGGATATTGATGTTGATGAAGCGATAGCGCGGACAGCTGCTTAAGTAAATGGTGGCTGTAATCTTTGCGCCGGTGTCCGTGGTCACAAGAGGCACATAGTGCAGCGGCTCTTTGTTCAGGTCTTTGTAAGACTGCAGAATGAAGAACAGATTTTCAACATAAGCCCCATACGCCAACAATACTTTTAGATTGGCGCCGGAATAGCGCAGTACGTTTTGAGGCGTCTCAAAATCCGACATACCTGCTGTCACACGATTATCCAAAAGCAGGTTCAGACAGTTGATCATCTGGGCAAAGCTGTCCTGCTGATCGCTTTCTGTCTGATGTATGGATAGAAAATCCAGGAAGCGGTCAAGTGTTTCTTTGAGGTTTTTCCGCATCCCATCGTCACTGATAGAGGCACTGGTCTGAAAAAGCCGGAGAATCAGCCGCAACAGGGACTCACGTATGCTGGGACACAGGGAATTCAGCTCTTCACTGCGTCTGATGAAGTCATTCAGCTCTGCCTCTGCAGTTTCTGTATCAGGAAAATTCAGTTCACTGGAAGACGCCCAATCCTCCTGGAGCAGGAAGCGGGTATTCGTCTTGTGGATGCCTTTGGTGGCAGGGGATAGGGCGCCACTGTCCAGAAAGAGCGCTACAAATTTAGTGGTATCGCGGACTTCTCCTATGATATCGTAGTCATACTTCCCGAGTACGGAGAAGATGGGATACTTGAGCGTCAGAGCATCTGTTATGCTGCTATTTTGTGTTAAGGCGCCCGCCGTAACCTGGGAGGTGCAGGACAGACGGACAGACACCGTCAGGGAAGATGTTTCCTGCCATGCAGAGCAGTGTTTTAGATCCAGCCCCGGAATGGTGTATGTCTTCCGGATGCCCACATTATTCTCAATGAGTTTCCGGCAGTAAGCGGCCAGCACATGCACAAGCTTTGTGTAGCTTTTTCCCCTCATAACAAGGGCATGGTCATAGATGGAAAGGCATCCGTATACCTGTCCCTTTATAGAAGATTCTTCCCTGAGACAGTCTTCCAGGCATTGACACAGTTTGTTCCTGTAAGAGACCAGGTCCATGCCGGATGGCTTCTCTAAATCCAGAACGGTCAGTGTGAACAGCGGATACGACTCCAATTCGCTGTTATCATTGGAGAGCAGGTGTTGCTCCGGGCTGACCGGATACAGGAAGAGCTTTTGCCTGATATTGTATTTTTCCTGTTCTTTTAAGTCGCTGCCAAGAGACTTGCTGAAGCCCTGATATCCTGATACGGGCAGGACATCCATGCAGTCGAAATTAGTCCATGTCATGAACATGGCTTCCCTTATGGTGGCCTTTTTGGGGGCATTGGGAATCTTCTTATATAATTTTATGATATAGCCATCTGTTGTATCAGTTCCAGATCTGCTTGCCATCTCCGGTATATCCATCCTTTAGAAATATTTCAATATGACGTCCTGAATGATGGCGTCTAAATGGGTTGCCTGTTTGTGGCTTACCATTTTCTGCTTGCGGTATGACTTGGATGATTTGTTCCGATCCCACATGTTGCTCTCCTGGACATCTGCGAAGCAGAATGTTTTTGGGTTTTCCTTTATGGTCTTTTTTGATTTTGGGAACAGGATTCCCTTTTCCATTTCTGAATACCTCCATTGTATAGCTCTTTATTCTTTATTATTAAAATATGTTGCCCAGAATGATATGATATCATCCTTTATGATTTATATCTTATATTTCAAGTAAGGAAATATAAAAAACACAAATATGGAAGCACCCCATAGGAGTACTGTCAGGATGCCCATAAGCCACTTCCGAAACCCATTGTCTTTGTTATTCAAAACGACAGATACGAGAAACAACAGGGTCGTTAAAGACGCTGTAATGACAAGGTTCATTTGGAAGAAATCGGATATGGTCCAGGACTCGGCATGATTCAGGTTTAGGCCGATGATCGCAAAGATTGCAATAAAAATTCCCATAAACTGAATAATGTCTTTTTGCATGTCCTGCATGGCGGCTCCGATCTTGCCGCTTAGCTTTAGTTCTTTCTCAATTTCATCGCCTGCTGTTTCCTTAGCTTTTGATTCAGCTATACCTGAGGACTTTTCTTCTGCAATTTTTTCTACTTCGGCTTTGAGGGCTTTCTCCTGCTCTTGCCGTTCTGTTTTATCTGCCGTTAGCTCTTTCTCCCACGTATCTTTCAACGAGGAGAGATCAGAATGTTGAGCCTGATACTTCTCGGATAGTTCATCTGCCTTGCTTACATTTTTATTATAATCTAACAGCAAGGTATCTAACTGCTTTGAAAAAGCGGTCAGCCTTACCATATGCTCTCCTAAAAAGATAAAATCATCTAAGAGAGCTTCCAGCATATTTGGCTCATTGAGGCTGATATGGATTCTTCCATAATTCGACTCATCAATTGGTTGCTCCAAATCTGATTCTCCATCAGATGATAATGTGATATAACGTTTTTTGTTATAATCACACATTATGCGAACGAAAGTGCTTTCATCGTATCCGAGAGCGTTCCACTTGTCGATTACCATCTTGAAATTATAGGTACTATCAACCTCATCTTCGGGCTCGTGTGCCATGACTTCGGCTGGATTTTTCGGTAGCAGCAGACGGAATATCTTTATTTTATCGATATGTTCTTTTAACTCTGTATCTTCTAAACGGTCCCTTTCTGTTTCTTCAGTAGCCTGATTTTCATTGTTCTCTGTCATACCTTTGCCCGTTCCCCTTTTAACGTTCTTCCGTGTATATATGTTCTTCGATGTGTATGTCAAATAGCGTTTATATACATCTGGTATGGATTTCAGAAGTATTTCCATCTTACCACAATCCAGTAGACAATGCAACAACGATTTGCTCTGTTCCTAGCAGTGCTCTTGCGGTTTATGACCACAACTGCAGCAAAAAACTTGACAACATTCGGAGAATGGATTACCATAGTATCATAAATCAAAGACATTATCTGAAGATCTTTTGTATCTAAGGTTGAAAGGCATTTCTGCCGTTTTTCACTGGAAACGGATTCAAGAGGAACGCGAAAAATGGCAGGCAAGACCGTGACGGAGTACCGGCAGGCCAGGGCTTTATACAAAGTCTGACCTCACCGACAGCATGGAATCTGAGAAAAGGACGTAAAAGCTATGGCAGTGACATTTACCAAAGAACAGAGTATGGCCATCGAACTGCATGGCCGGAATATATTGGTGTCCGCAGCGGCGGGCAGCGGTAAGACTGCCGTGCTGGTGGAGCGCATCGTGCGGATGGTCTGTGACGAGAGGAATCCCGTGGACATAGATCGTCTGCTGGTGGTGACCTTTACCAACGCGGCGGCGGCGGAAATGCGGGAGCGCATTGCGGCGGGCATTTCAAAGCGGCTTGCCGGGAATCCGGAATCCGCGCATATCCAGCGCCAGTCCACACTTCTGCACAATGCCCAGATCACTACCATCGACAGCTTCTGCCTGTTCCTACTGCGGAACCATTTTAACGAAATCGGCCTGGATCCTGCTTTCCGCATTGCCGATGAGGGGGAAGTGCGGCTGATGCAGCGGGAAGTGCTGGAGGAGCTGATGGAGGCTGCCCATGCCTCCGGAGACGAAGCGTTTCACTACTGCGTGGAATATTTCTGCACCGGGGGGCGGGAGAGCGTTTTGGAGCAGCATATTTTGAATCTGTCCCGGTATGCGGCCAGCTTTCCCTGGCCTGCCAAGTGGCTTGCGGAGAGAAAAGGAGACTATGGCGCCGGCACAGTGGAAGCGCTGTGCGAAAGCCCCTATGGAGGCTGGCTGCTTGCGCACTTGCGCTGCCTGCTGGCAGGATGCGTTGAGAAGATGGAGCGGGTGCAGGCCCTGTGCCAGGAGCCGGACGGCCCTTATATGTACGGAGAACTGGTGGACGGAGAGCTGGAGCAGCTGGAAAGTCTCCTTTCCTGCAGGTCCCTGGAGGAGTATGGGGTAAAGCTGCCTGCCGTAAGCTTCGGCAGACTGTCCGCCAAGAAAGACGACAGCGTCTCACCCATAAAGAGAGAGCTGGCAAAGCAGATGCGGGCGGCCGTAAAGGACAGTGTCAGGAATATCGAAGAGCGGTACTTTGCCACCTCCCTGGAGCTGGCAGCCAGGCAGGGCAGCGCCTGCGCGGGCCCCGTGGGCACTCTGATTGATCTGGTACTGGACTTTGACAGGCGGATGCAGGAAAAGAAGCAGGAAAAAAAAGTCATAGATTTTTCCGACATGGAGCATTTCGCCCTGGGAATTCTGCTGGACGGAGAGGGGGAAGAGGCGCGGCCCAGCGCCGTAGCTCTGGAATACAGACAGCATTTCGTTGAGATATTGACGGATGAGTATCAGGACAGCAACCTGGTGCAGGAATACCTGCTGAAAGCCGTATCCGGCGAAGAGGACGGTGGGTTCAACCGCTTCATGGTGGGGGACGTGAAACAGAGTATCTATAAGTTCCGCCTGGCAAGGCCGGAGCTGTTTTTGGAGAAGTACAACAGCTATCCGGGCTGGCAGGAGGACATGGGGACAGGTATGGCTGCCGGCAGGGCGCCTGAGGAGAGCTGCCTGAGGATCGACCTTGCGAAGAACTTCCGCAGCCGCCTGCAGGTGGTGGACGCCGTGAATGATGTATTCGGCCGTTTGATGAGCGAGACCGTGGGGGGGATTCCCTATGATGAGAGGGCGGCGCTCTACCCCGGGGCAGCCTATCCGGACAGCGCGGACTGCGGCAGCGAGCTGCTGCTGGCGGAGAAGCCGGGCAGGGAGGATGAACTGGGAGAGAAGCAGGCGGAGAGCCTGATGATCGCCCGCAGGATCAAGGAGCTGCGCGGCCGCTTTTTCGTAACGGACAGAGAGACCGGCATCCTGCGCCCTGCCCGGTACAGCGATATGGTGATCCTGCTTCGCACCAACAGCGGCTGGGACGAGGAATTCAAAGAGGTGCTGGAGGGAGAGGGGATTCCCGTATACATTACTTCCAAGACCGGATATTTTGCGGCCACGGAGGTCCAGGAGCTGCTGCAGCTATTGCGGGTGCTGGACAATCCCAGCCAGGACATCCCCCTGTTCGGAGTCATGAAATCCCTGTTCGGAGGCTTCTCGGAAGAAGAGGCCGCCATTATCCGAAGCGGCGCAAAGGACTGCAGCCTGTATGAGGCGTTGAAGCGATTTGCCAAAGCGTATGGACAGGATTCGGCTTATGACTCAGGGCTTGCCAGCGAAGCGGAGACGAGTGCGGATTTGCCAGGGGAGACGATACGGGATTCGGCGGAAAAAGGGAAGAGCGGCAGACTGACAAGGAGGGATGAAGCCGGAGGGATGGAGCCTGGACAGGATACGCAGATGAAATATCTCGGCGCAAAGACCGCGGCTTTTTTGCACAGAATAAGAGAATACCGCAGCTGCACCGTCTACCTCCCTATCCGGGAGCTGTTGACAAAGCTCATAGGGGATTTCGGCTATCTGGATTATGTGACGGCGCTTCCGGCGGGAAGCAGGCGGCGGGCCAATGTGGAGATGCTTCTCACCAAGGCCTCGGACTTTGAGCGCACCAGTTATTTCGGCCTGTTCCACTTTATCCGCTACATGGAGCAGCTGGAGAAATACGATGTGGATTCCGGCGGAGCGGAGCTTTTGGACGAGAACGCGGACGTGGTGCGTATCATGAGCATCCACAAGAGCAAGGGCCTGGAATTCCCCATTACCTTTGTGGCAGGCTTAAGCAAGCGGTTCAACATGCAGGATGTGAACCAGGCGCTGATTCTGGATATGGATCTGGGCCTTGCCACGGATTATGTGGATCCGGGGAGACGCATCCGCAATAAGACCCTGCGCCGGGCAGCTCTGTCCGGGAAGCTTCGGGAAGAGAGCCTGTCCGAGGAACTGCGGCTCTTATATGTGGCTATGACCAGGGCCAGGGAGAAGCTGATCATGACCGGTGTGACAGAGCACGCGGCGCAGCTCTGGGAGCAGATGAGAGAGGCGGGATATGAGAGGCTGACATATCTGGACTTTATGGAGGCAGGAAGCTTTCTGGACTTTCTGCTGCCCATTCTGCCAAAGACCTGTATGCAGGTGAAAGTACAGGAACAGATCCGGGAGGAGACGGAGCAGATGAAAGAACAGCTGGGGCTTGCCGGAAAAAAAGCGGCGCTGGAGAGAGCGGAGGCATTTGCGGATCCGGAGGCGGGGAAAAGGCTGTCCGGGCGGCTGAACGCGGTCTATCCCTATGCCATGCTCTCGGAGCTCTATACCAAGACCACTGTGTCCGAGTTAAAGATCGCAGCCATGGCGGACCGGGACGAGGCCGCCTATCACACCTTTGAGGAAAAGGAAGTCCAGCCCTATATCCCGCTGTTTTGCAGGGGCGAGGAAAAGATCAGCGGCGCGGTCAGAGGCAATGCCTACCACAGGGTCATGGAGCTTCTGGACTTTGAGGCCGTATCGGAAGCGGCCGCCCTCCAGACCTTTTTGGAGAAAGAAGTGGAAAGCGGACGTCTGTCGGCAGAATATTTTCAGGCCGTGCGCCCGGAAAAGATCGGGAAATTCCTGGCCTCCCCCCTGGCAGGACGTATGCGGCGGGCCCAGAGGCAGGGCAGGCTTTACAGGGAGCAGCCTTTTGTGCTGGGCATCGACGCACGCCGCCTGAAAGGGAGCTTTCCGGAGGGCGAGACGGTTCTGATCCAGGGGATCATAGATGTGTTCTTCGAGGAAGAGGACGGCCTTGTCCTGCTTGACTACAAGACTGACGCCGTCTCCTCCATGAAAGAGCTCTGGAACCGCTATGAGACCCAGCTTGACTATTACCGGGAGGCCGTCCAGAAGCTTTTCGGAAAGCCGGTGAAAGAGAGGATACTGTATTCTTTCCATTTGGGTAGATATTAAGCCCTTCCCGGGAGAGTCATGAGCCGGATTCTTCCGGGAAGTAAATTTCGTACCAAACCAGGAAAGCGTAAACGGCCCAGAGCTTCCGGTTGGTATTGCCCCGGCCGCATCCCCGCCCGGCCAGCAGCTTTTCCAGCGCCTCCCGGTTGAAGAACTTTTCTGCTGCCTTTGAATCAAAGGCTTTCCGGACGGCCGCGTCTCCCATGTCAGAGGTCAGAAAATGTCCCAGCGGAACCGGGAAGCCCAGCTTCTTTCTGTTGGCGCTGTGCTCCGGGAGATGTCTTCCGGCCACTTTCCGAAAGAGATATTTGGACACCTGTCCCTTTTGCTTACAGTCCGCGGGCAGATTTTTGGCCACATTAAAGACCTCCTTGTCCAGATAGGGCACCCGCAGCTCCAGGGAATGGGCCATGCTCATCCGGTCCGCTTTCTGGAGGATGTCCCCCGGCAGCCAGTGGAGCAGATCTATGTACTGCATGCGGCTGGCCTGATCCAGGGACTGTACGTTTCTGTAATCTTCCTCCAGAAAGGCCTGAGGGGAGAGGGCCCTGGTCTTATCTTTCAAAAGCTCTCTGCGTTCCCTGTCAGTAAACAGATTGGCATTTCCGATAAAACGTTCTTCCAGAGACATGGAACCGCGCATGAGGAAGCTTTTTCCCCTTATCTCCGGCAGCCTTGAAGCCATCCGGGCAATGCGCCTGCGCAGGGATTTCGGAAGCTTCTGGTACAGATGCAGGGACTGGGGCTCGCAGTAGATGCAGTAGCCGCCGAAGAGTTCGTCAGACCCCTCCCCGGACACCACCACCCGCACATGCCGGGAGGCTTCTCTGGAGAGGAAATACAATGCCACCGCGGAGGAATCACCGGAGGGTTCGTCCATATAGTAGAGCACTTCCGGCACGGCCGTCCAGAATTCTCTCTCGGAGATGGTCTTGTTGTGCTGCTCCAGCTGCAGCTCCTCCGCCAATTCCCTGGCCAGGGGGATCTCGTTATAGTAGCCGTCCTCCTTGCCGTAGCCTACGGTAAAGGTTTTGTTCCCGGTGAACCGGGCGGCGATGAGGCCGGAGTCCACGCCCCCGGAGAGGAAAGTCCCTACCTCCACATCCGCCGTCATATGGGCTTTCACCGAGTCTGCAATGGCTTTGTCCAGTGCATCGATCCATTCTTCTTCGGATTTCCCGCCCCCTTTCCCGGATTTTGCCGGCGTCAGCATAGGGAGGAAATAACGCTTCGGAGCCAGAGTGCTGCTGCCTCTCTGCCAGGTAAGGCAGTGGCCGGGCAGGAGCTGCCGGATGCCCTGGAAGAAAGTTTTCTCCAGAACGGAATATTGGAAAGAGAGATACTGCTCCAGGGCTTCCGTATTCAGACGCTTTTCATAGGCAGGGTGGGGCAGGATTCCCTTGATCTCCGAGGCGAAGATGAAGCTGCCGCCTGCCATCGTATAATAGAAAGGCTTAATCCCAAAAGGATCCCTGGCGGCGAATAGGGTCTGGGCCTTTTCGTCCCAGATAGCGAAAGCAAACATCCCCCGCAGATGCTGGGGCAGCTGCTCGCCCCATTCCTCGTATCCGTGGAGCAGCACCTCCGAATCACCCTGGGTGGAAAAGCGGTGCCCGGCCGAGAGCAGCTCCAGCCGCAGGGCCTGATAGTTATAGATTTCCCCATTGAATACCAGCACTTTATCTTTGGTCTCATTGACCATGGGCTGGGTGCTGCCGCCCGGGTCGATGATGGCCAGGCGCCTGAAGCCCAGGGCAGCGTGGTCAGAGAGCCAGCTTTTTCCCTGGTCGGGCCCCCTGTGGGCCAGGGCGCTCATCATCTGCTCCAATATCTCCTCCTTGGGGGGGCGATTCCCGGTACAATCATTCTTTTCTATAAACCCGCATATTCCGCACATAATCCATACTCCTTTGTCATTCCAAGATGTCTTTTGTTGCATGGATCCAGCATAGCGGACGGCTGTTTCTTATTCACAGCTTTTATGTAACGAAATTGTATCAGAATGTAAATTCTTGTAGCAGCTCAGACAGCCCCCGGGAAGCCGCTTACAGCTCCAGCAGAATGCACCGTCTCTTACTCATGTCCCGGTTCTCGTATGTCTCCAGCAGAATACGGCCCGTGTCCTGATCGTATTCCATACTGATCAGGTTCTGGAGATTTTTATATAACAGTTGACCCTCCCCGGAGCCTTTGGGATACAGATACAGGTCCGCGGAAAGGATGCCCCAGTATTCCTGCAGGGCGGAGGGAGTGCCGCTCTTTTGGATGTACTGTCCCGTATTTGCCTCCGGAACCGACAGGTAGTCGTTGGCGGTTTCCTTGACCAGGGCAGCCAGAATGTCGCCGGAGGGCAGAGCCAGGAAATCCCATACATAGTTGGGAAGATCCAGGACCTGGGGCATCTGGGGTATTTCAGCCATGTCTATGGTCCAGAGCATGAGGGGATTGGACATATAATACACCGTGCCTCCGTCTGCGGAATATTGATAGACAGGGTAGGGAAAGTCCTGGTAGCCCGGCAGAGTCTGCTCCGTATAGAAGAGGGCGTCTATGGGGCGGGCCTTTTCTTCTGTCAGAGAGAGGGACGGCACGATGGCTTTTTCCGGCAGCAGTCCGTCCTTTCTTATAAAGAGGGCGTCACTGTCCTTTTCCGTGATAAGGCTGATGAGTCCGGGTTGACTGCCGCTGTCACAGAGCCCCGTGTTCGAGAGGTCCCCCCGGATCTTATCGTTGGCGAGAAGCTCCGGCGTATAGAGTACCTGGTCCGGTGCCAGAAGCGCGGAGGCGCCTATGGGCCAGTAGTCATCACGTCCGGGAGGATTATCCGAGTCAGGGTTTTCCGTTCCGGAGGCGCTTCGTGCCGGTATCCGGCTGCAGTCGTATATGGGAACCAGACCTGTGGAATTTGTGGAGGCTCCGGCTGCGTCATAGGTCACCCATCTGCCGCCTGGGGAAAAGCTTCCCCGGAAGCCTCCGGGATACTCATCGCTGTTCTCATACAAAATAAGCGGCTCCCGTTCCCCCAGGGTATAGAGCAGGGCTAAGCCCGCGTCCCGGTAATTGGAGCGGATATTGATTAACAGCCGTTTTCCGTCCGGAGAGGGCAGGAGCTGTTCGATATACAGGTCACCTGTGGTTTCCTGGCCATGGGCATTGTCCCAGTTCTCCCAGGTCTTAACATAGTCTCCCGCCACATCATAGAAGCCGTACCTGTAATCAACCTGCCTGTATTCCAGTAATTTTCCTTCATTTTCCCCGGCGGCTGAGAGGATATGGACTTCGTTTTCCCCGCTGCCTGAAAGAAACGCGCTTTTGTCCAGCAGTTCCAGGGTCTCATAGCTATAGGTATAAATTTTTTTCACTGTGAAGTCCCTGTCCGAGGGATTGGCCTGGGTTTCATCCTCCGCGGAGGAGACCAGGGGCAGCTGCATCGTTTTTTCCTCCGGCGCGCAGGCGGTGAGGAGGGCCGTAAATAGAAGCAGGGGGGGTATGGCGTTTCTATGCATGACGGCCGGGGCCTTTTTTCGGCGCGGCATGTGCTGCCTTCTTATGTTCCACCGGGATTTTTTTCGATCGGGCTTCCTGGGGTATGTCATGTGCTGCCTCCTTTTCTTCTCTCAGGCGGATGTAAAATATGGTCTGGGAATTTTGTCTGCTCTTGACGCCGATGAGCCCCTCATGCTCATCCATGATTTTCCGGCAGATGGAAAGCCCCAGGCCGGAGCTGCCTTGCTCCCTGGAATAGGTCTTGTCCACCCGGTAAAAGGGCTCGAAGATCCGCTCCTGCTCTTCGGGTGCTAGGCCCCTGCCCCGGTTTCGGACAAAGAGCCATACATACCCTTTTCGCCTGGAGCCGCTCAGGAGGATGGAAGAGTGACTGTCTCCGTATTTTATGGCATTGTCCACCAGATTGACCAGCACCTGGCGCAGTCTCTCTTCCACGCCCGAAGTCCAGAGGGGATCGGGGAGATCGGTGTCAATGCGCATTTCGTAGCGCCTTGCTTTGATCTCCAGGGCTTCCGCCACGCTTTTTGCGATAGCGCTTAAGTTTACGGGGCGCATTTCCATATAGATGGCCTTGTCGGACATGTCCAGGAGCTGCAGCACCATCTGATGCATTCTGGTGCTCTCCTGGAGAATCTGGCGCAGACCCTGGCTGCTTAGCTGTGCATCCGCCCCATGATCCGCCTCAAGAAGCTGTGCATAGCCCTGGATGGTCGTCAGGGGCGTTTTCAGCTCATGGGTCATATTGTTGTAGAATTCCTGCCTGCTTCCCAAAAGGGAGATGATGCGCTCCTTGTCCGCCTGCATTTTCCGAAACTGGGAGCCAATGGTCTCCAGCATTACGCTGAAATTCCGGGACAGCTCCCCCACCTCGTCCTGTCGTCCCGAGTCTGCCAGCTGGGCCAGCATCTGCATGTCCACCTGCTCCTTGGGGAGATCACGCACTATCTGGCGGGTGATCTCCGTCAGCTTCCCCACGGGCACCAGGAGCCTGTTGAGAAAGAAAGCCAGCAGCAAAAAAATCAGAGCATACACAATGGCGGTGACCTGATAGATCAGCCGTTCGTTTTGGCGGATCTGGACATAGAGTCCGGAGGTATCCATGCGGTACCGGATGATGCCGATGGTGCGCTCTTCAATGGTCACGGGCATGGAAAGATAAACCAGCATGGTATCTGCGTTCGGATAGGTCATGGTAAAGGCGGCGTTTCCGCGGACGGCTTCCGCAAGGTCTGTGCCGGCCGGATCCTCCTGTATCTGCCTGTTTCCGCTCAGGTACTGTCCCCGGGTATCCAATACGCTGAAGCCCTGACCGCCCAGAATCCGCAGCTCTCTGACAATGTCTTCCGCGATCTGTTTGTACCCTTCCTCGTCATTGTTGGCGCCCTGGAGCATGAGAAGCTGCCTTATGTAGATCAGGGTGTTCTCCTGACGGCCCTGGAGCTCCCGGATGATCTGAGCCTCCAGACTCTGCCAGAGCTTTGCGTGGATGCTGCTGCCAAGGATGCCGCCGCCTGCCAGGAAAAGTGCCAGGATGATCAGCATCATCTGCCCTCTGATCCCTAAGCGGTACTTTTCCCTACTGCGGGACATACTTGTACCCCACGCCGAACACCGTCACCAGCATGCCTTCCAGTCCGGCTTTTTTGCGGATACGTTGGACATGAATGTCCACGGTTCTGGTATCGCCTGCGAAATCATAGCCCCATATCTGGTCCAGCAGGGCGGTTCTGGTGAATACCTGACGGGGATGCTTTAAGAAGCAGAGCAGCAGCTCATATTCCTTGGGAGTCAGGTTTAACAGCTCATCGCGCTTATAGACGCAGTGCTCCTGCTCCGTTACCGTGAGATGACCGCAGACCAGGTGCTTGTCTTCGGACAAGCCCCGGGCCTTGTCGAACCGGCGCAGGATGGTGCGGACCCTGGCCACCACCTCCCGCAGGTCAAAGGGCTTGGTAATATAATCGTCTGCCCCGGATTCCAGACCATAGAGCTTGTCTTCCACACTGCCTCTGGCGGTGAGCATGATGATGGGGATCCGGTACTGCTCCGTAAGCATCCGGCATACGTCCACGCCGTTGATGTCCGGCAGCATCCAGTCCAAGAGCACCAGGTCGGGCGGATTTTTGCTGGCCATGGCAAAGCCCTCGCTGCCTGTGTAGGCGCATTGAACCTGAAAGCCCTCCTTTTCAAAGCCGTATTTTAAAATGTCCGCAATGGGTTTCTCGTCCTCAATGACCAATATTTTTTTGTCTTCCATCTGTTATTCCTCGCGAGTTTTTGCCCGTTTTTTGGGCAGACTTCTTTTTATAATGAAATCATATAAAATAAGTATAACGCGGATATCTCCGAAATGTAAAGAAAATGTAACTTGACATTTATTTCCCGGAGACATATACTCAAATGAAAATGATTCTCAAATAAGGACTGAAGGAGAAAATATATGGCAGATGTGATCATTATAGCGGCGCTGGCAATGGCCGTATTCTTTATTGTGCGGGGACAGATAAGGCGCCGGCGCCGGGGGCAGTGCCCGGGAGGATGCGCCGGCTGCGGCGGGGGAAGCGGCTGCCCGGGGGGCGGCGGCAGAAAATAATTCTTTTTTCATTTTTCGCTTTCCCTGAAAAGCGGAATATGCTATACTAAAATTTAAGTTGTACCGGAGTGGACCAGAGGTGAATATGTCAGAACGAAATAGGGGATATATTTCGAAAGATAAATTGACAGAAAGGGACAGACGCAGCCCATCAAAGGACAAAGGAAGAAAAGGGGCGGATACCCCGGGAACCGCAAAAGGCCGGGCAAGGAGCGCCGAAAGGGCAGGAAAAACCGCCGGGGAAAGGAAAGAGGAACGCCCGCCCGGGGGCGGCGGGGGAAAGCATAAGACAGGGCAGAGAATCTGGATATTGCTTTGGATGCTGCTGTGCGGGATCCTTTTGATTAGAATCTGGAACCTGAACCATACCATAGACACATTGAGAGACCGAATCCGCCAGTTGAATCAAATCGCCGTCCGGCAGCAGGAGAGGCTGGAAGCGCTGACCGAGACGCAGGGTAAGGATGAGAACCAGAGCCTGGAGGGAAACAGGGGAGCCGATTCCCGGGGCGGCGGGCAGGACGGCAATGATAGCGATAGCCGGGACAATTCCCGGGCCGGCGGAGAGTCCGGAAGCGCCGGGACAGACAAAGCCCCGGAGGCCGCCGCCGTGAGCGGACAGGGAGTGGCCCATAAAGTATACCTGACCTTTGACGACGGGCCCGGCGATACCACAGAGGAAATTCTGGATATTTTGGACAGATACAATGTAAAGGCGACCTTTTTTGTGGTAGGGAAGGAAGGGGAGCAGGCCCAGGAGGCCATGCGCAAAATCGTGGAGGCAGGCCACACGCTGGGGATGCATTCTTACACCCACAAGTATGATGAGATATACGCATCCGTAGAGAATTTTGCGGCGGATTTTGAAAAAGAACAGAACTATATTTATGAAGTCACCGGAGTGAAGAGCATGGTGTATCGCTTTCCCGGGGGCAGCTCCAATACCGTCAGCCAGACGGACATGAGGCTGTTCGCGGAATACCTGGACAGCCAGGGAGTGCGTTTTTTTGACTGGAATATCTCATCCGGGGACGGGGGCAGCTTCCTGGTCCCGGTGGAGACTTTGATAGAGAACTGCACGGCCACCATCAAAAACCACGGCACATCCGTGGTGTTGATGCATGACGTGCCCGGGAAGACTACCACAAGAGAGGCGCTGCCAAAGATCATCGAGACGATTCAGGCCATGGACGATACGGTGCTTCTGCCCATTACGGAGGATACGGCGCTGATTCAGCATATAGACTGGCAGGATGAGGATACGAAAAAAGAAAGGATGTGGTGACAACGCAGAGGATATTATTGAAATTGAGCGGAGAAGCCCTTGCGGGCCCTAAGAAGACGGGATTCGACGAGGAGACAGTGAGAAAAGTAGCCGTGCAGGTAAAGGAGCTTGCGGACCAGGGGACTCAGGTGGGCATCGTCATCGGCGGCGGGAATTTCTGGAGAGGCAGGACCAGCGAGAACATCGACCGCACCAAGGCAGACCAGATCGGTATGCTGGCCACTGTGATGAACTGCATTTATGTATCGGAGATTTTCCGTTCTGCAGGCATGCAGACCAGTATTCTGACACCTTTTGAATGCGGATCCTTTACCAAACTGTTTTCCAAGGACAGGGCGATGAAGTATTTCTCCCAGAGGCAGGTGGTGTTCTTTGCGGGGGGGACGGGACATCCGTATTTCTCCACGGATACCGGGGTGGTGCTGCGGGCCATTGAGGTGGAGGCGGATGTGATCTTGTTGGCCAAGTCTATTGACGGCGTGTACGACGACGACCCGGCAGAGAATCCGAACGCGAAAAAGTACGCCGAAGTCACCATCGACGAGGTGATCGAGAAGAATCTCCATGTGGTGGATATGACCGCTTCCATTCTGGCCAGGGACAATAAAGTTCCTATGTGGGTATTCGGGCTGAATGAAGAGAACAGCATTGTAAATGCCGTCAAAGGCAATTTCAGCGGCACGAAAGTGCTGGTATAGGTATACAAATATAAAAAAGGAGAGGACAGTACTATGGACGCTAGGTTGCAGCAATACGAAGACAAGATGAGAAAGGCCATCGATTTTCTGGAGGGGGATTACAACGGCATCCGGGCAGGACGCGCCAATCCCCACATCCTGGACAAGCTCCGCGTTGACTACTATGGGACGCCTACGCCCATCCAGCAGGTGGGCAATGTGACTGTGCCGGAAGCGCGGGTCATCCAGATCGCGCCCTGGGAGAAGTCCCTGATCAAGCCTATTGAGAAAGCGATCCAGACTTCTGATATCGGCATCAATCCCTCCAATGACGGCAGCGTGATCAGGCTGGTGTTTCCGGAGCTTACCGAGGAACGCAGAAAGGATCTGGTAAAGGATGTAAAGAAAAAGGCGGAGGACGGCAAGGTGGCTATCCGCAATATCCGCAGGGACGGCAATGATTTCCTGAAAAAACTGGGCAAAGGCGACGTCTCCGAAGACGAGATCAAACAGCTGGAGGATCAGCTGCAGAAGACCACGGACAAGTATATCAAGG
>CAJTZD010000015.1:0-31267 GCA_910584235.1 uncultured Acetatifactor sp.
TTATTCGTATCTGTAAACAGTTTAGCACAAAGAAAGGCGGTTGTATATGGAGATCACATACCATCAGGAAGGCGACTATCTGATTCCCGACCTCAAACTTTCGGATACAACAGAGTATCAGATTGGGAAGTATGGACGGATGAGGAAGCGTTTTTTAGAAGAAAACCATAGGGGCATTTATTTTATTTTCAGCGCATTTTTTCTTATGTTTCGGGCGTGTCATTGGCAGAATACATACGCCGTCGAAAAATGACACAGGCAGCGTTTGAACTGCAGCGGACAGACGAGAAAGTAATAGATATTGCTTTGAAGTATGGCTATTCCTCTCCGACTTCTTTTAATCGGGCTTTTCAGAATGTTCATGGAATTACGCCAACAGCGGCGAAAGCTATGGGGTGTATCCTGCAGGCATATCCGTCAATTCAGTTTAGAATCGAAATAGCAGGAGGAAGTGCTATGGTGTATCACATTGCGGAAAAACAATCCCTGCTGTGTGTAACGCTGCCATGCCCTGCATTTTTGCTTCCGCTTCCCAGGTAAACTGTTCCAGAATAGAGCTCTTTTCAGGAAGCCGATCAGCTACCTGCGCCAGGCGGTATTCGGCATAGGGAACGAGACGTCCATCGGCGTGCTGCGGATGGACAGGGCGGATAAGGTGGCGGGAAAGACTCCGTGGATGTGAAAGGACTACATTGCCAGCTGGTCTCGGCGCAGGACTGCGGAGAGGAGGTTCTGGCAGTCCTTGTTGACCGACACGTTGAACTGGACATATTCCGTTTTGTTCTGGCCCGTCTGGAGCTCCAGGTCTGCTGTGCCCCTGCCTGTGAGTGTGATTGGTGTAACATGGTGGGTTCTCCTTTTTTCATGAAAAAATGTCACTCCAATCCGCATATTCAACTATTACTGTCAGGCTGTTGTCCATCATGGGCTTTCCACTGGCATTCCATAACCTGCATCTTGGAAAATACTGCCTGAAAGGAAGATTCTTCCGGAGAGCAGGCATAAATGCCAAACCTGATCTTTCCCTTCCCGTTATGCATATGGCAGACCCGCATCTGGCTGAAAGCCGCTCCATCCGCCGAGCACTCGATACAATAATCATCCTCCCTGCGGCTGAACCGATACCACATTGTCTTTACGGATGCGCCTATGGCTGTAGTCGCCCAGTCCGAATATCCGTTGTTTGTCACCACGCTCCCCAGGTGCTGGTATTCTTCGTTTTCATATTCCACGGAAGCTTTCAGCCAGTTCTCGCTGTCCAGATACATCACGATGCCGCACTGGTCAAACCTGTGATGGCTGTCTGCAAAATCCGTCTTTACCACAAAACTGAAGTATTTCTCTTCTGTCTCCATCTGCAGGACAGGGGCATTGTCATTCCGAAAATGGTAATACGTCCTCTGCCACAAGTCCGTGCCAGGCTCTGTACGGATCATGATCTCACTGCCGCTGATCCTATAGTCAGATGGTTGGTTGACCCAAGCCAGCTTTTCCGTCTCAAATTTCATAAAATTCATTTTCTCCATATTTATTATCTCTCAAAATGGGTTCCGGTTACGCATGGTTTCCGGTTTCCCAGCACCACTTCGCAATCTTCTCAATCAATGCGGCATCAATCCCGCCATAAGGGATGCGAATCGTCCCCTTATCTGTTTTGTAGCTTTGGAGCTCCTCCGCAAACTGCATCACGGCCGCAGGCCCCGGATACAGCCCGATGTGCCCCTTTGAAGCGGCAAAGTGAAGAATATTGTGCTTTTTCCAGTAGGTCGGCATGCTCCAGGAGATGCGTTCTTCCGCTTCCGGCAATGCGTTGCGGAGAATCTGTCGAATATGCTGCAGCGCTTCCTGCTTGTCCGCATCCTGGCTCAGGATATACTCGTCAATGGTCTTCGGCTTTTCGCCGCAGTAATGGCCCTGCTCTTTTTTCTTGAATTCCCTTCCGCATTTTGGGCATTTCCACATGGTTGTTTTCCCGCTTTCTCTTTCCCGCATGGACTCTTCAGCCGTATCGCCAAAGCCCTTTCCGATTTGTCCGTATATCTGCCCGGTAATCCCGATCATGTAACAGGCTTTCCCATTGCCGGCTCGTCCAACAGCTTATCCAGGTATAGCCTCCGGTTCTTCCATTGTCCTTACGACCACCTGCCCGTTCCTGACCTGACGGCCTGCTTTTCTCAGCTGCTCCATGTTGGTGTCTGAGTAGAAAGGGTTCAGCGGGGCTGCCGCCTCAAAAGGGATCTGGCGGTCCCGCAGCGTTTTTTTACCTTAGTCATGCTGTCACTTCTTTTCTGTCTCCATCATAATACAGATGAATGCAGAATGCAACAATAATCATTCAAATCGCCGCTCACAGCAACATGATGCACACAAACAATATGTATGGCGCCTGCTGTCTCGTGATTTTCGTGCAAAATGCGCACGAAAACACTTCGCGGAAATTGTCCGTGAACAGTAACGGCTATCTCAAGGTACTGATACTGCTTGGGCAGGGAATCTTGAAGTTGAGACAGAAAAATGATATGATAGAGCCGGAAGAAGGCAATTTTGCACCGATATTTGAAGATATGGTGCGTTTGACGGAGGAAAAAGTCGATTGCAATAAAGTAAATTATATTGCGACGGGCGGCAATGACGGGGTAACAGAGTTGATTTTGAAAGAATTATTTTAGAAAGTGGCAGAAATGGCTATATTTGACGTGACTGTTTTATCAGAGGAAAATAAGGAAATATATCATGAAAAGGTGTTTGCCATGGATGAAGACACAGCGATGGATCAGGTGCTGGATGAGCTTGATAAAAAGGGGGTGCCTTATGGAATATGTATGGCAGAGGAAATGGGACAATGAAGCAATGAAGGCGTAGAGGATGTTGTGGATGAGATGCTTGCAATCCTCAGCGACAGGGATATGCTTGTAAGGAAACAAGAGATGGAACAGGCGCAGGTGAAGCTTAACAGGATTTATAGGTACGGCCTTAAGGGAACAGAAGAGCAGGAAGGGGTATAGGATGGATATTAAATTGCAGGGAGTAAAGAATATCAGAGATTTTACAGAATATGGTTTTCAGGGATATATCCGTTCGGCACATCTGCATGACATGACGGAAAGCGATGCGGAAAGCCTTTTAAAGAACTATAAACTGAGAATGGTTATCGATCTGAGGACTGGGGTAGAGAAGAATGAGCAGCCGGACCATGTCATGGAAGGGGTAGAATATCTGCATATTCCGTTGTTCAATGAATCAAGGGTAGGGATATCCCACGAAAAAAGCACACAGCAGGACATGGACATGATGCTGCCGGATATGCCGGACTTATATAGGAAGATTGTAACAGATGAATTTTCCGTTGCCCAGATTAAAAAAGTGATGGAAGCAATTAATGCTAGAAGGGACGGAGCTGTCTTATGGCACTGTACAGAGGGAAAGGATCGGTGTGGGATTATCTCAGCGCTGTTCCTGCTATCAAGAGGGATAGATAAGGATACGGTTATGCAGGATTATCTAAAGACAAATGAAGCATCCGGGAAAAAGGCGGAATATTATTATGCTGCAGTACTTGAGAAAAGCGGGAGCAGGGAAATCGCGGAAAAGGTGAAAGATGCTTTCCTGGCAAAAAGGGAGTATATGGAGCCTGTTATTGAAATATTGATTTCACAGAGCAGGCAGTATTTTGGCAGGGATTGACGGGGAACTGTTTGCAATGGCCGTAATGGCAAGGGGATAGCTGTGAATAAAGGGGTATCACCGACAAAATACCGCATGGGCATCTGGGGACTGGGAGCGGAGATGACGCGGCAGACATTGTGCCATGAATTATCCATGCTCCCGATACTGTGTAGGCGTCATTCCCTCTATTCTTTTAAAAGCGCTGCAGAATACGCTTTCGCAGGAAAAGCCGGTGGAAAAGCAGATATCTTTCACCGGTTTTTCCGAGTTCTTGAGCAGATAACGCGCCAGGTTCATCCGGGTATTCAAAAGGTATTCATGGGGAGTAAAGCCGGTATGCCTCTTGAAAATCCGGATGAAATGGTAATCGCTTAAGCCGGCCAGGGATGCAAGCTGGCTGACAGAGAGATTTTCCGTACTATGCTCGCTGATATAGGCGGTAATTTTCTCCACGATGCCGATATGGGCGCCCGTTTTCTCATCAGAGGGAGCATAGAGCAGGATGGCGGTCAGAATATCTGTCAGGTATTTTGACAGTAGCGGTTCCCGGACAAGGCTCCCGGAGTCAAAAATGTCGTAGATGGAGGTCAGCTTGCTGATAATCGGCTGAGGGTCAGGGACGGTAAAGACATTGCCTACACGGCTGACAATATTACTGTACCAATGCCTGGCAGTAATACCGTCAAAATGGCACCACAGGCAGTCCCATCCTGTGGCGGAATAGTAAGCATGGCGCCTGTAACAGTCCAGAAGAACCAGCTGCCCTTTTCCGGCATTCAGAATCTGTCCGTCTGTTTCCAGGCACAGTGTCCCTTTCCCGACATACATCAGCAGGAAACTGTCAAAGGACTCCCGGGAAAGACGGTATCCCGGCAGATAGGTGAAATGCCCGCACTGTAGCGGGTACAAGAACATCTCCAGGGCGTTCTTGCTGGGAGAATAGATATAATATTTGGAATCCGATGTAATAAATTTCTCTTGTGAGTGCATGGCTGCTTTCTGTCTCCTGCCGGTTTCGTGCCAACATTGTAGCATCAAACATAGGAATAAACAAGAGCAAAAAAACTAAATAAGACAACAATTTATCCTATTGAGAGGCTTAATTGTCTGCAGTAAAATGGATGCAATCTGAAAAAACCAAGGACGGAGGAAAGCAAAAATGAATAATGCAGCAATTTGGGCCGAGAAAGTCATGATTCCCACCTACGAGATCGGAGAGGCGGAGAAGAACCCTATCTTCCTGGACAAGCGGGTCTACCAGGGGAGCACGGGAAAAGTATATCCCTATCCCACCATCGAGAAAATCAGCGATATCAAAGCAGACAAGGAGTATGAGGCGGTCTTCCTGGAAAACGAATACCTGAAAGTGATGGTTCTTCCCGCTTTGGGTGGGCGCATCCAGAGGGCTTATGACAAGACAAACGGTTACGATTTTGTATACTATAATCATGTAATAAAGCCTGCCCTGGTAGGGCTTACCGGCCCCTGGATCTCCGGCGGCATCGAGTTCAACTGGCCTCAGCACCACAGGCCTACCACCTATCTGCCTGTGGACTATGTGCTGGACGAAAAGGAGGACGGCAGCGTATCGGTGCTCCTGCATGACGTGGATCAGATGTACGGCACGAAAGGAATTACGAAGATCAGTCTGTATCCGGGCAGGGCATACATTGAGATTACCGGGCAGCAATGCCCCAGACTTTTCTGTGGTGGGCGAACCCGGCGGCGGGAGCGGAACTGTCGGAGACGGAATCATGCCCTGGGGTAAGGGAGGAGGAGCTGCATCTTGCGGTCTACAGCGCGGAGGGAGAGTCTCTGGTGGAATACCGCCCGGAAGCGCCTGAGATTCCCAAACTGCCGGAGCCCGCCAGGGCGGCAAAGGAGCCTGCGGAGATTCAGACCTGCGAGGAACTGTACCTGACAGGACAGCATATTGAGCAGTACCGCCATGCCACTTATCTGCCGGATCCTTATTACCTGGAAGGGCTGAAGCGGGATCCCGGCGATATCCGCATCAACAATGCTTACGGCCTGTTGCTGATGCGCAGGGGATGCTTTGAAAGGGCGCAGAAGTTCCTGGAGAAAGCCCTGGAGCGGCTTACAGAGCGGAATCCGAATCCCTACCACAGCGAGACTTATTACTTGCTGGGGCTGTGCCTGCTCTATCAGGGAAAGGATGATGAAGGATATGACGCCTTTTATAAAGCCGCATGGAGCAGCGAGCAGCAGGATAAGGGTTTCTACTACCTTGCGGCCATTGATGCCAGGCATGGGCGGATAAAGCGCGCCCTGGAGCATGTGGAACGTTCCCTTGTGAAGAATGCCCATAATGTGAAAGCCAGGGGGCTGAAAGCGTATCTGCTGCGCAGGATGGGAGAGACGCAGGAGGCCCTGGCTCAGGTGCAGGATAACCTAAAGCTGGATTCCTTTGACTTTGTCTCCGGCAACGAGCGTATTCTTCTGGAGGGTGACGAAAGAGGAGAAAAGCGGCAGGCACTGAACAGGCTGATGCGGGATTTCGCTGAAAATTACCTGATGGCGGCAAGGGATTATGCGGAATGGGGGGCCTACGGGGAGGCAATCGGATTACTGGACAGCTGTACGAAAGAGTGGCCGATGCTCTTCTATTATAAGGCATACTATAGGAAGCAAGTAAAGTCAGAGGGGACGGAAGCTGCGATTGCCAGTCTGCTGGCCCAGGCGGAGGGCTGCAGGCCGGACTACTGTTTCCCCAACAAACCGGAAGACATCGCGGTCTTGTGCTTTGCCATCCGGAGAGGGTGCCATGCAAAAGCGCCCTACTACCTGGGCTGCCTGTACTATGACAAGCTTCAGTGGCAGGAGTCGGTAAATCTGTGGGAGATGTCGGCCCGGACAGATGATGCTTTCCCTACGGTACACCGTAACCTGGCCCTGGCCTATTATAACAAACGGAAAGAACCGGAGAAGGCAAAGCAGGAACTGGAGAAAGCCTTTGCCCTGAACCCTGCAGATGTGCGCATCTTCCTGGAACTGGATCAGCTCCATAAAAAGCTGGGCTGGAGCTTCGAGGAACGTCTGGCGGATTATGAAGCCCATACAGAACTCCTGGAAGAAAGAGATGACCTGTATATTGAATATATTACTCTCGTAAACCTGACAGGGAACCATAAAAAAGCCTACGACCGCATCATGGGCCATAAGTTCCATCCCTGGGAGGGCGGCGAAGGGAAGATCACGACCCAGTACACACTGGCGCTCTTAGGCCTGGCCCGGGCGGCGCTTAGGGAAAAGGACTGCAAACAGGCCGAAGAACTGCTGCGGGGGGCTTTCGCCTATCCTGAAAATCTGGGAGAAGGGAAACTGGAGGGGACGAAAGACAATCATCTCTACTACCATCTGGGGCTCGCGCTGGAGGGCCAGGGCAGGGAAGCGGAAGCGAAAGAATGCTTTGAAAATGCCGTTTTGGGCACCGATGAGCCTGCGGGAGCAATGTACTACAATGACCAGCCTGCCGATATGATTCTCTACCAGGGACTGGCCTACCTGAAACTGGGCAGGGTGCGGGAGGCAAAAGCCAGATTCTACCGTCTGATCGATTACGGTGAGAGGCATCTGGAAGACCAGGTGAAGATTCAGTATTTCGCAGTCTCCCTGCCGGAGTTTCTGATTTTTGACGAGGATTACACTCTGCGGAACCGCGCACACTGCTATTATCTGATGGCTCTGGGGAACATGGGGCTGGGGGATGAGGAGAAAGCGGCCGGGTATCTGGGGGAGGCCGTAAAAATAGAGCCCTCCCACATGATGTGCAGGGTGTACCGGAGCCTGATGACAGACAATGGATAAACGGCTCCGCAGATTTTACAGCTGTCATAGGAAAGGACATGTGAAAGTACTGGACAAAACCATAATAATAGGGAGGCAATATAAATTGGAATATTCTTTGGAAGGAAAGTGGCAGGCAGATATAGGAGACGGGCGGTTATATCCCGTAACGCTTCCGGGGACTCTGGACGAAAACGGAATCGGCGCAACGGATAATGGGGGCAACCAATGGCATCCGGACTCTGCCCTGGGCAATCAGCAGGACTTTATGGGGGAAAGGGTTATCCTGACCCGCCTTACCAGAAAGCATACTTACGAGGGAGTGGCCGAACTGTCCAGAAAAATTTCTTTTGAAGCGCCCCGGGGGAAAAGAGTCTTTTTGGAGGCGGAGCGGGCCAGATGCCTGCGGCTGCGGGTGGACGGACAGGAGGTTCCTGATTTCAGGGAACCGTCTGTCAGTACGCCCCATGTATTTGAAGTGACGGATTTCCTATCCCCAAAAGAGGGCACAGAGCATACGATTGTCCTGATGTCGGACAACAGTTATCAGGGGCTGCCCCATGATGACATTCTCTATTCTTCCGCAGCTACGGACGAAACCCAGACCAACTGGAATGGTGTGTTGGGTTATCTGCGCATGAGGGTGGAAGAACCGGTGTTTATTGAGAGGGTAAGCGTATATCCGATGGGAAGCGGGTTGAAAGTGATAATCCGCATATCTTCCCACAGGCATTGGAAAGGTAATATTACGGTTCGCTCCGAAGCACTGACATCGGCTGCGGCAATGGAAGTATTTGGGGAAGCCGGGGACACGGAAGTCATGCTGGGAGGACAGCTGGCGGCAGATCACCTGAAACGCTGGGACGAGTTTGAAGGGAATTTGTATGGACTGACGGTGAGCCTGGAGGGAGAGTCTTTTTCAGGGAAAAACGAAAGTGAGCCTTTCCGCTCGGAGAAGAGCGTAACTTTCGGTGTCAGGGATTTTGGCGCAGACAGCCAGGGAAGGCTGATATTGAACGGCAGACGGATTTTCCTGCGCAGTGAGACAAACTGTGCCGTTTATTCGGAAACCGGGTATTGCCCCATGGCTGTGGACGAATGGATGGAAATCCTGACCACCTACCAATCCTATGGTGTCAACTGTGTGCGTTTCCATTCCCACTGTCCTCCGGAGGCTGCCTTTCTGGCGGCAGACAGGCTGGGGATGCTGATGCAGCCGGAATTGTCCCACTGGAATCCGAGGGACGCTTTTGAGACGGAGGAAAGCGTTGCGTATTACCGGGCAGAGCTCACAGGGATTCTGTGGATGCTGGCCAACCATCCCTCCTTTGTCATGCTGACCCTGGGGAATGAACTCCATGCATCGCAAAAGGGGCATGATTGTATGAAAGAACTGCTGGAGACGGCTCGCAGGATGGATGCCACCAGGCTGTATGCCGACGGCTCCAATGTCCATTATGGGGCTGCAGGCTGTGACGGGAACAGTGATTTTTATACGGCATCCAACTATTATGAGAAAGAATTAAGGGCAACTTTCGCTAATATGAAAGGATATCTGAACGGCAACTATCCTGATGCTATGGCAAACTATGACGGCGTGATGCGAAGCTTAAGGGAAAGCTATCAGGGGCCTGTGTTCGGGTTTGAAGTAGGACAGTATGAGGTGCTTCCCGATTTTGACGAATTGGAGGATTTCCATGGGGTAACTGACCCTGCCAATCTGCGCCATGTACAGGAGCGTGTGGAAGAACAGGGGCTTGCCCCTGTCTGGAAAAGGTATGTGGAGGCTACGGGGGAACTGGCGAGGCTGTGCTACCGGGAAGAGATTGAGGCGGTTTTGCGCACGGAGGATATATCCGGGCTTTCCCTTTTGGGACTGCAGGACTTTCCCGGGCAGGGTACGGCTTTGGTGGGGATGCTGAACTCACATCTGAAACCGAAACCCTACCCCTTTGCAAGGCCGGAAAGGTTCAGGGAGTTTTTCACGGATAAGCTGCCTCTGGCGCTGCTGCCCAAATATACCTTTGAAAATACGGAGATTCTGGGAGTGGAAGTAAAGGTGGCGAATTATGGGAAAGGCTCTATGGAGGGGAGAGTGAGCTGCAGGCTGCAGGGGCCGGTTATGTCCATTGAGAGAACAGAAATGCAGCCGGGGGAAGAGGTTCTGACGGGAATAGAAGCGGGAATAATGAGCAAGGGTGAGGCAGCGGAAGCTGACAGCAGGAAAGTGACCTGCCCCTGCGGAAAGCTGACCAGTGTGGGCAGGTTCTCTTTTTCCCTGAAAAAAATCCAGTCTCCCACGCAGCTGGAGCTGGTTGTGGCCATGGAAGAGGCGGTCAGCCGTTATCCGGTCTGGGTTTATCCCCCAGTAAGCCCTGTGTGCCCTGAAAGTGTATATGAAACGGCTCGTATGGACCAAAAAGCGGAAGCCGTATTGGAGGCGGGCGGCGCAGTGTATCTGGCGCCTCCCTCCACAAAGGAAGCCCTGCCCGGATCCATACAGGCACAGTTTTCCACAGACTTCTGGTCTGTAGGCACGTTCCAGGGGCAGGAAGGCGCCATGGGGCAGCTGATTGATGAGGGACACCCGATTTTCAGGGAGTTCCCTACACAGTTTCATACCAACTGGCAGTGGTGGCCCATGGCTTCCCAAAGGGCTGTGATTCTGCCGAAACGCTATAAGGCGATTGTAGCGGAACTGGACAGCTATGCATACCTGCGCCCCATGGCACAGCTGCTGGAATGCCGCTGTGGCAAGGGGAGGCTGTTGTTTTCCTCCATGGGTCTGCAGGATCTGCAGATGTATCCGGAGGCGCGGACGCTGCTGGCTGCCGTTTACCGTTACATGGAGTCGGCGGAGTTTGCGCCGGAACAGGAAATCAGCCCCGATATGTGGAGGGAGCTTGTGCGGTAATAATTGCATGAAACAAAAAGTGTATGGGGAAACTGCCTGCCCATACACTTTTTTCGCTCTGCCGCTGTATTTTCAAAAAACTTAGGATTACATCTGCCTGGAAGCCTGGCTCACTGCCAAAAGCTTCTGGCGCATTTCATTCTCGATTCTGCCCAGCTCCGCCTCGGCGCTTCTTCTCTTGGCCCGGCCGTCCTCCTGAATCTTCATGACCTCGTCCAGAGTGCTGATCAGGGTCTGGTTGGTGGCGGTTAAGGTCTCGATGTCCACGATGCCCCGCTGGGTCTCCTTGGCGGTCTCTATGGTGGCGATCTTTAAAGTCTCCGCGTTTTTCTTCAACAGCGCGTTGGTCATGTCCGTCACCTCCCGCTGGGCCTTGGCCGCCTCGGTGGAGTGGCTTAAGCCGATGGCGATGACCATCTGGCTCTTCCACAGGGGGATGGTGTTCACCAAAGTGGACTGTATCTTCTCCGACATGGCGGTATCATTGCTCTGAATCAGGCGGATCTGGGGAGCCATCTGCATGGAGATGGTTCTGGTCAGCTCCAGGTCATAGATCTTCTTCTCAAAGCGCTCGCACATGGAGGCGAAATCATTGGCGGCCTGGGTGTCCTCAGGCAGTCCGCTCTGCTCCGCCTTGGCCAGGAGCTCCGGCAGCTCCACGGTTCTGGCATGTTCCAGCTTCTGCTTGCCGGCCAGGATGTACATGGACAGTTCCTTGAAATAGTTCAGGTTCAGCTCGTACATCTTATCCAGCATGGCGGCGTCCTTTAACAGGGTTACCTGGTGGTCTTCCATGACATGGCAGATCTTGTTGATATTGCTCTCCGCCTTGTCGTACTTGATCTTCAGGTTCTCCAGCTTATTGCTGCCTTTCTTGAAAAGGCCCAAGAATCCCTTTTCCTCCTCCTCATTGTTGAACTCTTTCAGTTCTGACACCACGCCTGCCAGCATCTGGCCGATTTCCCCCATGTCCTTGGTGCGTACATTGTTCAGGGCATTCTCGGAAAAATCCGCGATCTTCTTCTGGCTCCCGGCGCCGTACTGCAGCACCATCTGAGTATTCCTGATGTCGATCTGGGCGGCAAAATCGTCCACCATCTTCTGCTCCGCGGGAGTCAGCACCGCTTCGGGTATCTTTTGTGTGGCTTCGGCCACGGTGGGCACCTCGGGGGCTTCGGGCTGGGTAAAGGGCTCAAAGGTAAGCGTGGGTCCCTGACTCAGCATTTCATCTAAATCACTGCTCATTTTCGTCTCCTCCAGTCTTGACTTCAATATACTATCTATTTGTCTTTAGCTTATTCTGTCTCATTGGCGGCAAAGGCCATTTCTTTCATCAGGCCCTCCCTGGCCAGCATGGACTTTAAGACCTGGGCGTCCGTGGTGGCATCAAATACTGCGTCCTGGAACAGGGTATTCAAAAGTTCCCGGAATGCGGCGTTGATGGTGTCCAGGGTATTTTCTATCTCGGCCTTGGCCTTTACGATATCCGGCCCGGGGGAACTTATGCGGTCGAATTCCTCGTAGGACTCCACCAGCTTTAAGGTGGTTGGCAGATAATAGTTCATCAGCTTGTGCATCCGGGGCATCTGCTCCGGATGGATCCGCACGCTTTCAAAGATATCCTTTAACAGATTCTCCAGGCAGAACAGCTTTGAAGAGATGACTTCGCCGGGAATCCTGTCGTTTAAGTTCCGGAGCTTGCGTATGTATTCCTGCCCCTCGCCCGCCATGGTCTGCAGCTCGGACTCCTGCTCCCTGGACACTTCCGGCGCGGGCTCGGGAGCCGACTGAGGAGTCCTGTCCTCCAAAGCCCTCCGGTTCTCCGTCTCCCTGAGCCTGCGGCTTTGCTCTGCTTCCAGATACTGCCTGTATACCACGTCGTTTAGCATGAAGCAGGTCTTCTGCTGATCCAGATGCCCCTCGGGGAAAATGCCCAGAGCCAGCATCTTCTGGAGATCCCTGACTACATATTCCTCACTCTTGCCGGTTCCTGCTGCCAGCTTTGCCACCTCGCCGTATACCCTGTAGTCGCAAAGCTGGAGATAGCGCTGAGCCCGCTTCAGCCGTCTTTTCTGGCCGATTCCAAAGCGGATCATGCCGTAAAAGCCGGCCAGAAACAGGAAATTCACAATCCAGCCCCCCAGGGTGGTATCGCCCACGGCAAGGGCAACCAGCCGAAAGATCGTTATCAGCCCGGTGATCCCGAAGCCGATGCCGCCGAATACCTGGTACAGCACGTTTGAGACGCTGCCCACCTTTTTTACCTTGATGACGGGAAGCTCTTTGCGGGGCGGCCGGGTCTGCTGAACGGGCGCAGACTGATTTCCCATGCGCTGCTGCCTTTTCTGCCATTCCTGCCTCAGCCGCTCCTGCCTGGCGCGCTCCCGCTCCATGGCCCTCTGCTGCCAAATGGGAATCACAGGCGTTCCCTGATCCCGCTTCTGCTCCGGCGCATCCTCAAGGCCATTGCGCTCGCTCCATTGTTTTCCCCCACTGCTTGGAGGGACGTGCTTTCCCGCCGCGTTGATGGCATCCGTCACGGTCTGGGATACCAAATCATTCAGATTCTTGAAATCCCCGCTCTGCAGAGCCTCGGAAAGAGCATTCTTCAACTGCTCCCCCGTCCCATTCCAATTTCGACTATCACTCATATCGTGAACCTTCTTTATCATCCATTCTCAAAACCATCTGTCAACCCCGCTTCCCTCTATGCTGCCGCGCTTGGAAGCCTGGAACTTCTTCTCACACTATTATGGCACATCATGTCCTGTTCCGCAACAATTTTATCCTTAATTCTCTATGAAGAGATCGTCTCTTGTGATGTTATTGAGCCATTTGCCGCTCCTGTAATGCCGGATGACCCAGGGCCATTTCACGAATTCATCGGTGCACAGCAGAAAATACACCCAAAGCACCGGGAGCTTTAGCGCAAAGGCTGCCAGGAAGCCAAGGGGAACCGCGTAGCACCACATGTCAATGGTATCGCAGATAAAGCCGAAGCGGCTGTCGCCCCCTGCCCGGAAGACCCCGGCAATCAAAGTGGTGTTCACCGCGGCTCCCATCACATAGTAGGTATTGATCAACAGCATGTATTTCAGATAGTGCATGGAAGTCTCGGTCAGGGTGGCATACTTTAACACCAATGGCGTAGCCGCCAGAACGATGAGCCCGCCGATGGCTCCGGTGATCACCGTAAGCTTCATGAGCTTGCCGGCGCCCGCCCTGGCCTCCTCCAGCTTGTTCTCCCCGATTACGTTCCCCAGAAGGATCCCCCCGGCGCTGGCCATGCCGAAGCACAGGATCGTGCCGAAGTTGCGCACCACGACGACGAAAGAGTTGGCGGCCACCGCATCCGTGCCCAGATGTCCCATGATCACCGAGTACATGGAGAAAGCTACGCTCCAAATGATGTCATTGCCCAGGGCCGGCAGGGAGAGCCGGACAAAGTCTGAGAACAGCAGCTTGTTTTTGACGAACAGATACCGGAAGTCCAGCTTGATGTCTTTGCTTACGGCGGACACCACAAAGCATGCAGCCAGCTCTGCCAGGCGGGAGGCGGAGGTGGCGATGGCCACGCCCATGGCCCCCATCTTCGGCGCGCCAAGGAGGCCGAAGATGAACACTGCGTTCAGTATGATGTTCAGGGAAAAGGCCAGTACGTTCATGAGGGTGCTGACAGTGACCCTGCCGATGCTTCGAAGCACTGCCAGATAGACCTCGATGATGCCCCAGCAAAGATAGCTGACACTCATGAAGCGCAGGTAGGAGGCACCGATGGCGATCAGTTCCGCATCGTTTGTAAACACACGCATCATGCCCTCCGGGAAAACACACGCCGCCCCGGCGAAGAGTATGGCGAAGCCCAGGGAGAAGCGCAGGGCAATGCCCTCCACCACCTGGATGGCTTTCATGTCTCCTTTGCCGTAGTACTGGGCGCAGAGCATGGTGGCCCCGGTGCCCAGGCCGTAGAACACCATGAACAGCACATTGGCGTACTGGGAGGCCAGGGACACGGCGGAGATGGAGGACTGCCCCACATAGTTGAGCATCACCACGTCCGCGGAGCTGACGGCTGCGCTAAGGAGGTTCTGGATGACAATGGGCAGCACCAGCTTAAAAATCTGTCTGTAGAATACATCGTTTTTGATTTGGGGCATCTTTTGCATGGCCATTCTCCGATCATAGACTTAAGTATGACCTATCTTATCACAATCGGTTCCGGAATTCAATGTGAAAACGAATATGGGAAGCCGGGGAATGAAACGCGTTTGTACATAGTACGGCGCGGATTCGGGCATACTGTGGTATGATGAAAAAGAAATTAGTCCACGAATTTGATTATTATGTACTGCTATTTTTTGCCATGGCATTCATAGGCTGGATCTGGGAGGTGCTTTTGTACCTCTTCACCGAGCACGCATTTATCAACAGAGGGGTGTACCGGGGGCCGTACCTGCCCATTTACGGGGCAGGGGGGCTCCTTTTGTGCTTTCTGCTTAGAGGCTTTCGGAAGAAGCCGATGAGGGTATTTTTCCTGTCCATGCTCATCTGTTCCGCGCTGGAGTACTTTACCAGCTGGTTCCTGGAGCGGCTCTGGGGCATCCGGTGGTGGGACTATGGCGGACACGCTTTTAACCTGAACGGGAGAATCTGCCTGGCGGGGGCGGTGGTCTTCGGACTGGGCGGAACGGGGCTTGTGTGCGTGCTTTTGCCGCTCTATGAAAAGCTGTATGGAAAAATTTCAAAAAAATGGCGTTTTGCGCTGTGCCTGCTTCTGCTGGCGGTCTTCATCGCGGACGCCACCTACTGTGCCGTCCGGCCCAATACGGGACGGGGGATTTCCCAGGGAGGCTGAGGGCGGTGCGGGGGCTGTGCCGGGAAGTTGCGTTGATATGTCCTCCGATTCTCTGGCGGGGGATTGTACAGGGCGGGCGCAACAGGGCGAGTGCAGTGCAGGGCGGACAGAGGGGCGCCGTCAGAGGCGGTCAGCCGCAGATACTTTGAGAAAGGACAAAAGGGGACGTGCGCTTTTGTCCTTTTTAAATACCCTTTTGTCTCTTGTATTTCCTTTTATGTCATCCTATGCTGGAATCGCAGACAAAAACTCGGAAAGGAAAACAGGAAAGAGAGGAAAGAAAATGAAGAAGCTTTACCAATGGAAAAAAGTAACGGCATGCATCATGGCGGCAGCAGTGACTCTTAGCGTGTGCGCCTGCGGGAATCAAAACGGCGATAAGGACGACGCCGGGAAGACCACAAGCCAGGAAAACCCCGAGGCCTCAAAGGAAACGCCCGCAGAAGAGACATCCTCCGAAGCGGAGAAGTCAGAGGAATCCCAGGCGGAGTCGGAGGCAGGAGGGGCAGCGGAAGTGACTTATCCTTTAAAGGAAAAAGTGCACCTGACCCTGGCCATGGTGGACGAGGCTGCCGTGACTGCCAATGCGAAAAATCTGGCAGAAACGCCTTTCGGTAAGGCCTGGCAGGAGGCTACGGGCGTGGAGCTGGAGATCATGCAGCTTGCGGACGGGGATGCGCTGAATCTTCTTTATGCCAGCGGAGAACTGCCGGATATGATTGCATATAGCGGTTATACGGGAGGCGCGGAAAAGGCCATCAAGGATAAAATCATCCAGCCTTTAAACGATTACATGCAGTATGCCCCTGATTTGCAGGCAGTGCTGGACAGCAATGACCTGTACAAAAAGTCCAGTACTACCAAGGACGGCGACATCATCGGTTTTCCTTTCATCCGCGGGGACGACTATCTGCTCTCATCGGCAGGATTGATCATCCGTCAGGACTGGCTGGATGACTTGAACCTGGAGCTTCCCCAGACGCCGGACGATCTCTATGAGGTGCTGAAAGCGTTCAAAGAGGAAAAGGGCGCCAAGGTGCCGTTCTCGGTAGGAAACTGGTGGCTGAAGTCAATCGCCCTGGAACATGGACTGCTCACCTCGCCTTTCGGGCTGGTGAAAGGAAACTTCTACCAGGTGGACGGCAAAGTACACTATGGATATGCGGAAGAGGCCTACAAGGATGTCCTGGCTTTCCTAAACAAGCTTTACGCCGAGGGGCTTCTGGATCCGAACTTCCAGACTGTGGACGACAATACGATCCGCGCCAATATCATGAACGGAGAGACCGGAGTGACGGTGGGCAATACAGGCGGTTATATGGGAAATATGCTCCAGACTATGGAGGAGGACCCCACGTTTAATCTGAACGGCTTTGGGCCTCTGGTGGCAAAGGCCGGGGATGTGCCCATGAGCACCCACTACGACAATGCACTGCCTGGAAAATATATCATTGTCACGCCCAGCTGCTCCAATAAGGAGGCAGCGGTACAGTTCCTGAATTACGGCTATACAAAAGAGGGGAGCCTTTTGTTTAACTACGGCATCGAGGGCGAAAGCTATACCATAGTAGACGGGGAGCCTACTTATACGGATCTGATCATGCATAATCCGGACGGGCTGACCAAGCAGCTGGCGCTGGCCCAGTATACGAGAGCCTGGCAGGACGGCCCCTTTGTCCAGGAGAAAGGATACCAGCTGCAGTATGCTGATCTTCCCAGCCAGAAGTCTGCTCTTTCCAACTGGACCCGATCTGATGCGGCCAAGTATAATATGCCCCCTGTAACTGTGGCAGAGGAGGACGCAAGCGAATATTCCAAACTCATGGGAGACATCGGAACCTATGTGTCCGAGATGACCATTCAGTATATTACTGGGCTGGAACCGCTGGACACTTTTGAGAGCAAATATCTTGAGACCCTGAAATCCATGAATGTGGAACGTGCCATCGAAATGCGGCAGGAAGCGCTGGACGACTTTAACGCAAGGTAACCTGTAAAAGGAAAAAGGATGCCAGGCATGTAATGTCTGACATCCTTTTTGATCTGTGAAAAGGCGGTAACATATGAAAAACAAGAAAAAATCAGGTCTGCGCCGTCTGGGCAATGATTTGAGGAAATATTCGGATGCCTATGTGATGGTGATACCGGTGGTGATTTTTTATCTGCTGTTCTGCTATAAGCCCATGTACGGCATTCTGATCGCGTTCAAGGATTATTCGCCGGCGGCGGGCATCTGGGACAGCGACTGGACTTCCAGCTATGGATTCCAGCACTTTATCGATTTCTTTCAGTCTTATTATTTTACGCGGATTCTGAAGAACACGCTGGTGATCAGTATCTCCTCCATTATATTCGGATTCCCGGCCCCTATTTTGCTGGCGCTGCTGCTCAATGAATTGAAAAACGAGAAATTCAAGCGCGTGACCCAGACCATTTCCTACATGCCCCATTTCATTTCCATGGTGGTGGTGTGCAGCATGGTTCAGTTATTCACCTCCAACAAGGGCTTCATTACCTATCTGCTGTCCTTTCTGGGAGGGCCTGACTGCTCCCTGCTGACCAGGCCGAATTATTTTGTGCCCATCTATGTGCTGTCAGGTATCTGGCAGGGCATCGGGTGGGACGCCATTATATACCTGGCGGCGCTGACAGGCATCGACCAGGAACTGTACGAGGCGGCCAGGATTGACGGGGCGGGAAGATGGAAGCAGACGCTGCATGTGACTCTGCCCGGCATTTCGGGAACGGTCATCATTATGCTGCTGCTTCGGCTGGGAAATGTAATGAATGTGGGCTTTGAGAAGATCATTCTGCTTTATAATGAGGGGATATATGAAACGGCGGACGTAATCTCCACCTTTGTCTACCGCAAAGGTCTCCAGGATTTTCAGTGGGGCTACAGCGCGGCAGTGGGCATCTTTAACTCCGTCATCAATTTTGTGGTGGTGATGGTATTCAACAAAATCAGCAGGAAAGTCAGCGATGTGAGTCTGTGGTAGAGCCGGAGGAAAGAATAGATGCAAAATAAAAAGAAAATAACGCCCTATAGAGTCTTTTCCGTATTTAATGTCATTTTTATGCTGTTGCTGATTCTGGTGACGGCCTATCCGGTTTACTATATCGTGATAGCGTCTTTCAGCGACCCGGGAGCCCTTTCCAGGCATGTAGGCTTGCTGTGGATGCCCATGAAGCCTTATACGCTGTCCGCCTATGAGATGGTGTTCCGGAATCCCCGCATCATTACCGGCCTGCTGAATACGCTGTTTGTGCTGGGGACAGGTTTGCTGATCAACCTGACGCTGACCATGCTGGGAGCGTTTTTCCTGACCATAAAAGGCCCCATGCTGAAAAACGCCATTGCGCTTATGATCATTTTCACCATGTATTTTTCCGGCGGCATGATCCCTGGCTATCTGAACATCCGGGATCTGAAGCTGCTGGATACATTGTGGGCATTGGTTCTCCCCGGCGCTGTCAGTACCGCCAATTTGATTATCATGAAAAGCGGATTCCAGTCTATTCCGGACAGCCTGATAGAATCCGCTCGCCTGGACGGGGGAAGTTATCTGCAGATTCTGCTGAGGGTGATGATTCCCTTAAGCAAGGCCACCATTGCGGTGATGGTGCTGTACTATGGGGTGGGACACTGGAACGCATGGTTCAATGCATCCATCTATCTGCGGGACAGCGATAAGTTCCCTCTGCAACTGGTGGTCCGCAATATTTTAAAGCTGGCGGGCTCCAGCGCCATGGCCAGCGGCGCCGGCATGGACGAGATGGCTCAGATGGCGGAGCTGATCAAGTATGCGCTGATCGTGGTGACCACTACGCCTATTCTGGTATTGTATCCTTTCCTACAGAAGTATTTCGTGAAAGGGGTCATGGTAGGGGCAATCAAGGGATGAGGATCTTTCAATAAATATTTAGGAAAGAAGAGAAAAATATGAGACAAAACGAGAGATACTTGGTGCCCCATGGAGCATCACTTTATGAAGCGGGAATCTGCGGCCCCCAAGAGGTCATGGAGACAGTGACCGGCCGGATGCTGGAAACAAGGCCCCGTCTGGAGGTAAAGCTTACGCCTTACATGGAACTGCCTTTTTTTCATCAGGAACCTCTTTCAGGACCTGCCTGCCTGGATTTTGATGCGGCCTATCCGGAGCAGGAATCTGCGGCAATAGCCTGGGCGGCGGCATGGCTGATGGCCAGCTGGCAGGAGGAAGCTGTATTCAGCTTTCAGGGAGAGGCGCGGGGCATCTGGCTGAACGGAGAAAGGATATACGGCCGGGGGACGTCTGACGATGGGCGTGTCTTAAGAAAAGAGAGGGACTGGACGATCATTCCGGTTCTTCTGTATGCAGGGAGAAATGAACTGCTGATACAGTGTGAAAAGGGGGACAAGGGCTGGGGGATCCGGTATGTTGTCTCCCATCCCAGATACTGGACGATGTGGGCCAGGGACTATCTGCTGAACGTAAGGGTGACCCTGCCGTTTGCCCAGATGGAGGGAATGGAGGGAATGGCGTGCAACGACCCTTTTCCCAAAGATACCGTTACAGATGATCCTGTTACGATTCGATATGGTGCGGACTGGGAGTATCAGGGCAGGAAATATCGCTGGATTCCTCAGTGGGAGGAGGCCTGTCAGGACAGGGCGGATTTTGCGGCATTGTACGGAGTCCGGGAGGGAGCTGCCTATGGCTTGACTTACTGCCATATGGAAGAGGGGGAGGAGTACCTGGTAGAGGCGGCCGGAGCAGGCCGATTCACCCTTTGGATCGATGGAGCAGAAAAGGTCTGCGACAGCCGGATTTGCTTTCCGGTAAATGGAAATGGACGGGAAAAGCAGATTTTGATAAAATGTAAAAATGGCGGGGAAGGCTTTTTCATGGAAGCTAGTATCCGCAGAAAAAGAGGGGATTCCTCAGGCTGGGAAGCAGCGCCTTACGGAGTGCCTTTCGTAAAGACAGGCAGGGAATCCTGCGCCAGATGGCTTTATCTGGGGGCTTTCGCGCCGGGGATGCTGGTCTCGGCCCCTGAGGAGGAGATCCAGTTTCGGCGGCCTTATCCGCTGGGAGACTACAGATATGACTTCTGGAGGGCGAATGGAAAGGGAGTCTTTGTGAGGCCTTATATGGACGGGATTTTCTTCGGACAGTGGTTCTATGCGGTTCAGGTAGGGATGGAGGGGGTATTGTGTGCGGCAAAGGCTCTTAAGAGGCGGGAGCTGCTTCGGTATTTTCTGGACAGTGTACAGGTTATGGCCGATTATTTTGACTATAGTCAGTGGGAGTATAGGCGGGGACTGAATCCTGCCATGATTCCCAGATCCTGTGAACTGCAGGGATTAGACCCCTGCGGAACCATAGGGGTATCCCTTATAGAGGCCTATCTGATCAGCGGAAACGAAAGGCTTCTGGTCACGGCCAGGCACATTGCGGACAGAGTGATGGATCATATGCTGCGCTTTTCGGACGATACCTACTACCGCGGTGCGACCATGTGGGCAGACGACTTTTACATGAGCTGCCCTTTCCTGGCGAGGATGGCGAGGCTGACAGGAGAGGAGCGGTACAGACAGCGGGTGTACGCCCAGGTGGAGGGTTTTGTGAAGAGGCTGTGGATAGAGGAGCGCAGGCTGTTCTCCCATATTTATTTCCCGGACAGGGAGACAAAAGCCGGGGAGGCTTTAGATGGTCTGGAGGGGCATTCTAACAGGGTGCCCTGGGGAAGAGGGAACGGATGGGTGGCCCTGGCGCTGACAGAAATCCTGACGCTGCTTGAGAACTGGCAGGAGTCCGCCGCTTCCGCCTCCGGCCTTGGGGCAGAAAATGGAAAGCAAGACGGAGCCTGGGAACGCACCCTTGCCGTCTACCGGGAATTTGCGGCGGGAATCGCTGCCGTACAGGACGGCTGCGGTATGTGGCACCAGGTGCTGGACCGGCCGGATACATACCTGGAGACCTCCTGTACCGCCATGTTCGTATTGAGCCTGAAAAGAGGGGTAAACCGGGGCTGGCTTGCGGAATCCTTTGAGGCGGCAGCGCAAAAGGGGTGGAATGCCCTGCTTCGATACGGGCTGGACAAAGAGGGGAATGTGTATGGGGTATGCTTAGGCTCCGGATGCTCTATGGAGGCCTCTTACTATGACGGCATTCCTGCTCATAAAAACGATGACCATGGAACCGGCATCATACTGATGGCCGCGGCTGAAATGATGAGAAACGGAAATAAGAAATGAAGAAAAGAAGTGTTTTGACGGGGTGGCTGTGCTCCTATATCATCATAATGATGATTCCCGTCGTGACGGTATTTGTCAATTATGCCTGGAGCATGAAAGTGATCAGAAAAGAGATTCTGGAGGCCAACAATCTGGTGCTGGATAATCTGGGGGATGAGATCGACAGATATTTAAAAAGGGAGATGGCATATGAATCCTATCTGCTGCAGAACCGAAATTTCCTGAAAGTGATCGGCAGCAGAAAAAAGGATTCCCAGTTTTATAAGGACGTGGCTGAACTGGTAAACAGTATCAAGGTCTTTGATTCTGATATGTCCTGCCTGATTTATTTGAAGCACCTGGATTATGTGATCGATAAAACAGGAGCCAACGAAAGTCATTATCTATACGGCGGCATGCGGGTAGGGATTTCGGATATGATCGGTTATGAGGAATGGATGGAAGAACTTTCCGGGACCTACGGGGGCAGTTTCCTTTTTGGGAGATATCTGCACTACGGAACGGGGGAAAACCATCTGGTCTATGCCCGGAGTATCAGCAACTACTCCCAATATGAAGATTTCAATCTGTTTATGGGAGTGCCGGTCTCTCTGCTGGAGAAGCTGACGAAATCCATGTCGGAGGGCACCCGGCTCTTAATGGGCATTGACGGGGAGACGGCTCTGACACTGTCGAGCCAGGGCGCGGAGGAGGCTCTGGAGGAAAGCCTTTCCTTGTGGGGGCGTGAGGGTTTCGAGGAGACCCGGCGCTATATTGTGTTGCGCAAGGCCTCTGGGATAGAGGGCATAGAATACTGCCTTTTGATTCCCCAAGGGGAGTTCTGGAGGGAACTGAGCCAGGTGCGAAATGTCCTCTATATCAGCGTGGCGGTGACGCTATTTGTGGGCATTGCCTGCATGTTCATGGCGCTGCGGCACAACTTCAAGCCTGTGGACAGCCTGATTCGGAAGATTTCAGGGGGAGACAGAGGAAAGGGAAACGAGTACAAGCTGATAGAGGACGCCTATTTCAAGCTGGTCCGCGAGAAGAATGTGATGCACCAGCACATGGCAGCCCAGGCGGAGGACATACAGAGCAGCTATCTGCTGGCGATGATGAAAGGACGCAGCATGGGGGCGGACGAAAAGGCAGTACAGATTTCTGCGGGACAGCGGATGCTGCTGGCGGGCTTTCGGGTACCTTTGATGGATGAAAAGCAGATTCTGCAGGATGAGGTAATGCTGTTCGCGGTGGACAATATTTTCTCGGAGTTGATGGAAGCGTGGGAGTTTTACCGGATAGAGGACGGGCAGCATCTGTTCTATCTCTTTTTGATTCCGGGGGAAGAGGACGCTTTCAGGGAGCATTGCAGGAAATCCGCGGAATATCTCAGCGGTTTTATGTGGGAGCGGCTGGATCTGTCTGTACGCGGGGCGGTCAGCGGCATCTTAGAGGATATGGAGGAACTGCGATTCGCCTATCAGAAAGTGGTCGAGGGCCTTGAGAGGGCAGAGATGCTTGGCGGATACGGGGTAGTGGACATGGAGGACGGAAAGGAGTCCGGCGGAAAAGCCATCGTGCAGAGGGTCATTCAGTATGTGGAGGAGCATTACGCGGACAGCAATCTGAATATCAGCACCATTGCGGAGGGCATAGAGCGGAACCCCAAATACATCTCCAGAGTGTTCAAAGAGGAGACCCGGGAGGGGATTTTGGACTATATCAACCGGCTGCGCATCAAAAAAGCGAAAGCCCTGATCAAGTCCGGGCGGTTTTCGCTGGAGCAGATCAGCGTGATGGCGGGCTATGCCAGCCTGAAAACTTTCGGCAGGGCTTTCCGGAAAGAGACCGGGATGACGCCAGCGGGTTACCGGGACAGTCTGCTGTGACCAAAGCGGTATAAGGCGGTACTTGAAAGGAGAATGCTATGAAGAATGGATTTCCGTATGTAAAAACCCGGGGGTCGGCGCGCCAGGTCTTTCTGGAGGAGAGGAGCTACTGCTGGAGCGACTCCCTGCTGCCCATATCCATCCGTGCGGGAGGAAAAGAACTTTTGGAGGAGCCCATGCGCTTTGTGGTATGGGAGGGGGAGGACAGACTGACATTTGAAAGGGGACAGACATTTCTGATACAGGGGGAAGAAAGCTGTACCATGGTCTGTGCATCGGAACAGGAAAGGCTGATACTCAATGTGTCCTCACGGATAGAGGACGACGGATGCACGGATATCGGCGTCTCGGTGGTTCCGGCCGGCCGCTCGGTGGCTGCCTGCTTTGGGCAGGAAGAGAGCAGGGAAAAGGTGCATCATCTAAAGAAACTGTGGCTGGAGATTCCACTGAAAAAGGAAGCGGCGGTCTATTACCATGCACACCCCGGACAGGATCTGCATGGAGGCTTTGGAGGGGATGCGCAGGGGGCATTCGGATGCGCGGGCCGGATTCCGGAGGGAGGATTTTACTGTGGATTCCAGGAACAGATTTATTTGGGATGCAAAGACGCCGGCCTGGGCCTTTTCTTCGAGAGTTGGAAAGGGTGGAAGACGGATGCCCCCGAAAAGCGGATCCAGGTAGTGGAAAAGGAGAATTGTACTGTCCTCAGGATCCGTTTTCTGGATGGGGAGAGGGACGCATGGGAAGAGCCGGAAAGGATGCCTGCGGATTTATATCCTCTGTCTTTCCGGTTTGGCATGCAGGTCACTCCGGTGCGTGCCTTTCCGGCCAATCCTTTGACGGAAAAAGCCTTACATATTGACTGCTACAAAAAGACGCCGGGAGATTATGAGACGTATTTGTCGTCGCCTGTCTGCCAGGGGGAGGAGGAAACCGGATTTCAGCGAATGAAACGTCTGGGGGTAGAGGTCTTGTACCTACATGAGAAATGGAATGACATTCAGAACTCCATGGAACTGACGCAGGAAAGCGCCCGGCGGCTGAGGTACATTGTAGAGGAATGCCATAAGCTGGGGATTCGGGTGATTCCTTATTTCGGATATGAGATCTCCACGCTGTCGCCTCTGTGGCAGCGGTACGGAAAGCGCTTTATGCATATGCCGGCCGAGGGCAGAGAGCGGAAGTGGAGCTGGTACCGCCAGCCGCCTCAGAGGGACTTCGGGGTCTGCTTTGGCAGCGGCTTTGCGGACATCTTTGCGGAAGGCGTGGAAAGGCTTATGGAGGAATACGGATTTGACGGGATTTATGTGGACAGCGCGGCGGCGTTGAACGGCTGTGTCAATCAGGACCATGGCTGCGGCTTTGCGGAAAACGGACAGATCGCACCCACCTGGCCGGTCTGGGAGCTGCGAAAGGCATTCCGGAAATTGTATCGGGCCGTGGACGGCAGGGGAGGGACCGTCCAGCTTCACGGCTGCGGCTCCTTTAACCTGGCAGTTATGTCCTGCTGCCATTCTCTGTGGGAGGGAGAGACTTTCCAGAGCGCGCTGATGAGCGGCCGGCTTAAGGAAATGCCGGAAGGGCATCTGCAGGCGGTATTTACCGGGAGGAATACGGGGATACCGGTATATTCCCTGTGTTATTCCAATCCGCCTGACTGGACCTATTCCAATGCGCTGGTATTTGCCCTGTTGCACGGCTCCTTTCCGAAACCCAACGATATAGGGGAACCTTTGGAGGAGACGGCGCGTATCTGGAAAGCGATGGACCGCTTTTTGGCGGAACAGGCAAATTGGAAGCCGTATTTCGGGGAAACCGACGTAGAGGTATCCGACGGCCGTGTCAAAGTCAGCTATTTTGAAACGGAAACGGAAATCCTTGCCTTTTGCGGAAGCACTTCCGCGGACTTCAGACAGCGGGTTGTACTGGACTTCGCGCCGGCGGGGGTAGATATTTTGCGCAATGCCTTTACGGACGAAAAACTGGGAGACAGCAGTGCGGAACTGTTTTTTGAGGGAATCGGATATTATGTTCTGCATGGCAGAAAAGGGAAAGACGGAGGGAGAGAATGATATATTTTTGCGACTACAACATGCCGGCGGCGGAGCTGGGAGAACAGAATCCCATGCCTGATATCGGGACAAAGAAAGGTCTTGCCGTAACATTTGAGACCACCGGGCGGGTAAAAGAGGATGAAAAAACAAACTTCGGCAAGGGATTTCTCCGGACAACACTTCCCTATATGCAGCAGGACGGATACGGACGGGAGCGGACAATGCGGGCTTTCAAGGCGGCGGTTTTGGAAAACGCTTATTTAAAGGCCATGTTTCTCCCGGAACTTGGGGGCCGGCTCTGGTCGCTTTATGACAAGAAAGCAAAACGGGAGCTATTGTATGTGAATTCTGTATTTCAGCCCTGTAATCTGGGACTTAGGAACGCCTGGTTCAGCGGCGGGGTGGAATTCAACGCCTGTGTCAGGGGGCATAATCCGCTGACATGCTCTCCGCTCTATTGCGAGGTGGCGCGCACGAGGGACGCAGAGATCCTGCATCTGTATGAGTTTGAGCGGATCCGGGGAATTTCCTATTGTATCAGCGCCTGCCTGCCGGAGGGTGCAGAGGCGCTCTATCTTAAAATAACCATTGAGAACCGGACAGACCAGGTGCGCCATATGTACTGGTGGTCCAATATTGCGGTGGAGGAAAAGCCGGATACCAGAATTCTGGTGCCGGCCAGGGAAAGCTTCCGGTGCTTTTACAATGCCGGGCACTATGTGCTGGACAGCTGTGAAATCCCCATGATAGGGGGAAAGGATTTCTCCTATCCGAAGAACATGGAGATCTCCCAGGACTTTTTCTACAAGATACCCGAAAATCAAAGAAAATGGATTGCCGCTATCGACGGAAGCGGCAGAGGGCTGCTACATTATTCCACGGATTTTCTAAAGGGAAGAAAGCTTTTTACCTGGGGAATGGGGCAGGGAGGAAGAAACTGGAACGAATTTCTTTCCGAAAAAGGACAGTCCTATCTTGAGATTCAGGCCGGAATCCTGTATACCCAGCTTGAGGCGGTGGAGATGCCTCCGGATACGGAATGGTCATGGACGGAGGCATATACCATGCTGGACGGCGACAGGGAAGTTCTAAGGGGAGAGGACTGGAGCAGGGCGGTGGGAGAGGCGGAGCGCTGCATCCAACGGAAAATAGACCAAAACTTCGCGTTCCCCCAGGACTTTTCCGGCAAGGTGGTTTACCAGGGCAGCGGGTGGGGCGCATTGGAGAATCGGATACGGCCGGCAGAAATCAGCCGATACCGCGCGTATACAAATGACGCCGACCCGGAGACTGCCCAGTGGTTTTACCTATTGGAAACGGGCAGGCTGCCGCTGCCGGATACAGGGGAGGAGCCCAAAAGTTATGTGACAGGCGGTTTCTGGGAAGAGAAGCTGGAAGCCATCAGGGAGCGGTCCTGGTATGAGCATCTGCAGCTGGGGGTTGTCTACTATGCCGACGGAAAGATCAGGGAGGCAGAAAGGGAGTGGGAAAGTTCCCATGGAAAAGCGGGGAACTGCTGGGCGCTGCGGAATCTAGCCATGCTGTACAGAAATCATTTCGCGGATCCGGACAAAGCCTGCGCATATATGGAAAGGGCATACATGCTGCATCCGTTCCACAAAATCCTGTGCATCGAATATGCGGAACTGCTCATTGAGGCAGGGCGTCCAGAGGAGTGGCTTGCCATTTATGACAGGCTTCCAAAAGCTTTGCGGCAGGCGCCGCGCCTGTTGTTCTATAAAGCGAAAGCCCTTGCGGACGCCGGCCTGTACCAGGCGGCGGCCGAGATACTGACGGAGGACTTTGTGCTTCCGGATAACCGGGAAGGGGAGCTGTCCGTGACGCAGTTATGGCTGGACATATATGCAGGCTTAGAGGGCGGGGAGGCGGAAAGAAAGCACCCGCTTCCCCAAAGCCTTGACTTTAGAATGCACTGACGGGCTCTGTCTCTATGCTGCGGCAGCCTATTGAGACCTATGGAATAGAGAAAGATGATGTGTTTTTAGTGCTTCCCTCTGGCAATTTGCGGGCGGATTTGCTATACTGATACTGTGCTCCTCAAAGAGAGACAGGGGCACGGGTCAGAATAGGAGGCGGAGCAAATGGAGCAATACATAAAACCCCCGGTGGAGATCCGGTACCGGGAGGAGCTGGAGGCATTGAAAGCAAATGATACGGGCAGTAAGCCGGAGAACTGGCAGATGTCGCCCAGGGCGGTGCGGACCTTTATCCTGGGAAGCCAGAAGCCCATACTGTATAACGGAAAAGAATATACCATAGAAAAGAAATACTTCGGCAATGACGCCCTGGTGGAGCGCTGCATCGTGACCTTGGCGGGCAACAGGGGACTGATGCTGGTAGGAGAGCCGGGCACGGCTAAGACCATGCTCTCGGAATTCCTCTCCGCAGCCATCAGCGGGGTCAGCACCAACACCATCCAGGGTACCGCGGGCACCACCGAGGACATGATAAAATATTCCTGGAACTACGCGCTGTTGCTGGCAAAGGGGCCAAGCAGAGAGGCCCTTGTACCGTCGCCTCTGTACGTGGGGATGGAGAAAGGGATCCTGACCCGGTTCGAGGAGATTACCAGGACGCCGGCGGAGATTCAGGACAGCCTCATCAGCGTGCTTTCCGACAAGGTGTTAAACGTTCCGGAGCTGGGGGATGAGGGGTTCCTCTTCGCAAAGCCGGGCTTTAACGTCATCGGCACCGCCAATACCAGAGACAAGGGCGTCAATGAGATGAGCAGCGCCTTAAAACGGCGGTTCAATTTCGAGACGGTGATGCCTGTGCGGGAGGCCGCTATGGAGAAACGAATCATTGTAAACGAGGTGGAGAAGCTGGCGGCGGAGAGCCGCATAGCCATGGAAGTGGACGAGGACGTGGCGGAGATATTGGCCTCCACCTATCACGAGCTGCGGGAGGGGACTTCTTCCTATGGGCACAGAATCGATAAGCCCTCGGCTGTGATGAGTACGGCGGAGGCAGTTTCGGTGTATTACCAGGCTATGATTACAGGTTACTATTACGGAGACGGGACCCTGAGCATGGACAGCCTGGTGCAGAACCTGGTAGGAGCTATCTCCAAGGAAAATAAAGACGATCTGGAAAAGGTGAAAGGGTATTTCAATACGGTCATTCGGGACAAGAGCAGCAAAGAGGGCGGACTATGGAAAGAATATTACGAAGCAAGGAAATGGCTGAGATAGTGCTGCTTCCCGTCCGCCACCACAGCCCGGCCTGCGCGTTCCATGTGGAGCGTATGATCGAGGCCGTAAGGCCGGAGGTGATTCTGGTGGAGGGGCCGGACAATGCGGATGCGCTGATTCCGGTGATGGTACATGAGGAGACGAAAGCGCCTTTTGCCATTTATTACTCCTACCATGACCAGTCGGGGCGGATTTCCGAGGAAAAGGCCCATTATAAATGCTATTATCCCTTTCTGGACTATTCGCCGGAGCTGGCGGCGTTTCGGGCGGGGAAGCGGCTGGGCATCCGGACCGCTTTTATCGATCTGTCCTATGGGGACATATTGGCGGCTTCCAGCCAGGGCAGGGGGCTGCTGAAAGCGGAAGAGGAGAAGAGCAATTACAATGACGATTATCTGCTGTCCCGAAACCTATACCTGCAGCAGCTATGCGAGCGGACGGGGATGCGGAATTTTGACGAATTCTGGGAAAAATATTTTGAATTAAACGGGATGCGGGAGGAAAGCGAACGGTGGTTTGATAATCTCCTGGTCTATTGCGGGCTGGCCAGGGGGAATACGCCCCGGGAATCCATGGAGGAGGACGGGTGTCTGGCCAGAGAACGCTATATGGCGGAGCGGATAGCGGAGCATGCCGGGCGGCTGGCGGAGACCGGCGGCACAGTGCTGGCGGTGACGGGGGGATTTCATACGCCGGGGCTAAAGGCGCTGCTGACAGGAGAAGACGAAAAAGTAGTATCAAAGGCGATGCCGGAGCAGTGTGGGAAGCAGGCCGCGGCGAAAATGGAAGCGGCAGAGGTGCCGGCGGCTGCATATTCCGGAGGCAGGACCAGGGAACTTGATTCGGAGACAGTGCCAAAAGGCAGCAGGGCCGCTGGGCCTGAAGCGAATGGAAAACCGGGAGAGGCGATACCCCAAAAGGCAGCGCCGGAAAAGAACGGAAAGGTTCCCGAAAAAGATCAGGGCGTGTACCTGATGCCATATTCCATGGAGGCCGCGGACGCTCTCAACGGCTACGCCAGCGGCATGCCCTTTACCGGATTTTACCAGAAAATATGGGAGCGGCTTCCTGAGTCGGATATTCCCTATGAAGACGCTGTCCTGGATCTGATCGTGGCAGCGGGAAAAGAGACCAGGCGCAAGGAGGGATATCTGTCCACCTACGATGAAATCTGCGCCTGTTCCATGGCAAAAGGTCTTGCCGGACTGCGCGGGAAACAGGAGCCGGGAGCCTATGAGCTGCTGGACGCGGTGCTGTCCTCCTTTGTAAAAGGAGAGTACAACTTAGCTTCCAATACGCCTATACGTATCCTGCGCAGGCTTATGACAGGCAACGCCGTGGGCGCCCTGTGTCCCCAGGCGGATGTGCCTCCCATTATCTTTGATTTTCAGGAGGAATGCAGGCAGTTTGGACTGAAAATAAACTCCACCCTGGAGGCGGAGGCCGTCCTGTCGATTTTTTCCAATAAAAAGCACAGACGCCAGAGTATATTCTTCCACCGTATGCAGTATCTGAATACCGCCTTTGCCAAAAGAGTCAAAGGCCCCAATCTTCAATTGAAAAAAGACAGGAACCTGATGCGGGAGATCTGGAAGTACAAGTGGAATACCCAGGTGAACGCGGCATTGATCGAGGTGTCCGTCTACGGTGCCACCATAGAGGAGGCTGTGGTAAGCCTGGTAAAAGAAGAGCTGAAAAAGGAGCTGGGGGCCAAAGAAAGCGCCCTGCTGCTGACAAGGGTCTTTGAGATGGGACTGAAAGACCAGATGCAGCCGGTATTTGACAGGGTACATGAACTGATGCTGGCGGACACGGATTTCTATTCCGTTGCGGAGGCGTTAAACAGCCTGATGATGATGGAAGAGCTGGGAAAGCTCTATGGTTCTTCGCTGGAATTCGGGGAGCTGACCGCCATAGGCTGCAGGAAGCTGACAGGGCTTCTGCCATCTATGACAAAGATCAAGGACGAGGATCTGGATCCCTGTATGAATGCGCTAAAGCTCTTGTACCGACTCACAAGCCGGGAGGGGATGCGGGGGCAGGAGAGAGAAGACTACATGGATGTCTTGCGGAAGATGGCCCGGGATGGGGAGATCAATGCGGGGCTGAACGGCTGTGTCCACGGCATTTTGTACGGAAGCGGCCGGGAGACGGCAGAAGACATTGAGATGGTTTGCAGGGGATATTTAAACGGCACAAGGGAGCAGCTGTTCTCCACGGCGCAGTTTTTCCGGGGACTGTTTTTCTCGGCCAGGGATCTGGTGTTCATCGGGGAGCAGTTTGTCCGGATGCTGGACGGGTTTTACGGGACGGTTTCCCAGGAGGAATTCATGGAACTTTTGCCCAAGCTGCGCATGGCCTTTGCCTATTTCACGCCCCGGGAGATCGACCGGATTGCCGCCATGGCCGCGGGGATTCACGGAAAGGCCGGCCGGGACATCATGGAGAGGCAGGAGGTCTTCCCGGAGTGGTATGCTTACGGGAAAGAGCTGGATGAGTATGTAAAAGGGCAGATGGAAGCATGATGTGCGCCGAAGGGACTTTGCCTTTAGTGCCATCGCGCAGCGATTTAATAAGCAAAGTCGCGAAGGTGCACGAGAGGAAATTTCATGAGAGCACTATCGAATGAAAATTCCTCTCAGACAGGTGC
>CAJTZD010000015.1:31367-84754 GCA_910584235.1 uncultured Acetatifactor sp.
CGAGAGGAAATTTCATGAGAGCACTATCGAATGAAAATTCCTCTCAGACAGGTGCGGCGAAGGGACTTTGCCTTTAGTGCCATCGCGCTGCGATTTGATAAGCAAAGTCGCGAAGGTGCACGAGAGGAAATTTCATGAGAGCACTATCGAATGAAAATTCCTCTCAGACAGGTGCAGCGAAGGGACTTTGCCTTTAGTGCCATCGCGCAGCGATTTGATAAGCAAAGTCGCGAAGGTGCACGAGAGGAAATTTCATGAGAGCACTATCGAATGAAAATTCCTCTCAGACAGGTGCGCCGAAGGGACTTTGCCTTTAGTGCCATCGCGCAGCGATTTTAATAAGGAGAAAGATATGGCAGACGAGCAGGAGATTTTGAACCGCTGGAGGCTGGTGCTGGGGAAATATGCGTCAGGGCAGATTTCCTTTTCCTCCGGGGCAGTAAACTTAAACTATATGGACATGGAAAACGTGCTGGACTATCTGTATTCCAGGGAGTATGGGGAAGAACAGGAAATCCGAAAAGACCGCATGGGCGGCAGCGAGGGCTCCCAGCTTACAGTGCCTGACTGGCTGCATGAGATCAAGCGGCTTTTCCCCAAGCGGACGGTGGAGGTTTTGGAGCGCCATGCCCTAGAGAAATACAACATGACGGAGCTGCTCACGGACCCGGAAGTGTTGCGCAAGCTGGAGCCCAACAAGGAGCTGCTGAAGACAATTCTGGAACTGAAGCACATGATGAAAGGCGAGGTGCTGTCCCTGGCAAGGGAGATCGTGCGAAAGGTGGCGGAGGAGATCGCAAGGAAGCTGGAGCAGGAGGTGCGGGTGTCCTTTTTCGGCCAGATCAACCGAAATGCCAGCAGCCCGGTGAAATCCGCCCGGAACCTGGACATGAAAAAGACCATCCGCATGAACCTGAAGAATTACGACAGCCAGCGGCAGCAGATCGTGCTGAAAAACGTGTATTTTAATTCCCGGATGAAGAAATACAATCAGTGGCGGGTGGTGATCTGCGTGGACGAAAGCGGCTCTATGCTGGATTCCGTCATCCACAGCGCCATCATGGCGGGGATCTTCGCAAAGCTTCCCATGCTGGACACCAAGCTGGTGATCTTTGACACCAATGTGGTGGATTTAAGCGGCTATGTGGAGGATCCGGTGGAGACGCTGATGAGCGTGCAGTTAGGCGGCGGCACCAATATCGCCGGGGCCTTAAGCTACTGCGAGGGGCTCATCGACTTCCCGTTCCGGACCATGGTGGTGCTTGTGACGGACCTGTACGAGGGCGGCGGGTACCAAAGACTCTACAGTACGTCCAAGGGCATCATCGAGAGCGGGGCGAAGCTGGTGGTGCTCACGGCCCTGGACATGGATGCCAACCCCAACTACGACCGGAACGCCGCCCAGACCCTCTCGGACATGGGGGCGTTCGTGGGCGCCATGACGCCGGAAGAACTGGCGGGGTGGATTGGGAAGATGATTGCGTGAGGGCGTGGACAGAACCTGGCCCAGATGGCGCTGGCATGGATTCTCAGAGACGGCCACATCACCAGCGTCCTCATCGGCGCGTCAAAGTCCTCCCGGATATTGGACAATACGGGCATGCTTTCCAACCTGAAATTCGACCAGACCCAGAGGGAGCGGATTGACCGGATTTTGGGAGAGTGAGGCGCAGTGCCCAAACTGCCGGAAAAAGGTTTTATGTGAACATAGTGATAAAAGCTGAAATATGCTCTAAATGACTTCTTAATCACGAGATTTTCTTATGGTTAGTGAAGAACTCATTTAGAGCATATTTCATCTAAGGAGACAGACGCTAAAATATTTCAAAAACCTTGTAAGATTTCTTGAAATGCGAAGTCTTATAAGGGAGGAGGTGAGAAAGTGGCTGGTTCCAAAGAAGAATTTGAGAAAATTTATAGAAGATACTTTAATGATGTATTTCTCTTTCTTAAAAAGCTGACAAAAGACGAAGGTCTGGCGGAGGAGATCACAAGCGAAACATTCTTCAAAGCAATGCGCTCAATAGATGCTTTTCGCGGTGATACAGACATTCGTGTTTGGCTTTGTCAAATTGCAAAAAACTGTTACTTTTCTCACTTGAAAAAGCAGCAGGGGCTTGTAGATATTGATAATATTGAATTTACAGATAACATAGACACCATTGAGGAACAGATAATAAACCGAAGCGATGCCATGCGAATACATCTGCTGCTGCACAATTTAGCCGAACCATATAAGGAAGTTTTTATGCTGCGGGTTTTTGGAGAATTGAGTTTCAAACAAATCGCAAAAATTTTCCAAAAGACAGATAACTGGGCCTGTGTCACTTATCACCGGGCAAGAAATAAAATACTGGAACAACTGGAGGCTAACAATGAGTGATAGATGCAATTTAATCAAAGACATACTTCCGCTTTATGTAGAAGATATGGTAAGTACGGATACAAGAGAATTTGTCAGTGAACATCTTGAGCATTGCGCGGAGTGCAGTGCGGAGTTTGAGCGTATGCGGAAAACCGAGAATTTCATCCCTGATGCTGGCCATGATACTGATATTGTGCCGTTAAAAAGAGTAAAGCGGGACTTATTTATCAAACGCTTGCAGACTATTTGTTTCACGGGGAGCCTGGCCTGTGCCATTGTGACGATTATTTTTGGGATTTTAACATTACCTAAATTTTTCCCCTATTCCGATAACCTGCTCCATGTGATTGATGGCCCTGATGGGAACATTGTCATCACCTTTGATAGCGAGGTGACAGGGTATAGCTGTGACGAAGTGTTTGACAATGAAACAGAAACGGTAATTTATCGCATAAATGCCTGGACTACCACTTGGGATTTACATCTGTCTAATCGCGGAAAACAAAATATGGTAATACCTTTTGACCGTGAAACTGAAATTCAGATTTTCTATGCTCAAAATGATGGATCCGAGGATGTACTGATTTATGGGTCAAATCAAAGCGCGGAAGAAAACGGCGTAACCCTGCCAAGACTGATCCTAATGCCGTATTTCCTATTGGCTTTTCTTGCCCTTGTTGTCCTTGCAATTCTGCGAGTGCTATTAAGAAATAAGCAGGCAATTATTGTGTGGATTGACAGAGCTATACCATTCCCAATTTCCTATATGGCAGCGCAGCTTTGCACAAGAGGGTTTAGCTTCACGACATATTCATCGCATCGGGATTTTTGTATTATCATCCTGGTTGCTATGCTGCTTTATTTCGCAATACTGACGGGAAAATCTCTTAAAGCAAGGCTGAACACTTTGCGGGGATAGAGGGATAGGCATGAAAAAATCTCTGTTTAGACTAACGGATATGTTAGAGCTGAGTATTGTATATATTTTTTGCTTTTCTCTTAATTTGCTTATGGAGTATGCAAAGACTTTGGATTTGGATGCCTATATTCTAAAGGCTTTTTTGAAAAATTTTATTGATTACCAGCCCTTGATTGTTTCGTTGTTTACGTTCATTGTGATAGTGTTCCATTATCAAATGCTGGAGAGAAAGAAGGCAGAAATATTTTGCAGAATACTTGTGGGCGGTACTGCGTTTGGCATTACCATTCGCTATGTGCTGGACTGCCTCACGGTACTGATTTCCGTTTATCTTCTATCGGCTTTGGTAAATTTCCGTTTTGGGTTCAACTTAGCCGACAATTTTTATTTAATCCTTATTTTTGTCACATATATACTAATCAGCGCAGGGCGGGTACGGAAATATGAAAATATTTAAGTTCATGGTTTCAAAAATATTTTTGAGAAAAGCAATACTTGGTATCGGTATCATGCTGTTGCTTCTCATGGCGAATTACATAACCTTTACTGCTGCTCGTTCCGTTTTGTCAACATTTCAAGGGTATCAGGAGACAAAATATGTAAACCAAGAGGGGGTTTATATCGCTAACTTAGACCCGGATAGTCATATTGATATGAGTATAGTTGACGAAAACGGAACACAAGCAGTATATGACCATTTGAACAGCAACTTTAAGTATGCTTTTTATACAGACGGGTTTATGGTATCTGTTCCCAACAGTGATGACATGGAAATCTCATTGGGCTATCTGAACGAGCAGTATTATAAATTAAATGAATTTGAACTGTCGCAAGGGACGGATTTGGACTTTGATTACCAATTAGACGGGGAAATCCCTGTTTTAATAGGAAAAGGGTTAAGCAAAACATATCCCGTTGGAGCAACAATAGAAATGGAGGAATCTGTTCTTGGGCGGCCTTTGACGCTAAAGGTTCAGGGCGTGTTGAAGCAAAATGCTTACCATGCCAACTATTATGCCCTCAATTCCAAGACATACTACAATTTCTCAATCATTTTTCCGGTGAATGAGAAATTTATAGATCGCGCCAGCATGGACATTCAATTTAATGGCCTTATGGATATTATACTTCTGGACACCTCGGAAGAAGAAATAGCGAGTTTGAGTGAAGTTATCAAAGACAATTTGGGTTTAAGCTTTAATTTCTTCAGCCAAAAGGAAAATTACGACTATTTCAACGAATACTATCTTCATTCACTAAAAATTATATTCATAACAACCTTTATTCTGCTGATCGTCATAACTTGTCTTTCTGTTTGGAACGCATTGGTTAGTGTTCGCTTAATGCTGAAAGATTTTACGATCAATCTGTTGGTTGGATTAAGCTGCTCAAAGCTGAAAAGAATTTTTTATGGTTACTTTGGGATGCTCTCCTTTGTGAATGTAGCACTGATTGCCACATTCACCGCTTTTAACCGATACGGGTGCTGGTTAAGGAAAGACGCTACCTTTGCCACTTACGGATTGTTTGGTTTGATAGGAATGGACTGGCTGGCTTTGCTGCTGGTTGCCGTTTCTGATATGATTATCGGAATAATTATTGTCGAAAATATGTTGCGGAAAATCAAAAAGGTTCCAATCTCCTTGGGGGTATTGCAATGAAGAAGATTATTGATCTAAGCGTTAAGGAAAAAATCTACAGGAGCAAAAAGACGCAGATTTCAATATTAAATGATTTCAGGCTTGAAGCCGCCGCCGGTGAAAAAATTGCCGTTGTGGGCGAATCGGGAGCAGGAAAAAGTTCCTTGCTCAATATTATTGGGCTGCTTGATAGAAATTATAACGGTGAATATACGCTTTTCGGTTCGCCGACAGAACAGTTGCATACAAGCCGGTTAGCGCAATGGCGAAATCAACGGATTGGTTTTGTTCTCCAAGAGTCGGCACTCATTAACTCTTTGACGATTGAAGATAATATCAAACTGCCGTTTCTTTATGCCAGTCCTGACAAAAAGGGTGTCGGGGAGATTGCGGATTTCGATACGGTCATCAGCGCAATCGAGATCAAGCACATATTAAAAAAGAAACCACTTGAATGTTCCGGCGGAGAAAAGGCCAGAGCCGTATTTGCCAGAGGAATTATCATGAAACCTCAAATCATTTTGGCTGATGAACCTACGGCATCTCTGGATGTGGAGAACAGAGAAAGAATTGTAACCTTGCTTTTTAACATGAGCAAAGAGTTTAACACCACTATTATTACCGTGACTCATGATTTGGAAATAGCCAATCGTCATGATAGAGTAATCCGTCTTGAAAGGAGTAAATAAAATGGGATTTTTTGCGATGATTGCGTCAATGCTGCTGGGGATATTGTTTGTAGCAATCGGGATTTCCCGCAGAAAGCAAAAGGGGTGGCCTATAATCCTTATCGTACTCGGAATCGTGTTGGTTCTCATTGCGGTTTATTTGGGATGGCCTAAATAGAAGTCAATGAAAGAAGGAGTGAAAGAGGTTGTGCTTGCGCAAGTCAAACAACCGAAAGCGGATAGAAGCGCATAGGCAAGGTTAGAGAGCGGGGAATCTTAAAAAAGGTTCCCGGCTCTGTTTTTTTGCCCTGAAATGTAAATTTTTTGTGAATAGGATTCAATATGTTCTTGATAAGCAGCAACAGGCTTAAACTGTATATCAATTCTTTACATTTGTCGCTTCTTTACCCGTTTTTTGACGCAGTGCGGCTTGACATGGGGAAAGACAGGAATTACTATATTTATATAGAGGAGATTCATATGGATAAGTGGAGACAACGGCTGGCCGGGATAGATGACGACTATCTCATCGGCATCAGCAATAAAGGAATCGTAAAGCGTGCATATAAGGATAAGGAAGAGACGGCTGCGGAGATTGTCAGTGCGGAAGAAGAGGCCCGGGTAAAGGTAGGCGAGGAGACGGTGACAGTGCGCTTCCCTCTGGGAGAGAGCAAGTGCACCTGCCCGTCCAGAAGCATCTGCCGCCATGTGGTACAGGCCATACTGACCCTGCGGGAAAGCAGCGTCCGGGAAGCAGGGGCCGGGCAGGGGGCTGCTTCCGCTGCGGAGCAGGCAACTGCCGGACGGACTGCGGCCGGACGAGAGACTGCCGGAACTGCTGCCGAGGAACAGGCCGGTGCCGATCAGCCCCCTGCGGGGCAGGAGACTGCCGGCGCAGCCGGGGCGGGCGAAGCGGCGCCTAAGCAGCAGGCCGAAGCCGCCTCAGGCCGGAATACCACAGGAAAGGCGGCAGCGGAACAAAATCCTGTCCCCGGGCAGACAGCCCCGTCCGGACAAAGCGGTACCCGGAATGGGGAAAGGGAGGGGGCTGCCGCAAACGGGGTGTTCGAAGAAATCAATGCATATCCCCTTGCCAAACTGAAAAAAGCGCTGGGAAACAAGTATTTTCAGACATTTGTCAGTCAGGCGGCAGCAGGCATCCGTCCCGAGATCCGGTATACCTCCGTGATCACCATGCAGCTGCCGGAGCCGGGGGTCACGGTAAAACTGCTCTCCCCCCTGGAATATTCCACCTGTACCTGTCATAAAAAGGAATTGTGCAGACATAAGGCCGCGGCCATTCTATGGTGCCGGCTGGAAGCGGGCGCGGTGACAAAAGAAGAGTTGATAAAAGAAGCATCGGAGGAACCCGCATACGATCTGGATGAGGTCAGGGAGGCGGCCGGACAGATGGAGGCCTTTTTGGAGGAGCTGTTTGGCACCGGGCTTTCCCGGGTATCGCCGGAGGCGCCTGACGATCTGGAGCGGCTGGCCATCATTAGCCACAATGCGGGGCTGGCCAGGTTCGAGGGATATTTCCGGGCCCTGGCAGACTCCTATGACAGATATCTGAAGCGGAAAGCAGCCTTTCAGACAAAGCACCTCATGGAGCAGATGGCCGGGCTCTGGCATCGGGTGGAGAGGCTGCGGCAGGCAGAGAATGGGACAGAAGTGGCAGCCCTGGCCGGGGAATTCCGGGCTGACTATCTCCCCGTAGGAAAGCTGGAGTTGATCGGAATAGCGGCGGAACAGTACAAAAGCCAGACTGGATACGAGGGGGAAACCATTTACTTTCTGGAGGAGACTACAAAAAAGTGGTATACCTATACCAATGCGAAGCCCGTGTTTTACGATGGGGCAAAGCGTGGCCGGGAAAGCGGTGCCGCCCTCCAGGGGCCTGCGCCCTGGGGGCTCCAGATCTCTCTGGAAAAGCTGTTAAAAGTCAGGATCCGCCTGACCGGGGTAAAGTGCGACAGCAGGAACAGGATTTCCTCCAGCCAGGAGACCAGGGGGGAGATTCTGGGAGACCAGGGCCTTTGCGCATCCGATATCAGAAATTGGTACTACCGGGATTTCGGGAAGCTTTTCCGGGAGAGAATCAGGAAGCCGGGGAGGGAAGCCTCCGGACAGCCGGGGGATTTGACCTCCCGGGGCCGGGAAGCCCTGAAAGGCGCAGAGCTGGTCTTTGTCCGGCCGGATTCCTGCGCTAAGGCGGAATTCTCCCAGACAGGCCAGCAGCTGACACTACCCCTCTATGACAGGGCAGGACGCGAATTGCTGGTGGAGGTCACCTATTCCAAGGAAGAGGCAGGCGCCATCCGGTACCTGGAGCGGATCTCGGAGAAGAAGCTGCCTTGTTTCCTGGGCAAGGTATCCCTGCGGGACGGGAGGCTTCGGATGTACCCGGTAGATTTACAGGAGATCGAAGAGCCGGAGGACCGGGAGGACCTGCAGGGGCAAGAGAGCTCAGCCGACAGAGGAAGAGCGGAAGGAAGCGATTCGCCGGATGGGAAGAGCCTGGTGGATAGTCCCAAATTGTCAGATGGGGAGAATCGGGCAGAACTGCAAAACGGAAAGAACGGCCCGGAGAAAGAGGGTACGCCGGATCAAAAGGAGATGCTGTCACCTGCTTTGAACTGTCAGACTAAGTATCAGGTCATGGAAGACATTGCGGGAGAGATTTCCCTGTTGATGGAGGATTTGAGTCAGAGCGGCTTTGATATGGTTCATGACAGCACCTTGAAGGACCTGCGCAATGCGGTGCAACTGACAGAGCAGTACGGCATGAAGCACCTGTCGGGGATGCTGGAGAGCCTTGCGGAATTAACCGAGGCCGGCCGACATCAAATGGAAAAGCACATCGGGCCTGTAGCCGGACTTTACGCCGATATCATTAAATACATAAATCTTCTGACGCACAAGATTGCCTATGACCGCGGCGCGGATTACTACGCGTGACGGATTGAAGTAAAACATAGAAGACAAGGAGGAACCCACAATGATCAACCCACAAAATCAAAGAACGGCCAAAATAATGGAGCTGCTCCAGCGCACCAGCCTCTTTTCGGAGGATGAGCTGAATTGGATGGAGGACTACCTGGACGGAGCGAGAGACGAAGCAGAGCTTGAGAAGCTGCGGTTCCATGATTTGAGCGCTGTGCCGGGGGATCTGGCAGCGAAGATCCGCGAGATGATGCAGAAAGCTCCGGATCAGGAGGCCGGGAAGCTCAGCAAGCTTCTCTTTGCCATCGGCCATTCTACCTGCCGGAACGTGATGGTCTGGGCCTATGAGTATACCAAGCACAGGAAAGAGGTCATTCTGCCGGAGCCTGAGAAAAAGGCGGCGCTCTATGCCGCGGAAATCGGCGCATCAGAACATATGATCAGCGCACACACACTCCGGCTTCTGATCACGCTGGCAGACGGCGACCCGGAGGTGATGAAGAAAGCGTATGCCTATCAGAAAGAAAAGCAGGCCAACGGAAAGGTTATGGCATTGATGGCCTATTTCCAGATGAAATATCCCAATGTCCTGCTGGTGGAGGAGGGGCAGGCCAATAAGCCCGGCGGCCTCCTGGCTGCGGCAGGCAGATTGTTAGGCCGGGGGGAAAAGGATGGAGGAGTCCTGCGGGAGATTCCGGGAGAGGACATGGCGCTTTTAAAGGAATATGGAGAGATCCTGGCGGGCAGCATAGGGAAATTGTACAATGGGCAGATGCCTCGCCTGGAGCTGGACGAGATTGAAGACGCCGTATACAGGGATAACGTGAATGACCGTGTTCTGAAGATGGCGGGCAGAATTCTGTCGGTGGACCGTTATATGCTGCGGTTCCTGGGAGGTACGGCATTCGTCAATTATGCCCAGTCCCCCCTTTTGAAGAACACCCTGCGGATCTGTCTGGCGGCCGCCCCGGAGGCCGCGCTGGATCTTATGCACAATATGGATCTCAGGGACGATATGAAGAAGCGGGGCGGCGACTACGACGAGATCTTCGGCGTGGACGCCGGAAAGCTCATGACCTGGGCGGCATCCAAGGGGGAAAAGGGAATTCTGAAAGTGCAGTTTGCCCGGAATAAGGAAACCTACCTGGAGTGTATGAAAGGCGCGGACTTCGACGCCTTTAACCGGATGAACGAGGTTGTCAAAGAGCTGGATCCGGGGCTGTATCAGCAGCGCAAGGATAAGGACATGGACAGACAGCAGTCCCGGCTCATTGACGTGCTGGTGAAGAGTGCGGATCCCCAGGCCGCAGGTCCGGTGCGGGATTATTTGGAGAACGGAAGCGGGATAGCGGCGCTGTATTCTTATGAAGACAAGCTCCAGGGCAATACCAATTACCGCTGGGGCGGCGGCCACTGGAATGTTCTTCAGGTCTATCAGAGCACTTACGGCTACGACGCCTTAAGCAACCGCTGCGAGGCTTTCCTGATGCTGAGCAGGGGATATGCCAACACCATCAGTTTGCGGGGCAAGGCAGGGCAGACGTACAATGAGATCAGCGGTGAGAAAGTAAAGCGCCTTTTTGCCGCAGTGGATACGGAGGGGTTAAGCATAGGGAGGCAGCTCAACGGCTATGGAGATGCCTATGACTCTCTGTACTTGGACAGATGGAAAGAGGATCTGAAGAATACGGCCAGAGAAATCTTCAAAAGATATCTGGAGAACAGACGGGAAGAGACCATAACCGGCTTCCGGGAAGCCGCCAGCACGGGACGCTGCCTGGGGCTTGCGGTTCTGGGGGAGGCGCCCGAGCAGAACAGGGCAGAAATTCTGGGCTTTTCCCAGGACAGCTCCAAGGCGGTGAAAGAGGAGCTGCTCCGGATCCTTTATGGCCAGAAAGGCTGGGAGGAGGACATCAGTAAGCTCCTTTCCTCCAAAAAGGCCGCGGAGCGGGAAATCGCCATCCGGGTGCTGGCCAAGTGGGACAGTGATAAATACGAGCCCGTTCTGAAAGAAAGCCTGGAAAAGGAAAAGAACGGCAAGGTCAGGGCGCTGCTTGAGACTGTGCTGCATATAAGCGCCCGGGACGGCGGCGAGGAAGAGGGAGGAAAAGCCCTGACCAGAGAGGACCTGGTAAAAGACCTCCACAAAGGCGGCAAGAAGCGTTCCCTTGCCTGGGCCTATGAGTCACCTTTTTCCAAAGTACATAAAAAGGACGGGGAGGAAGCCGGCGAGGAATACCTGCAGGCAGTGTTCTTAAGCTATGCAGCCATGTCTCCCTGCGGCGTCAGCCCCACTGCAGCCATGCTGGCACAGGAGCTGGACCAGCGGGAGTTCGCGGTCTATGCAAATGAGCTCTTTGACAAATGGATGGAAGCCGGGGCAGAATCCAAGAAGCGCTGGGTGCTCTATGCGGCGGCCATCCACGGAGGCGCGGATATCGTAAAGAAACTGTACCATCAGATTCAGGAATGGCCCAATGCCGCCAGGGGCGCTATCGCCTCTGAGGCGGTACAGGCTCTGGCCTTAAGCCCGGAGCCTCAGGCGCTGCTGATGGTGGACGGGATCTCCCGGAAATTTAAATTCAAGCAGGTGAAAGCCGCGGCGGGTAAGGCGTTGGATTTCGCTGCAACGCAGTTGGGCATCACCACGGAGGAGCTGGCGGACAGGATCGTACCGGATCTGGGCTTTAACGAGAATATGGAGCGGGTATTCGACTATGGGGAGAGGAAGTTTACCGTGGCCATCACCACTGCCCTGGAGATAGAGGTCTTCGATGAGAGCGGAAAGAAGCTGAAAAACCTCCCCGCGCCGGGCAAACGGGACGACGAGACGAAAGCGGCCGCGGCCTACGAGGAATTCAAGCAGATGAAGAAGCAGATGAAGACCACGGTCAGCAGCCAGAAGATGCGTCTGGAGATGGCCCTGTCCACAGGCAGGCAGTGGAGCGTGGAGGCCTGGAAGAATCTGTTTGTGAAGAATCCCGTGATGCATCAGTTTGCCACCGGGCTGATCTGGGGGATTTATGAGGACAGGAAGTTGGTGAGCACATTCCGCTACATGGAGGACGGCTCCTTTAATACGGAGGACGAGGACGAGTTTGAATTGCCCGGTGAGCAGGAAATGGCCGGACAGGATACGGACGGAAGCCGGGAGAGAGCTGACGGCATGGAAAACGGTGCGAAAGAGCCGCTCATAGGAATCGTACACCCCATCGAACTGTCTGAGGATTCCCGTAAGGCATGGAAAGAGCAGCTGGAGGATTATGAGATCACCCAGCCCATCGAACAGCTGGACAGACCGGTGTACCGCAGGACAAAGGAAGAGGAGGAGCAGAAAAGTCTGGAGCGTTTCGGCGGCTGTATCGTCAACGACCTGTCCCTGGGCGGAAAGCTCATGACCATGGGGTGGTACCGGGGCTCTGTGCAGGACGCAGGCGGTTTCTACAGTTATTACAGAGAGGACAAGGAGCTGGGACTTGGGGTGGAGCTTCATTTCTCCGGCAGCTTTGTGGGAGGGGAGAACGAAGACGTGACTGTATACGAGGCCAGGTTCTACAATGCGGGGGGCGTGGTTCTTGCCGGGAACGGCGGCGTCATGACAGGAGCCGCTCAGGGAAGCAATGTACCTGCAGGCATCAGGCGGGGCAGCTATGTGTACGATGAGGCAAACGACAGCAATTCCTACTGCCTGAAAGAGATTCCGGAGCGGTATTTCAGCGAGATCGTGCTGCAGCTGGCCAAGGCCACCGCGGCCAGCAAGGAAAAAGATCCCAACTGGAAATCACAGAAATAGAAATCTACATTACATAGAGATATCGTGCAAATCTGTGTCTTGTCTATACGGGCCCGGGGACGTATAATAAATTCGGTAAAAAACAGAGACAGGAGAAACAGATGCATACAAGAAAACAAATGAAATCCGATGCCAAAAGAGTACTGAAACAGCATTATTTCCTGTTTTTGCTGCTGTGCATGGTAGCTTCTATGATCGGTGGGGAACTGGTCATGTCCGGCACAACCAGGGAGAGTATGGTGGAAGAGATGACACCGCAGATGCGGGTCACCTTTACGGACAGCATTGTCACCTCTTTCGCGGATGTGGTCACGGATGTGGCGACGGGAAAAGGAGAAGACCGGCAGCGGCAGATTCGGGAGACGCAGGCGCAGTACGCTGAAAGGCCCGGGCAGAACGGGCAGGAGATATTCGGCAGGAGCAGGGGAGTATTTGCCGCAGTGGTAAATAAGCTTACCTCCGGAGCCTATTTGATGATGCTGCTAGTGGGCATAAAGTCGCTGGTGGGAACGGATGAAGTGGCAGTGGCTCTTTTGCTGCTGGGAATGCTTCTGGTGCTGTTATTGCTCCAAATATTTGTAGTAGGCGTATGCCGGACAGTGGTCATAAGGCTGTTCCTGGAAGGCCGCTGCTATGAGAAAGTGCCGGGACAGAGAATCTGGTTTTTGCTGCGGGTAAAGAAGTGGTGCCATGTGGCTGTAGCGAATTTTGTCACGGGCATGTTCCTGTTCTTATGGGGGCTGACACTGATCGGCGGCATTATCAAATCCTATTCTTATCATCTGGTGCCTTATCTTTTGGCGGAAAACCCGTCCATGAAGACCCTGGATGCCATAACCCTTTCCAGGAGGCTGATGAAAGGTCATAAATGGGAATGCTTTGTGCTGGAGATGTCTTTTTTGGGGTGGGATTTGCTGGGAATTTTCACACTGGGCGCTTCCGATATCCTGTTTGGCACTCCTTATAAGATGGCTGTAATGGTTGAGTATTACGCACAGCTGCGCGGCCTGGGAATACAGGGGCATGTGGAGGGGACCGACCTTTTGAACGACCGGTATCTATTCGAACAGGCAAACAAGGATGTGCTGAAAAACGAATACGCGGATGTGAACAGGGAATACGGCGTCCTGGCCCAGGCTTTGCCGAAGCTGAAAGGAATAGATGGATTCCTGGCCCGGGTATTTGGTGTGACATTAAGGCAGAAAAAAGAGATTCAGGCCCTGGAGGAAGAGCAAAGCCGCAGATTTCTTCTGGAATACGACAAGAAAGCGCTGGATGGCAGGATCTATCCCACCAGACTGCACCCTGTCCCTGAGAAGCGCAAACGCAAATGGGTGGTGAGCCTGAACTACCTGAGGTGCTATTCTCTCTGGTCCGTGGTATTGATGTTTTTCTCGCTGTCTTTCATAGGATGGCTCTGGGAGGTGGGACTCCATCTGATCGCGGACGGAGAGTTTGTAAACCGGGGGGTGCTGCACGGTCCCTGGCTGCCCATCTACGGAACCGGCAGTGTCATGATGCTGTTGCTGCTCAATCGTTTTCGGAGAAAGCCTGTACTGGAGTTTATCCTGGCCATTCTGCTGTGCGGCTGTGTGGAGTATTTTACCTCCGTGTACCTGGAGTATGTCCATGACGGCACCAGATGGTGGGATTATACGGGATACTTCCTGAATCTACACGGTCGGATCTGCGCGGAGGGGCTGTTAGTATTCGGCATCGGCGGTATGGCCATCGTGTATGTGCTGGCGCCTTTCCTGGACGGGCTGTTTCGCAGGATTTCGCCCAGGCTGCTGATTGCCGCCGGGGTGGTTCTGCTGACGATATTTACGGCGGACCAGTTGTACTCGTCCGGGCATCCCAATGAGGGAAAGGGCATTACGGATTACCAGACCAGGGCGAAAGTATGGGAGGTGGGGAAAGGATGATCGCAGTCTGTTTATCGCCCCTGTACCTTTTGCTGTGCGCCTATGTCTTTTACCGTCTGCAGACATGGCTGGAGAGATGCCTGCCCTGGCTGGGCAGAAAGCGGGTCAGGATCCCGGTGGCTGTGGCATACGCTTTCGTGGCTTTCAGCATCCTGACTGCTTTTCTGCTGGAGCCCTCGCCTGTGAAGCGGTTTTTCAAGCAGTTTAGCAATACCTGGCTGGGCTTGTTGCTCTATGCCCTTTTGGTCATCGGCATGGCGGATCTGCTGCGGCTGGCGCTGAAGCCTCTTTCCTTTCGGGGGAAGAAACGGCTGTTCTCCCGGGGCGGACATATGGCCATCGGTGCGGTCTGCATCTTCTGTGTCTGCGGCCTCAGCATTGCGGGAATCATAAGCGCGGACTATATCAGGGTGACGGATTACGAAGTGCATGTGGACAAAGAGGCACCGGGATTCCAAAAGCTGAAAATCGTGCTGGTGGCGGACCTCCATCTGGGATACAGTATAGGCATCCGGCACATGGAACAGATGGTACGCCTGATCAATGAAGCGGATGCGGATCTCGTAGTCATTGCGGGAGATATTTTTGACAATGAATATGAGGCTCTGGAAGAGCCGGAAATCCTTGCGCAAATTCTGGGAGGGATACAGAGCCGTTACGGTGTCTATGCCTGTTACGGCAATCACGACATCAGGGAAAAGGTGCTGGCAGGGTTCACATTCTCAAGTGAGGAGGAAAAGGCCAGCGATCCCAGAATGGATGCATTTCTGGAGGATGCGGGGATAGTGCTGCTGCGGGATGAGGGCGTGCTCATTGAGGACGCTTTCTACCTGTACGGCAGGCCGGACTACGGCAGGCCCGGCAGGGGCATCCGGGTGCGCAGGACTCCGGAACAGATCACCGCCGGGATGGATGCCTCCAAGCCTATTATCGTCATTGACCACCAGCCCAGGGAGCTGCAGGAGCTGGCGGACGCAGGGGTGGATATGGACCTGTGCGGACATACCCATGACGGCCAGACCTTTCCGGGGAATCTGACGGCCCGGCTGTTTTGGGAGAATATCTGCGGTTATATGCAAAAGGGTGAAATGCACAATATTGTCACCTCCGGCGTGGGTGTGTTCGGACCGGATATGCGCCTGGGCACCAAAAGCGAAATCTGCGTGATCACCGTAGACTTTCGGTAGGTGTCTGGGTTCTGCGGTATTGAGACGGGGTCATGTGATAGCAGGAGAGAAAGTTGCGGTTGAAAGTTTTCTGGCTTTCAAACCCGGCTTCCTGCCAGATATGGGTAATGTGCAGGTCAGTATCCCGAAGCCGGCCGGCGGCATAGTCCAGCCGCAGACGGTTTACATACTCGTAGAAGCTGCAGCGGAGCTTTTGGGTAAAGACTCTGGAGATGTAGTACTTATTAAAATGGAGATGGTCTGCCAGGCTTTCCAGTGTGAGAGGCTCCTGGAAGTGCTGGGAGATGTAGGAGATGAGCTGGTAGCTGATATCGGAGTTATCCCTGCTGTCCCTGGGAAGCAGAAGGGTTCCGGGGACCAGGAAAGCCAGTATCAGGTTCAGCCATGCTTCGCTGACAGGGCGGGAGGTTTCCGCATAGTGAAGCATTTTGCGAAAAGCCAGCAAGAGATCGGGATTCTGTACCCCCGCGGATAAAAAGGGGCATTCAGGCTGCTGCCTGCGGAACATGTGATAATACTCCTTAGCGCAGGCAGGGGAAAATATGCATAGAATGCTGCGGCAGAAGTCCGTGCACAGATAGCTGTGTACCATATCCGGAAAGATGAGGGCTGCCTCGTTTTTCCGGATCTTTTTTGTCTGGTTCTGGACCATGACTTCCAGAGAGCCCTCCAGGATATAAATCAACTCCACGGCGCTGTGCAGATGGGCGGGAAAGGTGATGTCCCGGGTAAGGGAGCACTGGAATTCGTCTTGTTTATTTTGGTAAAAAGGCCGCATGCATGGCTCCTTTCTCCATTTCCTTACAGCCGGCCGTGAGCAGCAGCAACTGCGGAGCCAGGGCGGCATGCCTGTAAATGCGAAATGTGCAATCTATGACTTATTTCTTTGGCTTTCTGACAATCATTTTACAGGAATTCCTGCTATACTGCAAGTACCGATTCAGAAAAAAGTGCCCCTTTAAGGGGGCGGGACATTGACAGCGCCAGGGGACAAAGCGGCCGGAGGCGCGGAAAGGAAAGGTGATTTTATGGAGAGTACAAAAAAGGCATTGATCTTCCAGGGCGGATGGGACGGACATGAGCCGGCGCTGGTAGCCGGGCGGTTCAAAAAAATGCTGGAAAAGCACGGTTATGCCTGCGAAGTCTATGACAGCCAGGATGTGCTGGCGGACGCAGAAAGGCTGATGGGTACGGACTTGATCGTACCCTGCTGGACCATGGGGGAGATCAAGCCGGAATACACCAAAAACATCAGCCGGGCCGTGGCGGCGGGCACCGGGCTGGCAGGATGCCACGGGGGCATGTGCGATGCGTTTCGCCAGGACGTGGAATGGCAATTTATGACTGGCGGACAGTGGGTCAGCCATCCGGGCGGAGACGGAGTTGACTACACGGTGAATATCCGTAAGGGTTCCAGCCCCATCGTGGCCGGGATAGAGGATTTCCATGTATGCAGCGAACATTATTATCTCCATGTGGATCCGGCTGTGGAGGTGCTGGCCAGCACCCGGTTCCCGGTGGTTGACTACTATCACAGCGCCAACAAGGCGGTGGACATGCCGGTGGCCTGGACGAAATTCTGGGGGAACGGCAGAGTGTTCTACTGTTCCCTGGGGCATCATGATGATGTGTTCGAGAAGTTCCCGGAGGCCGGGCTTTTGATGGAAAGAGGACTTATCTGGGCAGCGGAGGGAAAGGCCTATGCACTGGAGCATGGACTGACCGCGGAGCGGTTCGAGAGCAAAGCAAAAATGTTTTAAGGAGGCGGGAAGCATGGAGAGAGTCAAGATAGGCGTACTGGGAACGGGGGCTATCAGCGGAATTTATTTTCAGAACCTTACGGAGCTGTTCCGGGAGGTGGAGGTGAGGGCGGTCTGCGACCTGTTTCAGGAGAAAGCCAGAGAGGCCGGCGAGAAATACGGGATTCCCAAGGTGTACGGTACCATGGAAGAGATGCTTCGGGATCCGGAGATTGAGATCATCCTGAATCTCACCCGCCCCAATGAGCATTATGCCACCACAAAGGCAGCGCTCCTTGCTGGCAAGCATGTGTACAGCGAAAAGCCGCTGGCGGCTACTTATGAGGAAGGCGTGGAGCTTGCGGCGCTGGCAAAGGAGAGAGGGCTTTTGCTGGGCGGCGCGCCGGATACGTTTCTGGGGGCGGGGATACAGACCTGCAGGCGGCTCATTGACGACGGCATGATCGGGAACGTCATCGGCGCGGAGGCCAAGATGGTGTGTCATGGGCATGAGAGCTGGCATCCGGCGCCGGAGTTCTATTATCAATCCGGCGGCGGGCCTATGATGGATATGGGACCCTATTACATGACGGCTCTGGTGAACCTAGTGGGGCGGGTGCGGAGCATCAGCGGGATGACGGGCATGGCTTTTCCCACGCGAACCATCACCAGCAATCCTAAGCGGGGCACTGTGGTGGATGTGGAGGTGCCCACCCATACCACGGGACTTGTGCGGTTTGAGAACGGAGCCATCGCTACCGTGGTGACTACATTTGATGTGTACTATGACAGACAGGCTTTCCTGGAGATCTATGGTACAAAGGGAACCCTGCGGGTACCGGATCCCAACGGTTTCGGCGGCAGTGTGTCTTTGCTCCGGCCTGAGGACGGAAGCTTTAAGGAGATGCCGCTTCTCTACGATTATAAGGAGAACAGCAGAGGATTGGGAGTGGCAGACATGGCAAAAGCCCTGCGCCAGGGCCGCTGCCCCCGGGCGGATGTACAGCAGACCCTCCATGTGCTGGAGATACTGACTGCCTTTGAGAAGAGTAACAAGGAGGGGCGCTGTGTGGAGCTGGCCTCGCCATACCAGAGGAGAGAAGCTATGAAGAATATGCCGGTGTCCGGGATATTGGACTGAGATTTGAAACGGACGGCAGACGGAGAGATATGGAGACGGCATTGGGGCGGCTAAACTGAAAGATGCCCTTGGCGGCACACCCAGGCGGGGGCCCCAGGGGCATTTTCAATGGCATGGATCAATTCCGTGGGATTGACGATTCCGGGGGCGCTTTTCTCTATGCCCAGGCAATCGGATTTTTCCGTGAAAAGCTTTGGCCGAAAGAAATCATAATTGCGAGAACACTTCCCCGATAGGGGCCTGTATCAGCAGGTCCGCATGGGAATCCCTGGGCGTGGGCGCCTTGTTGATGACTACGAGCTTATCGCCCTTGAAATAATCAATCAGTCCTGCCGCCGGATATACGGCGAGAGAAGTACCTCCGATGATCAGCACCTGGGCGTCATGGATAAAGCGTATGGCGTCCGTCATAGTCCGGGAGTCCAGTCCTTCTTCATACAGCACCACATCCGGCTTCACAAAGCCGCCGCATTTCTCGCATTTCGGCACATCCGCACTGTTTCGGATGTACTGTACGTCATGGAACTGTCCGCACTTCTCGCAGTAGTTGCGCAGCACGCAACCGTGGAGCTCCAGCACTGTCTTACTTCCGGCCGCCTGGTGAAGTCCGTCGATATTCTGGGTAATGACGGCTTTCAGTTTTCCCCGGGCCTCCAGTTCAGCCAGCTTTCTGTGGGCGGCATTGGGACTGGCATCCAGGAAAAGCATCTTGTTGCGGTAGAAGCGGAAAAATTCCTTTGGGTTGCGGCGATAGAACGTGTGGCTTAGGATCGTCTCCGGAGGATAGTCATACTGCTGATGATAAAGGCCGTCTACGCTGCGGAAATCAGGAATCCCGCTCTCCGTGGACACGCCTGCGCCGCCGAAGAATACAATGTTGCTGTATTTGTCTACGATTGCTTTCAGTTCATTGACTGCTTCCTGATAATGTTCCATAGATGTCTTCCTTTCTTATATAATCTGTCTTTATTATCCGTCTTTTCTCCTTTATTGTAGCATGCGGGGGACTGGCTTGCAATGGGTTTTAGCCTCTGCAGGCTTGTCTTGCTTCCATTTGACGGGAAGCGGCCTCTTTTTATCTTTCTTGGGGAAAACAGCCTTGAACCGGAGTACAATTTCTAAAGTAAATTTTAAGAAATCATAAAAGTATCTTTATTGAATGGAGGATTGAGGGTGTGGTATAATGTTGACACTGAAGTGCATTGTTTCAACGGATAGAAAAGTATTGCGCGGCGAAGAAAGCAAAATTACCTAAAAGAGATTAACGATATGAAAAAAAACAGAAAAGAAACTCTAATTCCCCTGGAAAAAAGTAAAAGAACCATCCGGATAGACAAAAGAGGCTATACACCCGGCGGACATCCTGTCCTTTCGGGTATTTTTGGCATCACAGGGATCCTGTGCATCATATACTGCATAGGTATCGCCATAACGGGCTTCGGGACTTATTTCTTCCTGATCTGGAGCGCTATGGGTGTGTGCAGCCTGGGGCTGGCCTTTATCCTGCGAAGCGGCAGGATCATGAATGCCGTTCCGGTATGGCTCAAAGCCGGCTTCTGGATTCTTTTTTTCACAGGACTTTTTGTGTTCGGCGCGGTAGAGGCGAAGATTCTCTCCCGATATGGCGCGCAGGCGCTTCCGGGCGCGGACTATTGTGTCATATTGGGCGCCCAGTGGAAAGACTCAGGCCCCAGCGAGGTGCTGCGCCGCAGACTGGACAAAGCATTGGAATATCTGGAGAGCAGTCCCGATACAAAGGTTATCGTCACCGGAGGTCAGGGCGGGAACGAGAGCAAACCGGAGGCTGTGGGAATGCGGGAATACCTCATGCAGGCCGGTATCGGGGAGGAGCGTATCCTGGTGGAGGACAGCTCTGCCAGCACATACGAGAATCTGGTATTTAGCAGCGAGTTCCTGGACCCCGCCCGGGACAGAGTCGTAATTGTGACCAACAATTTTCATGTATTCCGGGCCATGAGCATAGCGAAAAAACAGGGTTACGCAAACGTGGAGGGGCTGGCCGCCAGCACGCCCTTAGGTTCCGGCCCCAATAATCTGCTGCGGGAATTCATGGGTGTGGTGAAAGACTTTTTTGTGGGAAATCTGTAAAAGCGAAATATGCTTCATGTGTGGGCAATGCTTACAATAGAATCCAAAAGGATTGGTATGTGCGCAGCAGCGCGCAGGGAGGTATGAGAATGGATATCAATGTAGGAGATGTAGTCAGACTGAAAAAACAGCATCCATGCGGGAGCAAAGAATGGGAGGTGCTGCGCTCCGGGGCGGATTTCAGGCTGAAATGCAAGGGCTGCGGCCACCAGATCATGATCGCCCGCAGGCTTTTGGAGAAGAATGTGAAAGAGATTCTCTGAAAACACTTGAAATATCAGGAAATCTATGTTATCATCTACATTTGTGATGAATCAAATTCCTTGCTCGCATTCGGTGCGGGCCAGAGACCAGAAGGAGGTAAGTAACAGGCATGAACAAGTATGAATTAGCTGTAGTTGTGTCCGCTAAGATGGAAGATGAAGAGAGAGCGGCTGTCATCGACAGGTGCAAGGCTCTGATCGAGAGATTCGGCGGCGTCATCACAGAGGTGGACGACTGGGGCAAGAAGAGACTTGCTTACGAGATCCAGAAAATGAAAGAAGGGTTCTACTACTTCATCCGCTTTGACGCTGAGAGCACTGCTCCCATTGAAATTGAGAGCCGTGTCCGCATCATGGACAATGTCATCAGATACTTAATCGTGAGACAGGACTGAGCGCAATTAGAAAGCGAGAGATGATATGAACAAAGTAATTCTTATGGGACGTCTCACCAGAGACCCGGAAGTAAGATATTCCCAGGGGGCCAGCCAGACATCAGTGGCGCGTTTCTCCGTTGCGGTGGACAGAAGATTCAAGCGGGAGGGCGAGCCTGACGCGGATTTCTTTAACTGCACGGCGTTTGGCAAGACAGCTGAATTTGTGGAGAGATATCTGCATAAGGGGACGAAGATTGTCCTCAGCGGCAGGATCCAGAACGACAACTATACCAACAAGGACGGCCAGATGGTCTACAGCGTCCGCATTATAGTGGACGATGTGGAGTTCGCCGAGAGCAAGAACGCGTCCGGCGCAAATGCCGGCGGCGGATACAATAACGCCGGCGGTTACAACAATGGCGGCTACGCAGGGGGAGGAAGCAGCGCTCCTGCACCCTCCGGCGCGGGGGACGGCTTCATGAACATCCCGGACGGTATCGACGAGGAGCTGCCGTTCAACTAAGTTTGAGAGATTAAGATAGGAGGCATTGAAATGGCTTTTAATAAGACTGAGAAACCCGACGGCCCGGTAAGGAAAAAGGGCGGTATCCGCAGAAAGAGAAAAGTATGCGTATTCTGCGGCAAGGACAATGTAATTGACTACAAGGATACCAACAAGCTGAAGAGATACGTTTCCGAGAGAGGCAAGATTCTTCCCCGCCGTATCACCGGAAACTGCGCAAAGCATCAGAGAGCACTGACCGTCGCCATCAAAAGGGCACGCCACGTAGCACTCATGCCCTATGTACAGGACTAATAAACAACCGATCCATAAATAAAAACTATAAAAGAGGGCTGACCGTCCCCCAGGACGGCCAGCCCTCATATAATCCCAAACAAAATTCCCAAACAAAATTCCCAAACAAAATTCCCAAACAAAATTCCCAAACATCCCCAAACATCCCCAAAACCCCAAAACCCCACACCTCCCCATCCCCATTCCCCCATATACCGCCCAAAAACAATAACAAACACAAAACTGCAAGCCCCCAACCATGCGCTCCCGCTTCCCCATGAGAAAGCCCGCAAAACAAACCGTCAAACATGCCAAAAAAGCACACAAAACATAATACAAAGAACAAATAAATGCAAAGAATAAATAGCTGCAAGAATAAATAGGTGCAAGTCCGTAAGAATGCCCGCACTCCGGGCATTCTTACGCGTGAGAGCGGCTCGTCAAGCGAACCCGTTCGCTAACGAGCCTAGAAGTTCTTGGCGGGCGTCCTAAAGAGGTGGGCTATGCCCCCTCTTGGCCGCCTAGAACTTCTTCTCACGCTTCTCACGCTTCTCACACTTCTCACACTTCTCACACTTCTACAAAACATTTCCATTTAAGACAAATTAAATTGTGGCATACTGTTGAAGAGTATGGTATAATATTCCTATTCAAGTCAATTTCAAGATATAGAACGAATATAAATAGAAACAGCAGGAACCGGTTAGGCCCTGAGAGGTACTCCTATGAAAAAAAGAATCAAATTAAAAGGCCGCATAAAGTCGTATATCCAGTTTGGGATCTACCTGGGTATCCTGCTGTGTATCATGGATGTGGCCATATTCACTATCGACATCCGGGCGGGCATCATACTGACGGGATATCTGGTATGCTATTTCGCCGTTACACTATCTTTGTATTTCCGAAATAAGCCTCTGATCATGAACGAACTGATCAGCTTTGCCACGGAATACGGACAGATCCAGAGGAAGCTTCTGCGGGATCTGGATCTCCCCTATGCCCTGCTGGACGACAGCGGAAAAGTGATCTGGACAAACATTGCGTTCGAAACAATTGTCCATCAGCCAAAGGGTTATAAAAAGTCCATCACTTCCCTGTTTCCCACCATCACGAAAGACAGGCTGCCGGATGCGGAGGAGGTTGATGAAGCCCAGTATGAGCTGGAATACGAGGGCAACGAGTATGTGGTAAAGCTGAAGAAGATCTCCCTTCGGGAGATGGCTGAACACAGCGATATGATAGAGGCCGAGGGATACGACGGATTTCTCATAGCCGTGTATCTCTACGACGAGACCGCGCTGCACATTGCGCTCCAGGAGGTGGATGACCAGAGTCTTGCGGTGGGCATGATCTACCTGGACAATTACGACGAGGCGCTGGACAGTGTGGAGGAGGTGCGCCGTTCTCTTCTGATCGCGCTGATCGACAGAAAGGTAAACAAATATATCTCATCCTTTGACGGCATTTGCAAGAAGCTGGATAAGGACAAATATCTGGTCATTATGCGCAAGCAGTCGGTGGCCCAGCTTCAGGAATCCCGATTTGATCTGCTGGAGGATGTGAAGACTGTCAATATCGGCAATGAGATGGCAGTGACCATCAGCATCGGTATGGGACTGGACGGCTTAAGCTATGCGCAGAATTATGAGTTTTCCCGCAACGCCATTGACCTGGCGCTGGGCCGGGGCGGCGATCAGGCTGTGATCAAGACGCCGGAGAGCATTACATATTACGGAGGAAAGAGCCAGCAGGTGGAGAAGAACACCCGGGTGAAAGCCCGTGTAAAGGCCCATACCCTCAGGGAGATTATCACGGGCAAGGACCAGGTGCTGGTGATGGGACACAGGATGCCGGATGCGGACAGCTTCGGCGCTGCCGTGGGAATCTACCGGATCGCCCAGACTCTGGAGCGCAAGGCGCATATCGTGCTGAACGATGACGTGCCGGCCATTCAGCCCATGGTGGATCTGTTTAAGGGGAACCAGGGATATGAGAGCGACATGATCATCACCAACCAGCAGGCCATTGAGGCTGCGGGAAGCAATACCGTGCTGGTAGTGGTGGATGTGAACAAGCCGTCAATCACGGAATGCCCGGATTTACTGCGGTACTGTAAGTCCGTGGTGGTGCTGGATCACCACAGGCAGGGCGCGGAGACCATTGAGAACGCCACTCTTTCCTATGTGGAACCTTATGCGTCCTCCTCCTGCGAGATGGTGTCGGAGATTCTGCAGTACACCTATGACAATATCAGGATCCGCCCGGAGGAGGCGGACTGCATGTATTCCGGCATTATGATCGATACAAATAATTTTATGATAAAGGCTGGTGTGCGCACATTCGAGGCCGCGGCGTTTCTGCGCCGCAACGGAGCGGATGTGACCAGGGTGCGCAAGCTCTTCAGGGAGGATGCGCTGGGGTATAAGGCCAAGGCGGATGCGGTGAGCCAGGCCGAGATCTATAAGCAGTGTTTTACCATCTCCATCTGCACGGCAGAGGATCTGCCCAATCCTACCATCATCGGCGCCCAGGCTGCCAATGAACTGCTGAATATCAAGGGAATCAAAGCCAGCTTTGTGCTGACAGACTTCCAGGGGAAGATCCATATCAGCGCCCGTTCCATTGACGAGGTGAATGTACAGATCATCATGGAGCGCATGGGAGGCGGCGGACATCTGAACGCGGCGGCCTGCCAGATGGAGGGCGTGGGTATCATCGAAGCCATGGGCGTGCTGAAAAGGACCATTGACAGCATGCTGGAGAGCGGAGAAATATAAGAAAGTAGACACAGAAAGGATTTGAGAGAATGAAGATTATACTGTTACAGGACGAAAAAAAGCTGGGCAAGAAAGGCGATGTCATCGAGGCCAGCGACGGATTTGCCAGGAATTACATTCTGCCCAAGAAGATAGGCATTGAGGCTACGGCAAAGAACATGAACGATTTAAAGCTCCAGAAAGCCAATGAGGACAAGCATGCAAAGGAACAGTTGGACGCGGCGAAAGCTCTGGCGGCGCAGCTGGAGGGCAAGCAGATCATTGTAAGCATAAAAGGGGGAGAGGGCGGCAGGACTTTCGGCTCCGTGTCCTCTAAGGAGATTGCGGCGGCTTGTCAGGAGCAGCATGGCATTGAGGTTGACAAGAAGAAGATTCAGATGACAGAGAGCCTTAAGAATTTCGGTTCCTATGAAGTGCCGATTAAGCTCCATCCCCAGGTGACGGGAAAGCTTATGGTAAAGGTAATCGAAAAGAATTGACTGGAAGCGAGACGGCATGGAAGAGAATGTGCTTAAGAGAATATTGCCCCACAGCATAGAGGCGGAGCAGTCCGTAATCGGTTCCATGCTTTTGGACAGGGAGGCAATAACCACTGCCTCGGAGCTGATAAGCGGAGAGGATTTCTACAATAAACAGTATGGCGTTCTGTTCGACACCATGTGTGAGCTGAACGATGCGGGGAGCCCGGTGGATTTGGTGACTTTGCAGGACCGCCTGCGGACAAAAGACGTACCGCCGGAGGTCAGCAGCTTGGAATTTGTCCGGGAACTGCTCACGGCGCCTATGATATCGGCAAATATCAAGTCCTATGCGGGAATCGTGGCGGAGAAAGCCACACTGCGCAGACTGATCCGGCTCAATGAGGACATTGCCAATACCTGCTATGCGGGAAAGGAGAGTCTGGAATATATTCTGGAAGATACGGAGAAGCGAGTCTTCCAATTGGTGCAGAAGCGGTCCGTCGACTCCTATGTGCCCATCCGCCAGGTGGTTATGAACGCAATGGACAAGATCGAGATGGCGGCAAAAAACCGGGGAAGCGTTACGGGCATTCCCACAGGCTTCTTGGATCTGGATTACCGCACGGCAGGGATGCAGCCCTCCGACCTGGTGCTGATAGCGGCCCGTCCCTCCATGGGCAAGACGGCTTTTGAACTGAATCTGGCCAGACACGCGGCTTTTAAAAAGGGCCTGACAGTGGCCATTTTCAGTCTGGAGATGAGCAAGGAGCAGCTGGTGAACCGTATGTTCTCCATGGAGTCCAGCGTGGATTCCCAGAAGCTGCGCACAGGCCAGATGAACGATCAGGAATGGGAGAAGCTCATTGAGAGTGCCGGCGTCATCGGCAGATCTAATCTGATCATTGATGACACGCCCGGTATCGGAATCGCGGAGCTGCGCTCCAAGTGCCGTAAATATAAACTGGAGCATAATCTGTCCATGATTATGATAGACTATCTGCAGCTGATGACGGGAAGCGGAAAGCAGGAATCCAGACAGCAGGAGATATCCGACATATCCCGTTCCCTGAAAGCAGTGGCCAGAGAGCTTTCCGTGCCGGTGATCGCGTTTTCACAGCTATCCCGGGCAGTAGAACAGAGACCGGACCACCGGCCTATCCTCTCCGATTTGAGAGAATCAGGGGCCATTGAGCAGGATGCGGACGTGGTTATGTTCATATACCGAGACGATTATTATAATCATGATTCGGAGAAAAAAGGAATTGCCGAAATTATCATTGCCAAGCAGAGAAACGGCCCCATAGGCACAGTGGAGCTGGCATGGCTGCCGGAATACCAGAGATTTATGAATCTGGAGCATCGGCCGTTGGAAAATTAAGAGCTGAATAATTTACAAAAGAGAATGAGCGGATTTGCTTGTTCTCTTTTTTCTATGATTGAGTTTGAGAGAGGAGCGAAAATGGGCAATTATTTACTGATTTCGGATGCCGCAAAGGAGGTTAAGGTAGAGAGCCATGTGCTGCGTTACTGGGAGGAGGAACTGCACCTGCCTATCCGGCGCAATGAGCTGGGCCACCGCTACTATACGCAGGAGGATGTGGAACGCTTTAAACAGATAAAAGGAATGAAAGAGAGGGGACTGCAATTGAAAGCAATCAAAATGATATTAAAAGACGGGAAGCTGGACGTGCTGCCGCCTGATTCCATGGAGGATGAGGCTGCCGGCGGGATGGAAGAGGGGACCGGACAACATGCGGATATGGTACAGGGAACAGGAGGACTTGCCATAGACATTGTGCCGAACAAAAGCAGGGAGCAGGAGGTCACACAGGAGTCCAGAGAGGACAAGTCCAGAAGGCTGCAGTGGCTTCTGCAGCAACTGATCCGCCAGACCCTGCAGGAGAATAACAGAGACCTAAGCCGCGAAATCCGGGAGAGTGTGGTAAAAGAGCTGGATTATCAGTTCCGTATGCAGGAGGAGCGGGAGGAGGCCAGAGACAGGATGCTGGCAGAGCGGGACGAGGAACATTATAAAAGGATGGACGAGCTTCTGCGCAAAAAGAGCCGTCTCAGGAAACCGAAGCCAGAGAAAAATCCGGAAAAGAATCTGGAGAAAAGTCCGGAGGGGAAAGACAGAGAAAGGGTAACGGAGGGACAGGCGGAGGGGAAAAAGAAAAGGCGCTTCCTATAGGGAGCGCCGGCTTCCATGACCCACAGACAGCCATCAAAAAACTCACCCAAACAGCCAATATACTGCCTGGGTGAGTCTGCCTCCTGGCAACAGTTCAGACAGGGCATTGCAAAGGAAATGCGTTTTGGCGCCCGAAAGTCTCGCAAAATTGCAAAGGAACGAAATTTTGACTTCTCGGTAGGGGGTGTCTGAACTGTTACATCTCATGACATTTTTAGCCCTGAGAGATAGCGCCGGTAGGGCATGTGCCTGCGCAAGCGCCGCACTCAATGCACTTGTCGGGATCGATCTCAAACTTGCCGTCTCCCATGCTGATAGCGCCTACAGGGCACTGTCCTTCGCAAGCGCCGCAAGCTACGCAAGCATCGCTGATTACATATGCCATAATAATTGTCCTCCTTTATGATCGTCTTTTTTTGATACCGTCAATAATTGCTTTCTTTTTGTCCAGCAGCTTATCCTTATCCATGGCCGGGACGCCTTTGAGCTTGTATTCCATTCCCAGGCTCTCGTATTTCTTCTCGCCCATGGTATGGTAAGGCAGTACATCCAAAGCTTTCAGATTCTCAAACTGTCCGATGAAATAACCTAAGTCAAAAAGATACTTTTCATCATCCGTAATGCCGGGAACCACCACATGCCGTATCCACATGTCCACATGCTTCTCATTCAGATAAGCCGCGAACTTCAGAATATTTTCATTGGGCTGCAGAGTAAGCTCCCTGTGCTTCTCCGGATCAATATGTTTGATGTCCAGCATCACCAGATCCGTTAGCGTCATCAGTTTGTCTAATTTCTGGATCAGAGCGGCACTGTCCGGATTGAAAGCAATGCCGGAACTGTCAATACAAGTGTGTATGCCCTTTTCCTTGGCCAGGGTGAACAGATCGATAAGGAAATCCACCTGCATAAGCGGCTCCCCGCCAGTCACTGTAAGGCCGCCGCCATTACCATAGAAAGCCTCGTTCTTCTCATACTGCTCAATGATATACGATGGCTCCATAAGGGTGCCGCCCTTGAAATCCCATGTATCAGGATTGTGGCAATAAGCACAGCGCATAGGACAGCCCTGCACAAACACCACAAACCGCGTCCCCGGCCCATCAACAGTCCCAAAACTCTCCAATGAATGTATTCTGCCCTGCATAAATATACCGCTCTTTCTACTGTTCATGAAACCCCGGAGAGATTTCTCTCCCCGGGGTTCAAACCCATATTACCACTGCCGCAACCTGGAAGAATGCCCGCCCTATGGGCATTCTTCCGCGTGGGACCGGCGCACAGAGCGAATTTCATTCGCTCGTAAGCCTAGAAGTTCTTAGCCTGTGTATTTTACAGGCTTAGAACTTCTTCCCACGCTTAGATAGCCTCGTGGAAAGTACGGGAAATAACGTCAGCCTGCTGCTCGGGAGTGAGCTTGATGAAGTTAACCGCATATCCGGACACGCGGATGGTCAGCTGGGGATAATTCTCGGGATGCTTCTGAGCGTCCAGCAGCATATCTCTGTTCAGTACGTTTACGTTCAGGTGATGGCCGCCCTTTGTTGCGTAGCCGTCAAGTAAGTTTACAAGGTTGTCAACCTGTGCGGTATTTGTTGCCATAATGTTTTTCCTCCTTAAATATTTACATGATATACATTATATGAACTGTGTCAGTATAGATGCATGATTGTGGGGAGACCGGCTCAATGATAATCGTCCAGCCCCTGTTCCAGGGTGGGTACGCTGCAGGCTAACGGTGTCCGTGAACAGTCCGTGCAGCCCATTGTCTGAACGTTTTTTGACTCGACCTCCTGGTCGTAATCCACGTTTACGTGGCCTACGCCCTCTGTCATGCCGGAATCCAGCATTTTTACCAGGTCATCAATCATCTTATCCTCGTCCATGATGCCTCCTTTTTCTCTGCGGCAGCCCGTGAAATCCGTGCTGCCGCAGACCAATGACAAATCTTATTTCAAGTCTAATTCGATGTCTCCGGAGAATACTTTATCTTCCTTGCCCAGAGCGCCAGGAATGATGGTAAAGGTATTGGAGATACCGTCCTGCGCATCATTGAAAGGCAGCTTGGATACGGAAGCCAGGGAAGCCACCGCACCGTGGGTATCGCGGCCGTGCATGGGGTTGGCGCCGGGTGCGAAAGGCTGGCCTTTCTTACGTCCATCGGGTGTATTACCGGTAGCCTTACCATAGGTAACGTTAGAGGTAATGGTCAGGATGGAGGTGGTGGGGATACCCTGACGATAGGTGTGGTGTCTCCTGATGGCGGTCATGAAAGTATGGACTACCATCTGAGCAATCTCGTCTACACGGTCATCGTCATTTCCGTATTTCGGGAAGTCGCCGGTGGTCTTGAAGTCGACGATTACGCCGTCCTCGTCGCGGACAACCTCTACCTTAGCGTACTTGATAGCGGACAGGGAGTCGGCCACGATGGACAGACCGGCCACACCGGTAGCGAAGTAACGCTTTACGTCTCTGTCATGGAGAGCCATCTCCGCTCTCTCATAGCAGTATTTGTCATGCATATAGTGGATGATGTTCAGGGTGTTCACATAGACATCGGCCTGCCACTCAAGCATGTCTACGAACTTGCTCCACACATCGTTGTACTCCAATACGTCGCCCTCCACAGGACGGTACTTGGGACCTACCTGCTTCTTGGTGACTTCGTCCACGCCGCCGTTCAGAGCATACAGCAGGCACTTCGCCACGTTGGCGCGGGCGCCGAAGAACTGCATTTCCTTACCGATTACCATGGAGGATACGCAGCAGGCGATGCCGTAGTCGTCGCCGTGGTCGATTCTCATCAGGTCATCATTCTCATACTGGATGGAAGAGGTCTGGATGGACATCTTCGCGCAGTATTTCTTCCAGGCTGCCGGAAGCCTTGTGGACCACAGAACGGTCAGGTTGGGCTCCGGAGAGGGTCCTAAGTTGGTCAGGGTATTCAGATAGCGGAAGCTCATCTTGGTAACCATGGGTCTGCCGTCTACGCCTACGCCGCCTAAGGACTCGGTAACCCATACGGGGTCGCCGGCGAAGATCTGGTTGTACTCAGGTGTACGGGCGAACTTGATGCAGCGCAGCTTCATGATGAAGTGGTCAACGAACTCCTGAATCTGCTCCTCGGTGAATGTACCGTTCTTCAAGTCTCTCTCTGCGTAGCAGTCAAGGAAAGTGGAGGTACGTCCAAGGGACATAGCGGCACCGTTCTGCTCCTTAACGGCGCACAGATAGCCGAAGTATACGGCCTGGATGGCTTCCTGTACGTTGGCAGCGGGTCTGGAGATATCGCAGCCATAGGAGGCGGCCATCTCTTTCATCATCTTCAGGGCTACCATCTGCTCGGAGATCTCCTCACGCAGGCGGATGATATCGTCGGTCATTACCTTGCCCGTAGAATCTTTCTGGGCCTGCTTGTCCTCGATGAGTCTGTCAATGCCGTACAGAGCCACACGTCTGTAGTCGCCGATGATACGTCCGCGGCCATATGCATCCGGAAGACCAGTGATGATATGGGAGGAACGGCAGGCTCTCATCTCCTGATTGTAAGCGTCAAAGCAGCCTGCGTTATGTGTCTTTCTGTGAGTGGAGAAGAACTCGGAGATCTCGGGATCCACTTCGTAGCCATTGTCGGAGCAGGCTTTCTCTGCCATACGGATACCGCCGTAGGGCTGCAGGGAGCGCTTGAAAGGCTTGTCGGTCTGGAAGCCCACGATGGTCTCCTTGCTCTTGTCAAGGTATCCGGGGCCATGGGAAGTGATGGTGGAGACTACCTTGGTGTCCATATCCAGGACGCCGCCGGCTTCTCTTTCTTTCTTCTGCAGATCCAGCACCTGTGCCCACAGATCCTTAGTGTTCTGTGTAGGGCCGGCAAGGAATGCCTCATCGCCGTCATAGGGATGATAGTTCCGCTGGATGAAGTCGCGGACATTGACTTCTTTGTCCCATTTGCCTGCCACAAAATCTGTCCATTCTGGTCTCATTTTGAAATAACCTCCTATTAAAATTTGAATTAGTGAAAAGGGTCATTGTTACTTCTAATCCTTAAGCTTATTATATGAAAAACACCGATGAGAGTCAAGGTGGGAATGTGTACTTTTTTCTGTACATACGCGGGTTTCCACGGAATTTTTTAAAAATTTTATAAACAGGGAAAAATTATGAATTTTCTGTTTTCCGGGGCAAGAATAGCTTGTCAGATTTTGCGGAATCATATAAAATGGAATTTGCATAAAAATACTTTTACAGAGAGGAGAAGACCATGAGCAATATAACGAAAGAGATGACCATAGGAGAGATCCTGAGGACGAACCCGGATGTGGCGCCTGTGCTGATGGAGGCAGGCATGCACTGTTTAGGCTGCCCCTCCGCCCAGGGAGAATCCCTGGAGGAAGCCGCCATGGTGCATGGAATCGACATTGATGCATTAATGAAAGCCATTGAAGAGCTGTGACCTTGCCATTGAAAGGCTATGAGCCTTGCCGTTAAAGAAGCAAAGAATTCTAGGGGTGATTCTCCGAAAGGAGAGCCCGCGCTGGCTTTCAGAACAAAAAAGGGGCGCCGCACAATCGTATGCGGATGCCCCTTTTTTGTAAGCCGCTCTCTCAATTCGGCAAACCGGTCGCTAAACGCTGTTTCTCCGGCTGCTTCCGGCTTCCCCGGAATATGCGCGGCAAGCTGCAGACTCAGGAGGCGCAGCCCAGTGCATGGACCGCGCGATCCTGGATCAGCGCCTCGCAGTGCTCAGCCAGAAACGCGCCGCTGGCAGGTACATAACGCTGGGGAACTCCGTACTCCGAAACCGTATTGCAGGCTCTGTCAAAGCCCTCGGCGCTCTCGTCGCCCTGGGAGAGCAGCAACAGATACCCCTCCCGCTTTTGGACGGAATCATCTTCCTTGTACAGGGTGCTTAAGCCCTTGTAACTGTTTGCGATGATGGCGGACACCTCAATGACCTGTTGGAGGGAGGACATACGAAAAATCCGCACATGCTCCATACCGGCTGTGTCCGCGTGCTCCCCGGGCTGACCGTCCGTACCTCCGTTCTGGTCTGTCTGCATCCTGCGGAAGAGATCAAGGATCTCGCCCGCAGCATCCTCCGCGTACTGGGAGTAGATCTCCTCCTCATCTTCCGCCTCGGTGACCGAGGGAGCGAACCTGGAAAAACGAGTATCCAGCTCCTCGGGATCCTCTACCTTGGTGATGATCAGGACAATACATTCCGCGTTCAGGGGGATGGCCTCTATCATAAGGGGGATATCTTCGGCTTCGAAACCGAACTCGCAGTTGGCCTGCCTCATCATATCCCGAAACAAGGTCTTGGCTTTTTCCGTACCATAGGCCAGCTCACTGATCTTAAGCTCGCGGCTCGCCAAATCTTCTCTGGTCAGAGTGCAGCGAATCTGGTTCTCATTTACTTTTTCTATCTTCATGCGACAACCCTTTCCGTTCTGCCTTGCTGAACTGTAAAACTGTAGATGATGATGCTGTGTGATGCAATCATATACTTTCAGCTTCTCTAAGTCAATAGGCAGTTTCTGAGTTTTAATATTTTTTAATAATTCGTGCTTTTTTGCTTGCCAAAGCAATACGACTGTGGTATAGTAGAACTGCGGATGCTTTCGGTACTCTGTACGAGGAAGGAGGCGGCAGTCTTGACTTCAAGTTGATTGAGCTGACTTTGGAACAAATCGTTCCGCATCATCCTTTATATTCTAAGTGTGTATATCACATTATATGACAGTAGAAAGAAACTGGCATAAATCTAAGGATGTCTCGCAGGCATAAAACGGATAATTACTTGCCTGATCATAAGTATGTCAACTAATTTTCACAATTATAATTCAATTTAAACAAAAGCAGCAATGGAAATTTTTTCCGTTGCCGTACTGCTGAAAGTATTCGCTTTACATTTATTCTGAAAGGCTTCCTGATATGTGGGACAGCCACATTCTGATTCATCACAAAATCGAAAGCTCCTTTTGGGCGGGAAGCCTGGGAACAAGGAGGAATTCAGTTGTATGAAGAAAAATTAGAAGTAGAAGATATGGAGGCGGTAAGAGAACATATGCTTGCACGGCTTGAACAGATGAGGCGCAGCGGCGTGGAGCTTTTCGTGGACGGACAGGAAGCCCTGCCTGACGAGGTAATCTCGAAAGCGGTTCAGGAGAACAGCCAGTATATGGCTGACTATGTGCTGGATGATGCGGGAATCATCGAACAGGTGCGTTTCGACAGAGTGACACGCAAATGACATAAGCAATAAAGATAAGGAATACCGCCGCCCGTAGCAGGCTGGGATTGCCTCTCATGCTGACGGCGGCGGTGTCCTTTGCGACGGTCGAATGGAAATCAGGAAAACGGTCTGACGATTACGACGATTTGCGACAAATTTGTTAATGACTTACGGGCGCAAATGTGATATGATGAAAAAGTCTGCTGGATTGGATATGTTCGAAAAGAAAGGTCAGGACTAAGAATGAAGAAGAAAATAATACCGGTAATCGTGGCTTTGGTGCTGATTCTGATCATTGCACTGGTAGGATTCGGCGGGAAGATTCTGGACAAGTATTCCTATAGCAAAGAGCTTGCGGATCTGAACGCTTATTTCGGCGTGGGGGAGGGGGAACTGGCCATTGTCCTCCAGGACGAGATGGTGGAGCAAAAGGCGCTGCTTCGGGACAATGCGGTATATTTTGACATAGATACCATAGAACTATATTTGAATGAAGGCTTTTATGCGGATGTGGCGGAGCAGAAGCTTTTGTATACCACGGCCAACGACACGGTAACCACCGCTTTCGGAGGCAAGGAATATTCAGACAAAACCGGCAGCCACCCCATGGAGCATGCCACCTGTCTTATGGAGGGAGAGCGGCTCTATGTGGCGGCGGATTATGTGAAGCTGTTCGCGAACTTTTCCTATACCTTGTTCGACAGGCATATACAGATGGATACCCGGTGGGGAGAGAACCGAATGACGGAGGTCGTGAAGAATACACAGCTGCGTACCCTGGGCGGCATCAAGAGCCCTATCCTGCGGGAGCTGGAGAAGGGGGAGACCGTGGAGGTGCTGAACCAGATGGAGACCTGGAGCGAAGTAAAGACCTGGGACTCACTCATCGGCTATGTGGAGAATAAGCGCCTGGGCAATGAGTTTACGGAGACGCAGATCCCTGTGACGGACTATGTGCCTGCGGAGTATACGTCTTTGTCCCTGCCCGGCAAAGTAAATCTGGGTTTCCATGCCATCGGGGGGGAGGCGGGAAACGATACCCTGGACGCCATGGTAGCGGAGGGCAAAGGGATCAATGTGATCGCACCTACGTGGTTCAGCCTGAATGACAACGAGGGAAATTTCCGCTCCTATGCGGACAGAGGATATGTGGACAAGGCCCATGGATACGGACTTTCGGTCTGGGGCGTTTGGGACAATTTCAATTACAGGAACGAGACCGGCGCGGATATCAGCACTTATCAGATACTTTCCTCCACCGCAAAGCGCCAGCAGCTGGTGCGGAACATGGTGGACACATCTCTGGGCCTGGGACTGGACGGTATCAATATCGACTATGAGGGCCTGCCTCAGGAATGCGGAGAGCATTATGTACAGTTTCTGAAAGAGCTTTCGGTGGCCTGCAGGGAGAAAGGGCTGATTTTGTCCATAGACAGCTATGTACCTTTCAATTTCAACAATTATTACAGACTGGATATCCAGGGACAGGTGGCCGACTATGTGATCATAATGGGGTACGATGAACACTGGCACGGCAGCGGCGACCCGGGAAGCGTGGCCAGCATAAGCTATGTGTCAAACGGGCTGGACAGAACCCTGAATGAGGAAAATGTGCCGCCGGAAAAGATAGTGAACGCACTTCCTTTCTATACGATTCTGTGGCAGACCGAGGGCGCTAACGTGACGGACCAGTATATTACACTGAACAATGTGACGGATTATCTCCAGCGCATGAACGTGCAGCCTGCATGGGATGAGGCTACCTGCCAGAATTACGCGGAGTGGAAGAGCGGGAACGTGACCTACCAGATCTGGGTGGAGGATGCGGAGTCCATTGCGGTGAAGCTGAACGTAATGAAGACCAAGAACATAGGCGGCGTGGCAGTGTGGCGTCTGGGCTATGGGACAGAGCAGGTGTGGGATTTGGTGAGCGCGTACGCGAACTCCTGATTCCCGGGGAGCTTTTGGACGAACGATAAAAATGCTGCGGAGCATTGGCCCCACAGCATTTTTTAAACATTGTTTATTTGAAATAATTGCCCCGCTGTTCCGGGATACCGCAGGTGGCATAGTGATTGTAAAGGGCTATGGCGTCATACCCGAAAGCGGCTTTCAGATCAGCATAGTCATTGGCGTAACGGAGATAATCGAAAGTATCATAAATGGAGTAATTGCCCCGCTGTTCCGAGATGCCCAGTGTGACATAATGGTGGTAAAGGGCTTTGGCATCATATCCGAAAGCGGCTTTCAGGTCGGCGTTCTTATCGGCATAAAGGATATAGTTAAACTCCACGGCGCCTGTGGCGGTGGTTGTCTTTGTAACGGCATAGGCAGGTCTGCCCTCTTTGATGCCGTATGTGATATAGTGCCTGTATAGCGCGGTGGCGTTCAGGCCAAAAGCGGCTTTCACATCAGGATTGTCATTGGCGTAACGGACATAGTCGAAATTCTCTTTTGTTATGGCTTTGCCCGTTGCTCCCGGGGCTGTGGAATACTTGGATTTGTCAGTGGCCAGGACGCCGTCCTTTATACTGAGGGAACCTGCCTGGAAATCATACAGGGAGGAAAGGGTTTTGCCTGTACTGCGGTCAATGGTGCTCAGATGATCCACTGTGCCTACGCATCCGATATTGGCTGTGGCATTATTCAGGGGATACAGATTCAGCTCACTGACATTTTTGTTGAAATTACTGGTTACATTATCGTATACATGGGCATTGGCCACATCGGCGTTCACGGAACAGTAAGCGCCGTCTAACAGATAGCAGTCGTCAATATCACCGGTGAAAATAATGGTATGGGAGCTTGTCTTGGTGACGGTCAGATTACTAAGGTGCGTGGTGCCCAGATCCAGAGAGGGAACAGACGGGCTGTCATTGTATACTACAACAGAGTCTCCGTCTTTCAGCTCCAGGCGCAGGGTGTACATTTCCCTGTGATAACCTTTGTCGTCAAATGTGGACGTATTGGATTGGTAGCGCCACTCTTTGCTGCCGGGTACATACTTGACCGCGTACGTGACCGGGCCGTCAGCCTGTACCTCCAGGGAACAGAAGCCGGGCACAACCATGAGAATGGCCGCTGCGGTTAAGAGAGTGACGAGCTTTCTCGCTTTGTGAATCAATTTCATTGCTGTTACCTCCTTTTCATGATAGCGATTTATGGCATGGCATCGCTTTACATTCATATTAACTGACACGGATAAAGAGTGCAACCGTTTTTTGTTTTTTAAAGAAAATTTAAGAAGTGGAATGGAAAAATGGCGGCAGGAATATAAATAGTACAAAGATTCATGCGGGAACCGAAAATATGACAGACAGAACCAGATGGCAGGATAGGCTGGTGTCAGCGGCCGTTACCCTGCTGCTGCTCGTTTCCGTGCTCTATGTTGGGCGGGAGGCTGCAGCCTATGTGGCGGGGAAAGACGTGGAGGTGGAAAAGGACCGGCGCAGAGTGGTTGTGGACGCGGGACACGGGGGCGATGATCCCGGCAAGGTGGGAATTAACGGAGCAAATGAAAAGGACATAAATCTGCAGATTGCGCTGTTGGTAAAGCAGTATTTGGAGATGAATGATGTGGAGGTGGTGATGACAAGGGAATCGGACGCCGGATTGAACGACGCGGATGCCTCCAACAAGAAAGTACAGGACATGAAGCGGCGGATCGCCCTGATTGAAGAGGAAGCGCCGGCGCTGACGGTGAGCATTCACCAGAACAGCTATCCGGAGGAATATGTGCACGGAGCCCAGGTATTTTACTATACGGGAAGCGTCCAGGGGCAGCGGCTGGCGGAGGGGATCCAGAAGAAGCTGGTGGAAAGCGTGGATCCGGAGAACAAGCGCCAGGTCAAGGCAAACGACAGCTATTACCTGCTGAAGAAGACCGGGGTGCCCATTGTCATCGTGGAGTATTGTGTTTCAGACAGACAAACCGGTTTGTAGTTACAATCTTTTGTATATTATTCATTTTTCGATAGGAATGCTGATTTTTAGGCATTCCTATTGTACATTTCATCAAATAAATCCTTTGACTTCCAAGTGATTTCAATGGAATCAGGGGAATTTACGACGACTTTGCTTACAAATAGATCAACGGCGTTCTGAGTTAGAGTTTCCAGTCTGGTTATCTCCAGCAGCGACTCTGACTCAGTTTTTTTCTGCGCAGATTCTATGGCGTATAACTTTTCTTCTATTTCACTCCTTTCCGAGTCAAGTTCATCGTTTGCAGATGATATGGCATTTTTTTGTTTGACAAATTGTTCCCGGCTCATGTGTCCTGTTCTGTATTCTTCATATAGGCGGGGAACTTTTCCTTTATTTTGCTCTAGCAGCCGTGAAATTGTCCGCAACCTGCTTTGGAGTTTTTCCTTGTCCGACTTTGGGAGAGGCATCTGCCTGTCCAAAATAAGCTGAACCTGAACCTGCAGCGGACGTAGCACTTGTTCCTTTAGCACTTCATCTTTTATGGAATGAAGATTACATGTACCCCCACCTGAAGGTCTTGCATGAGGGCAATAATAAATCGCATCAATACGGGAATGGCGCGTATGGACTTCATGCTTCAGCCTGCATCCACAATGGCCGCAGAAAATCTTCTGGTAAAACAGGTTTTCATTCTTTTTCCGGTTATCAGTACGAACAGTCTTGCGATTACGGATAATTGCAGCTGCCTGAAGGAATGTATCCCGGTCAATAATTGCTTCATGGGTATCCCTGACAACTACATGGTCTTCCGTTTTCTGCCGCTTGAACTTTCGGCTGCCTACTCCTTTTACCTGAACGCGGTTGTTGACAGTCGCTCCCGTCATGGTTTCATCCTGAAGGATTTTTGTGACCTGTACAGGCTTCCAAATTTGGGACATCAGTTGATCTTCAGTGAAACCGCCGCATTGAAAGCCATAAAGTTTGTGTAACCTCTGTGCAGGGGTAGGGATAAGCAGTTCATTTAGCCATTGTGCAATTCTAACCGGTTTCCATCCAGAAAGCGTCAGACGAAATATATCCTTTACAACTTCTGCGGATTTGGGATCAATTTCCAGCTTGTGCCGGTCAACGGGAGAAATAATATATCCATATGGCGGTTTTGCTGCTACAAAGTCTCCACGTTTCTGCTGTATCTTCTTAATGCTCTTTACTTTGGCAGACAAATCCTTGCTGTAATAGTCATAAATAACATTTTTGAACGCCATTTCAAGTCCGGGTGTATTACCGATATACTCTGAGCTGTCAAAGGAATCATTGATGGCTATGAACCGTATTCCGATTAAAGGAAAAACCTGCTCAATATAACAGCCAGTTTCGATATAGTTCCGTCCAAACCGTGACATGTCTTTTACGATAATAGCACCTATCCTGCCCTCGGACACCAGTTGAAAGATTTCCTGGATTGCAGGCCGTTCAAAATTCGTACCGGAATAACCGTCATCCAGAAACTCCTTTATGTTCATCTGCCTAAGCTCAGGCTTTGATTCAATATAGCTGTGTATCAGCCGCCGCTGTGCGCTGATGCTGGTGCTTTCGTCTTTCAGAACATTATGCCTCAAGTCAAAATCTTCATCGGATACCCTCAGATAGCAGGCAAGAATATTGTCGCCCATAAAATTTTCGGAAGAATAGTTGCTTTTCATTGCAACACCCCGCTTTCACGGAATTTGAGTACAGGTTCTATTTCATCCCGATATTTGAAAACAACTTCAAGTGTTTTAGAATCATAGACATAAATTTTGTCAACCAACCTATGTAAAAGATCCTTTGACAAGAAATCGCCTTTATAGAATTCCAATAGAAGCCGGATGTATAGGTTATGTGGGGAAAAGCGTATTTTCAAGCGCTCAAGGGTGGATTTCAGTTCTGCCACCCGGTTTTCTGATGAAAGCCTTTCCAGTCTATATTCTTCCTTTTGCGCTAGATATTTTTCACGGGTAAGCAGTCCTTCCGAGTAATGCAGGTATAAATCTGCCTGCATAGAAGTAAGTTCTTTGTTCCTTGCGGCAAGTTCATTGATTTGCTTTTCCAATGCCTCCTTTCTGCTAAGAAATGTCTGATGTTCCTGTACCGTGTCAAGATAATCATTCAGCTCCAATGCCAATTCCATTTGCTTTTTCAGGATGCAGACAAGGGTTTCCCGTATCTGTTCCTCCTTGATGGTAACGATTGAACATTTTGAGTAGTCCGCATCCCTTTGTGAAATAGTGGTATAACGATACTTCATGCCATGCTTTTCATAATAGTTTCGTGTCCGATACATCTTGAGCCCTGTGTTCCCGCTGTAAACCAATCCGGCAAAAATATCATCCGGCGAATCAATATCCGAATGACAGTGACGGCTTGCCCTGTTTTTTTCCAGCTCCTGCATACAGATACGCTGGACCTCAAAGAATAATTCACGGCTTATGATAGCCTCATGGGTATTTTCCGTTATTACCCAGTCCTCATAGGGGATATTCCTGCTTTTTGTAAGGTTTTTAGAGAGGTTTTTCCTCTTTTTCCCCATTGCTAGATCCCCGGTGTAAGTGCGGTTGCTTAGGATGACTTTGACGGTAATGCCCTGCCAGATGCTGTTTTCGTAACGAGGAGCTTTTACAGCGCCTGCCAGAAACTGATAACGCATCGGCGCTGCAATATTTCTTTCATTCAAGAGCCGGGCAATTTGAAAATTTCCCATACCTTCAAGTTTCCATTGAAAAATTTCCCGTACTGTAGGCGCTGTTTCCTGATTGACAATCAGGTGGTGTGGGTCAGCCGGATCTTTGCAGTAGCCATAAGGCGGCACATTCCCGTAATATAATCCGTTTTTCCGTTGGATTTCTTTTGCAGTAAATATCTTGCGGGAGATGTCTTTTGCGTAGGCTTCATTCACAATGCCTTTGATCATGGTGTCTAACGGCTGAAGGGCACTGCTTTCTAACTGCTCTGAATCATAGTTGTCATTGACTGCTATAAAGCGAACCTTTAAGACAGGAAATACCATTTCAAGATAATTTCCGGTTTCTATGTAGTTCCTTCCAAACCGTGACAAATCTTTTACCACGATACATGTGATACGTTTCTTTCTTACATCCTCCATTAAACGGGTCCATTCCGGGCGGTCAAAGGTTGTTCCGGTTTCCCCATTGTCGGAGTAAATATCGACAATTTTTAAGTCATTTTGCTTTTTGACAAAGCTGAACAGCAAGTCTCTTTGGTTATTCAGTTTTTCGCCCTTTGCAGCTTCCTCGCCGGATATGCGCAGGTATAAACCAGTAGGCATCAGTTTGGACGAGCCCTCCAGACTGGAAGAAACGCCGTTAGAATCCATTGCGGCTGTATCTGCAATTCTGCCTTTTCTTTTATGTGGCATCCGTCTACACCTCCCTTGCTATGAGCTTATTAGAAACAGTGTCTGGCAAGAAATGCAGCAGCTTTTCAAACTCATCAGGAAACCGGAAAACAATATGTATCCGGTTTTTAGGATAAATGTATATTTTTTTTATCATAGATACCAGCATTTTGCGGTTGAGGGCAGGAGATTCCAAATATTTGCGGAACTCATCTATACAAGATGTATCAGCCATGAATGGGGCAGTCAGTCCACTCTGCTGTGCCGTCATGTTATCCAATGCCTCGGACAGTTCATTGATCTGCGTCTGATAGGATTCTTTTAAGTCCAGGTATTCCTCTTTGTTTAACAAGCCTTCGTGGTAATCCTCATAAAGAGAGGCAAGGAGCTGCCGATATTTTTGCAAAGCAGTTTCCGCATGTTCGATTTCCTGCGTCAAGGTCTTTATTTCGACTTGCTGATTGGGGATGTTTTCCAGATGGGAAAGCATTTGCTCCATGTCAGTCAGGTCGTTTATGTATTGACGTAACGTATTTAACACGGTTTGCTCCAGATAGGACTCATTGATGCAGAATCCTTTGCAGCAGGTAGTGTGGTTGGAAAGATAACAGCCATAATAGAAATAGCTTTTGTTTTTCTTTACTGTTTGCTTGCGGTTGCAGCTTTGGTGGCAGTTGCCGCAGTATACAATGCCTGAGAAGGGATAAATGGTTTCCTGGCCGACAGATTGGTGTGTATCTGTATCTAATATGCTTTGAACCAAATCAAAATCCTTTCGGCTGATAACGGCTTCGTGGGCGTATTCCTTGCGGAACCAGTCTTTCTGCGGTCTGGCAACAGGTTTGCGGATTTTGTAATTAGGCCGGTATGTCTTTCCCTGAAGCAGTGTACCAGTATAGATTTCATTCTCAAGGATGCGTCTGACTGTAGCACCATACCACTTTGGCGTACTGTATACCTGAAAAGCAGTTTTTGCACGGCTTCCGCTCTCCTGTTTGTACCTGATAGGCGTGGGCACCTTCATCTGGTTTAATAAAGCAGCAATTTGCAGGTTACTCTGTCCTTCGATTTTTTTCGCAAAAATGAGCCTGACAATATTGGCCGCAGGCTCATCTATGGCAAGCTTTGTCTTGTCCGTCTCCAAACGCTTGTACCCATAGGGAACAGCGGGGCTTACAAAATCACCCTGCCTGCGCTTCACATCTAGGTTGGAGCGCACCTTTACGGATATATCCCGGCTATAAGCATCATTGATCAAATTCTTAAACGGCAGAAGAAGCTGGTCGGAGGATGAGTTGTTGTACAAACTGTCATAATTATCATTGATTGCAATGAAACGGATGCCAAGAGCCGGAAAGATTCGTTCTATATAACGACCGACTTCTATGTAATTGCGCCCGAACCGTGACAAGTCCTTTACAATGATACAGTTGATTTGTCCGTTTTTGATTCCTTCAAGCATTTCCTGAAAACCAGGACGGTTGAAATTTACCCCTGTATATCCGTCATCGGAATAATGCTTCACCAGACGTAATTCAGGGCGGCTTTCGGCATAGTGCTGAATTAGAGCTTTTTGGTTATTGATGCTGTCGCTTTCTTCTTTATCACCATCCTCTTTTGAAAGGCGGGTGTAATCTCCCACCATCCATTCTTTTAGTTCGTCATTTATATTCATGATCATTCATCCTTTCTAAAAACAAATTCAGAATAACCTAAAAATATAAATGCACATTGCTTCCCCTTTATCATATATAAAAAAGGGCGCAAAAGCAAGGATTTCAGATTATTCGTTATGAGACAGGGAACTAAAATAATCCTGAAGCAGTTCCTGAAAAGATCCGCCTTCGCTGCAAAAAGAAACTTTAACAACAGTATTTTTACAACGGAAACAATACGGGTTTCTTATATCCCTGATAAATGTTTGTATTCTGTCAGTCTTTTTCATGGTGGTGTCTATTTTGACATCGCTGATGTCAACTAGATTTTGGATGTCAACCGCCTGAATATCTTCTTGACATATAGGGTGAGCTTGTTGCTTATCCATATTTCCTCCATCTGTATATTCAATATAATCTATGCTTGTTAATAGTTGTCCTATTCTAAATTTACACATACCTCCCATCACCGCCTCCTGCGCCCTCCCCGGCCGCGTTGCCTGGCTGCACTGTGTGCAATTCAATTTGGACGGATGGCATACCAAGAGCAGGGAGCCACCCACCAGAACCCATATACATGATGGTGTATGTTCTTCAGTTGTCAAAGAACAAATGACCAGCCACGATAAAAAGCTGATCTATAAAGTAAATATCCGGGAGGGGATAAAAACTTGAAAAATTTTGAAATAAAATTTGAAAAGATGAAAATAGCAGCAAAAGGATATGGAATATATAGTATATTCAAGTTGACATGATACAAGATATTGTGTTAATATAAACCCGTAATTGATTTTTATGCTTACCTGCAGACGGGGAACGGGGACAGGCTGGATATACCCGATATATCCGCACCTCTGAGGAAACCGGCAGGTTCCGGCTCCTTTCCGGGAGAACCGGGGCATACGCTGTTTAAGATTGTAAGTAGTGTCAGAGGATACCATGTATAAGCATGGCAGTCTTTTGGCACTTTTTTGTTTCCGCAGGATGTGTATAACTGTAAGGGACAAAAACAGATTTGTGGATTGCCACACGCAGTATGGAATGGAAACCGTCAAGAGCCATTCCTTTTTTGTTGCCAGAAATGCCCATGAGGGCTTGTCCGCATAAGCGGCTGGATAAAAATAACCTCCGCAAACGGAGAGAAAAGAAAGGTGGAACGAAAATGAATGAGACAAGAGTATTTGCCGACGGATACCGCGGCGTATTCCAGAAGCAGGAGGATTTCCTTGAGTGCCTGAAAAGCATCGGCAGGAATTCGTTCTGGGAAAGGAGGAACTCCAAAAACCTGCGCCTGGTGGCGATCACCAGCGGGAGCAAAGTGGAGGAGGAACTGAAGGAGAAGTATGCAGACGAGGGGCTGGACGAGGACATCATCACGGACACCATCATCAACACGGGCCTGCTCCTGAAGGTAAGGAACCAGTATTACCCGGTAAGGAGCTGCGCAATCAAGAGCATCCTTGACCGCGCGGGGATCTCCGGCGCGGGGCTGCGCAGGGTGGAAAAGAGCGTGTATGCGCGAATCCTGAACGACTGCCTGAAGGTGGCAAAGGGCGAGGCGCTTCTTCGCATCTCGGAAGGGAAAGTATCCGCAGTATTGGGAGGCGACTGCCACGATTATGCGGTGCTTGACATGGAGCAGGTCTTCCTGCATTCCGTGGACTACCTGACAGGGAACTTCAAAGGCTGCAGCTACCTTGCCGGCTTCTATGAGCATGACATGGCATCCGCCCTCTGGGAGCTTTCCGAAGAGGACGGACTGCTGGATGCCTATAAGAAGGAACTGGCCCTGCATGGGAAGACACCCGATGAGATGAAGCCGGTGGTAAGGATCACCACATCCGACACAGGCTCCGGCGGGGCGAACATCTTCCCCATGCTGGTATCCGGAAAGGAGAACACCACCATCAGCCTGGGCAGCCCGCTGCGGCTGGGGCACAGGAACGGCACGAAACTCAGCGAGTTCGACGACCAGTTAAAGGTCCTGTACGGGAAGTACCAGCTTGCCGCCGGGAACCTTGTGAAGCTGCTGAAAATCGAGGTCATGAACCCTGTCAACTGTATGAAGGGCGTCATGGACAAGCTGGGCATTGCACGGAAATATGCGGCGGAAGCGGTGGACCTGTTCGTGGCACAGTACGGGGAAGGCCCCTGTACGGCACATGACATCTATTTCGGCATTTCCGAGATCCTCTACATGCTTGCCTGCGAGGGCGAGGAAGGAGGCAGGATCGCCAGGATGGAGGAGACCATTGCCAGGGCGCTTTCCGTGAACTGGAGAGAATATGACGTGCCGGGGGCATACAGATGGTAGAAAGGGGGAAAGGAAGAATGATGGAAGAGTATCGGAAAGATGTCATGAAGGCGCTGGAAGCGATGCTGGGGGAAGGATATGAAATAACTCCCCAGGACAGGAGGGACAACAACTGTCCCGTCCTGCATGGCATCTGCATCCGCAAAAAAGGGGAAGCCGTGGCTCCAGTGATATATCTGGAGGAACTTATGCTATATTGCCTTTTGGAGAAGGTGCCCCCGGAACAGCTGCCGAAGACCCTGCTCCAGATATACCGGCAGGAAAAAATCTCCCAGGATATTGCAGACGGGCTGGATGACTTCGGGAAACTGAAAGACCTGGTAAGGATAAAGCTCATCAACTATGAAGCCAATGCCGAAGCGCTGGAAGCCAGACCCCATAGAAGGTTCCTTGACCTTGCTGTTGTTTATTACCTTGATTTGGAGAAGAAAACAGGCATGGAAGAGACCACCGCAGAGATCACGGATAGAGTGGCGTCAGCCTGGGAGATCACGGAAGAGGAACTGCACCGGCTTGGTATGGAGAGACTGCTTCATGATGATGGCTGCCGGATTATAGAGACATCAGATATACTACGGGATGTCATGAAAGGGGAACCAGAGGAGGAACTTAGGGAAATAGAGCGCAGCCTGAAAAGGGAGGTGGACATGTGTATGGCAGGCTGCCGTGGACAGCGTTTCGGGGCCGCCTGTCTGTTCAATGCATCTTTCCTTCAGGAAACCGCTGAAAAAAAGGGCTGTGACCTGCTCATCTATCCCAGCAGCATATATGAGATCGTGATTCTTGCATACAGGAACTGGGATGAAGACAGGATCAGCCCACAAGTGGTGCGTGAGATAAACGAAAAGGAACTGCCCAGGGAGGAAAGGCTGTCGAACTGTATCTATCGTTATGGCAGGGAAAAAAAGGAAGTATCCATTTTCAGGAAAGGAGATCCGCTGTGATGGTAAAGGATTCCGTGGAGATCATGGAGCAGGGTGCGTGCAGCGGGATGGCTGCAGTCCCCATCCATTATTATGATGTGGACAGGATGCAGGAAAAGACAATAGAAAGCTGCCAGGGGGACCTGACCGTCATATGCAACGTCCTTGCGGATTACGCTGACATGCTGGACGAGCTCCTGCAGACGGACAGGGAGCGCCTGGGATTCTGCGGGGCGCTCCAGTATGAGCGTATGCGTGACAGGTGCCGGAAGATCACTGCAGACTTACAGGAGAAGATCTGCTATGACCGGGCTGCAGCCATTGAGAAGTGCCGGAAAAGGACAGGCAGGAAGCCGAAGGCAGACGCCGGGATCGGTGAGGATGCCCTTGTCCTTTCCGCCAGGCGCAGAGCGCAGCAGAAAACAGAGCAGCAGCCTGCCGCAGAACAGAGTAAAACAGGATAACGCTAAGGACAGGGAGAGAAGGGAAAACACCTTCTCTTTTTCTGTCCGCAGCATGCAGCCGCAGAAGGCGGCAGAAAGTGAGGAAAAGAATGGGACTGGATATGGATTATGAGGCAGAGGTGTTTGTAGAAACAGAGAATTTGAGCAGGGAGGACTGGCTCTCCTACCGCCGCAAAGGGATTGGCGGGAGCGACGCCGCAGCTATCATGGGAATGTCGCCGTTCTGTACGAAACGTGACCTGTACTATGACAAGCTGGGCATACAGGCGGTCATGGATGAGGAGGAAGACAACTGGGTGGCAAAGGAAGTGGGCCACAGGCTGGAGGACCTTGTTGCGGAGATATTCTCCAGAAAGACAGGGCTGAAGGTGTACCCCGTCCGGAAGATGTTCCGGCACCCGCTCTGCCCGTTCATGCTTGCAGACGTGGATTTCTTCATAGACTTCCCCGACGGCAGCAAAGGCATCCTTGAGTGCAAGACCACCAACTATAACTGCCAGGGTAAGTGGGCCAATGATTCCACACCGGTCAATTATGAATACCAGGGCAGGCACTACATGGCGGTCATGAACATCGACAGGATGTACTTCGCCTGCCTGTATGGGAACAACGAGAATGAATTCTTCATCCGTTACATGGAGCGTGACCTGGATATTGAGGAGGACCTGATCGCGGAGGAGGAATTCTTCTGGAAGGAGAACGTGGAAAAAGGCGTGGAGCCGCCTTATACCGAGAAGCCCGACCTGGTGCTGGAGAGCATCCGGAAGCACTGCGGGCCGGCGGACAAGGATGCGGAGCAGGTCAAACTGGGCCGTAAGCATCTTGGCAGCATCCGTAAGTACATGGAGCTGAAAGAGCAGAAGGCGCAGCATGACAGCGAGGCAAAGAAGCTGGAGGAAAAGATGAAGGAAGCCTATGCGGAGATCGTGGAGGAGATGGGCGTGAGCTGTACCGGCGTCATAAAGGACGGCGGCACGGAGTATGTGGTCTCCTACAACCCTGCCTACCGCACGGGGATAGACAAGAAGGGGCTGGAGCGTTTAAAGGCGCAGCATCCGGACGTCTATGACGACTATGTGAACACCACGGAAAGCAGGCGGTTTTCCGTAAAAACGAAAGGAGCAGCTTAAATGAAGAAAAATGACATTGTATACATCTGTTCGCCCCTGTCGGCACCGACCAAAGAGGGGATACGGCAGAACATGGAGAAAGCGGCGCATTATGCACGCCTTGTATCCGGGACGTTCGGATGCAGGGCGATAGCGCCCCACAGCTTCCTTCCGGAATACCTGGATGACAATATCCCGGAGGAGAGGGAAGCGGGGCTTGCCTTCGGGCTTTCCATACTGAGACTGAGCAGAGCCATCATTGTGTGCGGAAGCCGGATCAGCAGCGGGATGCGGGGCGAGATAGAGATGGCGGGGGAACTGCATATCCCCGCCTATGCCCTGCTGGAGCAGGAAGGAGGCGCCATGCTTGCAGAGATAAAGGAAACCTCCGGGACAGCCTTACCGGACAGGAAAGAGGGGGATGCCTGGAAACACATCAGGGTGGCGCTCCATATGGAGGAGTCCGGCCTGTGCAGGGACACATTCTGCACCACAGAAGGGCCGGAGCGCTACTTCAACCGCTCCATGGCAGACGGGACCTGGTATACGGCCTCGCCTGCAGGGAACTACTGTGAGAATGACTGTACGGTCAGGGCGGACATCATCTTTGAGGTCATTGCCGGAGGCGAGGTCCGCTGCCTTGACGGGAACGGGGATTTTCCGGGGAAGACCCCTTTCACCCCGTTCTGCGAGTTTGAAAAGGCACTGGCTGCAGATACCCTGGCGGCACATCCGGGGCTGAAAGACTACCATGCCATGAAAGAGAAGCTCCTCTCCCTTCCGGGAGGGGAGGCACATGCCGGCCCACACGGCACCTGTGACAACTGGCTGTATGCCCTGGACTTCGGTGAGGAGACGGAAGAAGCCGTAGGGAAGGCATCCTGGCTGGGCACGGAATACCAGGTCCTTGCGGTACGGTATACCCATAAGCCTACGGGATTCGTTTTCCGGAACTACTGCTTCCGGAGGAGCGGGAAAGCTGCCCGGACTTCCAGCCACGACCTCCTGCTGTATGACTGGGAGGAAGAAGGGGCACAGAAAGGAGAAAACAGATGAGGTGCAGGTTTGTAAGAGAAATATATCATAACAAAGACAACGGGTTCTGCATCTTCGTGTACCATACAGAGGATACGGACGTGCCGGAAGCGGCAAAAGACACCCGTTATAAAGGAAAAGGCGCCCGGTTCACGGCAACGGGCAACGGCCTGCCGGATACGGAGGCCACGGAAGCGGAGCTTACGGGGAACTGGGTAAAGAACAAGTATGGACTGCAGTTACAGGTCGAGAGTTATGAGGAAATCCTGCCCCAGACAAAGGAAGGGATAAAAGTCTACCTGTCCTCCGGCATGATCAAGGGGATCGGGCCGAAGCTGGCGGAGCTGATCGTGGAGAAGTTCGGCACAAGGACATTTGATGTGCTGGACAATTACCCGGACAGCCTGCTGGAGATCAAGGGCATCACCCGTAAAAAGCTGGACGGCATCCTCTTATCCTATCAGGGCAGCCATGCCATGCGGGACCTTGCGGCGTATCTGACGCCCTTTAAGGTGACACCAAAAAAGATTCGGAAGATCTATGAGGAATTTGGAAATGCGGCGCTGGATACGGTAAAGAACCAGCCCTTCGCGCTGTGCAGGATCAGCGGCTTCGGCTTTTTGACCGTGGACGAGATTGCAAAAGCGAACAAGGGAAAGCCGGACGACCCCATGCGGATCGAAGGATGCATCTGGTACTGCATGGAACAGGATATGCAGGAAGGGCATCTGTACCAGGACAAGCAGCAGCTCCAGAAGAAAGCATATGGACAGCTGAACAAGGGCTACCAGCGTGAGGCCGTCACGGAGATGGCAGTCTACAAGGTGCTCTACCAGCTGGTGAAGGAAGGGAGGATGTACTATGAAGGTGGGGCGCTTTATCCCGCGAATATGTACGGGTATGAGTGCAATGCGGCAAAGAATCTGGTATCCCTGCTTACGGCAGAACAGGAGGAACAGGATATTGCTTTCCTGCTGGCGGAAGCGCAGAAAGAACTGGGCATCAGCCTTTCCCCGAAACAGGAGGAGGGTGTCAGGAAGGCGTTCCGCCATCCGGTCAGCATCATCACCGGCGGCCCCGGGACAGGAAAGACAACCGTACAGAAAGTATTGCTCTATGTGCATGGGAAACTGGGCGGCGGCAGCGTGCTGCTGACAGCGCCCACGGGAAGGGCGAGCCGCAGGATGGCGGAGAGCACGGGATGGCAGGAGGCCATGACCATGCACAGCGCCCTGGGGCTGACCAGCGACGAGGACAGCGAGGAAATGGAGGGCATGCTGGAGGCGGATTTCATCATAGCGGACGAGTTCACCATGTCCGACATGAGGCTGTCGCACATCTTTTTTGACCATATCCGGACGGGGAGCCGCCTGGTGCTGGTGGGGGATGTGGACCAGCTCCCCAGCGTAGGCCCCGGAAACGTGTTCCGCGAGCTGGTGCAGTGCGGCGTCATCCCGGTGACGGTGCTCGACACGATCTTCCGCCAGGCGGAGGGCAGCCGCATCATCGCCAATGCGAAACGGATGCAGGAAAATGATGCGGCCCTGGATTACGGCACAGGATTTACGTTCATCCCTGCGGGGAGCGCAGAGGAAGCCGCCGACAAAGTGCAGGAGCTGTACCGTGCCAGCGTGGACGCGTTCGGCATGGACAAGGTGCAGGTGCTGACGCCCTACCGCAAGACGGGGGAAGCCAGCGTGAACGCACTGAATGAAAGGCTCTGGGAGATGGTGAACCCGAAGGAGGAGGGGAAGCCGGAGATCCGTTCCGGGAAGCGCACCTTCCGCCTGGGCGACAGGATCATCCACAACAAGAACAAAGACCAGATCAGCAACGGCGACATCGGGTACATCAGAAACATCTATGTGGATGAGGACGGTTCGGAGCTTGCGGAACTGGAGTTTTCGGACGGACGCCGGGTGGAATACGGAAGCGAGGAGCTGGAGATGGTGGAGCACGCCTATGCAACGACGGTCCACAAGAGCCAGGGAAGCGAGTACCCCATGGTGATCCTGCCGTGGCTGCCCATGTTCTATAAGATGCTGCGGCGGAACATCTTCTACACCGCGGTAACAAGGGCAGGCGTACAGGTCGCCATCATCGGCAGCAAGCGGGCCGTCTGCACCGCCATCCACAATACGGAGTGTGACCGGCGCAATACCCGCCTTGGGGAGCGCGTCATCAGGGAATATAACCGGGTGCTGGAGGAAAAGGCAAAGCGGCCTGAAAGCGGCGGATACCGTCAGGAAGTGATCAACTTATGAGAGGCATGTCTGGCCATCCAGACATGGAAGATTTGAAAGGAGCAGGGAAAAATGGAAGATATGGAGAAAAAGACAGAAGAAATGGCAGAAACAGGGGAAGTGGAGATGACCCAGCGCATGGCGGAAAGGGCCGGCTGGATAGATACGCAGACCTACTGGTATCTGATGCAGCTCCTGGAACTGAATGTGGACCAGGCACAGGAAAGGCTCCCCTGGGACATTGAGATCCTCAGAAAAGTGTTCGACAGCACCGTATCCATCTTAAAGGAATACGGGCACGCTGTATGCAATCCGTATGTTGCCACACCGGATACCGGCAGGCAGTACCGCTGCACGCTTTCCGAGTGCGGCTGTGAGAGCTGTAACTGTCAGGATGAGTTTATGGAGAAGGAAAGGCTCCTTTCCAATATCGAGGATACCGCAGCAAGGAACGGGTTCAAGGTAATGGATGGGGACAAGGACTGCATCATTGTCCGGAACAGCGAAATGGATATGGATTTTGAGATCCGTGTCGGCCAGCTTGCCGGATAGGGGGCTGCCGTATGAAGAAAAGAGACTATAAAAAGGAGTTCAGCACCCTGATAGATAAATTTGCTTACCGTTACTCCAGATGGCAGGTATGGAACGATTTCCTGAGCCTGTCAGCGCTGTCCCTGGCAAATGTGATGCCCGGACCGGAAAATGGGGAACGGGAGGAGCAGTACCTCTCCATCATGCACAGCTATCAGAAGGAGGACCAGGAGGCATTCCCGAAGATGCTGGGGCTGGTGGTGCTGGCGCTGGAGGAGAACCCGGAGCAGGATTTCCTGGGCAGCCTGTACCATTACCTGGACTTGCAGCAGGAACAGAAGGGGCAGTTCTTTACGCCTTACCATATCTGCGAATTTATGTCCGAGCTGCAGTTTACAGGAGATGAAAAAGCAGAGAAGCTGGAAGAAAAAGGCTGCATCAGCGTAAACGATCCTGCGTGCGGCGCGGGCGCCATGCTGATCGCCTTTGCAAACGTGGCAAAAAGGCACGGCATCAATTACCAGAAGCATGTACTGTTCGTGGCGCAGGATATAGACCGGACGGCAGCCATGATGTGCTACATACAGATGTCCTTACTGGGATGTCCAGCCATCGTGGTTATCGGGGACAGCCTTGCAAAGCCGTTTCCCCATCCGGACAACGAAGTATGGTGTACCCTGTTCTATCACCTGAACCAGTGGCGTTTTACCACCGGGGAGGCAGGAAGTGAGACAGCGGATGGAATGGAAACAGCAGATGGAATAGAAACAACCGGCGGCAGCATGGAAAGGACCATGATCAGGCTGTCCGGGAACATGGAACTGCTGGAAGGCGCAGACGGCCAGCTCATGCTGTCCATGGAACAGGCATCATAACAACCAAAAAGCAGGAACAGATGAAAGGAGTTAAAAGATGGAGAATGGAACAGACATCCGGTTTCAACTGGATATACTGCGGCGGGACGGCTATCATGCCGCCGCAGGGATCATCGAATCCCTGCAGGGCAAGGTCAGCCGGGAGGCTGAAATGGAATACCTGAAGGAGTTTGCCAGACAGGGCTGTTTCGATGAAGAACTCGGCAGGGACCAGCTCCGCTGCCTGTGGACGGCATACTGCCTGCACCACGGGCTTGACGCGGATACGTCCGGGTATGACAATGACCTGCTGGAACTGTGGGATGCCACGGCGGAAGATGAAGCTGAAACGGCAGACTGGAGCGATCATGACAGCTTTGAAGATTTCATGTGCAGATACCTTGTGTAAGAAAATCTGAAAGAAACCATAAAAAATTTCAAGAAAATGCGGGGAGGCGGGTACTTATTTTATATACCCCTCCCCAGGAAAAGGAAGGAGAGAAGACAGATGAATGAGATGACAATGAACAGCGCCTGCATGTATGACGAGGTGGAGGGGATCAGGAGCCTGAACAGAGTGGAAGGGTTCGATCCCAGGAAATATATGCGCCTGATCCAGAATGAGGGGCAGGCGGGGAAATACTACCTTGACGTGGCCTACCGCAAGCTCTGGTTCCGCTTAAGATACCCGGAGGGGAAGATCGTAAAGAAGATCCTGAAGCTGACGGAGCAGGTGGCCATCGTGGAGGCAAGGGTATACCTGGACCGCAATGACCATGAGGACAACTTCATCTCCAATGCGCTGGCACAGAAATACATGTCTGCGGACGGCCAGTTCGGGAACAAGTTCGTGGAACTGGCGGAGACGGCTGCAGTGGGAAGGGCATTATCGGATGCAGGATTCGGGCTGCAGTTTGCCGACAGGGAAGGGGACATGGACCCGGAAGTGACAGAGGCGCCTTTTGACCCGCAGATGATTGCAGGGGCGGGAGGCGCACTGCCGGAAGGCACATACATGGACTCCGCCCTTCAGGCAGGTGCAGCCGGTGACGGTGAGGTCCTCCAGGAGGAAGCCTTCCCCGGACAGTATGGGATAGAGGAATACATCCCCATGCCGGAAGAAGTGGGGCAGGCCATGGGAATGCCGCCCGCCATGCATCAGGCAGGTGCAGCACCGGCAGCCTCCAGACAGGTAGCACAGGGAACAGCCCCCACAGCAGCAGGACAGGCAGCGCAGGGAACAGCTCCCGCAGCCGCAAGACAGGCAGCGCAGGGAACGGCCCCTGCAGCAGCACAGCCGCAGCAGCATGCACAGGCACAGCAGCCCGTTCAGGGGATGCCGCCCGCCATGCAGAACAGGCAGGCAGCACCAAATCCCACACAGGGAGGGAGGGCAGCCGTGAATGCCG
>CAJTZD010000016.1:0-1475 GCA_910584235.1 uncultured Acetatifactor sp.
CCGGTTGAATTTGCAGTACAACCCGACTGCAGACCGCCAGCCAGGTATTTTCCCGGAGGCATTACTGTAAATCCTGGCGGTCTGCAGTATAACGGAATGGGCGCGGCTCTGTTATAACCCTAAAGTATAAGCTGATAAATAAAACGAGACTTCTTCGGGAGCCTCGTTTTGTTTATAATGAGTGATCATAAGAAAGGCGGTACGTGGGCGCCCAGACGGCCTGTGAGGATCTGGCCAGGGCCGTCAGCTTTATCTTCGCTCATGCGCAGGAGCTGGAAGTGGAAACGGAGAAAATGATTTTGAAACTGGCAGTTGGATCAGGAACATTTTAAAAGGGAGATATCATCCTGTGCGCATGATGCAGGCAGGGCTTGTATTATTGATACTTTGTACAATGGCCGGTTTGATGATAAGCGGCATTATCTATTCCCGTCATGCGCTGTCTTTTCTGCCCATAAAAGGCGGGCGCTCCTTTGCAAGGAATCTGCATATGGTTTCCGCCTATTGGGGGGTGTGCTGATGTCCGTCCATCTGGGATTCCATTGGAGCATTGCACCGAGTATCTGGACTATGAAGACGGAGGCCAAGAGGAACTCTCTCGGAAGAAAGGAGCATCATGAAAGGAAGAATGTTTGAAAATGCACTTGACTTGGCGGGAAAGCTGAAATCCGCCAGTTCCGGCTTCAGGATCTTTGGCTGCGGGTAAATGAACTTTCCCATTGCCTCTTTGAGGATTTTATATTAAAATTTATGTGAATCTTCCGAAAGAGAGTAAAAGTGAACGATATATGAGTCAGATGCTTGCCGGCAAGAACATCGCCACTGTTTCCGATGATGTAGTGCATATATTGCAGCAAGGAATATGACGGATAATGATCTGCTGACCGCTTTTGAGGAGTATGGTGCAAAGAAAGAGTTTACTCTGGGCGGAGCCCGCAGAGATGGCAGACTTTGCGCTGTATTATGCAAGTGGTGTGTCAACTTTTGCCGCAGGCATTGTTTTGCAGGTGGATGACGGTTATACATGACTGTGACAAAAGCGCCGTTCCTGCAAAATCTAACAAAGTTTCCACCCCATGCATATAATTAGTATAGAAACATGATATTATGCGCATCATGGCTTAATATCGAATATGAATGGGGTGTTTTCAAGTGAATAACTTTGACGCGAACTGGAAGTTCAATCCGCCGAATCTGTTGGGAGGAAAGAACTCCCACAGCAACCGGAATCAGGGCGCAGTCCGGACATCACCGGATGCCGGCTATGGGATGGATGCAGCCATGTCAAATTGTTCCCGGCATTCGGAGGATGTGGAAACGGAGGGGTACGATTCCCCCTGTTTCTGCGGAGCCGGGACGATGGAAGCAGGGGAGATGCCGGCCCCACCGGGGCGACTGGTGCGACCGGAGCAACCGGTGCGACCGGGGCAGACGGAGCGACTGGAGCGACTGGGCCAACCGGAGCAACCGGGGCG
>CAJTZD010000016.1:1575-83200 GCA_910584235.1 uncultured Acetatifactor sp.
GACCGGGGCAGACGGAGCGACTGGAGCGACTGGGCCAACCGGAGCAACCGGGGCGACCGGGGCAGACGGAGCGACTGGAGCGACTGGGCCAACCGGAGCAACCGGGGCGGCCGGAGCAGACGGAGCGACCGGGGCGACTGGAGCATACGGAGCGACCGGTGCGACCGGAGCAACCGGGGCGACTGGAGCAACCGGGGCAGACGGAGCGACCGGGGCGACCGGAGCAACTGGAGCAACCGGGGCAGACGGAGCAACCGGGGCAACCGGCCCTATCGGGCCGACCGGCGTGGCAGGCACAGGAGCCATCATCCCCTTTGCGTCGGGGCTTCCGGTGTCTCTGACGACAATCGCCGGTGGACTTGCGGGTATTCCCGCATTCGTGGGATTTGGCAGCAGTGCGCAGGGCCTTACGCTTCTGGGAACCACGATTGATATCACGAATGCCAGTGGAACCCTTTCCAACTTTGCTTTCCAGGTTCCGCGCGCAGGCATCATTACTTCGTTCAGCGCATACTTCAGTACGACAGCGGCTCTTTCCTTGGTGGGCTCTACTGTCACGGTGAATGCGCAGATTTACCAGTCCGCGACACCGAACAATGTATTCTCTCCCATAGCCGGAACGCTGATCAGCTTGACACCATCCCTTTCCGGAATCATATCCGTCGGGACATTGCTGAACGGCGTGCAGACAGGGCTCAATATTCCCGTGACGGCCCAGACGCGGCTGATGCTGGTATTTTCGGCAACAGCCAGCGGATTGTCTTTACTGAATACAGTCGCAGGATACGCAAGCGCCGGCTTAAGCATCAACTGATGCTGTAGGACAAAAACAATAGAATTCTTGCAATGTATCCCAGAGGTTTCGGCCATCGGAGCCTCCGGGACGGCTCTTATGGCGGGGGGAAACAGGAGGAACTGCATTAAAAACAGAGATTTCTAAACATGAGATGAAAGGAAAACGACAAAATGGGTAAGACAGAAAAAATAATACTGTTTCAGGGGGATTCCATCACAGACGGAGGCCGGCTGAAAGGAAAAGAGAATGCGTGGGATCTGAACCATCAGATGGGACATGGGTATGCGTTTCTGATCAATGCTGCCATGGGCTGCAGATATCCGGAAAAGAATCTCCGATTTTATAACAGGGGAGTCTCGGGAAACAGAGTCGGGGACTTATATGGCAGATGGATGGAGGATACGATTTGCTTAAAACCGGATATTCTCAGTGTCATGGTGGGAATCAATGACTGCGGAAGCACCCTGCATGACGGGGCCGGGTCCTCGCCGGCAAGATTTGAGAAGATATATCAGCTGATGCTGGAGGAAGCCCGGGAGGCGAATCCTGGGGTGAAAATAGTATTATGCGAGCCTTTTGCGCTGCCGGTCGGTCCGATTCAGGAGGACTTTGCCGCATGGAATAAGCTATTGCGGCCGTTGCAGGAAAAGGTCAGATCCATTGCGGAGAAAAATAAAGCAGTATTTGTGCCGCTTCAGGATAGATTTCAGGAGCTGCTCTCCGTCAGAGAGGCGGAGTACTGGGTATGGGACGGGGTTCACCCCACCGTGTGCGGACACCAGATCATCGCCAGACAGTGGCTGGATTATGCAGGGCATTTTTTTGAAGAAATGTAGGGGGATAGGATGCCATTGAGACTACCCTGATCTCCATCTTGCCCCTGCTGCTCTATGTGTTCGTACAGAAGCAATTTATCCAGGGCATTGAAAACACCGGCATTACCGGCGAATAAAGGGAAAGGAGTTAGCTTTACCGGGCGCGGCTTTTGGGTGTCCGCTGCCGGAAAGGAGGCGTGAACGCGGATGCGGAAAGACTGAGAGCCGCGGACCGAGGGCATTTTGTACCGAAACTGGTGATTGACAAAAAGAATCTATGGAAGTAAGATAAAAAATGTAAGCGCTTACATAGCAGCGGAGACTGAAGAAAAACAACAGTATCACAGAATCGGGACAGGAGGCAGCGGTATGGAGACCTTGGGAAAAGGAATGACAGGGAAACAGGAGAGACCTGTCAGAGTCGTACAGTTCGGGGAGGGTAATTTCTTGCGTGCATTTGTCGACTACATGATCGACATTGCCAATGAGCAGGGGAAATTTGACGGGGATATCGTGCTGGTAAAGCCCATTGAGTTCGGAAGCCTGGAACAATTTCACAGGCAGGACTGCCAGTACACGGTATCCCTGCGGGGAATTGCGGACGGTGAGGCGAAAATACAAAACCGGCGAATTACCAGCGTTGCGGATGCCGTGGACGCCTATGGACAGTACGACAAGTACATGAAGCTGGCGGAACTTGAAACTTTGCGCTTCGTTGTGTCCAATACCACCGAGGCGGGCATTGTGTTTGACGAAAGCGACAGGTTCGATGGGAATCCGCCCGGAACCTTTCCGGGCAAGCTGACCAAGTTCCTATACCGCAGATATGAGACATTTGGCGGCAGCAGGGACAAGGGGCTGGTGATGCTGCCGGTGGAGTTGATTGATGACAACGGCGCTGCGCTGAAGAAATGCGTCATGCGGTTTGCGGATCTCTGGAAGCTGGGCGATGCCTTTAAGCTTTGGCTGGAAGAGGCGTGCATTTTTACATCTACTTTGGTGGACCGTATTGTAACGGGCTATCCCGGAGACAATGAGCAGGAAGAATGGGAGGCGCTGGGGTATGAGGACCGCCTTCTGGTGACGGGCGAGCCCTTTGCCCTCTGGGTCATCGAAAGCCCGAAAGACATAAGCCGGGAACTCCCGCTGCCGGAGGCAGGGCTTCCCGTGATCTTTACGGAGAACCAGAAGCCCTATAAACAGAGAAAGGTGCGCATCCTGAACGGCGCCCACACGTCTTTCGTGCCGGCTTCCTATCTGTGCGGCAATGATATCGTAAAGGAATCCATGGTGGACGGGGATATCCGCAGCTTCATGGAGAGAACCGTCTTTGACGAGGTGATTCCCACATTGACCCTGCCCGGCGAGGAGCTTAAGAACTTTGCGGAGGAGGTCATAAACCGGTTCAACAATCCCTATGTGAAGCACGCTTTGCTTTCCATTTCCCTGAATTCCGTGTCTAAATGGCGTGCCAGGTGCATGCCCAGCCTTTTGGGATATGTAGAAAAGTTCCACAGGCTGCCAAAGCGGCTGACCTTTTCGCTGGCGGCGCTGATGGCGTTCTACCACGGAACGGAGATTCGGGACAAGGCGCTCATCGGCCACAGGGACGGGGAAACGTATGAAATTCGGGACGATGTGCAGGTGCTGGAATTCTTCCGGGACAACTGCGGGAAAGACAGCAGGGCTTTCGCCGAGGCGTTCCTGGGCAGGGAGGATTTCTTCGGGCAGGATCTGAACCGGACAAAAGGGCTGACCGAAGCGGTGGCAGGATACCTGGAGGATATCAGAGAGAACGGCATGAGGGCGGCGCTATGCAGGATTTCATAAAGATCAATGAAAGGGACAATGTGGCGGTGGCTCTGCGGGACATTGCCGCCGGGGAGATTCTTGAAGTACCGGCGAGTCCGCAGACAGCGCTGCAGTACAGTACAGTGTATGGGACATCCAAAACATTCGTCGGGGAAAACACCGAAAGGAGCAATGACAGGACAGGGGCAATGGCCGGTTCCGATTTGAAACAGAACATGCAGAGGGACGCAGAGGGCGCTGCAGAGGCGGCAGCACAGCCCCGCGGGCGGCAGATCACGGCGCTGGAAGACATTCCCGCCGGGCATAAGATGGCGCTCCGTGATATCCCTGCGGGAGGCAAGGTTATCAAGTACGGCTATCCCATCGGCAATGCGAAAGAAACCGTCCGCGCCGGCTCCTGGATTCATACCCATAACCTGGGGACGGCGCTGGGGGATATATTGGAGTATGAGTACAGGCCGGTTTGGGAAGCCGGTCCTGCCGAAGAGGGGCGGCCTGTCAAAAGAGGCTCCGTCTTCCGGGGCTTCAGGCGCCCGGACGGCAGGGCGGGCGTCCGCAATGAAATCTGGATCATCCCTACCGTGGGCTGTGTGAACAATGTGGCCACTGCCATCGCAAGGCAGGCCAATGACTGGCTTGCGGATCTGAAGCGCGCTAAGGGAAGTTTCGGGCTTTTCGGTGCGGGCGCATCCGAAGACGGCGGCAGGGATGCCCAGGCAGCCTGTTTTGGCGGCGGGGCAGAGATTTCTGAGGCTGCCGGGGAGGTCTGCTCTCAGGTGGGGGCCGAAACGGGAACCAGGGCTTTTGGAACCGCCGGGGAGACTTGTTCTGCTGCTTGCCATGAGGGAGCTTACGGGGACATGCAGGCAGGTACCGTGGATGAAGTCATCGCATTTCCCCACCCCTACGGCTGTTCCCAGATGGGAGAGGATCAGGAGTATACCCGAAGAATTTTGACCGATCTGGTCAAACATCCGAACGCAGGCGGCGTCCTGGTGCTGGGCCTGGGCTGCGAGAACAGTAACATCGATGTGCTGAAGCCTTACATCGGTCCATACGATGAGGACAGGGTGAAGTTCCTGGTCTCTCAGGACTGCCGGGATGAGGTGGCTCAGGGACTGGAAACGGTAAAAGGTCTTATCAAATATGCGGCCGGTTTCCAAAGGGAGCCCATAAGCGCAAGCGAACTGGTCGTGGGCATGAAGTGCGGAGGCAGCGACGGCCTGTCCGGTATTACAGCCAATCCGCTGGTGGGATGTTTTTCGGACAGGCTGGTGGCAATGGGCGGAACCACCATTCTCACCGAAGTGCCGGAGATGTTCGGCGCGGAGACCATCCTCATGAACCGCTGCGCCAACGAGGAACTGTTTCATCAGACGGTAGCGCTGATCAATGACTTCAAAAATTACTTCAAGAGCCACGGCCAGACCATATATGAGAATCCCTCCCCGGGAAATAAAAAGGGCGGTATCTCCACTCTGGAGGACAAATCCTTAGGCTGTACCCAGAAGTCCGGAAGCGCTTTGGTGCAGGGGGTGGTGCCCTATGGAGGGAGGGTGGAGACAAAAGGACTAAACCTCCTTAGCGCGCCGGGAAACGACTTGGTGGCCGCCACGGCTCTGGCCGCGGCCGGGGCGCAGATCGTCCTGTTTACCACGGGCCGGGGCACGCCTTTCGCGTCTCCGGTGCCCACAGTAAAGATTTCCACCAATTCCGCTTTGGCGGGGAAGAAATCCAACTGGATCGACTTTAACGCAGGCGTGCTGGTGGAGGACGGCAGCATGGAGAGGGAGACGGAGGAACTGTTTGCCTATGTGCTGGAGGTGGCTTCGGGCCGGAAAGTCCGCAGCGAGGAGGCAGGCTACCATGACATGGCCATTTTCAAACAGGGGGTGACGCTTTAAGCTGTAGCCTCAACTCCTGCTTTATTGAGCCCTCCCCCTCCGTTCAAAGAAATGGTCGATCTCTTTTTTTACAGAACCCACGGAAAGAGATTTGGACAGATAGCCGTCGGGCTTAAGCGAGATGGCCTTTTTCACGCTTTCCCGGTCCACCCTGCAGGTGAGAAAGATCACGGGGATATCCGCGAAATCCTTTTGGGAGCGGATCATCTCCAGCATCTGGCTCCCGCTGCAGACGGGCATCTCATAGTCTAACAGCACCAGGTCCGGCCGGGCCAGGGTGATGCTGCGGATGGCGGACATGCCGGAGTCCGCCGTCAGCACTTCATAGTCGCTGCCCAGCAGGTCCAGCATGGCGCTTCGCATGAAGTCAGAGTCGTCTACCACCAGTATTTTCTTCTTTCGGCCGTCAGCGGCTGTTTTGGTGCTGTCTGGCCGGAAGCGGTCCGTCCTTTCCGCCGGGAGATCATCGGGTTGAGAATGGATCCGGATTTCCGCAGGAGGATCGCCGGCCATACAACAGGCAAAGTATCCCCTGCCGGTATCGAAAAGAAAGCTGAACTGAGGGCTCCGCTGCTGGTACAGCTTGTAAAATTGCTCATAGGTCAACAATTGCTCTTCTTTTAGTTCGAGGGACTCCAGGGAGGGAAAATGCCGCCTGAGGCGTTCCGCAAGCTGCCTGGCAGCATACTTCGCTACATTGGACAGCATCATGTCCATGGCTTCCGATTTTGCGGCTAAGACATTGCCTATGGTGCTGCGGATCAACTGTTCCTCGAAAAGCAGGAAAAATTCCCATTTTGACTTGTCACCATAGACCAGCCTGTAGCAGAAAACAGCTCCGAACCGGTCTCCGGCGTAGCAGCTGCTGATCAGACGGCAATCCAACCGGAACATACTGTGCAGCAGGCTGGCGAGGGTCTGCCCCATCATGGCCTGTTCCTCTTCCGGAAGCAGATTTTCCCAGTGACGGACAGGCTCACCGTTTACTATCATGCTGTCTTCAATCAAAGTATGTCCGATGAGCCAGCCGGCGCACACACCCAGGAAATGCTGGATGGAATCTGCGGAAAAATGTGTCTGCTCCAGCTCGCTTTCAAGGGCGGGGATTGTCCGCTCCCGGAAATCTCTGTGGATACGTCTGTGGGCCTTTAACCCCGGGTAATTTATGGAGGCCATATAGTTTTCCTCATCCGCAAAGTGTTGGATAGCGTGATCCTTGAAGTACTTTATTGCCTCCTGGCAGGCAAACTGGCTTTTTTCCTCTTTATGTACAAAGTCGAACAGTTTATTGAGAATGCCAAAGAGCTTTTTGTGCTCCTTGTCGATGATGAACACTCCTGTGTTATATCGCTCATCCCATTTCAAACGCGTTTTCATGTACTCTCCTCCTTAAAATCACCGGGATTGCTTTCCGTCTGTGTACTTTATTTCACAATATGCGAAAATACGCCAGAATGTGACATTTTATAACCTGTGCCCACAGGAAATTCCATTGCTTTCACATTGCTTTCATGATACAATGATTCTATTCTTTGAAAAAACTGATTGCACAGACAGAGGTATGGAAGCGATGGCGGATAACATTCAGATACAAAAAGAAAATGTAAAAACTTTGTTCGAGTCCCCCTATCTGCGGGTGGCAGACCTGCAGTACGCCCCGGGGAAGCACTATTATGACGCCACCAGGCGGGATATGGAGGACCTCACTGCCGTGAAGTCGGACGCGGAGTTCGCGGTCATGCTTGCGGACGCGGTGAGCTGCTTTGTCATTCTGGACCGAGAGGGGGAGGAGCCAAAGCTCCTGCTGTCCTATGAATTCCGCTATCCTGCGGGCCAGTATCTGCTCAGCGTGCCCGCGGGTCTCATTGACAGGGAGGACAGAGAGAAGCCAGATGTTTTGGTATCCACCGCCGTCCGGGAGATTCGGGAGGAAACCGGGCTGGAGATCCGGGACACCGATACCGTCAGGGTGGTGAATCCCCTGGTCTTTTCCACGCCTGGCCTGACGGACGAAAGCAATGCGCTGATGTGTGCCGTGCTGCACTCGGCACAGCTTACCGACCTGTCCCAGGAGGGAGCAGTGGGGTCCGAGCAGTTCGACGGGTTCTGCCTCCTGACCAAGGCCCAGGCCAGAGAGGTGCTGAAAAAGGGCCGGGACCAGCGAGGAAAATTCTACCCTCTGTATACCTGGGCTGCGTTGATGTACTTCGTGTCGGACATGTGGCGGGAAGCGTGAACGAAGCGAAAATCTGTTGCATGTACCGGCTGCACCGGCATGTCGGGAAAGGGGGAGGAAAGAGGAATTATCGGTCAATGGGGACCGAAGAGAGCGCCCGGCGGGCTTCGACGTCCTGCGCGGCGGCGGGGTGGTGCCGGAGGCAATCCATGAGCTGCCATGGAGCAAATGCTGTGCCACCGTTATCCACAGGTATGGCGTATGCTGGTGGATTTCCATATAACTACTGAAAAAAGGGGAATTTCTTCTAAGCCTTTCCAGGACAAGACTGAGACAGAAAACCGAAAGATGGAGGAATGCATTTCATGAAAATGTTGAAAATCAATGAAAACCTGCCGGAGGCATCGGCCATCGGCCTTGGATGTATGCGAATTACAGGCCTGGACAGCAAGGCCCTGCGGGAGCTGGTGGAGGCTTCCATGGAGGCGGGCATCAATTTCTTCGACCATGCTGACATCTACGCAGGGGGAGAGGCGGAGAGCCGGTTCGGGGAGATACTGACCCCGGAATTGCGCAGCCGTATGGTGATACAGACCAAGTGCGCCATCCGCCCCGGCATCTGCTATGACTTTTCCAAGGCACACATATTGGAGTCCGTGGACGGCAGCCTGAAGCGCCTTAAGACCGATTACATCGACATCCTGCTGCTGCACCGCCCGGACGCGCTGATGGAGCCGGAGGAGGTGGCGGAGGCTTTCGACATCCTGAAAAAGGCCGGAAAAGTCCGCGCCTTTGGCGTCAGCAACCATAATCCCATGCAGATAGAGCTGCTGAACAGCTGCCTGGCAGAGCCCCTGTGCGTGAACCAGATACAGTATTCCGTGGCCCACTGCCCCACCATTGACGCAGGGCTCAATGTGAATATCTGTAATGACGCGGGCTGCAGCAGGGACGGCAGCGTGATCGAATATTGCAGATTGAAGAAAATGACTATACAGGCATGGTCACCTTTCCTCTACGGCATGTTCGAGGGCGTCTACATCGGAAACGAGAAATTTCCGGAGCTGAACCGGGTCATGGACCGGCTGGCGGAAGAATATCATGTGACGCCCAATGCCGTCGCCGTGGCGTGGATCATGCGCCATCCCGCCCGTATCCAGACCATCGTGGGCAGCACCAACGCACAGCGGGTGCGGGATGTCTGCAAGGCCTCCGATATCTGCCTGACCAGGGACCAATGGTATGAGATGTACCTGGCGGCAGGGAAGAAGCTGCCCTAGGCTGGGCCCGCCGCGCCCGGAGCAGCCACCGCCGCCAGCGTCAACGTAAAAAGGACCGTGGTCAGCGTGCCGCAGGCATCCCTGTCCGCGTCCCCGCCTCCGGGGGAGGCCGTCAGGGAGCCGCCCATGGCCTCCGCCAGGGATTTGGCTATGGTCAGCCCCAGGCCGGAGCCGCCTTTTTTTCGGGCCACATCATTTCTGTAAAAACGGTTAAACAGATTCGGAATATCGTCCTCTTTTATCTCCACGGAATCATTTTGAAAGACAACCTGAACCTGTCCGCAGCTCTCCAGGATGCGGACATCCAGATAGCTGTGGGCATATCTGCCCGCATTCTGGAGCATGTTCGCGAAGATGCGCTCACAGGCGTCCCTGTTTCCCAGCGCCGTCACGGGATGCTCCGGCAAGTGGCTCTCCAGGGAGAACCCCTCCCTTTCCAGGGAACCGTAATTGTCCGCAAGACTCTCCCGCAGCAGTCTGCACACGTCCAGCCGCTCCAGTTCCAGCGAGAAATCCATGCCGTTTACCCTGGAAAAAGCGTAGAACTGGGAGACCAGATGCTCCATGGAGCGTGCGCCTCTCTCCAGCACGTCCAGGGACTCCTCCAGCCGGAAAGAGGCGTTCTCCCCAGGAGACTTCAGCCATTTCAGATACCCTAAGATGACAGTCAGGGGCGTGCGCAGATCGTGGCTGACATTCTCGATCTGCTGCTGGAATTCCCGCTCCCGCTTCTCGTAGGCCAGGCGTTCCCTGCGGATCTGCTCCAGAGCGCCATTGATGGATTCCATGAGCCGTTCCAGCCCCTTGTCCGGCAGGGGGAGACAGAGGATGCGGTTCTGGCGCAGATCGCCCTGGATTTCCGTAAGTTCCAGGGCCGTCTCCCGGAGGGCATGCTCCAACGCGAAATACCGGAAAGCAAAATACGCTGCAGCGGCTATAAAAAATACCAGTGCAAAAATCTGTATCCGGAAAAAATTTTCCATAGCAGTCCTCCTCCCAATCCTCCATGGAATGCTCTTCTTTCATAGTGGCCGACCCACGAGCGAAAAGCAGCATGGAACAGGATCAAATCTTACCGTTCGTGAGTATACATCAAATGTCCCGCTTCTTCAATAATAGCACACCCGTCCCGCCGAACACAAGGATTCCCGCAGCGCCCGACAGCAGGCACCTTGCCATGCCCGCTCCGGTGTCCCATATGGTGACGCATTCCGACAGATTGACGCGGCTTGCCGCCGTGAGGAAGTTGACGGGCATCCACATAGCAGCATCCATGAGGGCATCTCCTCCAAAGGGCAGGAGCATTCCGGCAAAGAGGAGAAGTTTGGGCACAATGAGTATGACGGCCAGCCATGTTACAACGCTGAAAAAGCTGTTTTCAAAAAAGTCCAGCAGAACCACAGCCAATATCAGGAAGCCGGTGGCGATAAGGGACATGGCGGGAACTTCCATCAGCATATCCCGGACCGTGGTGGGGCCGGAGGCGTTCAGCAACAGCATGGCGCTTCCGATGTATACAGGCAGCGTCACGGCCAGCAGAACCAGGGAGACCACAAAGCAGACGATGCACTTTCCTGCAAGCAGCTGTACCCGGGAGAACCCGGAGGCGATGCTGTTTCCCATGGTGCCGTTTCGCCTGTCGGATTCATACAGCATGGCGGCCACATCGGCGGCCACATAACAGTACATCATAGGTACGGACACCAGCATGGAGTAGGAGAACGAAGTAGTGCCGTAGCGGAAATGTTCCACATTTTTCATAAGGCCCAAAGTCAGGTTCATGAACAGGACAATTGCCAGCAGGCCGATGGCGGTTCCGTGGATTTCTTTGCTGTGCAGGGCTCTGTAGAGCTCGCTTTTGATATATTTCAGCATGTTTCTTTTCCTCCATTCTTCAGGTTCATGTAATAGTCCTCCAGGGAGGCGCTGCTGCGCTCCAGCTTCAGGATACAGAGGCCATTGTCCATGGCCAGGCGGCTGTAGACTTCAGGGGGCTGGCGGAAATCCCGGATTTGTATTGTGCCCTCCGGGAGCACGCGCCAGTTCTCCTCCGGAAAGTGCTTTTCCAGCAGGGCGGCGTATTTTTCCGTGTCCTCCACGGCAATGTTCAGACGGTCCGCACATTTTTCGGAAAGGTCCCCCGCGGATATCTCCTCCAAAAGCTTTCCTTTGCTCAGGAAGCCGAATACGGTGGCGGTCTGCTCCAGTTCCGGCAGGATGTGGCTGGACAGGAGGATGGTGATGTTCTTCTCCTGGTTCAGGCGGTGGAGCAGCGTGCGGAACTCCACAATGCCGCTGGGATCCAGACCGTTGACCGGCTCGTCCAAAATCAACAGCTCGGGCTCCCCAAGCAGGGCGATGGCGAGGCCCAGCCGCTGCTTCTGGCCCAGGGACAGGCGCTTGCATCTCTCCCTGCGCTTTTCCCGGATGCCCAATAGTTCCAGAAGTTCCGCCACCTTTTCTTTGCCCGGGACGCCCTTTTGGATGCGGTAGTATTCCAGCGTCTGCTCCACGGTCATGTTCGGGAAGAACCCTGGTCGCTCGATCATGACGCCCATCCGGCTGCGGCTGCGGCGAAGCTCCCTTTCCCCGGCCTGGCCGAACAGGCGGATTTCTCCGGCGGTGGGAAAGACGTGCCCTGCCAGGAGTTTTAAAAAGGTGGACTTGCCCGCGCCGTTGTCGCCGATGAGCCCGTAGATGCTCCCGGGACTCACCCGCAGGCTCACCCCATCCAGCGCCAGGACGGAGCGGTATTTTTTGGTGACTTGATTTGCTTCTATGACGGAATCGTTCATTTTTGGCCTCCTTTTCGCCGGGACGTACCTGTTCCGGCTGACATTTATCAGTATAGACCATGGGGGGTAATAAGTCATAAAGAACTTTTAAAGATGTCGTAAAGATTTCCGGGGAGGGGTATAGGAAAGGTATAGGAAACATGCGGCGGCCGCTTTTAATGCTTTACGCTTCATGAGATTTGGTTTATAATATGCTTATCAAGGGGACCGATACGATAGCTGACACCTATCCGTTTCCGATTTGCCCCGCGGACAGGCTGGACGTCATGATCACCGACTGGGACGCGTCCGAGGACGATTTGAAGCTTTTCGATGAAAAAGGCATAGAGATCGTCATAGTGGAAAAAGAGGTGGGCATCCGGTAGAAGCGTGGTTATCCCAGCCGGAAGCCGATGCCGTACACGGTCCGGATATATTCCCAGGAGGCATCGGCTTCCCTGATCTTCCTGCGCAGATTGCTCACATGGACGTTCACGGTATTGTTCTCGCCGTAATAGCCGCCTTCCCACACCAGCTCATAAAGGCTTTCCCGGGAATAGACCTTTCCCGGGGACTGCAGGAACAGGTGCAGGAGCTGATATTCATGGGCGGTCAGGGACAGCTCCCGGTCATTTACCAGCACCCTGCGGGAGTCCGGATAAAGCTTTATATTGCCGTAGGCCAGCGCATCCAGCTGCTGCCCGGAAAGGCTGCCGGCGCTGCCCGCCCGCCGGAGGGCGGCCTGGATCCGGGCGATGACCTCTTCGGGCTCAAAGGGCTTGGTGATATAATCGTCCGCCCCGCTTTTTAACAGGGCCACCTTGTCGCCCAGGGCGCTCTTTGCGGAGAGGACCAGGACGGGGAAGCTATAGCGCTTCTCCTCCCGGAGCTTACGAAGCAGCTCTTCCCCGGACAGGCCGGGCAGCATGAGGTCTAAGAGAAGCAGGTCCGGCTCCTCCCGCTCGATAAGGGACAGGGCCTCCGTCCCGGAAAATGCCTGGAGGGCCTGATAGCCCTGGGCTTCCAGTATCCTGGACAGCAGGCGGTTGATGTCCGTATCGTCCTCTGCGATCAGAATCTTGTGCTGCATCTGTTTTCCTCTTTCCTTTTCCCGGTTTCCTGCCGAAGCTTTTTCGGAACAGCAATAAGGGCTTTCTGATTCGCTTCCGCGCCGGGGCTCTCTACGTAAAGAGCTGCTCCTCCTGGCGAATCATCATGATGATGCTGGCCTCATAGGCGTTGCGGGCCGCCTGGACCTGCCGTTCCTCGGTCCAGTCCCTGACTTCCTGTGCCTGTATCTGCTCTTTTTCTTTCTTGTGCTCTTTTAAGGTCTGGGCGAGCTGCTTTTGGCTATGCCATTCCTTGTTCAGGCGCTCATGCTCCAGCCAGTTCTTCAGGATCTTGCTCTTCAACAGTTTATCCTGCAGTCTCTTGGCTTCCGCGCGTTTTTTCAGATATTCTTTCAGAAGCTTTTTCCGGCGGGCTTTTTTGGCGGCCTCCTCGGCCATCCGCCTGCGCTGGGCTGCTCTTCTGGCGCGGGCATCGTCCTGCAGACCAAAGGCATACCCGTAGCATTTCTCCCAGGTGTCGTCGATATGGATAAGCACGAACCTGGGCGCGTGGCCGTATACACAGGCCGCCTTGTTCCTGGCCAGGTAGTCCAGGACCTGCTGCTCATAGAGAGGGTCTGCCTGCATCCGCCGGTAGGCCGCGTCCGTGATGTCGATAAGCCAGTCCACGCGTTTCTGGGAGGGATGGGTGTAGAGATTCTTTATTTTGTCATGAATATACAGCTTGTATTCGGTCAGGGTCATGTCTTTCGGAGAGAGCATGAATCTCTCCAGCATGGCGTCGGAGAAGCTGTTGTCCGTTTTTTCCCTGCCGCCTACGGACTGAGCCTGTGTGTTATCGAAGCCGGTTCCGGCAGTGTAACCTGCGTCAATTGTGTTTGCCATAGAATATCCCCCTCTCTTTCCATATCCTCCGTGTGAGATTGGCTTACAAAGCGAAGTTATTCGCTTGAGAGCCTAGAAGTTCTTCTTACACTTATATCGGAGAAAGAAAGGGTATATTTTATCGCTGATGGAATGAAATGTTCCGATTGCGGCATGAGCCGTGGCGGATCAGGCTGCTATATAGTGTATAGCGCCCGGCATCGGCGAAAGGAGACCGGGGAGCCTCTCAGCGGATGAAATGGGTCCAGAGATGCTCCTCTATTTCCGGCAGGCCGTAGGTCTCTTTCCCCAGGGCGATGCTCTTCATCAGGAAAGCCATGTTCCTGGCCAGGGTGCGCATGGTCTGCAGGCCCTCCTCGTCCTGGGCCGCCTCCCCCGGTCCTCTGCCGTGGACGCTGTTCCAGTACTGGCTGGAGGCTACGGGCATGCCGCTGATGGTGAAGAATTTGTTCAGTTCGTCAAAGGTGGCGGAAAGCCCGCCCCTCCTGGCTACCACCACGCTGGCGCCGACTTTCATGGTCTTGTCGAAATGGGTGCTGTAGAAGAGCCTGGTCAGGAAAGCCACCAGAGTGGCGTTGGCAGAGGCGTAGTATACAGGGCTTCCTACTACAAGACCGTCGCATTCCTGGAATTTCGGGGCGACTTCATTCACGATATCATCGAACACGCATTTTCCCAGCTCCCCGCATCTGCCGCAGGCGATGCAGCCCCGGATGTCTTTCATGCCGATTTGGATAGTCTCCGTCTGGATGCCCTCTGCGGCAAAGGTCTTCTCCATCTCCTGCAAAGCGATGGAAGTGTTACCCTTTGGACGGGGGCTTCCGTTTATCAGTAAGACTTTCATGGTGATACCTCCTGGTTTGATATATGTTTTTATGATGCATTGATTTCTCTTTGGGTATTGCGGTTTTTCGCCGCCAGCCGAAAGGCCTTTTCCATGTACTTCTCTCTTCCTATTCTATCATAACCATAACAATATAGCTATAGACCGTTAAAAGGATTTTTACAAATCGCATGGGCAAAAGGTATTGACAGCATACATTGCCGGATATCTGCGCAACTGCCGGGAACTGTAACAGCCCGGGAGATTCTTTCATATCCTATGTATAACAGGAAATCAGGAGAACCATCAATATGGCGATTGGATATTTGACCATACAGGCGCGGACTGCCCATGAGGCCATTCCGTTAGAGGGAGTACAGGTCAGGGTGCTGGACAGCCGGGGCAACAGCCTGTACCAGCTTTTGACGGACGAAAGCGGGGAGACCGGCACAGTGCCCTTGGAGACGCTGGACAAGAGTTTTTCCCAGAACCAGCATTATTCCGGGCTGCCCTATGCGAGTTACAATGTGCTGGCGCAGAAAGCGGGCTTTGACACGATTTACGTCTCCAATATACCCATCTACGACCAGGAGACGGCGGTTCTGCCTCTGGCCATGATACCCATGCAGGAGAGGCAGCGGCGTCCGGCGGAGACCAGGATTTTTGTGGGAAAGCCCGCCGTGGTTATGCAGGAGAGGCGCAGCCAGGAGGGGCCTGCTGACGCGGAGGAGGACGCCAGGGGGGACAGGATACTGCGGCAGGTAGCCATCCCTAACCCCATTACGGTGCATCTGGGCCCTCCCGGCACAAACGCCGCCAATGTCCAGGTGTCTTTTCCGGACTATGTGAAGAACGTGGCCAGCAGCGAAATCTATCCCACCTGGCCCGAGGCGGCGCTGACAGCCAACATCTATGCCATTATTACCTTTGCCTTGAATCGGGTTTACACAGAATGGTACAGATCCAAGGGATACAATTTCGATATCACGAACAGCACGGCCTATGACCAGTACTTCGTGTACGGACGGCCCATCTATGAATCCATCAGCAGGATCGTGGACAATGTCTTCAATGAATATGCGCGCAGGCAAGGGCAGAACGTGCCCTATTTCACGTCGTTTTGCAATGGCACTACCGTCACCTGCGCCGGCATGTCCCAGTGGGGTACCGTGACTCTTGCGAACCGGGGATATACGCCTTTGCAGATCCTGCGTTCCTATTATCCAAAGGACATCGAGCTGGTCGCCACGGACATCATCACCGGGAGCCTCACTTCCTATCCGGGGACGCCCCTGCGGGTAGGGAGCACGGGGCTGGACGTGCAGACCATCCAGACGTATCTGAACAGGATCCGCAGGAATTATCCCGCCATCCCGGCGATTACGGACCCGGAGGGCACCTTTGGGGAGAGCACCAGGGCCGCTGTGGCGAAATTCCAGAGCATCTTTGGATTGTCTCCGGACGGCATCGTGGGGAAGTCCACCTGGTACAAGATTTCCAGCCTCTACAGCGCAGTGGCCAGGCTGGCGGAGCTGGACAGCGAGGGGATTTCTCTGGGTATCGGAACGGTTCCGCCCAATGCAATCCTGCGCCAGGGCTCCAGAGGGCAGGATGTGATCACGCTGCAGTATCTGCTGGATGTGGCCTCGGAATACTACGCAAGCGTCCCGGCTCCTGACCAGGACGGGATCTTTGGCAGCGGCACCAGAGAGTCGGTGATGGCGTTCCAGAGGGCCATGAACATTGCGGCGGACGGTATCGTGGGTCAGGTTACCTGGAGGAAGCTGTATGACGTATACCACGGAATCGGCGAGAACGTGCCCGTTCCGCCTCCCTCTCCGGGCCCGTCCTACACGGAATACACGGTACGGCCCGGAGACAGCCTGTGGCTGATCGCCCAGAGGTACAACACCACGGTGGAGGCCATCAAGAGCCTGAACGGCCTGACCAGCGATCTGTTGGACGTAGGCCGGGTGCTGCGGATTCCCGCGGCCCAGACCAGCCCGTCCTACACGGAATACACGGTGCGCCCCGGGGACAGCCTGTGGCTGATCGCCCAGAGGTACGGCACTACGGTAGAGGCTATCAAGAGCCTGAACGGTCTTGCCAGCGATGCGCTGGACGTAGGCTGGGTGCTGCGGATTCCCACCGCTCAGTCGGGAGACTATGGGGAATATACGGTGCGTGCCGGGGATACCCTCTGGGTTATCGCCCGGAGATTCGGCACCACTGTGGAAGCCATTAAAAGTCTCAACGGCCTGACCAGCGATCTGCTGAGCATCGGCCAGGTACTGCGTATTCCGGGGAGATAGTCCCCGGGTGGAAGCTGGGGGAGGCAGCCGGGAGGTGCGAGGGCTTTCCGGGTTTACGGGAAGGCCGGGTATTGAAAAAAGCCGGAGACAGGTCCTTTGCCCGTCCCCGGCTTTTCAATTCTTCGGAAGACTACAGGTCGTAGTACAGATTAAACTCCGCCGGGTGGGGAATCTGCTCCATCTGCCGAAGCTCCGCCCGCTTTCTGGCCACCCAGATATCGATAAGCCTCTGGGGGAATACGCCGCCCTTTGTGAGATACCCATGATCGGCTTCCAGGGCGTCCAGTGCTTCTCCCAGGGATTTGGGCAGGCCCTGGATTTTTTTCTGCTCCTCCGCGGAGAGCGTATAAAGGTTAAAATCGTAAGGCCCCCAGCCGTTTGCCGCAGGATCGATCTTGTTCTCGATTCCGTCTAAGCCGGCCATGAGGATAGCCGCGTAGGCGTAATAGGGATTGGCCGTGGCGTCCGGATTGCGCAGCTCAAAGCGCTTGGTCTCCGGGGACTTGGCATAGGCCGGAATTCGGATCACCGCGCTGCGGTTGGAGGTGGCATAACCCACGGTCACCGGGGCCTCAAAGCCGGGTACCAGGCGCTTAAAGGAATTGGTGGAGGGATTGGTAAAAGCGCACAGAGAGGCAATATGCTTTAACAGCCCGCCGATGAAGTAATGGGCCGTCCGGCTTAAAGAAGAATATCCCTCCTCGTCATAGAACAGAGGCAGTCCGTTCTTGAACAACAGCATATGTACATGCATGCCGCTGCCGGCCTCCTGATAGACGGGCTTGGGGAGGAATGTGGCGGTCTTGCCCTCCTGGGCCGCCAGATTCTTGATGATATATTTGATGATCATGGTATTGTCCGCCATAGCGGGCATGTCGTCCAGCTCCACCTCGATTTCCATCTGGCCCGGGCCGCCCACCTCATGGTGATGGTATTTTACCCGGATGCCCCAGTCCTCCATCATCATGCACATCCGGCTGCGCAGGTCGTAGCCCGCGTCCTGTGGAGCCGAAATATGATAGCCGCCCTTGTGGGATACCTCGTAACCATTGTTCCCCGGTGTGTCCAGGCTTTGGTTCCAGTCAGCCTGCCTGGTGTCGATGCGGTAGCCGCACTGCCTGGGCGTCACCTGGAAGCGGGCGCTGTCGAAGAGATAGAACTCGAACTCGGGTCCGATTACCATGCGGTCGGCAATGCCGCTTTCTTTCATATATTCCACGGCGCGGAGACTTACGTTCTTGGGATACTGGTCGAAAGGCTTGTTCTCGCCTTTGCCGATGGTGCATACATTGCCGCACATGGTCAAGGTGGGCACGGATGCAAAGGGATCTACATAGGCGGTGGAGGGATCCGGCAGGAACACCATATCGCTTTTTTCAATGGGCGCATAGCCGTAATTGGAGCCGTCGAAGCCGATACCGTAGGCAAAGGTATCCTCCCCGAACCGTTCCACGGGAATGGTGATATGCCGCCAGCGGCCGTCAATGTCCGTCATCTTAAAATCGATCATGCGGATCTGCTTTTCCTGGCACAGGTTTCTGATTTCCGTAATTTTGACCATGATTGCTACTCCTTTTTCGTCATATTAAAATTGTATTTCCGCATTTCTCCGGACAAGTTTCCGGTCACTGGGGCGGATGCTCTCCGGGCTGTCCGGAAATAAACCGGGCAAAGCGCCGAAATTGTCCGGCGGTCTGCCCGGGAGACCGATTGTGATCTCAGGCGATTTCGATAGTATAGGATGCCTCCCAGACTTCGCCGGGGGCGATCCGGTTCCCCCATTTGCGCTCTTCCAGGGTACCCGTGAAATCCTCGCTGTCACATCTGCCGTACCAGGGCTCTATACACACGAAAGGCGCCGTGCTGCCGCCGGAGGGGGACCATACGCCGAACAGGGGAGCGTCCATGGTAACCTTTACATAGCTGCTTTTGTCCGGTCTGCACAAAGACACGGTATCCGTCTGGCTGTCCTCAATGACCAATGCGTCGTGGTCAAACAGGCTGTCTGTGAGGGGAAGCCTGCCCTCCTCCAGCCTATAGGCTTCCCTGCCGTCCAGAGCCAGGCCGTTTTTGCTGATTTTGGTGCTGACTACCTGGTCCACATCGCCGAAATCCAGGAAATAGGCGCTGCGCGCCGTGCCTGCGTCAATGGGGCAGTTGAAAGCGGGATGTCCGCCGATGGAAAAAGGCAGAGTCTCCCGGCCGGGATTCTCCACCTGCCACAGGACACGGACTCTGCAGCCCTGGATGCGGTAGCCCAGCTTCAGGAAGAAATCGTAAGGGTACTTCTCCAGCGTCTCCTGACTGGAATGGAGTCCGAACCAAATCTCGGTATCCGTCCGGGAGAGCAGCTCAAATTCCATGTCCCTGGCAAAGCCGTGCTGGGTCATGGAGTAGGTCTGTCCCTTGGTACGGTATTTCTTGTCTTTGGCGCTTCCCACGAAAGGGAACAGGATGGGGGAGGTGCGGTTCCAGTATCTGGCATCCGCGCACCACATGTATTCTGTGCCCGTATCCAGCTTCTTTAGGGATTTTAACTCGGCCCCCAGGCTTTCCACCCCAATGGAGATTTCACTGTTTTTCAATTCGTAGACTGACATGATAGCCTCCTTTTTTCGATAGTTATGTACTAATATCATATGCCATCAGGCCGGGGGCTGTCAAGGACCCGGACGAATCCGGGTGGGCATAAGCTTTCCGGCTTTGCTGGTATGCGCGGGAAAAGCATCTGTCCGGGACAGATTACTTCTCCATGCTTGACAAAGCGCTGTGGTTTGATAGAATTTGAGATATACTGTCAGGGATGGCACTGAGACGGCAGGCGGTATGACAGGAAACGGGAAGTGAAAATAAAAGGATAGCAGGAGGGGACATGACCATGACCATCAGAAAGATGATAATGTGCGGCAGTGTGCTTTTAATAGGGATATTCTGTGCCGCAGGCTGCGGCCGGGTGCAGACCCCGGCGGGCGGGGGAAGCCCGGCGCAGGATAGCGTGACTGAGGAGCAGGAAGCGTCCGGAGCAGAAATCGGAGACGCGGGAATGGAAGCCGGAGAGGCAGAAAGGGAAGAGGCCGGGATCGGAGCGGACGGTGCAGAAAACGGAGAGCCCGGAGCCGGGATCGGAGCGGACGGTGCAGAAAACGGAGAGTCGGGAGCCGGGATCGGAGCGGACGGCGCAGAAGACGGAGAGTCCGGAGCCGGGATCGGAGCGGACGGTGCAGAAAACGGAGAGGCCGGGACCCGGACCGCGGGAACTCCGTGCCCCCTGTCCGTATCCGGCGCCCGGCTTACGGATCAGGACGGCAATCCGGTTCAGCTAAGGGGAATCAGCACCCACGGCCTGGCCTGGTATCCGGAATACGTAAATGCGGAATGCTTTCGGCAGCTGAAAGAGGAGTGGGCCGCGAATGTGGTCCGACTGGCCATGTACACCGCGGAAAGCGGCGGATACTGCACGGGCGGCAATCAGGAGGACTTAAAGGCCCTGGTAAAAGAGGGCGTAGAGTATGCCACGGACTGCGGACTCTATGTCATCATCGACTGGCACATCCTGTCGGACGGAAATCCCAATACCTACCTGGACCAGGCAAAGGAATTCTTTCGGGAGATGTCCGGGGAATACGCGGAATACGAGAATGTGCTCTATGAAATCTGCAATGAGCCCAACGGAGGCGTCTCATGGAACGACATAAAGGCCTATGCCGAACAGGTCATCCCGGTTATCCGGGAACAGGATGCGGACGGCGTCATCCTGGTGGGCACCCCGAACTGGTCCCAGTATGTGGACCAGGCTGCCGCGGACCCCATAACGGGCTATGACAACATCATGTACACCCTGCATTTCTACGCGGCCACCCACACGGATTCCCTGCGGGACACCATGGTGAAAGCGGTGGAAGCCGGCCTCCCCGTTTTTGTGTCGGAATACGGTATCTGCGATGCCAGCGGAAACGGCGCCATCGACAGAACCCAGGCGGATAAATGGATGGAGGTCATGGACGAGTACGGCATCAGCTATGTGGCATGGAACCTGTCCAATAAATCGGAGACTTCCGCAATCCTGAAAAACAGCTGCGGCAAGACAAGCGGCTTCAACCGGGAGGATTTGAGCGATTCCGGGGCGTGGCTTGTGGAGACGCTTGGGGGGAGCGGCAATGCAGGCGGCGCAAGCGCCGACGGTCCGATGGGCGATACGCATTTACCCGGAACGGGAAACGGCGCCGATACAAAAGCCCCCGGAGGCGATTCCGCGGATAAACCGGCATCCCCCGCCGTCCCCGGAACGGAAAGCGTACAAAATCCGCCAAAGAAACCTGCCGGTACCGAGCCCGGGGGGAAAAGCCCGGAATCGGATCAGCTGTCAGTACAGACAAAACTCATAAATTCCTGGGAACAGAATCAGGAAAGCTATTACCAATATGAAGCAACCGTTACCAATTCCGGGGACACGGCTTTGGACAGCTGGAAAATCATTCTGACCTTTGAGGGGGACATTACGCTGGAGAATGGCTGGAACGGAAACTATCAGACAGAGGGAAACACTCTGACAATTACGAACATGGATTATAACGGATATCTGGATACCGGAGGCAGTGCGGAAAACATCGGATTCATTCTGAAGATTGCCCCCTGATTTTAAGACAACCATACAAGCGAATTATACAAACGCCCGAAATCCGGGCGTTTTGCATTTTCTGTTGTTTTAGAATGGCTTTGGCGTCAGCAAGCCTTGCGCTGAGAATTAATTTTTTTCAAATTTCCTATTGACACACAACTGATTATAGTGTATATATAACATATAAACAGAAGAAAGGTTGATGCCATTGAAACTATTACAGAATTCAGGAGTCCCCATCTACCAGCAGATTGCGGAGCAGCTGAGAGCGGACATACTGGCGGGTAAGCTAAAGGAGGGAGAATATCTCCCCTCGATCCGGGGACTGGCCAAGGATCTGCGGATCAGCGTTATCACCACTATGAAAGCTTATGAACAGCTGGAGGCAGAGGGCCTTGTGACGGCAGCCCAGGGCAAGGGCTTCTATGTCAATGCCCAAGACAGCGAGATGCTGAAGGAACAGCACCTGCGCAGGGTGGAAGAGGCCCTGGCGGAGGCAATCCGCGCCGCCAGGATCGCCGGGATGACGGGGAAAGAGCTTCAGGAGATTCTCCGCACCCTGCTGGACATGCAGGACGAAAAGGAGAGCTAGGAATCAGAACAGCCAGGATCAGGACAGTAAACAGGAGGAAAAGGATTATATGAGCAAAAAAGACGTAAAAACAACAAAAGAGATTCAATTTAATGACAAAACAGACCGGCCGGGCCAGACAGCACAAATGTGGCAAAAGGCGCTGCAGGCATGGAACCTGAAGAAAAACTTCAAAGGCTTTCAGCTTTCCGTCCCCGGGCTGGAGCTGCCAAAAGGCTTTGCCACTGCCCTCATCGGCGAAAACGGAGCCGGCAAGACCACGCTGCTTAACATCCTCACCGGAATCCGCCTGGATTACAAGGGAGAGATCTCCTATTTCGGCAGGCAGGAAAAGGGAATCGACGCCTCCGTGCAAGAAAGGATCGGCTATACGGGCCCTGGCAGCTATTTCCTGCCCCAATGGACCATTCGACAGGTAGAGGAGATCAGCGAGCTTCTCTTTGACAATTTCCATAAGGACAGATACCGGGCGCTGTGTGAGGAGCTGGGCATCGGCGGAAGCGGAACGGATGTGTCAAAACAGGTAAAGAGCCTCTCCGACGGCAACAGAATGAAGCTCATGCTGGCCGCGGTTTTGGCCAGAGATACCAGCCTGCTGATCTTAGACGAGCCAGCCTCCCCCCTGGATCCCCTGATGCGGGACAGACTCTGCGACATGATACGGAATTATCTGGACCAGGGCGGCGGAGAGAAAACGGTATTTTTCTCCACCCACAATATAGCCGATATGGAAAGCGTCACGGATTACGCCATTATCCTGGAACACGGCAATATCGTGGAGGAGGGCTTTGTGGAGGAGCTGAAAGAGAAGTATATCTGTGTAAAAGGGGAGGCGGCTGACGCCGAAAGGGCCGGGGAGGCTATGTTCTCCATGCACAGAAGCGCCTATGGGTTCGAGGGCATCTGTCTGGCCAGGAATCTGGAACGGCTGGCGGGCATGGACATTACCCTGGAGACACCTACACTGTCCCAGATCGCAGTGGCCGTGATGAAAGCCAACACAAATCTCGGAAAGAAGGCATAGGTGGGGATGAGGAAGAAAATAAAAAGCTATCTGGTGTTTACTTCTCTTTGGTACCGTTTTGGGGTATACCTGGCCATTCCGGCGGTACTTGCCGCAATCGGTCTGCTCATTGAGCGGGGCCTGCCCGGAGGCGGTCTGATCGTTATAAGCGTGCTTCTGCCTGTGGCGGAGATCATATCCGACAGCTGGCTCTTCGGCGGCATTCAGACGAAAGATTCCATGAAGCTGGAGTATCTCAAAACCTCCGGGCAGGGGAAAGAACTGATACGAACCGCTCTTTGGACAGATCTGTTTCGGAAGCTATTGTCCGCAATCGTGATCATGGCGCTGTTTAGCCTGGCCATGGTCATGGGGAAGGGAGAGGCGCCGGAGGCGGCAGGTACGGGCGGCTTCGGTAGCCTGTTATACCTGGTGCTGCTGTCCTGGCTGGTATCCGTATTGGGGACTTTTGTGTCCCGATACGCCAGTCTCGTCTGGATCAATCTCATAGTGAGCTATGGAGCCATGGTTCTGGCGATGTTGGGTATCTTTCTGCTGAGGCTGGCAGAACATATCCTGCTCATTGACCTTTTATTTGCAATATTTGGAATCCTGATGAGTACAGTGGCTGTGAAAGCCGCTGTGGAAAGGGTGGAAAGGAGCTATCATGATGAATGACTGGAAACTGGGAATGAAGATGCTGCGGTACGGTTATGGCATAAAGATGTACTGCATTTTGGGAGGAATCGTGATTGTGCTGAACATTGCGGCCATCATTTTGGGAGGAACCACAGGGAACGCCATTCCCTCGGGTTATATGCTCCTGGTGGTGGGGATGCTGCCGGTGCAGGTACTCTTTTCTCTGAACATTACTGGCATGGTACAGGCCTCTCCGTGTAAAAAGAAGCTCCAGACCTCGGTTCCGGCACTGCTCAATTTCAGTATTATGACAGTTATGTATCTGTGCGAGGCCCTGGTCTGCGGTATTATGATTTTGGTCAATCCCCAGTGCCGGGAATGGATGGGAAACACTCTGGTACTGATGGCGGGCCTGTTAGCGGTGACAATGCTGTATATGAGCGTGGCTTACAAATATTTTGTGGTATCCTCCCTATGCCTGATTCCCATTATCTGCATCGGGCTTACCGGAGGCATCATCGGCGACGGCCGGCTGACGGATCTTCTGAAAACGGACTTTTCCCTGGGCCAGGCGGTTTTGGCAGGTCTGGCGCTGTTGATCGTAGGAGCGCTGGGGCAGTATTTTATCTCGCTGCTGGTCTATAAAGCGCCGATGGATAAGATGAGCCAGGCCGCTCCCCTGCGGAAACTGATGTGAGGGATTCCGCTCCCCGATGATCTGAAACGCAAACACCCCGCTCATGCCGGGGTGTTTTTTTCACAAAATGTTCACAAAAATTATTAGCACTCCCTCTTGACGAGTGCTAAAATGCGTGTTATAGTACAGATAGAACAAAGGAAGAGAAACGAAACCGAATCAAATCCGGAGTTCGGGGAAACAATACTTTTAACTTCAGTGAAAGGAGATATGACTTATGATGATGCCCAGTATTTTCAGAGATAATTTGTTTGACAGCTTTATGGAGGATTTCGCGTTTCCGTCGTTCCCTGACATGGACAGGACCCTGTACGGCAAGCGCGCCGGGAACCTGATGAAGACCGATGTAAAAGAGACCGGAGACGGATACCAGGTGGACATGGATCTGCCCGGCTTCCAAAAGGACGAAATCCGCATGGAGCTTGTGAACGGTAACCTTACCGTCAGCGCGGCCAAGGGCCTGAACAAGGACGAAAAGGATGAGAAAGGGACTTACGTAAGGCGCGAGCGCTATGCGGGAAGCATGAGCCGCAGCTTCTACGTAGGAGAGCATGTGACCGAGGAGGATATCCATCCCAAGTACGAGAACGGTATCCTGACGTTCCATATCCCTAAGGAAGAGAAAAAGGCAGTAGAGGAAAAGAAACATTACATCTCCATCGAGGGATAATGTTTTGCCGCAACCGTTCGGTGAACGGTCCGGAGGGTTACGGTATGCCACAGGTCGCCACGATGCCCCGCAGGAGATGCTGCGGGGCATTTTGACGGACAGGACGTAGCGCGGCGGAATTGTTCTGTCCGATGCGGTGCGGAAGGAGCGGTATAGGGCCGGGCAGTGACGGGGAAACGCAGGCTGTTGCAGGACAGGGAGGAAAATAGATGGCAGCGAAAAGAGATTACGCAGCGAAAAGAGATTACTATGAAGTCTTGGGAGTGGATCGCGGCGCGGACGGGCAGGCGATCAAAAAGGCATACCGAAAGCTGGCGAAGAAATACCATCCGGACACCAGCGCCGGCAATGCCCGTGCGGAAGAGAAATTCAAGGAAGCCACACAGGCCTATGAAATCTTGAGTGACCCCGAGAAGCGCAAACTCTACGACCGCTTCGGCCATGCTGCTTTTGACGGCAGCGGGGCCGAGGCAGCCGGATCCTATGAAAGCCCGTTTGAAGATATATTCGGCTTCGGAAAGTCCGGCGCTTACGGCGGCGGGAAATCCGGGCAGGCCTCCGGCGGCAGGGACAAAGCCGGATACCGGTATGAATATCACTTTGGCGGTGACGACATGGATGACATACTGAAAAGCATGTTCGGAGAAAACCGCCGGGAGGGCTTTGGAAAGAAAGGGGCAGATCTGGAGTCGGAGATTTCCGTCAGCTTTGAGGAAGCCGCTTTCGGCTGCGAGAAGACAGTCCGCCTGGACGCCGGGAACGGCATGGGATCAGAGTCCTTGAAAGTGCGCATTCCTGCCGGGATCGATAATGGGAAAAGCATACGCCTGAAAGGAAAAGGGGGACAGGGCAGAAACGGCGGCAGCCCCGGCGACATTTTCCTAAAGGTGAATGTAAGGAGCAAGCCGGGATTTGAACGGCAGGGCACGGATGTCTATACGGTGGCAAATATCCCCTTTACCACAGCCGTATTCGGCGGCGAGGCGGTGGTGGAGACTTTGTACGGAAATGTGCTCTGTAAGATTAGAGAGGGCACTCAGTCAGGTACGAAGATAAGACTTAAGGGAAAGGGGATTGTCTCCATGAAAGATCCGGGGGTGCGGGGAGACCAGTATGTGACCATACAGATACAGGTTCCGGCGCATTTGAATGAGGAAGCGAAGCGGAAGCTGAGAGAATACGACACAGCCTGTAAGGGCAGCCGTGAGAACAAGACATTTGACAAAGCGGGCTGAAAGATACAGGCTATCTGCTTCCGGCGCCTATTCTGTCCTGCTCCATCCTGAATTCCTGCCGGTACTGGGTGGGCGTCATGCCGCGCCATTTCTTGAAAAATGCCGTGAAATGATGGTAGTCCGGAAAGTCCAGATGGTTGGAGATTTCCTGGATAGTCATGGGGGAATGGCGCAGCATATTCATGGAAATCTCCAGCCGCAGGGACAGGTAGTAGCGGTACGGCGGGGTCAAGTAAGACTTTTTGAACACCTCATTGGCCCGGGACCGGGAGAGATGGACATGGGCTGCAATCTCGTCGATATGTATGGAACGATGAACATTCTGCTCGATGAAGCATTTCATGGCAAAAGCCGGGGAGGTTTTCTCCTGATGGCCGATGAGGGTCTCCGAAAACAGCTGAATATAATGATGCAGAAAAAGAGCCAGTTCACTTTTGCAGTGGGCCGGGTCTTTTTTCATGATGGTGAAAGCCTGGGTGAGATAGTCCCTGTTCTTGAAATTCTCCACATAACAATTGGTGTTCAGATGATAGTCCGAGAGCAGGTGCTGCACCAGCATCCCCCGGACGTTGAGCCAGACCTTGGTCCAGGGATCATAGGGATCGGAATAGTAATGGTGGTAAGTGCAGGGATGGAGGATGTAAGCGGCGCCGGGGCCTAAGGCCACTTTTTGGTCATTAAAGTACACATAGCCCCGCCCGCTGATCACATATTCAAACACATAGTGATCTCCGTTGGGCCGCAGGATATGATAATTGGGATCCGCAAAGGTAATGCCCGAGGACAGGGGAGAAAACTCGGCAGAGTCCGGCCCCAGATAAAAATAATATTCCTCCCGGGCAGTCCTGTAGATATCCGGCATGCTGCAACCTCCTGTTTTCGCCATATTTTCGTTTTTCTAACGGTCAATATCAGAACTCTGTTTGTAAAAATTATACAATAAACAGACAAAAAATCAATGGTTTATTCTCAGAAAAACTAAAAACAGGATTTTTTCGTACATATACAGGATTTTTTTGACCTGATTAATTCACAGAATTGATTAAAATAGAGCATATAAGAAAGAAATGCATGAGAAACATGGACGAAAAGCCAAAGGGAGGGAAGAAAGAAATGGATTTGCGGACAATACCCAGGCCGGAGCACCCCCGCCCTCAGATGGAGCGGCAGCACTGGACCAATCTGAATGGAGAATGGAACTTTTACATAGATTACGGCGACAGCGGAAGAGACAGAAAATTATACAATAATACGGAATTTCCGGAACGGATTATTGTGCCATTTTGCCCGGAAAGCAGATGCAGCGGAGTGGCAAAAACGGATTTTATGCCTGCAGTCTGGTATCAGAAAACATTGATGTTGAAAAAAGACCTGAACCGGAGAAAGCTCCTGCTCCATTTCGGCGCAGTGGACTACGAATGCAGCGTCTGGCTAAACGGAGAGGCGGTGGGAGAGCACAGGGGCGGATATTCCTCTTTTTCCTTTGACATCACAGAATATGTCCGGGAGGGGGAGAACAATCTGGTGGTACTGGCCAGGGATGAACTGCGCTGCGGCCTGCAGCCCAGGGGAAAGCAGAGCCCGACGTATTTTTCCGGAGGCTGCAATTATACCCGCACCACGGGAATCTGGCAGACCGTGTGGCTGGAGGAGGTGCCGGAAAGCTATATCCTCTCTCTGCAATACTATCCCAATGTGGCGGAGAACAGTTTGACCGTCAAAGCAAAGGTACAGGGAACGGGGCTGCTGGAAGCCCGGGCGTTCTATGAGGGCAGAAGCTGCGGCCGGGGGCAGGCAGCGGTGCAGGGACAGGCAGCGGTGCTCACGGTTCCCCTGACAGAGACCCATCTCTGGGAGGCGGGAAAGGGAAGACTGTATGACCTGGAGCTTACTTTCGGGGAAGACAGGATAAAAAGCTACTTTGGCTTGCGGGAGATTCGGATCCAGGGAGAAAAAGTACTGCTAAACGGGGAGCCCGTTTTCCAGAGACTGGTACTGGATCAGGGATATTATCCCGATGGTATTTACACGGCGCCCTCGGAGGAGGATTTGGAGAGAGATATCAGGCTGGCCATGGAGGCGGGGTTCAACGGAGCCAGGCTCCACCAGAAGATCTTCGAGCCCAGGTATCTGTATCACTGTGACCGCCTGGGATATCTGGTCTGGGAGGAGCATGCCTGCTGGGGGCTGGACTACAGCAGGCCCGAGGCCCTGAAAGCATTTCTGCCGGAATGGACGGAGGTGCTGGAGCGGGACTTTAACCACCCTGCCATAATAGGATGGTGCCCTTTCAACGAGACCTGGGACGTGAACGGGCGGAAACAGGACGAGGACTTGCTGCGGGTGGTGTACAGGATCACAAAGCTCTGTGACGCCACAAGGCCCTGCATCGACACCAGCGGCAGCTACCATGTGGTCACGGATCTCTATGACCTCCATGACTACGAGCAGGATCCGGGGAAAATGGCTGACCGCTATAAGGACTTTGGAGCCGGGGGAGAGCTGCAGGACACCCATCCCCACAGGCAGACGCCGGTAAAGGGGATTCCGGTGATGATCAGCGAGTACGGCGGTATCCGCTGGGACACGGGGCCGGCAGGCCGGCGGGACTGGGGCTATGGGGAGACGCCCCGGACAAAAGAGGAATTTTTAGAACGCTACAGGGGGCTGACGGATGTATTTCTGGACAATCCCCGGATATGCGGCTTCTGCTATACCCAGCTCTACGATGTGGAGCAGGAGGTGAACGGCCTGTATACCTATGAACGGGAGCCAAAGTTTGATATGGAACCGTTCCGGGCTGTCAATAGCAGAAAGGCAGCCATAGAAAGTGACGGCGATATGGCATGAAGTGCGCAAAGATTTTCTAAGGCTGTAAGAGGGGGCAAGCCCGCCTCTTTAGTACACAGCCTAAAGCGCCAAAATGCAGGGCGCTTGAAAATCTTAATTGCACAGGATTATTCTTAACAACAGGACTGAGTTCTGTTGCATGTGCCGAAGAGGCAGCGTGACTGCAAAATCAGGACAATAAGGAGAGGATGGAGGATGGGGTGAAAAAGCAAAAACAAAAGTCAATGACGAGAAGATTCAAAAGGGAGGACATCCCGCTGTATCTCATGGCGCTGCCGGGAGTGGTGATTTTGATCCTGTTCAGCTATCTGCCCATGGGCGGGCTGATTCTGGCTTTCAAGAAGTACAATGTGCAGAAAGGGATCTTTGGATCGCCCTTTAACGGCTTTGATAATTTCAAATTCCTATTTGCCACCTCGGATGCGTTTGTGATTACAAGAAATACGGTATTGTACAATATTGTATTTATTTTCCTGAATATGGCCATTGCAGTGGTTCTGTCCCTGATGCTCAGCTCCCTGCGATCCAAGAGGACTGCGAAGACATTCCAGACAATATACATGATGCCCTATTTCCTGTCCTGGGCGGTGGTGGCGATCATTGTGACTGCATTTCTGGAACGTTCGAATGGGTTTGTAAATTATGTTCTGCAGATGCTGGGCCAGGAGGGTGGGATCGACTGGTATCAAAGGATCAGCATATGGCCGCCGCTTCTGGTATTCATCAATGCCTGGAAGGGCGTGGGATATCAGGCAGTTATGTACCTTGCGGTGATATCGGGGATTTCCAGCGATTATTATGAGGCAGCCGTGCTGGACGGGGCATCCCGCTTCCAGCAGGCCGTCTATATCACTATCCCCCATCTGCGGTTTATCATTGCGGTCTCTCTGATCATGGCTATGGGCGGCATTTTCCGCGGGGATTTCGGCCTGTTCTATACCGTGACAAAGGACAGCGGCCCCTTGTATCCGGTGACGAATATAATCGATACCTATATCTATCGGGGACTGAAAAGCCAGGTAAATATCGGAATGACTACAGCGGCAGGCCTGTTTCAGTCGGTAGTGGGCTTTGTGTTTGTACTGCTGGCGAACCGGATTGTCTCCAAGGTGGACCCGGACAGCGCCATGTTCTGAGGCGGGATAGGAGACAAGTTTGAAAGTTCCTTTCAATGCCAGACCTGGTGGTCTGGCACCAAAGGGCAAGTATTGATTGATATGCGCACCGAAGCGCGCTAGGGGTATAATAATGAAAAAGAAGAGTCAATTGAACCGGATCAGCTGGAAATGGAACCTGCTTTTCAATATCATCCTTGGGATTTTTGCCATCGTGTTTGTGACACCGGTGATTCTCATTGTAATCGTATCCTTTTCCAGCACGAGCAGCATTAATGAAGTGGGGTACAATTTCTTCCCCGTGGAATGGTCCATGGAGGGGTATTACTACACATTCAAGATGGGGAGCCAGTTGGTGTATTCCTACCTGGTCACCATTGTAAACTCTGCGCTGGGGACGGCATTGGGACTGATAGTCATGTCCATGTATGCCTATGTCATATGCCAGAAGAGATTTTGGCTGGAGAGAGGGCTCACATGGTTCCTGTTCTTCACAATGCTCTTCGGGGGCGGACTGGTTCCGTCCTATATTTTGAACGTGCGCTATTACCATCTGAAAGACACTTTTTGGATTCTGCTGCTGGCAGGCATTCTCAATGCCTATTGGGTGATCATTCTGCGCACTTTCATCAAGACATCCATCCCGGAGGCTCTGTTTGACTCGGCCAGGATAGACGGGGCAGGGCATTTAACCATTTTCTTCCGAATTGTGTGTCCCCTGTTCAAGGCAGGGCTGGGAACCATTGGCCTGTTCAGCTTTGTGGCCAGGTGGAATGACTGGTTCACGGGCATGCTGTATATAGAGAACAATAAGCTGGTGCCTCTGCAGACTTTGCTGACGCAGCTGCAGAACAATGTGGATTATCTGAAAGCAAATTCGAGAATCGCTTCCACCCCGGGGGGAATGGAGATGCTGAAGAATCTGCCCGGCACAAATCTGCGGATGGCCTGTACGGTTCTGGCAGTGGCGCCGCTGCTGTTCGCCTATCCGTTCTTTCAGAGGTATTTTGTACAGGGGCTTACAGTGGGCAGCATCAAGGAGTGATTGCATTCCCATATTTTGTAAATATGGCGCAATAGATGTTCTAATGTTTCATTAAAATGAAAAAGGAGGATGACAAATGAAACGGAAATTAGTATCATTGCTGTGTGTATTTTCTATGGCAGCAGCCATGCTCAGCGGCTGTGGAAACGGCTCGGAAAAGGAGAGCTCCCAGGAGTCTTCAAAGCCAAGTGAGTCTGGGGAGAGCGGGACAGAATCCGCAGAATCTTCAGAGACGGCAGAGGGAGACGAGACAGCAGGGGGGGACCTGGAGTATGCGGAGCTTCAGTGGTATGTGCTCAGCTATCAGACGGGCAATATCACCGATATAGACATGATTCAGGCTGCATTGGACGAGTATTTCCTGGAAAAGCTTAACTGTAAGGTGAAGCTGAATATCATGGGACCCGGAGGCTATGAAGAAACCATGTCCACAAAACTCATGTCCGGTGAAGAAGTGGATCTTTTGGCAGTTACGGGGGATATTTCCTATTATACTTATGCAAAGATGGGGGCGTTCTATCCCATTGACACCCTTTGGGACGAGTATGGCACCAGCCTGAAAGATCTGTTTAAAGAGGATGTATGGGAGGGGCTGAAAGTCGATGACCATATCTATGGGGTTCCGGTTCTGAAAGACAACTGCTATATCATAAGCTATATTTATAACGATACACTGGCCAAAGAGTTGGGGCTGGATATGGAGCAGGGGTGGTCCGGCCCTCAGGAGATGGAAGATTTTCTGATCGAGGCAGTGGCGGCCCGCGACGCAAAGTTCCCTGAGTATAAGGGGATGCCCCTGATGCCTTACAATGATGTCTTCTGCCCGTACTATGTGGCTTTGGAACAGTTTGGATGCAATGAGCTGGCGGTATGCAATGTGCCCGGAAAGGAAGCCGTTCCCGGGGTTGACACAAAAACGGTGTACAACTTTTTTGAAACAGATGAATTCAGGGAGCTGTGCCTGATGAAGCAGCGCCTGGTAAGCGCAGGCGTCCTTTCGAACAACGGATTCACATTCGAGGGAAACCTGGCGGCGGAGCCTTTCATTCTGATGCTGAACGGATGGGGCTATACCTGGATCTCCGAAGACCTGAACGGAGAGAATTACGACTCGAAACTGGTAGTATATGATAATCCTTACATGGAGGGAAGCGGCTATGCCGGAGCCATGACTGCTATCGGCGTAAAAAGCAAGAACCCGGAGCGGGCTATGATGGCTATGGAGCTCATAAACAATGATCCCTATGTGGCTACAATGCTGCGTTTCGGCCTTGAGGGAGAGCACTGGGAGAAAGACGGGGACGGCAAGATGCAGCTTGCAAACCGCAATGCGGACGCGGCAAATCCCGGGTGGCTGCAGTGGTATGGACCGTTCTTTGGAAATCTGACCATTGTGGAGGCTCCGGAGTCCTATGGCGGACCGGACAACATCATGCTGAAGAAAATGGCGGAATACAACAATGAGGCGATTCTGGCCTCACATATGGGATTCATTCCCGACCTTTCCGCCATTGAAAACGAACTCTCCGCATGCAATAACGTGATAAGCGAGTATTACGATTATCTGAAATACGGATATCTTGAGTCTCCGGAAGCCGTGAACAAGTCGGTGGACGATTTTGTGGCGAAGCTGAAAGAGAACGGTTCGGAAAAGATTGTTGCGGAAATACAGTCCCAGATCGACGCATGGGAAGCAAGTAAGTAAATAGGGATAGCCAAAAACAGAGGGAGGCAGCGCTTCGTATGAGCCGCTGCTTTCCTTTTTGTTCCTATAAAGTTTCTTTGGCATCTAATAGAATGCCCGTCTTTTCATACTCTTCTTCTGATTCAGCAATCGCATTGCCGATAAGCTGTGTTTCAGCAATATTCCAGCATAATTATGTGCGTTTTTCGAGTTGACTATGAAGTATACTCACGAGCGATAAAGTTTGCCGCCGGTTTATAGCATCTGACGCCCATGAGCCGGGTAAAAACGGAAGAAGAGAAATTGCTGACAAAAATTCCAAATCCGTCGCTTTGAAAACGCCGGGATCTGGGGGATCATTTAGAGCGTCAGCCCTCCGGCCAAATCCGAAAAATCAATATACAGATCCTCATAGATGCCTGCCTTTACAGAGGCGGAAAAGGTGTAATCACCGGTATCCTCTGACTCGAAATTATAGACCAGGATACGGTCCTTTTCAGGGTCCACAATCCAGTATTCCCGAACACCGGCAGTGCGGTATTTGAACAATTTCGTGAAATAATCCATCCGTCTGCTGCTGGAGGATACGATTTCTATGATCCAGTCCGGCGCGCCCTGGCAGCCCTGGTCAGTGAGCTTCCCGGGATCGCATATGACACAGATGTCAGGTTCTACATAATTCCTGTTATCCTGATTCAGGAAAACCGCAAACGGCGCAAAGAAAGGTTCGCAGGAGCCTCCTTTTGACTCAATGTAAGCATTTATGGCAGAAAAAAGCTTTCTGGCTATGGTCTGATGCCTGCGGCTGGGAGGCGCCATGGAATGGAACTGCCCGTCAATCAATTCTGCGCGCTCCCCCTGGGGCAGGGCATAGATATCGTCAACGGTAAAAAGTTTTTCGCGTGCCAGTGCCATAACATACGCCTCCTTTGCTGCTGTCAGTTCGTTGTGTTTTCCTGTTTTCTTTAATTATAAGAGAAAACAGGAAAAAAAGAAATAGTAACTTTGATATTTCTGCTATACCCCGCTGCCCGCCACGGCCGCGAAGCCTTTTTCCAGATCCCCAATGATATCGTCGATATGCTCCGTGCCGATGGACAGCCGGATGGTGTTAGGACGGATACCCTGATCCCGGAGCTCCGAGGGGGAGAGCTGGGAATGAGTGGTGGTGGCCGGGTGGATGACTAAGGACTTTACATCCGCCACATTGGCCAGCAGGGAGAAGATCTCCAGGCTGTCAATGAACTTATGGGCCTGTTCCTGCCCGCCTTTGATCTCAAAAGTGAAGATGGAGGCGCCGCCGCCCGGGAAATATCTTTCATACAGGGCATGATCGGGATGCTGCGGCAGAGAGGGGTGGTTAACTTTCTCTACCTGGGGATGAGAGGCCAGAAAGGCTACCACTTTGGCCGTATTCTCCGCATGGCGCTCCAGGCGCAGGGAGAGGGTTTCCACGCCCTGCAGCAGCAAAAACGCGTTAAAGGGCGAAATGGCGGCTCCGGTGTCCCGCAGAAGGATAGCCCGGATGTAAGTGACGAAAGCGGCAGGCCCTGCGGCATCCGTAAAGCTGATACCGTGATAGCTGGGATTGGGCTCGGCAATGGGAGCGTATTTGCCGGAAGCTTTCCAGTCAAATTTACCGCTGTCCACGATAATGCCGCCTAAAGTAGTGCCGTGTCCTCCGATGAATTTGGTGGCGGAGTGCACCACGATATCGGCCCCGTGTTCAATAGGGCGGATGAGGTAGGGCGTGCCGAAAGTATTGTCAATGACCAAAGGCAGGCCGTGGGCATGAGCGATCTGTGATATGGCGTCAATGTCAGGGATATCGCTGTTGGGATTGCCCAGGGTCTCCAGATAGACGGCTTTGGTGTCCGGCCGGATGGCGGCTGTGACTGCGGACAGATCGTGGGCGTCCACAAATGTGGTCCGGATGCCGAACTGGGGCAGGGTGTGCGCCAGGAGATTATAGCTGCCGCCATAGATGGTCTTCTGGGCCACGATATGGTCGCCGGCCTGAGCCAGGGCCTGAATGGTATAGGTGATCGCCGCTGCGCCCGAGGCAGTGGCCAGCGCCGCCACGCCGCCCTCCAGCGCCGCGAGACGCTTCTCCAGCACCTCCTGGGTGGAATTGGTGAGCCGTCCGTAGATATTTCCCGCATCGGCCAGGCCGAACCGGGCGGCGGCATGGGCGGAGTCGCGGAACACATAGGATGTGGTCTGATAAATGGGCACTGCCCTGGCATCGGTAGCGGGATCGGCCTGTTCCTGGCCAACGTGAAGCTGCAATGTCTCAAATCTATAACTCATGGCAAAAATCTCCTTTCTTCGTGTTGTGGCAATTATATTCCTATAAACCTACTTTGTCAATAGGTTTATATACATTTTTAAGACAAAAATGCATGAATACAAGTCTGGAATATATAAGAAATGAGATAAAATAGAGATAATGGATATATTGACTGAAAAAACAGAGTCACAAAACTGATTTCAAAAAATAAATAAAAATTGAAAAAAGGTATTGACAATTCCGATGATATGCAATATAATGAACTTACAATAAAGAAAAGAAAAAACTTCTTCCATAAAAAACTAAATAAGCAACAAGAGTTTCAGACAAAACAGTGCGGAACACGAAAAAGTAACGGATTGCTGAAGCGGAATATGCCAGAGCGTTACAGTGCATTGGGTACAGGATAGACGTGGAAAGCACAAAGGGTGAAATGGAAGAAAAGAAAACTAAATAAGGAGGTATGGTCCATTGGACGAGCAGTTCTGAGAGGGCGTATTGATTGACATAGAATCAATACGCCCTCTTGCTGTGTGCTGTGTGTGATGGGGGTGTCGGGAAATGGCTATACTCCCACAATATATACTGTGACGCATTGAAACTCACAAGTATATATTGTGTGCTGACAGCATTTTCCGCCCTCCGCGGCGGGCCGCCACAACCGGCGGAAAAGGAAGCTTACACCACCTGATGCTTACAGAAGCGCCTGTGCGCAAATGGCAGTGCGATCACAATCAGGGCAATCGCGGCAATCAGAATCATATACGGAAGCGTGACAACCGTTTTGCCCATAGGGAAAAACATATAGGCTGAAAAGACGGTATAGGTTTCCATTGCCTTGGCAGGGAGCAGGGCGAGAATGTGGTTCATAAGGCCGCCTGCGCTGCCGGCAGGAAAAAACATGGGGACGACAGTACAGAACATGCTGACGATAACGGCGGCGAAAGGGGTCATGCACACAGCGGACAGGAGCATGACAAAGGCCATGACGGAAAGGATGACGATGTAGTTGATGACAATGCCGGAGAGTATGACCTGCCATATTTTCAAGCCGTAGAATGAGGTTTCAGACAAAAGCTGAAACTCACAGTTCCAGCCGCCGGTTCCAAAGGGGACAAGCACACACAAAAGCAAAGTGCACACGCCGAGGGCATAGATTTGGCTGGTGACAAGAAATCCGGCGGTGATTTTGGCCAGAACCGCCTGGCTTCTGCCGCGCTTCGCGGACAGCACCACGGCATCCGCACCGGTTTGGTACTCCCATGAAAAGACGGGGGAGATAATGACGCAAACGGCCAGTGCGATCAGGAGAAATGACAACGGAAACCCGCGCGTCAGAAGCGTCCTCCAGCCGCTGGTATAGTCGTATGTAAACGGCTCGCAGACCTGTTGATCCAGCGCCAGTGCGGCATCTTTTTCTGCCTGTGTAAAAGTTTCGCCGGATCCTTCCGCATCCAGAAGCCCGCGGACATTCGCGCGGCGGATTTCATAAAAGCCCTCCGCCATTTCCTCTGTCACATTGTTAAGCGCGCTCACATCGGTAAGCCCGTCCGAAACGCATACCCACACAAGCAGATTCAGAATGCGCCGGTAAGGCATAATCTCTTTCAGGTATACTTCATCTTTGAGAGCGCCGGCACTGTTATAATTGGCAGAGTCACCGTATATCGTATGGTAATGGCGCAGTGTGTCCCGCAAACGTTCCTGTGTCAGCGGTCCCGCCTGTGCCTGTATTGCGGCGCGTTCCGCACGGATGGCCTCCACGCCGGACAGTTCCGTGCCATCCTCTTCAAACCAAAACTGATCCGAAATAAACACCAGTGAAATGGCAAAAATGCAAAGCACCATTAACAGACAGGTAATCAGGGTGGATTTTCGTTTCAGGAGTTTCTTTTTTTCATAGTATATCAATGTTGTCATTGCTGTGCGCCTCCTTTGGGGTGAGTATTGCTTCGCTCCAGCTCGTCTGCGAAGTGATAGAGGAATAAGTCTTCTAAGTTTGCAGGTACACTCTGTGCCGTGGGGGCCGGCTTTTCTTCGGAGACGATGCGAAGCTCAGCCATGTCCCCCATATGCCGCAGGTTGCAGATATAGAAATCGGCCTCATATAATCTTACCTGGCTGCCTGGTACGGTCAGCGTCCAGACAAGACCGGCGGCGTTTTCGGTCAGCTCGGCCGGACTGCCGCTAAGAATCAGCCTGCCCTTTTTCATCATCACAATCTGATCGGAGATATATTCCACATCACTGACGATATGGGTGGAAAGTACGACAATCTTGTCTTGTGAAAGATCGGAAATCAGATTGCGGAATCGAATCCGCTCCTTGGGGTCAAGGCCGGCTGTGGGCTCATCCAGCACGAGAATTTTGGGATCATTGAGGACGGCTTGGGCGATTCCCAGGCGCTGCTTCATGCCGCCGGAGAAAGAGCCCACCTTTTCCCTCGCCACGTCGGACAGGCCCACCATGTGTAAAAGCTCGTCTGCCCGACGCTTCGCCGCGTGTCCCGGAATCCCTTTCAGCGAAGCCATATACAGCATAAAGTCCCGGGCGGAAAAATCGGGGTAGTAGCCAAAATTCTGGGGCAGATAGCCGAGGATGTCGCGATATGCCACACCCATTCTTTCGATGGTGCTGCCGTTGTAAAGGATTTCTCCACCGGTTGGCTTCAGCACCGTGCACAGCATACGCATCAGCGTGGTCTTGCCTGCGCCGTTTGCGCCCAGCAGACCGTATACGCCGCCTGTCATGGTATAGCTGAAGCGGTCAACGGCAATTTTGTTTTGAAATTGTTTTGTCAGTCTGTCAAATGTAAGTTCCAAATGTGACACCTCCTTATTTTATTGCAGCTTCGCGGACTCCAGCCATCCGGAGCAATCGCGGAGCAGCTTGTATACCTCTGCGGCAACGGCCATTGCGCTGACTGCCAGCACAAGCAGCCAGACAGCCGTGGCTGCGCCGTTGTACCAGGCAGGCCAGGCGGTCAGGGAAATTGCACCAATGGCGGAAAGCGTGATGCAGTACGCGGACACATAATAACGAGCATCCCCGTCACGGCTGCGGTTGATCAGGAACAGGGCGCCTGCCGCAGCCAGGAGGCTGGGAACGAGCCCATATAGGATCAACGAGCCAAACGTGAGATACGTTTTCATTGCGGTGAAGAGCAGCATACTGCTCAGCGATAGCATATCGATCACTGCCGTTATCAACAGCCTTGCCAGCAAAATTTGCGTCAAAGAAAAGCGGGACGGAAATTCCAACTCTGTCATGTTACAGTAGAAAGACCGCGAAAACTCTCCCGTTCCAAGCAAAACCGCAATAGGGGCAAAGGGTACCAGCAAAAGAAATGCGTCATTGTCCTGCAAAACTGCCGTTGTAAGGAAACCGTACAAACAAATCAGCAAAAACTGAACCAGCAGGAATTTCCGGTTTACAAAGCGGATCTGTGTTCTGATAAACCAGAGCAGGGAGGATTCCCTTGGCAGCGCAGGCGCTTTTGAGCGTGCCTGGGCCATAAGAACAGCCATCTTGCGGGAATCCGGTATAGGCGGCACATTGCTGTATAATTGTTTCAATTCTTTTTTTAAGTTCTGTTTCACTGTCAGTCCTCCTTTCTCATGTTTTTCCTGAGCCTGTCCAGAGCGCTGCGTATCTGGTACATGACCTGAAACCGCGAAAGGCCGAGTATCTCCGCGATTTCACCTATCTTCAAACCCTGCCCATACCGCAAAATCAGAATCTCCTGCTGATCGTCCGGCAATGCGGAAACCGCAATGGACAGGTAGACTTTCCGGATAGATTCGTCCGAAAAATCGTCCGCTACGGGCGCGATGCCGTTTTCAGGTTCGTCCAGAGAGACCGGGCGCGCTCTTTTGAGCCAGTTCAGACAGAGATTTCTGGCGATGGTATAGAGCAGCGCCTTTGGCTTTTCGATATCGACATATGTGCCGGCAGCATCCATAAAGCGGATGAAAGTGTCCTGCGTAAGGTCCTGGGCCTCCGCCGGGTCGCGGATTTTCCGGAAGCAGAATTTGTAGATGTCCTCGTAATACGCAGCAATGATTTTCTCAAACTCCCCGGCATGGTCTGAAAACTCCCCGCCGTACGCCATTTCATCACCTCCTCACTTAGTATAACAATTCAGCAGGGCAAAATGTGCAAATTATTTTGATATTTGCCGCCATATTCCCGGCGCCTCCCGCTCGTGAGTCGGATTACGCGGCAGATTTTTGTGAACGCGGATAAAATTGTACATAGTCTGTCACCAAAGTGCCAATATAAGGACTCGTAGGAAGCAGCGGAGTTTTTCAACTGTGGGCACGAAAAGCAAAAATTGCACAACACGCCAATCCGTGGTATGATGTCCTTAGCCCGAAAAAGAAACGGCGGACGGCCCCGGAGGGAAGACCGGAGGGCCGGAGGCAGGGCCGGCGGAGGCGGAAGCAATGGCGTATAAGATATTGATAGTGGACGATGAAGAGATGATGACGGAGCTGCTCTCTGATCACCTGCGGGACTGCGGCTATGAAACCCTTGCGGCAAACAGCGGCAGCCAGGCGCTCTCCTTTCTGAGGCGGCAGCCGGATCTGATCATTTTGGACATCAATATGCCGGGGATGGACGGCCTGGAGCTGTGCAGGAGTATACGGGAGCATATCCCGTGTCCCATCCTGTTTCTCACTGCCAGAGTTTCGGAGCAGGACAAGATCAACGGCCTGCAGTACGGCGGGGACGACTATATCACGAAGCCTTTCAGCCTCAACGAACTGTCCGCCAGGGTGGCGGCGCATCTGCGCCGGGACGAGAGGAACCGCTGCCGCTCTTCCGTGCTGACCTCCGGTGAGCTGATTGTGGATCTGTCCCGGCGGACAGTGTCCTGGCATGGGGAGGAGATTCTCTTTTCGAAAAAGGAATTTGACCTGATTGAGTTTTTGGTGACCAATGCGGGCCAGGTGTTTGACAGGGAGCACATTTACGAGACGCTGTGGGGGTACGATGCGGATGGAGACAGTAATGTGATAAAAGAACATGTCCGGAAAATCAGGGCAAAGCTGCGGGAAAGCACAGGGCGTGAATACATTGAGACCGTGTGGGGGGTAGGCTATAAGTGGAACCGTTGACAGGCAAAAAGGGGCAGTGGAGGTAAGAGAGAAGGCATGGATGGAGAGAATGGCGCCAGCGCTGTAAGCGATGTGTCCGCACAGGGCGGCCCTGGAAAATACAAGGTAAAGAGGGGAAAGACCCCATGGGGCCACAAGGTCTCGGGCAGAAAATCTGACCATAAAAGAGGATTGGGGCTGCGGATTCGGAATCTTCCGCTGCGGGGCTTCTTTTTGCTGGTGATATTTGCGGTATTCGGCGGGGTGGCGCTATTGTCCGGCCTGACGATCTGGGTCTGCACTGCTTTCCGGCATTATCTGCTGCCGGATCCCAATGCCGTTTACCTGACCGTACAGGAGACTCGGTCAGACGGCACGGTCACAGAGGCGACTACATGGCTGGATTTCGGTGAAGCTGCCAGGCTTCCCCAGATATGGGAAGAAGTGGAGGGGGAGAATACCGAAGCGGAGGAAGCGCCGGGGGACCGGAATACCCCGCAGAAATTAGCCTCGGGCGACGTGGTGGACGTCGTCTATTCCGTTCGGAAAATTGAGAAGAGCTTCGACACCTTGACACCCAAGCGCAAGCTGGCCTATCAGTTCTGCGGCGCCGCCATGGTGGCGGTGCCGGCGTTGCTGTCCGTCTGCGGCATCCTGTTTGCCGGCTTCTTTTTCTACAAAAAACGCCTGGAGAAGCCGCTGGCCATTCTGTCCGAGGCCACGGCCCGGATTGCGGACCGGAATCTGGACTTCTCCATAGAATACCTTAGCGGGGATGAGATGGGGGCGCTGTGCGGATCCTTTGAGCGCATGCGCCTGGAGCTGGCCCGGAACAACAAGGCCATGTGGAGGCTTTTAGACCAGCGCAAACTCATGCAGGCCTCCGTCGCCCATGACCTGCGCAATCCCATCGCCATCATCCAGGGATACGCGGAATATCTGGAGATGCATGTGCCGGCCGGAGATTTGAGCCGGGAGAAGACGGCCCATATTGCCGCCAATCTGAAAGCGGCTGCCATGCGCCTGGAGCAGTACACGGAGTCCGTCCGGGTGCTGAACCGGCTGGAGGATATGGAGCCGGACAGGAGAGAGACGGGGGCGGAGGCGCTTATGGAGGAGGTCCGGGACGACCTTAAGGTGATGGCCGACAGGGCGGGCATTGCACTGCATATGAACAAGCCCGGGAGAAAGCCGCTTGCGGGGTGCCTTATGGTGGACAGGACGATGTTTTTCCGTATATTAGAAAATGTATTTGAGAATGCCGCGCGCTTTGCCGGGAGCATGGTGTCCGTGGAGTTTGAGCGAGAGGGCGGGGGGCTCACGGTGACAGTGGCGGACGACGGCGCTGGCTTTCCCGAGGAAATCCTGAAAAAGCAGAGTAAGGCGCTTCTGCCTGCCAGGCAGGAGGACGGTCATCTGGGCATGGGCCTTGCCATCAGCCGGGTGCTCTGCGAGAAGCATGGAGGGAGCTTACGGCTGGGAAACAGAGTTCCCCGGGGGGCTGTGGTAAAAATATTTCTCGCGGTTTGACAGAATTTTGACTTTTGGGGATTATGATCTCCTTGTTGCAGGGAACGGGTTCTTTTTACGAAAGGAACCCGTTCCGAAAAAAAGCAAGGAGGTCTTTTTTGATGAAAAAATTTGGGAAAAAGCATACGAAAAATGTCAGGAAATGTCAGAGAACGGCAGGGAAAACAATGCGGAGCATAGAGGCGCTGGTTCTGGCGGCGGGACTGGCGGTATCCCTCACGGCTTGCGGCGGAGACGCCGGGGACGGCGCAGGCGAGGGAGGAATGGAGGGGATTTCGCTGGGAGACGGTCCGGCTGCCGCAGGCGGAAGCGGCGCATCCGGGGACATAGCCGCAGAGGCCGGTAACAGCGCGGACAGCGGTACGGCATTCGGAGGAACTGCGGGAAGCAGCGGGCTGAAGTTTCTGTGCACGGTGAATGAGGAGGGATGCCACACACAGAGCGGCTATTATTATATCGAAAAAGAGCAAAAAAAGCTTACGGACGGCAGCTACGGCTCCCATCTGATGTACATGGACTTTGAGACCCTGCAGGAGGTATTCCTGTGCAGCAATGCCGGGTGTGGCCATGATTCGCCGGACTGTCCCTCCGTGCTCCCGCACGACGATTTCGAGCCTTATGGTACACTGATTTTTCCCTATCAGGGAAGTCTGTATCTGTTCAGCAAGCGACAGGATGACGATGGCTCCGCGCAGACAGAATTCATAGGGGGAGACGAGGCAGGCAATGTGGAGACCGAGGGTACCGCCAGTGTCCTGTACCGGGCGGGCTTAGACGGTACGAACAGAGAGAAAGTGTATACCTTTGACACTTCCGTGACAGTGGAGGACTATGTATGCGGAGATGAGAGCGGCCTCTATTTGGTGACGAAGAGGCTGACCTCCGAACGGGACGGCGTAAATACCTATATCCATTCGGCGGAGCGGAAGCTGGTATTTTTGGACCCGGCCAAAGGGGAGCTGTCAGAGGTATGCTCCATGGACTTTGACGGCTATGTTTCCTGGAGAGTGGTGGGATGCTATGACCGAAATCTGGTGCTTCAGGGCACGGACTACGGCAGGGCTCTCTCGGACGCGGAGATGTTCTCGGATGATGATTATCCGGAACTGTATAAGAATTCCAGTGAGGTATTCGCCTGCCTGAACATGGATAGCGGACAGCTTACGGAAAAGTATCGTGTAGACAATAGGGAACAGCGCTCATTCCTGTTCGCGGAAAACAAGCTTTATTATTCTATGTCAGATGAGAACAGCATAAAAGAGGTTAACCTGGACACCGGGGAGGAGAGGAGCGTTTACAGTGAGCCGGGCAGGTTCTATTATCTTTGCGGCATCATGGGGGAGAAGCTTTACTGTATGAACCTGGACGGCTCGGATAAAACCTATTATTATATCGACAGGAATACGGGGGAACTATGCCATTCCGGGCTGGTAAATAAGAGCTTGGGATGGAGTCTGGAGTTTATGGCCGTTCTGGACAGAGACGTGCTTGTAGTCTATGATTATGAGGCCACGCCCTCGGGAGGCGGCGCCTATGAGATCACTTTGTATCAGTACGGCCTGATCTCCCAGGAGGATTTGATGGCGGGCAATGACAATTTCCGCAAGATCAATATGATAGGAAGAGGGTGGTAGACATTGCTGGAGCTTTGCGGGATTACAAAACGATATGGAGATAAACTGGCCCTGGATCAGGTGTCCCTGACGCTGGATGCGGGCATCTACGGGATGTTGGGGCCCAACGGGGCGGGCAAGTCCACCTTGATGAACATCATAACCGGCAACCGCAGGCCCACCCAGGGGCAGGTGAAGTGGGAGGGAAGGGAGATCGGCGCTTTGGGGGCGGCGTACAGAAGCCTCCTGGGCTATGCGCCCCAGCAGCAGGGACTTTACGACGGTTTTACGGGGCAACGGTTCCTCTCCTACATGGCTGCGCTGAAAGGTATTCCCCGAAAGGCTCAGGGGGCGGAAATAGAGCGAGTGCTGGGCTATGTCAATCTCAAAGAGGCGGCTCGCCGTTTTCTGGGCTCCTATTCCGGCGGTATGAAGCAGCGTATCCTGATTGCCCAGGCCATGCTGGGGAATCCCAGGCTCCTGGTACTGGACGAGCCCACGGCGGGGCTGGATCCCAGGGAGAGGGTGCGGATACGGGAGCGGATAGAGAGCCTGGCCGGAGAGCGCATTATTCTGGTGTCCACCCATGTGGTGTCGGATATCGAGCCTATTGCAAAGGAGATTATTCTGATCAAGGCCGGGCGTATCCTGGACCGGGGTACGGTGGAGGGACTCTGTGAGAAGTACGGCTGCGGGTGCGGGGATGCGTGTGACAAAGAGGACGGCGGGGCACAGGGCGCCCGCGGGAAATACGGCAGCCTGGGAGGGCTGGAGGAGGTCTATATGCGGCTGTTCGGGGAGGAGGAGAGATGTTTCGGCTGACGGGATTTGAACTTGGAAAGATATGGGGCAGGCGCAGCTTTTTTGTCGGCATCTGCGTCCTGCTGCTTATAAACGGATTTCTGCTGTGGTATACCAATCTGACGGATGGGGAGCGCCCGCCCCTGTCCGCTTACCGGGTTTTTCAGGAGGAAATCTTTGGGATGACAGAGGCGGAGAAAGGGGCGTATGTCTCTGAATTTAAGGAAACCATGGACGGTTTGCGCCTTGTGGAGCAGGCGCTGATGCTGCAGGGGATAGCCGGGGAAATGGGCGAGGCCCTGCGGGCTCAGATCCAGGCAGAGTCTTCAGGGGTGTTCGAGGCATATCTGGATCTCTATCAGGGCGGGGCGTATCTGAGATTCACGGATTCTCTCTGGCAGGAGGGGATGCTCGCGGACGAGCTGTATGAGGAGTGGGAGAGCTGCGCGGATTACGGGGAATATCTGCTGTCTGTGCAGGAAAATAAAAATACATTGGGAAGCATTAAGCTCTTCGGCGGCACAACGGAATCGTCATTTTCTACCCGGAATGTAGAAAAAAGCGCCAGGGATTACGGGAAACTCACGGGGGAGGGGACCCGGTGGATGCCCCAAAAGGCCGTCACCGGGTCCTGGGAGAATCTGTGGACAGATCTGCTGCTCATATTATCCGCGGCATTTTTTGTGGGATATCTGATCCTGGAGGACAAGGAGAAGCAGCTATTCTATATTACCCGCAGTACTCCGAAAGGGATTGGGCCTGACATCCGGGCCAGGCTGGCGGCGCTTCTGATCCACTGCATGGTCATGGCAGGGCTGTTCTATGGGGAGAATCTGCTGTTTTACGGCCATGAGGCAGGCTTCGGGGACTTGTCCGCAAGCCTCCAGTCCCTTGCGGCTTACAGGGAGAGCTGCCTGCCGATCAGCATCCGGCAGTATCTGGTCCTGTCTGTGCTCACAAAGGGTCTTGTGCTCTTTGGCTTTGGGACAGTACTGGCAGCGGTCTCTATGGCATCCGTACGGCCTTTTTTGCCATTTATGGCAGGGGGAATCTGGTATGGAGGGAGCTGCGCGCTGTATGCGGGGATTCCCGCGGCCTCTAAGGGAGCGGTGTTCAAATATCTGAATCTGGCGGGCTGCCTGCGGACGGAGAAGCTGTACGGGGCTTACCTGAACCTCAATGTGCTGGGACGGCCCCTGTCCAGGATGTGGCTTGCGCTGGGGCTATTGGCGCTGACAATTGTGACAGGAGTGTCATGCTGCCTGATCCTGTTTATCAAGGGGGAGTCTTTTACGCTCCGGGGCAGGCGCTATATCCGGCTGCTGCCGTTTCGGCCCTCGGGCAGTCTGCTTTTCCATGAGGGCATGAAGATCCTTGTAATGAACCGGGCGGCGCTGGTGCTGCTGGCATTCGGGCTTTTGATCGGCGGGCGGGATTTGTCCCGGAAATACAATCTGTCCGTGCAGGAGCAATACTATCAAAGCATTATGCTGGAGCTGGAAGGGGGGCTGACAGAGGAAAAGGAGGCGCTGGTACTGGCGGAGGACGCCAGGTACGCGGAGGCTTTTGAAGAGATCCGCCGGATCGATGAATTGGTTTCGGAGGGAGAGATGGAGGAGGGCGCGGCGGAGGACATGAAATCCCGTTGGTATGCGGTGACGGCTTTCTACCCGGCCTTTTCAAGAGTTTGGCAGCAGTATGAGAATATCCGCGAAAGCGGCGGCAATTTTATCTATGATACAGGCTATCTGTATCTGTTCGGGGTGAGGGGAGATGGGTTTCGGACAGACTTTTTGCTGCTTGGATTTGGGATGATTCTGGCCTTTGGGGGCGCCATGGCCATGGAGGACAGGAAAGGCGCCTGGAACCTGCTGGGCGCTACCCGGCGGGGAAAGTCCGGAATTTTGAGGAACAAGACCATAGTGTGCACGTTGGGAGCGGCCCTGCTGTCTTTGGTTCCTTTTGTGTGCAGAGCGGTCAGCATCTCGGCGAATTTTCCCCTGGGAGGGTTCCGCTTTCCGGCGGCGACGATTCCCTATTGCCGCGGACTTCCGGGCTGGCTGTCCGTGGGAGGGCTGGCCGCGGTCATGTGTCTGTCCCAGGCGCTGGTATGCGCCGGGGCGACGCTTCTTGTGCTGCTGCTTTCCTACTGGCGAAAAGATGCCTTACAGGCTTATTTGCTGGGGGTCGTAGTTCTGACAGTACCGTTGGTGCTTGGAATGTGGGGGCTGGGCTTTGCGGAGGGATTGTCCCTTTATCCGCTCTATGCCTGGACGGCAGGACTGTGAGGCGGCCTTTCCTGCCATTCCTCTTTGCCGGCATCGGACCATACCACCATGTTCCGGCCGTTATGTTTGGCCTTGTAGAGCATATTGTCCGCGACTTTTAAGTAATCTTCATAGGAATCTCCGTCTTTTGGCAGGAGCGTGACGCCGCCCACGCTGATGGTGACCCAGGGGGAGACGGACGGGTCGTGGGGGATGTGCAGATCCTCCACTGCCTGGCGGATGGATTTTAAAAAGGAAAAGGCGGACGGGGCGTCATTGCCGATGAGGATTGCCACGAATTCCTCTCCGCCGTAACGACCGAAAAAGTCCGTGGAGCGCTGAAGAAAAGACGATGCTGTCTTCGCCACGGCGGAAATGACTTTATCCCCTGCGGGATGGCCGAATGTGTCATTGTATACTTTGAATTTATCTATGTCAAACATGCACACAGAGAAAGTCAGCCCCAGTCTGGTGGCCTCCCGCCATTTCAGGATGCTTTCGTCCTCGTAGCGGCGTCTGTTGGCCACGCCGGTAAGCTGGTCTATGGTAGCCATCTGCATGAACTGCATCTGGTAATGGTGCAGCTTGATATGGATGCTTGCTCTTGCCCTGACGGTGATAGGGCTGAATGGTTTGGTGATGTAGTCCACGGCCCCTAAAGTAAGCCCTTTTTCCTCGTGCTGGACATCCGCCAGCCCGCTGACCAAGATCACGGGCGTATGTCTGGTGAGCGCGGTTTCCTGAAATCTGCGAAGCAGGGAAAAGCCGTCCACATCGGGCATGATGATATCCAGGAAAATCAGGGAAAAGGCTTCGCCCTTGGCCTTGCGGAATCCGTCCTCCCCCGACAGGCATATGGTAACTTCATAGTCCGCGGTCAGTATGGATTTCAGGTACTCGGCCTGGGCCCGGCTGTCTTCGATGATCAATATTTTATCCATAACTCCTCTGCCTCCGTTTTCTTATTTCCGGTTCTGGTGCTGCATGGTCTGCGTGATATCCTGGGCCACATATACGGCGGTTTTCGGCAGGTCGTTTTCCCCGATCTGCGCCAGCACCACCGTGGCGCGGACCCACTCGTAATCCTTGTCTGCGGGATTCTCCGGAAGCTTGCGGTAGATGGACGACACGTAGGGCTGCCACCAGCGCAGGCTCTGAAGTAAATTGGACATATCCATGACTTTCAGGTAGTCCTCCCGGTCTTCCGGGTGGATGAAATTCTCCGCATAGACCTGCAGGGCGGCCGTGCAGCTTACTTCGCTGCCCAGCACGTCTCCGGCTTTCCCCAGCTTTGTGACTGCGCGGAAAGTATCCTGCTCTATGTCTATGTAATAGGTGGAGAAGAAGAGACTGCTTAAGCTGCTGATAATATAAGCCCGGTCCTGCATGGCCCGCAGCCTTTCATTCTCCTTACTTTTTTCATCCGTAATATCGTGTCCTAAAATATTGACTACAATCCTGCCGTTCTGACGGCTGTAGATAATATGCTGCTCCAGCCAGCGGGGAGGCGTATCTTTGGTGCGGTACTGGCAGATCTCTTCCGCGTAATTTTCCGTGGCTCGGGCCTTTTCCCGCAGATGCTCCAAGGACATCATGCCGGAGTAATGAATCATGTCCTCCGGATACAGCCGGGGAAGCAGCAATTGGGTATAATAGTTGTAATCGCCTACCATGGCGTCTTTCAGCTCCGAGGAGCTGTCCAGGTAGATGCGTTCGCACTGGCCGTTTTCCAGATTTACCGTTGTCATCGTGCTGAACCGGGATTTGAGGATGGCGGCGATCTGCATATCGTGTTTGCTGTGGGCCAGCTCTTTGCGGATCTGCTCATCCATGTTCTCCATGGAAATCACTGCCTGATGGCAGGAGCCGTGTTCCGCGCTCAGATGGGCTGTTACGGAAATGTAGCGGTAGGCGCCGCCGATCTCCCATTGGCAGAGAAGTTCTGTCTCCTGTTCTCCCGACTCTTTCGCCTTAAGGAGGCTGGCTTTTGAGAACTTTGTCCGAAATGCGTCCTGATAGGCAGGGTGAAGCCTTTCTATGATCTGTTCCTGTATAAAATCATCCCAGACAAGGGAATCCGAAAAACGTGCTTTCGGATCGCGTCCCTCTTCCCGAATGGGATCTACAATGCCGGAATCCAGATGGATAGCGTAGATGCCGAAGCTTTGCTCGCTTACGGCCAGGAGAGCGTTCCGGCTGCGGACATTGCCCTCCTCCCGCTCTAGCCCCTCCCGCATGGTGTCATGCACATCTTTAACGCAGAACATGGCAGTTTGATTCTCTTCACTATAGTCAAAGGCCGGAACCACTTCCACCAGATTCCAGCGGAACTCCTGTTCATAGAGACGGCGGTAAATGCAGGTCAGTATGGATTTGCTCCCGCTGAGGGCATTGCGCAGATGGTTTATGTCGGTAAAGGCCCGGAAGCGTGCCACATCCTCAGGATGGACCATGCCGCTGCCGGCCAGATTCTCGAATTCCCGGGAGAGATTTTCCGTGCCCTGTCTGGACAGCCATGTGGCGCCGTCGAATTTCAAGACATCGTAACGGTTCCGGCCCAGATCCAGGCGCAGGATTTTGCGGTATACATAACCGGAAGATTCTATGCGGGGCGTCACGCTGACAACGAATGCCGGAATGGTATCTTTCCAGAGCATCCGGGTGGCCACCATGTCCACTACCCCGCCGAAAGTGGCGTTGTAGCTAAGGGAACGGCTTTCCTGCCTGTCCTGAATGGTCAGCAGGGGGCAGTTGACGCAGGAACCCGTCCATACCTCGTGACAGGTCAGCCCCAAGCGTACCTCAGGGGACACGGTCCGCACTCTCTTGTTGAAATACAACAGACTGTGATTATCCTGCCGGATGACATAGATGGCCGTCTCCGGCATACTGTTCAAGATGATTTCGTAATCTTTGCTTTCCAAAAGTCAATCCCCCTTACGCACCGCGGCGACAGACGGCGTCTATACCAGATATAAAAAAGAAAAGCCTCTGTTCAAGGCTTTATAGGACTTAGTCTCACTACACATTATAGTTTATAATAAAGAATAATAATTGGATTGTCAAGCAGTAAATCGGCAGACACAGGATGGGAAGAGGCTCCGCAAGGCGTTTTCGTGGGTATTTTGCAAGAATAAGCCCAAGCAATCGCTTCGATTGCTTTGACAGCCGGTTTTCCGGGCGCGGGCCGGGCGGTTTTCAGGAAGAGCGGCCCAGAGGGTCGAGACGGTACTCAGTGGGCGTCATGCCTGTGATCTTCTTGAAATGGGCTATGAAATGATTCACATTTTCATAGCCGGTTTCGTAGCTGATTTCATGGATTTTAAGGTTAGTCTCAACTAACAGGCTTTTGGCGGCCTGTATGCGCACGCGGTGCAGATATTGCAGCGGGGAGGTCTGATAGCAGCTTTTGAATTCCCGGCAGAGGCGGTAGCGGCTCACCTGGTATTCCCGCTCCAGATCTGCCAGGCGGAAGCTTTCGTAATAATGGGTTTCCAGCCGGGATTTGAGATCTGCCAGATAAGGAGGAATTCTCTCCCCGGGAACCAGGGATTCCAAAGTCAGCCCGGAGAGGAGCTGTGTGAGCAGCATATGACAGAGCACGGGATGGGAATCTGTCTGCTCGAACAGGGGGGAGAACTCACCCGAACGGCAGAGAGCGGAGGGAATCCGCCGCAGCGGCGCGTCCTGTGCCAGATGGCGGGAAAAGTAGGCTCCGCCGGGGCCGTCGAAATGGAGCAGTTCGTATTCAGCCCCGCTTCGCACGATGATCCGGCAGGTGGATTGGCCGGGGAAAAGGTAGAGGCCGTGTTCCGCCAAAGTGACGGAACGCTCCGAGGGGAGGACGGTAAAGGACAGGGCGCCGGACTTTAAACGCAGTAGCCCCAGCCCCGGATGCTCCGAAATATAATAGGAAAGGGGGCCCTTGATGCAGCTGCACTCCAGGGCCAGGCGGTAAAGGAAAGAGCAGGTCAGCTCCGGGTCCGGATGGAAAAGGGTCAGGCTGATTCCCTGCCCGGACAGCAGGGCCGGGTCCGGGGTATAGGATTCGGCTATAGTCATAAGGGTTCTCCTTTACAGGGCGCTTAAAATTAAGTAAAAATTTAATCTGATACACTAAGCCCTAAGATTCCATTATAAATGAATAAAGCCTGGAAAAACATTGGCAAATGCTCTGAAAAAATCGGCTGTTTATTGTGGAAATAGATTTCCACAATAAATATATATAAAATACAAGAATCATTAATGACTTGATTAATAAAATAAGTTAATAATATCATTAGAAATTAATTGCAATACGGAAAGGGGGAAAACATGTTAAAGGATGAACTGTTGGAGCATTTGTGCGGACGATTGATTCCCTTTTGGGAAAACCTGCGGGACGTGGAGCACGGCGGATATTACGGGTGGATGGATTCCGGGCTCGTAGTGGACAGGGAAGCGGTAAAAGGCTGCATCCTAAACAGCCGCATTCTGTGGTTCTTCTCCAGCGCCTCCATGTGCCTGCGGGAAGAAGAGACAGGTTTACAGAAGACAGAGGCGATTTCGGCTCATGAGAGGAAAGGCAGGGAAGCGGGAAGCGGACAAGGGAGTATGGCGGATTCTTTGAAAGTGTGCGCGGACTGGGCCTACCGTTTTCTGCGGGAGAAATGCGTGGATCCCACACGGGGCGGCGTGTACTGGTCCCTGGATTATAAGGGACAGCCGGAGGATACCACGAAGCATACTTATAATCAGGCATTTGCGGTGTACGCTCTGTCGTCCTACTTCCGGGCTTTTCATGACAGGGAGGCTCTGGAACTGGCGGAGCGATTGATTCAGGTGATTGAGGACAGGTGCTTTGACGAGTATGGATATAAGGAGGCGCAGGACATTGCTTTTTGCCCCATTGCCAATGACAAGCTTTCGGAGAACGGAGTGATGGCGGATCGGACTATGAACACACTGCTGCATGTGCTGGAGGCTTACACGGAGTATCTGCTGGCCTGCAGGGAGACGGAGCGGTTTTTTGGCGGGGATTGGCCGATGGCCTCAGAGGGGAACTGTCCGGCGGCAGAAGAGAGGCGCCGGCAGGAGGATTCTGGGGAAGAGGCGGGAAGCACGCTCAGGGGAGATTGCCAGACGGCATCGGATGAAAGCCTGCCGGCAGCGGACCGGGATGTCCATGGAAAGAGGCGCTGGCAGCAGGTGGTCACGGAAAAGCTGCGCTGGATTCTGAACCAGGTGGCGGAGCATGTATACAATCCGGCGCGGCGCAGACAGGAGGTGTTCTTTGACCTCCACATGAATAGCCTGATTGACCTGCACTCCTACGGCCACGACATCGAGGCGGCCTGGCTGATGGACAGGTGCCTGGAGACCCTGGGGGATGAGGCGCTGAGCAGACGCCTGAGCCCTATGCTGCGGTGCCTGGAGGCGGAGGTCTGCGAAAAAGCCTACGCCCATCACTCCCTGGCCAATGAGTGCGAGCGGGGCGTGGTGGGCTTCTATAACGCTTATCAGAAGACCGGGGAACGCCGGTATCTTAAGGCTGCGGAGGATATCTGGGGATTCATTCAGGAGCATCTGGTGGATGAGAGGCCGGAGGGGGAGTGGTTCTGGTACACGGACGCGGAGGGGAATCCTGCCCTGGAGAAGCCCATCGTAGAGCCCTGGAAATGCCCTTACCACAACGGGCGCATGTGCATGGAGATCATCGGGCGCAGCGGCAAGTGACGATACTCGGAATACATACGGCTTTCAGGTGGTTGCGGCCAATGTCTAAGCCGGCCCCGGGCCATCGCCGGATCCGCTCCATGGAGTCCGGATATGTCCGGAGAAACGGATGACCATACCGGGGAGCGATGAGTCACATGCATAAGAATCCGTTCAATGTGCGGCATGGGCAGACATAAGCATGCAGATAAGTATCAGGCAGACAGAAATAGACAGCAGCTGGCAACAGCCAAGAACAGGAGAGAATATGAGCATACATCCTTAATATGAAAAAGAACTGCAAAAGCAGCAGAAGCTGCTGAATCGCCCCAATGAGGTGGACGATTCCTTTTACAACGGCATCTACCATCGCTACAAGAATCCCGTGCTGACCAGGGAGCACATCCCGCTGTTCTGGCGCTACGATTTGGACATGGACAGCAATCCGTTCTTCCAGGAACGGCTGGGCGTGAACGCGGTGATGAACTCCGGCGCCATCGAACTGGACGGGAAATTTTACCTGGTGGCCAGGGTGGAGGGGAACGATGTGGCCCGAATCTTCAACAGCGCCGTCATGCCCTATGAGGACGGCTTCATCGGCGTCTTTCGCGGGGAACAGAATAACGGTATACCGTACATATACATGGGCAGGAGCAAGGACGCCATTCACTGGGATTTTGAAGAGGAAAAGATTCCGTTCGTGGACCAGGAGGGAAAGTCTTTCATGCCTGTCTATGCATACGATCCCAGGCTGGTGAAAGTGGAGGACACCTATTACATCATCTGGTGCCAGGACTTCTACGGAGCCGCCATCGGCATGGCAAAGACGCAGGACTTCAAGACCTTTACCAGGATTGAAAACCCGTTCCTGCCCTTTAACCGCAACGCCGTGCTCTTCCCCCGCAAGATTAACGGCAATTTCTGTCTGCTGAGCAGGCCCTCGGACAGCGGCCACACGCCTTTCGGGGACATTTTCCTAAGCGAGAGTCCGGACATGGTGTACTGGGGAAAGCACAGGCATGTAATGGGCAAGGGCAGCGAGTGATGGGAGTCCTTAAAAATCGGCGGCGGCGCGGCGCCCATCGAGACCAGTGAGGGGTGGCTTCTGTTCTACCACGGCGTCACAGGCACCTGCAATGGCTATGTGTACAGCATCGGCGGGGCCATCCTGGACATCGACAATCCCTCTGTCGTGAAATACCGCTGCGAGGACTTCCTGCTGACCCCGCAGGAGTGGTATGAGGAGAGGGGCTTCGTGCCCAATGTGTGCTTCCCCTGCGCCACCATCCACGACAGCGGGAGCGGGAAAATCGCCATTTACTACGGCGCGGCGGACAGCTACGTAGGGCTGGCGTTCACCAGGCTGGACGATATTATGGACTATATCAAGGAGCACAGCCGGACCGGCGCGGCGGATACGGAGATCGGTAAGAGATAGGGCAGAGGATTTGGACATTTGAAAACGGAAGAGCGCCCCGGACTTCCCGGCAGGACGGCATGGCCGGATGCCGGGAAGTCCTTGATCTGGTCAGGATTCGCTCCGTTTCCGCTTTGCAATGAGAATGTCCAGGGCGGTACATATGGCGATGTATATTATCCAGTAGAGTCCGAATGCCTTGAAAGAACTGTGTAGGAGTGGCACTGGCGCAAGCTGTCCCCAGAACCCGCCGCCCTTTAATCCATAAAGGACATTATAGCAGCCTGCCAGCGGGATAAACAGCAGAATCCATACACCTGGCAACAGGAAGAACCAGGAAAAGTTTTTGACAAAGAGGTCTTCTCAAAATCGGTCAATGGGTATATTCTGTAATTAACCGGACGGTCAACGGAGGTGACAGGATGAACGAGAGGTTCTTTTCCCTGCCGGAAGAAAAGCAGCAGGCTATCATCAATGCCGGATACAGGGTGTTTTCGCAGAATACCTATAAGAACAGCCCCATGAGCGAGATAGCCCGGGACGCGGGCATCAGCAAGTCGCTGCTGTTCCATTACTTCCATAACAAAAAGGAACTGTACCTGTTCCTCTGGGACAAATGCGCCCAGATTACCATCGAACACCTGACCAGGTACGGATGCTACAGCCGGACGGGCCTGTTCGAGAGCATGGAGCAGGGGATGCGTGCCAAGATGGAGATTGCCCGCATGTATCCGGACATGACCAGCTTCACCATCAGGGCTTTCTATGAAAAAGACCCGGAGGTCAACGCTGCCGTTCAGGAGAGTTACCATCGGTATTTCAACCTGAAAGCGGACAAGGCGCGGCTGAACTTTGACCCAGAGCAGTTTATCCCCGGGCTGGACATTCCGGAGATGTACCAGGAGATGTACTGGGCCTCGGAGGGGTATCTCTGGGAGATGGTGCAGCGGGGGGATGTGGACATGGAGCAGATGGAGCGGGACTTTGGGAGGCTCATCGCGTTCTGGAAGAGCGTGTATCTGCGAAAGGCGTGACGCGGGGATATAAGACTTTTAGAGCAGGGAAAGGCGAGGGCGGATATGGATGCAATCAAAATCGAAAATCTGACGAAATATTACGGAAAAGCCCGGGGAATCCGGGAGATTAACCTGACTGTGGCCAAAGGGGAGTTCTTCGGCTTCATCGGGCCGAACGGCGCGGGGAAATCCACTACCATAAGGACTTTGCTGGGGCTTATCAGTCCGACATCCGGCAGGGCGTCCGTTTTTGGACTGGATATTGTAAAGGATAAGCAGGAAATCCTGGCCCGGACGGGCTACCTGCCCTCCGAGGCGGTGTTCTACGCCGGGATGCGGGTGCGGGAGGTGCTGAAGCTCTCAGCGAATCTGCGGGAAAAGGACTGCGGGGAGGAGGCTGGCCGGCTCTGCGAACAGCTGCAGCTGGACACTGCCAGAAAGGTGGAGGAACTCTCTTTTGGCAACCGGAAGAAGGTGGGCATTGTCTGCGCCCTGCAGCATGAGCCCGCGCTCCTGGTTCTGGACGAGCCCACCAGCGGCCTTGACCCGCTGATGCAGAAAGCGTTTTTTGACATTCTCAGAGAGCGGAACCGGGCGGGGGCCACGGTGTTCCTGTCCAGCCATATCCTTTCGGAAATCCAGCACAACTGCACCCGGGCGGCCATCATCAGGGAGGGTGAAATCATCGCATGCGACAGCGTGGAGACGCTTTCAAAGACCACTGCCAGGCGGGTGAGCGTCCGGGGGACAGTGGCGCTGGAGGGGCTTGCGGGCATCCGGGACAGGGAGGATTCCCCGGGAGGTGTTAACTTCCTGTACAGCGGGGACATGAACCTGCTGCTGCAGAGGCTGGCAGCTGGCAGCGTCTCGGACTTATCTGTATCGGAACCGGACTTGGAGGAGATATTCATGCACTATTACAGGAAGCAAGTACAGCTTCCTAAAAAGGAGGCAGAGTATGACACTGATAAGACATGAGCTGAGGCAGGGCAGGATTTCATTTATCATCTGGACGGCATCCATTGGGTTTCTCCTGGCGGTGTGCGTGTTCCTGTTCCCGGAGATGAAAGGGCAGATGGAGGACATGGGCGACATGTTCTCCTCCATGGGGTCGTTCAGCGACGCTTTCGGCATGGACAGGCTGAATTTCGGGACGCTCATGGGCTTCTACGCCATTGAGTGCGGGAACGTGCTGGGGCTGGGAGGGGCTTTTTTCGCGTCCCTGTGCGCCGCAGGGATCCTGAGCAAGGAGGAGAAAGACCGGACGGCGGAATTTTTGCTGACCCATCCGGTCAACCGGGCTCGTATCGTCACCGGAAAGCTGGCCGCGGCGTATGTGCAGATTGCCGTCATGAATCTGATTATCTATGGGATTTCTGTGGCTTCCATAGCGGCCATCGGGGAGGATGTTCCATGGAAAGAGCTGAACCTCCTTCACCTGGCCTATTTCCTCCTGCAGGCGGAGCTTGCGGGCATCTGCTTCGGAATATCCGCCTTTGCGCGCAGGGGCGGCGTAAGCATAGGTTTAGGCATTGCCGCAGGGATGTACTTTCTGAACCTGGTGGCCAACATCGCCCGGGAAGCGGAATTCCTGAAATACATCACGCCTTTTGGCTATGCCGAGGGAGCGGATATCGTCACGGAAGGGCATCTGGATGGGAAGTTGGCGGCCATAGGGCTGGCGTTTGGGGCAGTGGGCATTGCGGCGGCTTATGGAAAGTACTGCAGGAAAGACATCCGATAAAGTGAGGCCAAAGGATGGAGCAAAATGAATCTCCCCCACAGCAGATGCCGTGGGGGAATAAAGTGTTCCGGCTTCGTAAAACACTATCCGCGGCGCTGCCTTGAACTCACGGCATGACCCATGCGCTTGGCGGGATACCTGCATATCCCCGGCAAATGACGTCTGCCTGTAACGCTGCGGAATACTATGGGAATACCCGTTTGACAACTTGCATCTTGCCTGCTTCTTCGCACCGCAGGCGCTCTGGAAAGGCATCATTGCCCTTATCTTTGCTTCAACGATTTGGTTCCCCTGCGAAATTCACATAAATGACAGCGCAGGAATATTGCGATGTCTACAGTCTTTACGGAAAAATGTCATGCAAAAAATGTCAGGAAAGTCTCGCACAAAAACACCACCCCGCAGCACAGCGGTGAATGCGGTTTTGTTGGTGGGCATGGGTCTTGGCTCCTTCCTGTTTTCGTTTTTTGGGGGTTACGGACAGTATATCCTTTCTTTCTGCTATCTTCAAGGGCAAATCGCATGGGGCGGCAACTTCTCCAAGCTGACAGCGGAAGCCGAGATCGTCTTCGCCTCTTTCTAACTCTGCCAGAAGAACAAAATATTATCTAAAGCATTAAATGAAAATATATGATAAAGAACAAGTTCGAAATTGCAGAAAGTATTTTGGAAAACGCACAGAAAAGGAAATCAGAGAGACGCAACAGCAGGTGCTGGGGATAATTGCATATTTTTGATTTGGAAGCCATTGACCACGTCAGCCTCTTTTCCGGGATACGGTAGATAAGCCGTGCAAATATGCCGCAATAAATACAGACAAAATCCAAGAATAGTTAATGACATGGGTTGAAAAATTAAGTAAAATGAAGTATAACGGAAAGAAAGAATGGAGAAACGGGATGGCCAGAGTGAGGATGCAGGACATAGCCAATCAGGTGGGCGTAAGCGCAGTGACTGTGCACAACGCCCTTGCAGGACGCAAGGGTGTCAGCGAGGAAGTCCGCGTAAGGATTCTGGACAAGGCGCGGGAGATGGGATATTTCCAGAACCAGAAAAAGGCCGGTGGGAAAGCGCCAGGCCTGCGGAGCATCGGCGTGGTCATCTCGGAGAGATATCTGGCGGACTATATCACGTTCTACTGGAAGATCTATATGGAGATCGCCATGGAGGCGCCTGAGCAGAACTGTGCCGTGATGGCAGAAGTGCTGAAGCATGATACGGAAAAGGAGAAGAAGCTCCCCCGCTTTGTGGAGGAAAACGCAGTGGAGGGCCTGATCGTCATGGGGGAGATCGACAGGGAATACATCCTTTTTCTGAAAGCCAACATTAAAATGCCGGTGGTATTTCTTGATTTTTATAATATAGACATAGCAGGGGACGCAGTGGTGACGGACGGCTTCCACGGGACGTACCTGCTGACGGAGCATCTGTATGAGAAAGGGTTTAGGCGCATGGCCTATGTGGGCTCCATCCACGCCACCAGCAGCATCATGGATCGGTACTGCGGCTTCAGACGCTGCCTGCTGGAGCATGGCGTCCCTTTTGGAGAGGAATGGCTGCTGGAGGATCGGGACGAGGCGGGAGAGATCGTCCTGAAGCTGCCGGAGGAACTGCCGGAGGCCTTTGTCTGCAACTGCGACCTGGTGGCCAGCAGGCTCATCGATGAACTGGAGAAGCGGGGCGTCCGGGTGCCAAAAGACTGCTCCGTGGTGGGATTCGACAATTACCTCTACCCGGGGCTGCTGGACAGAGGCATCACTACCTACGAGGTGGACATGAAAGGCATGGCTGAAGCCGCCCTGCGCAAAGTCCTGGCCAGGCTGGAGGGGCTTGGCGAGGCCGGGCAGATGGAACTGGTAAGCGGGCACATTGTTGAAAAGAAAACCGTTGCACCGGCCTGCAAGGGGGAGCGGGGCGGACAGCGGTAAGGGATAGCATATGTATTGACATGCGGGCCATGGGCGCCCGGGGGGTATGGGAAATGGCAAAGGTTACGATTCAGAGCATTGCGCGGGACTTGGGGCTGTCCCGGAATACGGTTTCCATGGCATTAAAGGGAAATGAACTGGTGGCTCAGCGGACCAGGGACATGGTTCTGCGGTATGCGCAGCGAATGGGATATGTGGCAGGCGCCGAGGAGCGGGAGAGGGAGTCTGCACAGAGGGAAGAGGCCGGGGAGCACAGGATCATGATCCTGCGCAAGCCCGATGTGGCGGTGTACTGGGATAAAGTGATCAACGGGATTTCGGAGGAAGCCAGTCTGAACCATTGCCAGACCCAGGTGGCGGTGGTGACAGAACAGGACGAGGAGGCGCTGCGCCTGCCCCGGGGACTGGATGAAGACATGGAGGCGGTCTTCTGCGTAAAGATGATGAACCGGGATTATGTGAAGAAAATCCGCCAGAAAGGTATCCCGGTATTTCTGTTAGATACTTATAAGGATCCCGGGGAGGAGATGCCCGGAGACATTGTGAAGATGGAGAGCTTCCAGCCCGTGGTGAAGCTGGTGCGGCATCTGCTTGATCAGGGAATGCGCAGGATCGGTTTTTTAAACGAGAGCAGCAGTCAGTTTGAGACCATGCATGACCGCCTGGACGGATATCTGTACGCTATGAGGCAGGCTGGGGCGGAACTGCCCGCCGGGCTGGTGATGCCGGACACGGAACTGGAGAGCAGCGAATTTTACAATGCGCAGACCTTTGAGAAGATCGTGGAAAAATACAGGGAGGAGATGCTGCCGGAGGCGGTGGTGTGCGGAAACGATGAAATTGCCAAGTTCCTGACCCAAGCCCTGCGCAAAGCCGGAATCCGGGTGCCGGAGGATGTTGCGGTGACAGGATTTGACAATGATGAGGAGGGCATGCTGGATCCGTTTTTCACCACGGTGAACGTAGACGCGAAGTGGCTGGGAAGACGCATGGTGCAGTGCTTTCTCTGGAGGAGGCAGCACCCGGACGCTCCCTATGAGAAGACAGAGATCTCCGGACAGGTTATCATACGCAGATCCTCCGTAAAAAATATGTATACTGCAGACCGCCGGAATTTACAGTAGGAAAATGGGCAAAGGTATTCTGCCTGCGGTCTGCAGTCAGGATTCATGGTAAATAGAACCGGTGTGCAGTATAAATTTCCGAAAACAATATCCTGTAGATTGAAAGAGGGCCGATATAAGGCTCTTTTTTGTGTGCATATATGCATGGAAACAGTGCGTTTTTTCATGCCGGGAAAGGGTATGGAGTGTGAATGCCAGTGGTTAGCTTATGGATTTGGGCAAAGTAGACCAAAATAGTGCAATATTGTGCATAAAATAATTATTAAAATTGTATAAAGAGTCAAAAATGCAACAAATCATACAAAGGATATTGACTTTAACCGTTCAAGGCGCTTTAATATAAACAAGAAATGACACTGTTAAGCCCATGAAAGGAAAGTTCCTTGGAAAAAGTGACAGAAAGCAAAATCGTGCATAAATAGTGCAAAAAGATGCATAATGTCAGCTTATCAACAAAAAGAGGAGAGGAGAGTGTAAAAATGGCAGCAAACAAAGGCACGAAAAAAGTGGATTTCAAAACCAGGTGCCAGACCACATGGAGGGATATGGTAAAGTACCGTTGGCTGTACTTCATGCTGATCCCCGGGATTTTGTTCTTCGCGATTTTCAAATATGTGCCCATGTTCGGTTTGAGAATCGCATTCATGGAGTATAACCAGTATAATCCGTCAGCCAGCCAGTGGGTAGGCTTTGAGCAGTTCGTGAAACTGTTCTCCAAGGCATCGTTTTTGCCGGTTCTGCGCAACACGGTGGTTATCAGCCTGCTGAAGCTGATCATTGGGTTCCCGATACCCATCATATTGGCTTTGATGATGAATGAGATGAGAAGCCTGAAGTTCAAGAAAGTCTCCCAGACCTTGCTGTATCTGCCTCATTTCATTTCCTGGGTTATCCTGGCAGGTATCATCATGACCCTGTTGGATCCGGACAACGGACTGATTACCCAGTTGATCTACAGCCTGACCGGAGAGCGTGTGATGGTGCTCACCAGCACGAAATGGTTTGTGCCCATGCTGATTGTGACGGATATCTACAAGGGCATGGGATGGGGCACGATCCTCTACTTTGCGGCCATCAGCGGCATCGACCCGCAGCTGTACGAGGCGGCCTCCATTGACGGCGCCGGCAAGTGTAAGCAGATGCTCAACATCACGCTGCCCTCCATCGTGCCCACCATTGTGGTCTGCTTCATCATGAACTGCGGCAATATCCTGAATGCGGGTTTCGACCAGATTTTCATGCTGTATACGTCCCATGTGTATGAGGTTGCGGATATCATCGATACCTACGTGTACAGAATGGGTCTGATCAATTCGGACTACTCTTTCTCTACCGCGGCGGGCATGTTCGAATCCGTGGTAGCGTTCATACTGATTGTGATTGTCAACAACGTTGCAAAGAAGACCGGCAACGAGGGGCTGTATTAGTGTGGGTCTAAATCCCGCACGGAAGAACGCAAGGGAAGCGTTCTTCCGGACTTGCACCGGTCTGAAGAATGAGGGTAGGTCCGCAAAGAAGCGGGCAGATAGGAGCGAAGTTATGAAAGACGCAAAAAACCATCTCACGAAAGTGAAGCGCGGCAAAGGGGAAGTCGCGTACAGTGTGTTCAACTATATCTTTTTCACGCTGCTGAGCATTGTCATGGTATATCCGTTCTGGCATGTCATCATGATGTCTTTAAGCTCTGTTGAGGCCACGGCCAGGGGCGGCATCTTTTTGTGGCCGCAGGGATTCAATCTTGATACATACGCACAGGTATTCAAGGATCCGTCCCTCTGGACCGGTTACCTGACAACGGTGCTGGTGACGATTTCGGGGACTTTTCTGGGGACGCTGTTCACGGCTACCACAGCCTATCCGCTGTCCAAGAAAAATCTGCCTTTTGGGAAGACGATGCTGCTGCTGGTTCTCTTCACCATGCTGTTCTCCGGCGGCATGATTCCCGGCTATCTGCTGATCAAGGGTCTGGGGCTGATCGACAACCGCTGGGCGCTTGTCCTGCCGGGTCTGGTCAGCGCTTACAACGTCATCATTATGAAGAGCTTTTTCATGACGATTCCGGAGAGCCTGGAGGAGTCGGCGAAAATAGACGGCGCCACGGAGGTGACGATTTTCTGGAAAATAGTGCTTCCGCTGTCCAAGGCCACCATAGCCACCATTGCCCTGTTCACGGCAGTGGGCTACTGGAACGATTACTGTCTGATCCACAGAGTCTCGCAGGCAGGCTCCGCCACATCTCCGGGAATTCTGTAGATAGCGCCGCTGTTGTCGAATCTGGAGGTGCCAAAGACCTTGGATGAACTGGAGAGCGTGCTGTACGCTTTCACCAATGACGATCCGGACGGGGACGGTCAGAACAATACTTACGGGCTGGGCGGCGACGGATATGATCTGCGGAGCTTCTGGCCCTGGATCCAGGGCTGCGGCGATGGCCTGGGACGCGACACTTTCCTGAAGATGGATGACGGATCCTATATTTACGGACCTACTACTGAGGACTGCAAGACTTGGCTGGGCAGAGTGTCCAAATTGTATGCGGACGGCGTCATTACGCCCAATATTGTCACGGATACGGACAGAGATGAGGAGATGGCGAACGGCGGGTTCGGCGTGACTTACAGCTGGGTTTCCTGGAACAATCCTACCACTGGACCCATGCAGTCTTTCTACTCTACGCATCCGGAAGCCAAGTGGGTGCCCATTGACATGGTAGCGGGCGACAATGGGACGCCTCAGGACGACCCCGCATCGGTAGGTGCATGGTGCTATTTCGGCATCACGAACACCTGCTCCGATCCTGAGCGCGCCTATGCCATCTGGGACGACATGGCCACACCTGAGAACTACATTCACAGAAGATTCGGCGTGGAGGGCGAGCATTACAAGGACAATGGAGACGGAACCTATGAAATCCTCGTCCCCAGCGACGGCACCCAGAATACGGAGCAGAACATTGGCCTGAAGCTGTTTCAGGATCTGTTCGCAAGGAAAGACTTCTGCAACATTGAGAATACCAAGAGCACCTCGGAACTTTTCGAGAAAGTGGCCGCCAACAGCCGTATCGCTTATTCCCATACGGTGGAGAAGAACCCTGAGGCGTATACGGTGAATATGATAAAGGAACGGACATCGGCGATGCCATGAAAGAGTATGTGTGGGGCGTCATCAGCGGAAGCAAGTCCCTGGATGACTGGGATGCTTATGTGCAGCAGATTGAGAGCCTCGGCGTGCAGGAAATCATCGATGAGCTGACAACGATTCATGGCGCTCAGATGAAAGAATATGAGGAATACATGAAGAAGGCACAATAAAAGTGTGAGAAGAAGTTCTGGGCTTACAAGCGAACAAGTTCGCTTTGCAAGCCGGCCTCACGCGTAAGAATGCCCGACATGCATGGGCATTCTTACGGGCTTGCACCTTTTCGTTTATTGTTTGTGCCCGCAGACGGCATGACGGGAAGTGTGCCCAAAGAGTGGGCATTCTTCCAGGCGCGAACTCTGCGCTTTGACTTGCACCGATTGTTCTTGACAACAGAACTGCGATCTGTTGTACTTGACACCAGAAATTGTTTTTGGTGTATTCGCCGCTATAGGCAGCGGCTGACAGCCCTATGGCGGATGGGTGGTGTTCGTCATGGGGCTTTTGGCAGGTGGTGGGGAAAGACGGGAAAGAGAGCCTGGTGACCTGGATCCAGGTACTGTGCGGTGTCGGGAGGCAGAGCCATATGGTGCGGCTGAAAGGGCTGGAGGCATCGGCGCACTATCGGGTGGAGGGAGCCGGAGAGGAAGTCGAACTTTCCGGAGACATCCTGATGTATGCGGGGCTTCGGATTCCTGACAGAAGAGGGGATTTTGCTGGGCAGGTCTTCCATTTGGTGCGGGTGGAAGAGGCAGAGTAGGTAATAGAGAGCGGAAATCAGAAGTTTCTGCGGCTTAACAGAAAATGCCGCATTCCGGTATCAACCCGATGCGGCATTTTCTGTGCTTAGGCAAGCCTTTTGAGTTTATCACTATGTTCCATGATAACTTTTTTCATGACCTCATTGTCAGCTTTCAGAGCCTCGTATCCTTCTACGGAATCTTTGTACCTGTCATAGGTTGAAGTGTAGCAGGCTTGAATTGTGTTCAACTGTGGCATGATTATATTTTCCTGGAACAGTTTTATCTGGTGTATTTCGGCTTGAAGTTCGCCTTTGACGGCCTGAATTTCGGCCTGAAGCTCGCCTTTGACGGCCTGAATTTCGGCCTGAAGCTCGCCTTTGACGGCTTGAATTTCGGCTTGAATTTCGCATTTGACGGCCTGAATTTCAGCCTGAAGCTCGCCTTTGACGGCGTAGATTTCAGCCCGAAGTTCGCCTTTGACGGCTTGAATTTCGGCCTGAAGCTCGCCTTTGACGGCTTGAATTTCGGCCTGAAGTTCGCCCTTGACGGCTTGAATTTCGCTTCTCAAGGCTTGCATTTCATTCCTTATTGGTGTTATTTCTGCTTTTAACTTTACATCCAATAACTGTGAGATTGCCAATAGATCTTCATTTGTCAATGCCATAATGATGGGCCCTCCTTTCAAAGACTGTTTCCATCATATCACATAAGCCTGAATTTGTCACTGCGCGTTTACAAAATTTTTATGCATTTGACAGATTTTGACTCCCCTCTTATAATGTTACATACCAATGATGAAAGGCTTTTACAGGAGGATCTGTCTATGAACTTACAGGAGATTTATGAAAAAGTCGATCCCGTGAACATGTGCCGGATCAGGGATATGGGGTCTATTGCAGCCGCTTCGTCTGCCTGGACGAGAACGGCCGGACAAAGGCAATCAACAACGCTGTCCTGCTGGTGCCGGCAGAGGGCGTGGACTTTTACCACAGCTACCGGGTAGGCAAGCCGGAGGGGACGGAGGAGACCTCCTACCGGTACCAGTTTCTGGGCTATGACGGGGAAAGCGGTACCTACGGATTCCTGGTCACCATCACCCCCACCAACGGGGATAAGAGGCCTGCGTTTGTTCAGGGCCAGACTTATACGCTCTCCGTAGAGCAGTTATTGCTGGCCCAGAAGAAACAACAGCAGACTTTCCGGCCGGATTGGACTTCTCTGCCCCGGGAGCCGGAGCGAATCCTGCGGGAATACTACCTCCGGAGTTATGTGGATAACTACAGGAGACCGGTGCCTGCTTCGGACCACAAAGTGGAAGTGCTCTCGCCCGGAGGCTGGGGAGTACCGCTTGCTGATGGGTTTGCAGTCACTGCTGCAGGCTTTACGGACAACGGCTTTCATGTGCAGATGCGCTATCCTGACAAGAAAGCGGATTTCGGCTATGGAGAACTGGTTCTGGCCATGGCGGACGGAAACGTGGTCGGGAACGTGCTGGGACAGTCGGATGCAGGAAACTTCTGTTCGGTGGGATTCTATGACGAGGCTGGGTATCGGTACGAGGAATTCATTTATGACATCCTGCCGGGAGACCTGAAAGGAGCCGCCCTCCAGGGGGATTTCACCTCCGGCGGGTACCTGCTGGACGGTCAATGGGAAGTGGGGTTCTGCCTGGATAATGGGCAGGAGTCCGAGGCGCATACGGTGCAGGAATGAGAAAAAGCGCGGAGAATCCGGGAAATAATGGATTCTCCGCGCTTTTGGGGTTGGTCAAAGCTTCGGGTCCCGGTAGCGGAACAGTACTTTTTTGAGCACTGTGCGCTCGCCGCTGCCCGGGATGGAAGTCAGGTTAGTCTTCCACGGTACGGAGTAGGGCCCGTCCGGGTTTTCTTTCAGCTGCCGGAAGATAGCCCTGCGCCTGGCGGCATACTGGGCCGCGTTCTGCTCTCCGATCCTTTTAAGCCAGGCTTCATAGCCCTCCAGATAGCTTTCCGCCATTTCATCCCAGGAGTGGAATCTCTGCTGGATTACTCTCCCGGCCCGGACGAACTCCGCGTCCAGCTCCTCCCGGTCTATCATCTTCACCAGGTACATCATGCCCAGCAGCTGGGTGGCCCTGCACAGATCCCACCCCGCGCAGGGGGTGTCGAAGCGGCCTGCGTGCTTCTCCGTCAGCTCATGTACGGTTTGCAGTCCGCCCTGGCGGTCATGGATGTCCCACTGTTCTCCCAGGGCAGTCCGGCGGAAATTGGCCACTGCTTTCCGGCTTCCGTGGACTCCCGTCACCAAAGGCCAGCCCTCCAGCATGGGAAAGGAATGGGCCCAGATGGCAAAGGTGGAGGCGCACCACAGCTCTGTATCGTCTTTGGGCAGCAGGGGATCCCTCCTCCAGAAGACAGCGGGCGCGAAACGCCAACGCCGCACTCCGATGACCCTGTAAAGAAATATAGCGATGATGAAGAGCCACACAGAGGCTATCCTGCCCAGCGCCGTGCCGTAATCCCCCTGGGAGAGCACCGGCACATAGTCCCCGTACATATCCACGTAATAGTCCGTGGCCGCCAGAAGTTCCTGGTAGACCAGGATTTCCGCAGGCGGCTCCCACTCTCTCCACACTCCGGTGGGCAGGCGGTAGAGGCCCGGCTCATCGGTATCCTGAATGGCTTTTTTGTTGATGTGGGCGATCACCAGCTCTCCGCTGGGGAGCCGCAGTCGATGGTAGATCCGGTCCCCGCTGCGGACAGTGTCATAATTGATCACCGCACCCTTTGTAATCAGGGTAAAGGTCTCCAGCCGCTCCATATCCGCGATAGACTCCGCCACCTGGACTTCGGCGCCGGCCTCGCTTCCGGCCGCCCCTTTTTCCACAGTGACATCCTTTTGGTAGAATCCATACAGTACAGGCCCCAGGACAAATTCCGCCAACAGGGCCAGCACAATAAGCAGCGGAATCAGCAGAAGCATCATCTGGTACATATTTGTCCGGAAGCCGTATATATTTTTATTGGAAAGCTTGTATCCAGTTGCACTCATGATCGAATCCTCTCGTAAAATCAGTCCCCGCGCAGGAATTACCGGCAGTCATGTGGCAGTAAAGCTGCTCCACGGGCCACAGCTGCTTCATTGCCCGCCCGGATAGTTATTTTCCCTGCGCCAGTACTCTGAACGGTATTTTCTGCTTTCGTGGATTATCCTTATGTCTTTTTGCGGCCGTGCCTGCGGGTCAGCCTGCGCACCAGCTTTATGAGCAGCCAAAGCAGCAGGACGGCCAGGACCAGGAGCAGCAGGAGGACGCCCAGGATAATAAAGGCGAATTTGTTGGGGTTCTTGAGCAGGTCACCGATACTGCGGCTGTCCTCTATCACCTTGCGGCCCTGGGCGGAGGCGTAAGCCTCGGGCACGTTGGAGATGCCGTCCCCGTCCGTATCCTCCAGGGAATCCATGTAAGCGGCGATGGCGGCCCATGCCTTTACTTCCCGTCCGTTGTCCGTGAGGATGGCGTCTTCGATGTCTTCAATGGGAGTCCCGTCCGCGAATTTGGGCTGGACGGACAGGATTCCGTAGGACACATCTGTCACGGCGCCCAGCATCTGGCCGCTGTACAGGTCGCAGACTACACGGTAGAGCTTATCGTCCTCAATTTCGGTACGGCTGCCTTTCCCGTCAGCCATATAGCAGTCCGTGACCTTATTCAGGATGATCCGGTGAGGATTGTAGGTAAAATGCAGACCGCTGATGTAGAGCCTGGCGGATTTCATAAAATCGGACACGGAGGCATCGATCTCCGCCCCGGTTTTTAACTCCGCCCCGGTAAGGTATATGCTGATCAGCGGGTATCCGGGGATGCCGTCCGGGCCGATACCCAGAGAGTAGGCATTGAACACATCGGCCACGGTCACATCTCCTGTGGCAAAGGTGTCTCTTACGCACCCGGAGGGCACGATGGCCGCATCGATGGGGTGATCGTCAGGGTCATTCGCGTTTTCCGCGGCATAGACAAAAGCGTCGGATAAAAGATTGCCCAGGTTATGCTCGTCATGGATATAGTACAGGTCGTCGGAGGTGGCAAACTCAATATCATTTTGCGCCAGCACCTGTTTTGCCGTATAGCCGAAGCCGGTCAGGTAGGTGGAGTCTACTTTCTCCATGAGGCTGTCGATCTTTGCCTGGGCTGTGGGCTGTGCGGGGATATCCTGAGTAATGGGAATCAGCTCATAGGAATCCATCCGCCAGCGTCCGTTTTCCTGCCGGGACATGGACAGCGCTCCCAGGTTCCTGGCGTAGGAGCCGCAGGATACGATGTAAGTGTCGCCGTGCCGGATGGGCTCATAGAGGGAGGTGTGGGTGTGGCCGCTGACGATCAGGTCGATTTCGGGCACGGCTTTGGCCAGGATTTCGTCCTCGGACTTGTCGGCCTCCTCGCTGGTGCCGCTGTGGGAGATGCACACGATCATGTCTGCGTCTTCGTTTTCCCGAATCTTCTTAACCGTGTCGGCTGCCGCCTCGGAGATATCCCTGAATTTCAGGACACAGGTAGGAGCGCAGGCCAGGGCGTCTTCCCCGAAAACTCCCAACACCGCAATCCGTATACCGGATTTATCCAATACGACATAATCTTTTACGCCATAGGCCGAAAAAGCATCTTTTAAGAGCTGCTGATCGGAGGTAAGCCCCTCCGCCTCCATGGCTTCCCAGTCCACGTTGCACAGCGCCAGGGCGGGGATGGGGTCGCCGCTTTCCGCGGCGGCGTCCAGTGCTCCGGCCAGGCCTGCGGAGCGGTAGTCGAATTCATGGTTGCCAAGGGTGGTTACCTCACAGCCCAGAGCGCCCAGCATCCGCAGCTCCGCGGCATCCGTGTGGAAGATGGTCTGGACCAGGGTCCCCATGGAGAAGTCCCCCGCGTCCAGGAGCAGGGTATTGGGATTCTCCAGCTTCTTCTCATCGATCAATGTCTTGATGCGGGCGAAGCCCCCCAGGGTCACGTTCTGCCCATCCTCCACGGTGGGAAAGCTGTCCAGATGGGAGTGGGTGTCATGTAGGAACAGGATGTCCACCTGTCCGCTGCCTGCTTCCGAGGCGGACGCGGGGGCGCCGTACAGGGAAAATGACAGCATGGCAGTAAGGCAAAGAACCGCAATTTTTGCAAAAAATTTTTTCATAGACAAATTTACTCCTCTTTTTGTAAGAATAAACATTGGCAAGCACTTGTTTTTACATTATAATAATAATATCCGAAAAGGAAAAAGGCAATATTTAAAAATTATTAATGTTTCTTTTCGTGACGAATGCGCCGGGATGTGATATAGTGCATCATAAGTCAGCGCAAGAGGTGAGCAGGTAATGGACAGTAATAAAAATGAAATGGAGCAGATCCAGCGGGGGCTGGAGGCTTTTTTGGAAAAAGAAATGGAGAGCGCCCAGAAGCAGAAAATCCCCGGAAAGAGCAGAAAGCAGACCGAGGGCGGGGATGAAGCGGGAGACCCGGAAGAGATTCAGGTCATAGGAGAGAGGTGGGACCAAGGGCGTTCCCGAAGAGACTTTGACGCGCAGGAGGCGTATCCGGGAGACTGGGAGCCTGAGGAGGACTCGGAGGGCTGGGAATCTGAGTACGAAGAGGAGGTATATCCGGAGAGTTGGGAGTCTGAGGAGGATTCACAGGACTGGGAAGACTGGGAGGATGAGACGGACGATTCATACCGAAAGAGGCCCGCATATGGGAAATATGGAAAGCCGCCTGGCAGGGGAAGCCGCCAGCATGAGGGCTATGGGGAAGAGCCGCCCGGCAGGGGAAGCCGCCGGTATGAAGACTACAGGGAGGAACCACCCCGCCGGAAAAGCCGCCCTGTAGAACGGGACGAGGAACCGCCAAAAAACAAAAGCAGAAAAAGCAGAGAACATACAGAGGAGAAAGCGGTTTCGGGAAAAAAGAAGTCCCAAAAAAAAGGAAGCTTTGACGGAGCAGATCAGGGGGAGGGGGATTTTGGGATGCCTAAGGGGAAGCAGAAAGGCAAAAGCGCACAAAAGAAACCTCGCAGGAAAAAGTCCCGGCTGAAGAGATTCCTCATAGCCGCGGTCCTCATAATCGCGCTGCTTGGCGTGGGCCTTTACCAGCTGGTAGGGGCGGTATATACGAAGATGAACTACAAAGAGATCCAGGCTGTGGCGGCAGAGCCCATGAAGCAGGACGGCGTGATAAACATTCTGCTCATCGGCAACGATTCCCGGGAAAACGGGGAGGACGGCCGCTCCGATGCCATGATCCTCTTATCCATCAGCAGCAGGACAAAGACTATCTATATGACTTCGCTTCTGCGGGACATATATGTGGAGATTCCCGAATATCAGGGCAACACGTATCAGGGAAACCGCCTGAACGCGGCTTACGCTTTTGGGGGCGCGGAACTTCTGATGGACACCATTGAGCAGAATTTCGATATTCCGGTGAACCGGTACATGCTGGTGAACTTCGAGGCTTTTGCCAATCTGGTGGACGCGGTGGACGGCATTGACCTGGAGCTGAGCAAAGAGGAAATCGAGTTGGTCAACGGCTATCTGTGGGAGTACAATATGCTCACGAACCGGCCAGACGGCACGGACAATATGGATCCGTCCGTGGCGGAGGGAGGCCCTGCGATGGTGCATCTGAACGGCCCCCAGGCCCTGGCCTACAGCAGGAACCGCTATATCGGCACGGACTTTGGCAGGACGGAGCGCCAGAGGAAGATCCTGACGGCCGTGATAGGAAAACTTCCCGGGGCTTTGCTGACCAATGCGGGAGAACTGATGGATGGTCTGATGCCGAATCTGACCACCAATCTGACCCGGAGTGAATGCTTCCAATTAAGCCTAATGGCAGGGAAGCTTCTCACTTACGACATCGTATCCGACAATATCCCCCAGCCGGACACCTTTACGAATGTCTCCATTCGGAATATGGCGGTGCTCCAGGTGGATTTTGAGGCGAATATCAGGTATCTGAAAGAAAAAATATACGGAGAATAGGCAGGAGGAGCGTATGGACTTTATTGTATTTTTATTCATTGGCGGTACATGTGTGTATGTGGCTTCGAAGATTATGAGCAGCGAAGAGAGAAACAAGGTATTCAACAAATTCCCCATTCAGGTGGAGAATGTGAAAGAATATAATAATTTCTGCGCAAAACTGGTGATAGGCTTTGGGGTGGCCGCCGAGGCCACCATGATCGGCGGCCAAATGATCGGCGGCATATTCAGCCTCCTGTCCACAGTGCTGCTGATTTTGGAGGCGTACATTACCATGAAGATCTACAGCAAGGGCGAGAAGAAGATGCTGAAAAAAAGATAAGAACAGATTAAAATATCATAAACCGGGGGACGAAAAAATGGAAAAAAGAAAATTAGAGAAACTTGGTATCGAGACATCTCTGCTGGGATTCGGCTGTATGCGCTTTCCCGTAACCGCGGAGGGGAAAATTGACCAGCCGGAGGCGGAGAAAATGCTGGATAAGGCCATTGCGGCAGGCGTGAACTATATCGACACCGCATACCCTTACCATGACGGCGAAAGCGAGCCCTTAGTGGGGAGAGCCCTGAAGAAATATGACAGGCATTCATTCTACCTGGCCACAAAGCTGCCCTGCTGGAAAGTGGAGAAGCTGGAGGATGCGGACACAATATTTGCAGAGCAGCTGACCAGGCTGCAGACAGACTACATAGATTTCTACCTCATGCACGCCCTGAATAAGGACAGCTTTCACAAGATGGTGGAGATGGGCACGGTGGAGAAGCTGGAGGCTCTCAAGGCAGCCGGAAAGATAAAATATCTGGGCTTTTCTTTCCATGACAGCTATGAGGTCTTTGAGGAGATCATAAACTACAGGGAATGGGATTTCTGCCAGATTCAGCTCAACTATATGGACGCAGAGGAGCAGGCAGGCCTGAAAGGATACCGGCTCACTGAGGAGAAGAACATACCCCTTGTGATCATGGAGCCTGTCAAGGGAGGCTCGCTGGCGGCCTTTGCAGACGACATCACGGGTAAATTCCGGGCGCTGGATCCGAACGCTTCTACGGCGTCCTTTGCCCTGCGCTGGGTGGGAAGCCTGCCCAATGTAAAGGTCATCCTAAGCGGCATGAGCACCATGGAGCAGGTGGAGGACAATCTGAAGACCTTTGAGAGCTTCAAACCTCTGTCGCCAGAGGAGAGCAAGACCATCGAAGATATCGTGGCATTGATCAAGGGCAGGGTGCAGAATGGCTGCACAGGCTGCCGCTACTGCATGCCCTGTCCCGCGGGCGTGGACATTCCGGGCAATTTCCGGGTGTGGAACACCTATCATATGTACCAGAACTACAATATGGTCAAAGGCAACTGGGAGAGAGGCCTGGGCGATGAGAAGCAGGCTAAGAACTGCGTAAAATGCGGCAAGTGCGAGAAAGCCTGCCCCCAGAAGCTGCATATCAGGGAGGATCTGGAGAAAGTCCAGGCAGATCTGGAGAAGAAAGAATTCGTGTTCTAGGAGCCATCGCGCAGCGATAAAAAACAAAACATGCAAAAGTTGTGGGTAAGTGTGGTGATAAAGTCACGAAGGCGCACGAGAGAGAATTTCATGAGTGTACTTTCGAATGAAATTCTCTCTCATGTATTGTGCGCCGAAGGGACTTTATCCTTTAGAGCCATCGCGCAGCGATTTAATTAGGAGATTATTTTGGAGAAAGCATTTAAGCTTGACTTTGAAAACGATAAGGTGGGAAGCCTGTATGTAAACTGCTGCGGCTGCTCCCGAACAGAGAGCCTCCACAGCTTCGGCCCGGCCTCCAAGCCCCATTATCTGATTCATTACGTGCTGGACGGCAGAGGGCTTTTCCGGTTCCATGACAAGGAATACCGGCTGGAGGCAGGGTACGGCTTCCTGATACAGCCCAATGAGCTGGCGTTCTACCAGGCGGACAAAGAGGAGCCCTGGAGCTATCTGTGGGTGGGCTTTGGCGGAAGCAGGGCGGGGGAGTACCTGAACGCCATGGGACTGTCCGCAAGGCATCCCATCTTTGCCTGCGACAGAGACCAGGAGCTTTATTCCATTGTGCGGGACATGATGGAGCACAATACGTTCGGTATAGCGGACGATCTGCGGCGCAACGGCCTGCTGGGAGTCTTTTTGTCCGTCCTGGCCCAGGGGGCCGGGGTGGTGGCCCGGGACGAGGAGGACAAGGGCAATCAATATGTGAAAAAGGCAGTCTCCTTTATCCAGAGCAATTACTGCAACCCTATCAAGGTGACGGACGTAGCAGACTATGTGTGCATCAACAGGAGTTACCTCTATACGCTCTTCCAGAATTATCTGGGCATGTCCCCTCAGCAGTTTCTATCCACGTTCCGTATTACCAAGGCCAGAGAGTTATTGGATTCCACCTCCTACCCCATAGAGAGCATCGCCCTCTCCTGCGGCTACAATGACGCGCTGGTGTTTACGAAAGCATTCCGGGCCATGAAAGGGATGTCCCCCTCTCAATACCGGAGACTTAGTCACAGAGAGAACAGCAAGGAGCAGCTCCAGGAGGTGGAGCATCTGATCGCCCAGCTGCTGAAAAGTCAGGAGAGGTAAAAGCCGAACCGGCGAGTCGGATTTTCGGGAGGTATATGATGAGAATTTTGCTATTACTAAGAGGTTCGGCCAGCTGCGGAAAGTCCACATGGATTGCGCAGCATGGCTTAAAGCCCTATGCATTGTCCGCCGATGATATCAGGCTGCTGTGCCAGAGCCCGGTGATGCTGCCGGACGGCACACAGGGGATCAGCCAGGACAATGACAGCGTGGTGTGGAAGACTCTGTTCGCCATCCTGGAGGTCAGGATGCAGAGAGGAGACTTCACGGTCATTGACGCCACCAATTCCAAGACCAGCGAGATGAACCGGTACAAGGAGATGTGCGAGACTTACCGGTACCGGATCTTCTGTGTGGACTTTACGGATATTCCCATTGAGGAGGTAAAGCGCAGGAACGCCAACCGGGAGGTCTTCAAAAGAGTGCCCGAGGCAGTCATTGACAATATGTATTCCAGATTCCGGACCCAGAAGATTCCCTCGGGCATCAAGGTGATCCGGCCGGATGAGCTGGACATGGTCTGGACCAGGCTCTTTGACATGTCCTCCTACAAGCGCATCCATCACATCGGAGACATTCACGGCTGCAATACGGCCCTGCAGAAATATCTGGCGGACAACGGCGGCATCAAAGACGACGAAATGTATATTTTTATAGGAGATTACATTGACCGCGGCCTTGAGAATGCGGAGACCGTGGAGTTTTTAATGTCCGTCATGAACAGGAAAAATGTGCTGATGCTGGAGGGCAATCACGAGAGATGGCTGTGGTACTGGGCAAACGATGCCGCAGGCAGGTCCAGGGAATTCGAGCTGATCACCAGGCCCCGGCTGGACGCGGCGAAGCTGGACAAAAAGCAGGTGAGACAGTTGTACCGGAAATTCGGCCAGTGCGCGTATTATCGGTATAATGACAAGATATTTCTGGTCACCCACGCGGGCTTGAGCACCCTGCCGGAGAATCTCTCCTTTGTGGCTACGGAGCAGATGATCAAAGGCGTGGGCAGCTATAATGATTTCGAGATCATAGCGGAGACCTTTTTTGACACCACGCCGGATAACTGCTACCAGATACACGGGCACCGCAACACCAAGCAGCTCCCCGTCCAAGTCAACGACAGAGTCTTTAACCTGGAGGGTCAGGTGGAATACGGCGGCTGCCTGCGATGCGTCCAGGTGGATGCAGAGGGCATTCACTGCATAGAGGTGCCAAACGAAGTGTACAAGACACCTGAGATGTGCAGCGACCAGACCGTTGCGGAGAGCTCTGTGGCGGACGTCATTATGGCCCTGCGCCGGAACAAGTATATACAGGAGAAGAAATTCGGCAACATTTCCTCTTTCAATTACACGGACAAGGCTTTCTACGACAGAGTCTGGGATGCCCAGACTACCAAAGCCAGAGGCTTGTATCTGGATACCATGAAAGGGAAAGTGACGGCCAGGGCTTACGATAAATTCTTCAATATCAATGAGCGGCCTGAGACAAAGTTCGAGATGCTGCAGCATAAGCTGCAGTTTCCGGTGACGGCTTATGTCAAGGAGAACGGATTCTTGGGCATAGCCAGCTATGACGAATATGAGGACGCGCTGTTTCTGGCCAGCAAATCTACCATAGACAGCCAGTATGCCGGGTATTTCCAGGAGATGGTCCGGAAGAAAGTGACGCCGGAGCACTTAGAGAAGATGAAGCGGTACTGTAAGGAAAATGAAGTCTCATTCGTCTTTGAATGTGTGGACATGGAGAACGATCCCCATATCATCGAATATCCGGAGAGCAGGCTGTTTTTGCTGGATATCGTGTACAATAAGATGGAATTTGAGAAATACGGGTATGAGGATATGTGCCATGTGGCAGGGCGGCTGGGCTTAGAGCCCAAGGAGCGCGCCGCAGAGCTTGCCAGCTGGCAGGAATTCTTCGACTGGTACTATGAAGTCATGGAGGCGGATTATGAATACCAGGGGCGTAAAATCGAGGGCTTTGTCATTGAGGACAGCGCGGGGTATATGACCAAGCTGAAGCTGACCTATTACAATTTCTGGAAATTCATGCGCAGCGTGTCCCATGAGGCCATCCGGAAAGGCTATATCACAAAGACCTCAGCCCTGACTACGCCGTTGGCTAACGAATATTATGCCTGGGTAAAGAAGCTGCACGATGTGGAGGATAGGGAGAGCCTGCCGAAAGATATCTGCACTTTGAGGCGGATGTTCTACGATGACAAAGTGTAAAGACCGGAAAAAACAAAAGCCCATATAAATGGGCTTTTGAAATAGTCGGCGCGACAAGATTTGAACTTGCGACCTCTGCGTCCCGAACGCAGCAGGGGAGGTGGATTCTGTTACCGGATAAATGCGCTCAGTGCTGAAAAGTCCGCTGATTTCAAGGGTTTTACGGGCATATGGAAAAATGTGTCGCAACGAAAAGATTATTTTGTTTTGTGGTTTTGTAGAACATTTTGTAGAACGCTTTGTAGAGCAGGTGCCAGTAAAGACAATGAAAATATGGACAAGGGAGTGCTTGAATATGGATGGATATAAAGATTACCGTCAGGCGGAAATGCTGACGGCCCGGGAAGTCCAGGAGATTTTGAAGGTCGGAAACAAGACTGTTTACCGCCTGTTCGCTGGCGACTGCCCGTTCCGGGTCGTCAAGGTGCCCGGAGGATACCGGATTCACGCCAGATCATTCTTTGAGTGGCTGGATGGGAGGGAAGCTTCGCAGACAGGGAGCGCATAACAGACTCTAATTTTACCGTTTTTGGAAAGGTGCCGAAGAAATATCATATCGAATGCGAAAGCGAGAACAGTTTTCCGGAGTATAATAGTGATGAGCAGAAGTTAGAAGAATTAAAGACGGAGTATAAGGTTATCCTGCAAAGGCTTGACGAATTGGAAGGGCAGGGAGTGATTGGGGCATTTGACAAGCGGACAATCATAGAGCTTTCCGGCGATGTGATTAAAGAGATTGCGCAGAAGTATAAGAATGTGCAGAAAGGCGTAGGTGATATGATGCGAGGAGAATTGATTGAAACAACTTCAAGAAAACTAAAAAATGAAGCAGAAAACGAAACAAAAAGGAAAACCGCACTTAGGATGTTGAAAATGGGAAAGCTGACAATCGCGGAAATCGCGGAATGTTCTGATCTCAGCGTGGAAGAGGTAGAGCGGCTTGCCGGACTCCAAACAGTGTAAGACAACAAATTGGAGAGTCTAATCTGCAATGTATACTGCACATACTGGAAAGGAAGTTGAGATTGAAAAAGAAACACGCTCATGGTATGATAGTGAATGAAAAGATAGGTGACGTAATGGCTACAGACAACCAGAAAGCATTAAAAAGAAAAGAGACCCTGAAAGCAATCAGTGAGATGTGCCTTTTGGATGATAACCTGATGACGCTTGTATTTGACAGGAACATTGAGGCGACAGAGCTGCTGCTGAACATCATCCTGCAGAGAAGCGATTTAAAGGTGCTGGAAGTGGTTGGGCAGAGGGAATATAAAAATCCGATGTCAGGAGGACGTTCCATTACCATAGATATTTATGCGGTGGATGGGAATGATAAGGTTTATGATGTGGAAGTTCAGCGTGCGCCGGAAGGAGCAGACCCGCACAGGGCGAGGTTCCATAGCAGCATGGTTGACACAAAAATGCTGAAAGCCGGGCAGGAATTTAAAGAAATCCATGATTCCTATGTGATATTCATAACGGCAAGCGATGTCATGGGAGCGGGGCATTCGTTGTATCATGTCAATCGAATCATCGAAGAGACGGGTACACATTTTGGGGACGGTTCCCATATCATATACGTGAATGGCAGCTATAAGGACGACAATGATCCTGTTGGAAGGCTGATGCATGACTTTAGATGTTTGAGTTCTGTAGATATGTTCTATCCAGTATTGGCAAAACAGGTGAAGTATTTTAAGGAGACGGAAGGAGGCCAGGAGATTATGGGTCAGTTATTTGAGGATTTGGTAGCGAAGTGGGGAGAAGTAAGGGCGAAAGAAATAGCGGAAGAAATGGCGGAAGAAATGGCGGAAGAAATGGCGGAAGAAATGGCGGAAGAAAAAGCATTGGAAGAGAAAAAAGCTTCTGCCCGCCGTCTGATTGCAAGAGGGAAACTTACTCTTGAGGAAATTGCAGAGGATACGGACTTGTCGATTGAAATTGTCAGGGATTTGGCCGGTCTGCAGTTGGCATAAATTCAAAAAAGCAGAAAGAGAACTCCGGTGATAGACGCCGGAGTTCTTAAATATTTTTTGCTTGCCAATTCCCGGCCTTTGTGCTACCATGTATTCGTTACCAAAACAATAGAATCCACGCTTCGCGAGTCTTCTATTGTCATGAATAAGAGGAAAGAAAGGGTTTATGAAAGGAGGGCTTACCATGCAGAAGAACAGACGATATCAGAACAAAATAGAGGAACTGACAATCAAAGGTACAGCACTCCGCAAGTATTATAGCTAGTTTTGTTGCGATTAGGTTATTCCTGGCATCCGGCAGAGCTTTTATAAGGTATTCTTGCCGTGGCGGCACCTTTGGGGTGCTTTTTTTGCGCCCATTTTTAAGGAAGGATATTAACTTTTTATTTGGGATGATTAATCCTATTATATTGGGGATCAGCTTGTTAGTAGGATATGTTCTTAAGACAGCTTTCGAAAAATTCCCCAATCGGTACATACCTCTGGCAGCCCTAAGCTGTGGGACATTGCTGGCCGTACTGATGCATATGCATAGTGGTATCAATGCCGAGGTGGTGCTGGGCGGGATGATAAGTGGACTTGCATCAACTGGGCTTTATGAGATGCTACGTAACCTGCTGAAATTTGATGGAAAGAGCAGATAGGCAAGGACATGGAACCATACAAGGCATAAGGACATATAATTATGGGGAGCCCAGACTCCCCATAATTATTAAGGAAGAGAGGGAAAAATGAACAAAGAAGTATTATATGAGGGGCCGGATATCTCTGAGCACCAGAGGACGGTTGACATTAAGCGCATCCGGAATGCTGGATGTAAAGGTATCGGTTTGAGAGTTGGATATGGAAAGAATAATGTTGATCAGAAGTTTACCACAAATGCATTGGCCTGCTATAATCTGGGTGTTAGTGTGATGCTGTACTGGTTCTCATACGCATATAATGTGGACATGGCTGCGGCGGAGGCCGAATATGCCATGGCTCAGGCTACAAAGTATTGGATGAAATGCCCGATGGCGTATGACTTTGAGTATGATAGTGTAAATTATGCTAGGAAAAATGGAGTGATCGTCACTAGGGAGCTTGCCACCGATATGGCAATCGCATTCCTGCAGCGCATCCGGAATGCTGGATATATCCCTGTCATCTATACCAACCGTGATTATCTTCAAAACTACTTTGATATGGAGCGGATCACTGCAGCCCTAGGAATGGTATACGTTTGGTACGCACGGTATATATCTTCCCTCCCGACTGGTGAGGCGGATATACCTGATATCTGGCAGTATACCTCTACCGGGCGGATTCAGGGAGTGAATGGGAATGTAGACATGAACCGATTTTATACCGACTTTTCAGAAAATACGGTTCTGGCTTCCCGCAAGGAGAAACCCAACTTGAATATTAAGGCATTCCAGTCGGCAGCGAATGCAGATGGATACCTGGACGCGAATGGTAATCCTTTGGTCGAGGATGGCCTGGATGGACCGAAGACCCAGTATGTAAGGCGGCAGATTGTTCTTCAGGCTAAAAAATCTGGCCGCAAATATGTGGCAGGCTCCACTGGGGCAGTCGTGGGCTGGTGGCAGCAAAAATGCAATGAAATCTTGGGGCATAGTCAGGCCGTGGACAGGAGGTATGGCCCTGCTACTAGGGCAGCTACTATGGATGTGCAGCGCAAATTCGGTCTTAAAGTGGATGGAGTTGCGGGTTACAATAGCATTCAGTCAGCATTTTACAATTAATTCAACCACTGCATAAATGGCATTTGAAAGGTATAACTAATCTTTCAAATGCCATTTTATTTTTTGAATAAAGTTGTTTTTGTAATTTGTGCGAAAAAATTTTGTAATTTATGCGCAAAGCTACAACCGTTATATGAACAGCGTCAAATATCTGGAAGAACTGCGGAAAGAATGGGCAGACCTACAGAACAGGGAGTTTGAAAGGATGGGGCTAGATATCCATGTGAGCCACGAAAGCCTCGCAGCGCAGGGGATTGACCGTGAACCTACCATGCATATCGGCGCAGCGACAATGGCGTTGGAGCTGCAGGGCATCCGGACAGGGCGGGGCGATGAATATCGCGGCATCATAGAACGTAATAACAAACGGGAGAGGGAATATCAGCGCGACCGAGAGCATACATGGAACCGCGAAAGGTGATCTTAATATTTTTCCATAAGGAAAAGCAGGAAGAAAATAGATGACAAAAGAATTTACAGAAAGAGGAGGAGACAGATTATGTTTGAGAGTTACCCGGATGTTGTCCGTCCACAGCAGTTGGAAGATATGCTGCAGATAGGCCGTACTAAGATTTACGGGCTGCTTCGGACAAAAGAGATACCGAACAAGCGGATAGGCGCGAACTATTTTATCCGCAAGGATGCGGTAATCGCATATTTAGAGGAAAAATAGTATTTTCAAATCTTCTGCCAGGTGCTAGAATAGAGATGTCTTTATTCTGGCGCCTGCGGGAAAGGAGGAATAATGAAAGGCAGCATCCAGGAGAAAACGAACAAGTCGGGCAAGGCGTATTATTACATACGCCTGAGTTATAAAGACCCGTTAAGCCAGGCGTGGAGGCAGAAATGGATCGCCACTGGCCTGACCGTCAAGAACAACAAAAGAAAAGCCGAGGCTATGATGGAGGCAGCGATAGAAGAGAATCGTTATTTGGAGCTTGCACCGGAGAGCGTCAACCAATCCATAGACCCGGACATCCTGCTCTGCGATTATATCGATTTGTGGCTTGAAGGTAAGAAGAGGGATCTACAGATTTCCACCTATGAGGGGTATGAATACAGGGCAGCCCATATCAAGCGGTACTTTGAACCCTTAAAGTATAAGGTAAGAGAGCTTTCGTCCCGAATGGTGGATCAGTTTCTGAAGCATGAGCTGGCCCATGGCAAACGGGATCAAAAGACGGGCGAGATGGGTCCTTTATCCGTCAGGAGCGTCAGAAGCTACAAAAGCATTCTTTCTGCGGTATATGATCAGGCGGCCATCGATGGTCTGGTAAGCTCCAACCCCGTAACTTCGGTAAAGGTACATGGGAAAAGCAATGCGAGTTACCAGAGAGAGGAAGCGTTTCTCACTGAAGATGAGGTGGCGGATGTCCTGAAATTCTTGAAGGAACACTATCCGCGTTTCCTTCCGATGGCTTTTATGGGTGCCTATTACGGCTTGCGGCGTTCGGAGCTGCTCGGCTTGCGGTGGGAGAGCATAAATTTTCAGGAAAAGACGATTTCTATAGAAAATACAGTGGTAAGGGTGTCAACCCTGGTGGAGAAAGAAGCGACTAAAACAAGGGACAGCAAACGGAAGCTGTATCTCTTCCCTGCTGCGGAGGAATGCCTGTCAGCCGTAAGACAGGAGCAGGACGATTACAAAAGCTTCTTTGGGGATGCATATCGCGACACAAAGGGATATGTTTTCACAAGGGAAGATGGCAGCCGGTATGACCCGAGCTGGGTATCGAAAAATTTTGAAAAGGCCATGAAAGCTTACGGACGTCCCGATATTACTTACCACAAACTCCGTCATTCCTGCGCATCTATGCTCATCAATAGAGGCTGGGACATCAAGCAGCTTCAGTATTGGCTGGGTCATGCCGACCTGGAGACCACGTTGAAGATTTACTCTCATTACAACAAGAAGCGCCTTAACGCCACAGAGAATGACCTGAGCGAAATCTCGCGGGCGGCGGCAGGCTTGTTCTGATTTACGGCAAGGGAAAGCTTACGAAGTGCGGCTCCTGTTGTTTTGTAGAACATTTTGTAGAACAGCATCAAATGGGACAAAAGCCCGTGGGTATGCTATAAAGCAAAGAAGCCCGAATCCCTTGAAAACTCTGGGAATCTGGGCTTCCATACAATAATCGGCGCGACAAGATTTGAACTTGCGACCTCTGCGTCCCGAACGCAGCGCTCTACCAAGCTGAGCCACGCGCCGTTAGCTGTTGAAACGGAACATATCAATAATAAATAAAAAAAGGTATTTTGTCAAGAGGAAAACGAAGATTCTAAAAAATCATTCTTCTGAAACTTCTTCTGAAACTTCTTCTGAAGCAGAATTTGCGAACAGGCTGAAACCATGTTTGCCATGAAAGGATGGTATGGGATTGGGGAAAGGGAATAGGGAACGCATGAAAGTCATCGTAGTGGATGACGAGATTCCGATTCGGGATGAAATAAGGACAATGTGCCTGGCGGAGTATGGGTATGAAATTATAGGGGAGGCGGCCAATGGCAGAACCGCGCTGCAGCTTTGCCGGCAGCTGCAGCCGGACATTGTGATTACGGATATTACCATGCCCGTGATGGACGGGCTGGAGCTGATTCGGATTCTGCAGAGGACGATGCCATTGACCAAGTATGTGCTCCTGACCTGCCATCAGGATTTTGCTTATGCCAGTGAGGCCATCAGGCACGGTGCGCTGGATTACATTATTAAGGCGGATATCTCACAGGAGGGCATCCTGAGAGTCCTGGATCGGGCCAGAAGCATTATCGAAAGGGAGCAGGAGAACCTGAGAAAGCTGGAGAACGAACAAAGGAACAGCTTTTCCAGGTATGCGCTAAAGAATGTGTGGGATGCGGGAGAAATCGACAGGGAACTGGAGCGGATTCACTTCCG
>CAJTZD010000017.1:0-55340 GCA_910584235.1 uncultured Acetatifactor sp.
AAGGCTGTCCTTTCTCTCTGCCCTGAATATGATACTTCACTTAGGTATTATAACACTATTGCGGTTTGAAAGCATTTTTACAAAAGCATCTCTGTTTTTCATAAGCAGCCTCCTTTCATATTTATTTATAAACAATGATGTCAAAATCAATCTCCAATAAATCCAACAGGGCATATTGAGTCTAAATGCTTGTCCTGCTGAATGAGATCTTTCAGACAGCTTGTTATACAGCACGTATACCCTGTTGCTAACAGACCCATACATATCCCACCCAAATATATAATAGAATCGAAATATGCCGACTACTTCATTATAATATATTAAGGTTCAAAAGTCTATAGTTGAACCAAAAAAGTAACTCTCCCTCATGCGGTTCATGACATTTTCATAAAGAATTGCCCCATGATGCCGATATTCTTGATATATGGACAGGGAAAAGAAAAGCATCTCGTGCAAGCTTCCCTGACAGTAAAACCGCAAATGTCAGCAGACAGCGAAATGGAGGTTACTATGAACATCAGCTTACAGAACGGAAAACACGCGTTCGCAGGATTAAGCCAGGGCTTCGGCGGCGGCCTGATGAAAAGCACGGCCCAGAAGCTGGAGCGGCAGGCCAAGCGCGACAGCCAGGTGGCATTTTTCGAAAATCAGAAGAAGAACCTGAAAAACATCCAATGCTCCAGCCCGGAGGAAGTAGCCAGGGTGTTGGAGCTGCTGCATTCCTATGAAGACCAGATTGCCGCTGCCAAGGCGGAATACAACAATGCCCAGATGATGCATTTGATGGACGAGGCAAAGGAGCGGGGCGAGGAAATCGCCAAGGCCATAGAAAAGAGCGAACCCAAGACCGAGGAGGAACGCAAGAAAGAGGCCGTGGAGGAAGCCCTGGGCATTGATGAAGGAAAAGGGCTGCTTAGCGATATCCTGGATCAGGTTACCGAGGAAGCCGCAAAGGCACTGGAGGACATGTCCGAAGCGCAGGCTCCTCCGGATCAGACAGCGCAAGCTCCTCTGGATCAGGAGCCGGCGCAGGCAGCGCAGGCCTCTCCGGATCAGGAGCCCGCGCAGGCAGCGGAAGTGTTGGATGCGGCGGTTCTGTTGGAGCCGCAGGATATTCGTGGGCAGGAGATGCTGCCAGCGTATCCTGCCGCATACAAGAGGTTCGATGCTTTCGCGTGACCCAAAACACAGAGTTTCACCAAACCACAGCCTGTCTGCCCACCGGCACGGCTGTGGTTTCCTGTCTCATCTTCCGAACATCTTTCCGTTCGTAAAAGCGCCCTCCTTACCTACTGTCCGCCGTGTCCGGTAAGTACAATATCCGGTACCCTGCCGCCCGCAGCGCTTCGCATAATCTTAGACTCAATCTGATTACATCTTCACTTTCAGGAAGCACTGAAGCATCGAACATATCCGTGCCCTCAATCACTTTGTAGGGGACTCCCGTTATCCGCCGGAAAATCTCCCGGCATTCTGGCCGGAGCCTGATATTGCGCAGATCCACCGCCTCCGCATCCTGCGCAAGATTTGCCCGGTGGAGATACCCGCTGTAATTCGCCGGCAGTCCCTCATACAGCACCTGTCCGTCCCGGGTCATCCTGCCGCCGACAGTCATTCCTCTGCGCAAGGGCTGTCCGGCTGCAGCTCTGCCCCGCCCAACCACTCTCCCGCCGATGGCTGCGATATCCGACCTGCTGTCAAAGGGATCCCCCTGGTACCGCAGGGCGTAGAAGCCTACATGGGCCGTATCCACCGCTTTCGCCGCCCAGCCTTTCCTGTCCGCGAAATCCTGCACTGCCCTGCGCCCGGCCTCATAGGCATAGCGCTTGCTCTCCGGATTCTCCGCGGTAGATGCGGCATGGCATCTCCAGTGGTAAAGCACCTTGGGAATATGAAGCACAGCCTCCTCCCTCTTCTCTAATCTGTCCGCCGCCCGCAGCACCAGGTCGAAATCCTGGGCGCCGTCATATTCTGTACGGAATCCCAGTTCCTGCATCAGTTCCCGCTTCATTACAAGGAAATGGCAGATATAATTATTGCTCAAAAGCAAGTCCAGATTAAAGTCTTCTTTCCAATTCGGCTCAAAGTATTCCGTCCGGTCCCCGTTGCACTTGTCCTCATCCGAATAGAGCATCTGCGGCTCTGTCCCCCGGCGCTGCGCCTCCCGGATAGCAGCCGCCATCCGGTAGAGCGCATCCGGCGTCAGCACATCGTCATGATCCAGCAGCCCAATGTAGCCGCCCATGGCATAGGGAAGCGCCTGATTGGTATTTTCGGCAATCCCGGCGTTGCGTTTCAGGTGCAAATAGCGGATTTTCCCTGGGGAGAATCCCGCAGCCGTCTTTAAATCCTGCACTCCATATTCTCCCTGCCCGGCTTCCTCTGTTCCCGGGCTTTCCTGCCCAAAGCCGTCAAAGTCCGCCTCGCCAGGCTCCGGCATCCTCCGCAAGGCCTGTTCCACACTGTCGTCCTCAGTGGCATCTGCCAGAATCACCTCCCACTTAGGGTACGTCTGGCTGCGCAGGGACTCAACCAGATCTTCCAAGTACTCCGGTTTCGTCCGATACGCGGGGACGATTATGCTGAACGTGGCGTTAAGGCCCTGCCGCTCCCATCCCCTGCGCTGCGCCTCCAGTTCCTCCTCTGCAGGCGGCACCCAGACATAAGGAGTCTTCTTTCTCTCCTGAAGCCTCTCCCGGACAGCGTACCATGTCCTGCGGATGCCGTTTCGCTTGCAATAATATATGGTTTTTTTAAGATTTGCCCTGTTAATTCTGCCCAAGTCCGCCTCCTATACTCAAGACCGCCAGGATTTACTGTTCCGCCTGAAACGAACATACTTGGCTGGCGGTCTTTCGTTGTAGGTTACTGCAGACTTCAGTGGTGTGCAGTATAAATGCCATCCCATCTCCTCCAGGGAATCCAGCACGGACCGGGGCACATTTGACACGTCCCCCTTTTTCAGGCGTATGCTGAAATACACATTCATCTGGGCCGGATAGCTGAGCATCATGGTTCCGTCGTGCAGGATGAGTATCCTGTCCCCGGTCCGGAAGTCCCCAATCCTGCCCCGAATGACTATGGGCTCCCCAGAGCCTCTGTTGAAGACAATAATGTCATCATTTGCATTGATATAAATACCGGTACTAAATGTAAAGGGACTCAGCGCAAAAAGGCCGGCCGCTGCCAGGCATATAAGCGCTATTAGGATAATAATAAATTTCTTTTTCATCCGTTCTCCTTTTCTTCCCCTTAAGAACAGCCGCCTCCGCTAAAACAGGCAGGAAACATCCGCTCCCTGCCTGTTCCTGCATTATTTATCCTGACGTTCATTAAAACCGGCTTACAGCACGGCTTTCAGATCCTCGGTCAGCTGCGCGAGCTTCGCGGCGGCGTCCTCTAAGCCGCTTCCCTTGACGCCCATGTAGAACTTGATCTTGGGCTCCGTGCCGGAGGGACGGGCGCAGCACCACGCATCGTCGGGGAGTTCGAAATACAGTACATTGGATTTCGGCAGGCCGGTCTTTCCCTCTTCTCCGGTAGCCATGTCCACGATGCGGTCCGTCTGGTAATCCCTGAATTTCAGCACCTGATGGCCGCCAAATGCCTTGGGCGGATTCCGGCGCAGCTTTTCCATGATCTCAGCAATCTGCCTGGAGCCGTCGATGCCCTTTAAGGTGATGGTGTACTGGGACTCCTTGTAATAGCCGTACTTCTCGTAGGTCTCCAGCATCATGTCCCACAGGGTCTTGCCGTGCTTCTTGCAGTAGGCCGCCACCTCGCACAGGCACATCACTGCCACGATGGCGTCCTTGTCCCTGGCGTGGGTCCCGGCCAGGCACCCGTAACTCTCCTCTAAGCCGAACACATAATGGTTGCTGCCTGTCTGCTCGAAAAGTTTGATCTGCTCGCCGATGAACTTAAAGCCCGTGAGCACCTCTATGCGCTTCACCCCGTAGGCGCCGGTGATGGGGCCCGTCATGTTGGTGGTGACGATGGTGGTCACCAAAGCGGGGTTCTCCGGCATGGTCTTAGTGGCAGTGCGCTCCCGCAGGATGTATTCCGCAATCAGCATGCCGGACATATTTCCCGTAAAGGAGACATACTCCCCTGTTTTGGAATCCTTGGCGTAGATGCCCAGACGGTCCGCATCCGGGTCTGTAGCCAGGACGACATCCGCATCTTTCTCTTTCGCCAGCCGCAGGGCGTATGTAAATGCCTTGGGGTCCTCGGGATTGGGATACTCCAGCGTGGTGAAGTCGGGGTCGGGATTCTCCTGCTCCGGCACCACATACACATGCTTGAAGCCCAGTTCCGACAGAATGCGCCTGGCGGGCACATTTCCCGTGCCGCACAGGGGCGTGTATACAATCTTGATATCGTCCGCCACCTCGGCGATGACCTCCGGATGGATGATCTGTTTCTTCAGTTCCGCCATGTAGGCATCGTCAATCTCCTTGCCGATGACCTGATACAGGCCCTTTTCTACAGCCTCCTGCTTATCCATGGTCTTCACGGTATGGTAGTCCCTGATGGCCTGGACTTCCTCGATGATCTGCTTGTCGAAAGGAGCCGTCACCTGGGCGCCGTCCTCCCAGTACACCTTGTAGCCATTGTACTCCGGCGGGTTATGGCTGGCGGTCACCACGATGCCTGCCGTACAGCCTAATGTGCGCAGGGCAAAGGAAAGCTCCGGCGTAGGGCGGAGGGCATCGAACACATAGGCCTTGATTCCGTTTGCCGCCAGGCACAGCGCCGCCACATCCGCGAACTCAGGAGACATGCGCCTGGAGTCGTAGGCAATGGCCACGCCCTTCTCCCGGGTCCCTTGCTTTAAGATGAAATTTGCCAGTCCCTGGGTGGCCTTGCGGACCGTATAGATGTTCATGCGGTTGGTGCCGGCTCCTATGACGCCTCTGAGGCCTCCGGTTCCGAACTCCAGCTCCTTATAAAACCTTTCCTCAATCTCCTTTTCGTCCTCCTGAATAGCCAGAAGCTCGTCTTTGGTGCCCTGGTCAAAATAATCGTCCTCCAGCCAGAAACGAAACTCATCCATATAACTCATCTTGCTTCTCCTCTTTTCTGCGCAGTGTTTCCATGACTTCAGGATTCCTCCCGCATCTGCTTTCTGCGCTTTTTGCAGATGTAGATATAGGGTCATTGTACCATATTTTTCCGGACTATTCCATAGAAAGGAATGAATTTTTAGATCCAGCGGCTCATTCCGGCCGTGAGCTGGACAATATCCAGCGGCTTGGTCATATGCTCGTTCATCCCGGCCTCTCTGCCTGCGGCAATGTCTTCCGCAAAGGCATTGGCCGACAGCGCGATGATCGGAATGGACAAGGCGTCTCCGCGGGGAAGCTTCCTGATGGCGCGGGTTGCCTCGTACCCGTTCATCACAGGCATCTGGATGTCCATCAGTATCATGTCAAAATATCCCTCCGGCATGGATTCGAAAAGCTCCAGTCCCTTTTTGCCGTCCGATGCGCATTCCACCCCTGCTCCCGTGGCACCGATGATCTCCATGGCGATTTCCTGGTTGATCATATTGTCCTCCACCAGCAGGATTTTCCTGCCCGCGAACCGGGCGTCCCCGGAGAGCTCCTCCGCTTTCCGCACGGTGTCCTCCAAGCTTCCCTCAGCGTTATGCAGCTTTAATAGCAGTGTCACAGTGACTTTGGTTCCCTTGCCCAGAGCGCTCTCCACCTTGATGAAGCCGCCCATCATCCGCACGATATTCTGGGCAATGGTCATCCCAAGTCCCGTCCCCTCAATCCTGCTGATCCGGGAATCCTCCGCGCGGCTGAATGGCTCGTAGATATGGGGCAGGAATTCCTGCGCCATGCCGATGCCATTGTCCTCGAAGATAAAGTCATAAAAACAGCATCCGTACTTTTTCGTCTCCCGCTCTATGACAGTCAGCCCTAAGCGCCCTCCCTCCGGCGTAAACTTGATGGAATTGCTCAGAATGTTCGCAAAAACCTGGCTGATGCGTCCCTTGTCTCCGATGACTTCCTGATGCTCCACCTCTATAGGGAATATCTGAAACCGCATACGCTTTTCCGCTATCTGCGGCTGCAGGGACGAAGCTACCTCCTCTATCAGCCCCGATATCCGGAATTCGTCCGCCACCAGATCCACATTGCCGGATTCCAGTTCGCTCATGTCTAATATTTCGTTTACCAGGGAAAGCAGACTGCTGCCGGACGCGGCAATCTTCCCCAGGCAGTCCCGCACTCTCCCCTGATCCTCCACATTTTCCGAGGCGATTTTCGTCATCCCCATGATACCGTTCATAGGCGTGCGGATATCATGGCTCATCCTGGAGAGGAACTCGCTCTTGGAGGCATTGGCATGATTGGCCGCCTCACAGGCGGCCTGAATGGCCCGCTGCTCCCGCATTTCCTTGCGCTTGCTCTCCGTCACGTCCTGGGCCGCATAGACGATGCCGCTGGCCTTGCCCTCTTCGTCAGTCCTGGCCATCACTGCTGTGGCACGTATCCAGCCGTAGTCGTCCGGGGAGACATCCGTCTTTTCCGGCATCTTGCGGTATGCAAAAGTCACGAAAGGCTGGTCTTTTTTCAGGACCTGACGCAGATTCCTGCTGCTCATGGTATAGAGATAATTGGCCCTGTCCTCCGGATAGACGAAAGTCTCCGCATAGGTGCGAAGCGCCGTATCATAGTCCGTCTGATCCCCGAGAACCTTTCGCACATCCTCCAGCTGGTTCATGCCCCGCATCTGATTCTGCTCCAGATCTCCGTAATAAGTGGCAAAGAACATACTGCTTAAGCTATGTATGATATCTGCCTGTTCCTGCTCCAGCTTCTTTCGCTTGCGTTCCTCCTGCTTCTCTTTTGTAATGTCCCGGCCTAAGATATTGACCAGAACCCGTCCGCCCCTGCGGATATAGGTCACATGCTGCTCCAGCCACTGCTCCTTCGGGCCCCTTAAACGGTAGCAGCAGATCTCCTCCGAATAACTCTGCGTGTCTTCCGCCCGGCTGCGCATATGTTCAGGGCTCATATATTTTGTAAATTTATCCAGATCCTCCGGACAGACGGTATGATCCACCGCCCGCTGATAAAACTGGGTATACTTTCCCGTCCTCGCGTTCTGGGGCAGCGCGCTCTCATTGAGCCAGAACCGCTCACACTGATCGTTTTCCAGATGGACCGTGGTCATCACATGGAAGCGGGACTTCAGGATGGCAGCCATCTGCATATCTCTCTGGGACAGAATCTGCTCCTGCCGCACGCGCTCATCCACGTCCTGGAGCGCCAGAACCACATAGTTTCTCGTGCTCTGGTTGCGGCCGAAATATGCGATTACGGCCACATACCTGTATTTATCCCCCACTCTAAACTGGCAGAGCATATCCAGCTTCTGCAGGCCCTTGTCTCTGGCCGAAAGCAGACTTTCCATGGAAAAGCTCTTTCCGAACTTTTCCCGGTTCTCCGGATGAATCTGCCTGATCAGCCGGGACTGCATGACCACATCCCACATCAATGTCTGGGAAGTCCATCCCTCCTGGCTGTATCCGCCCTCCCGAACCAGATTGACGTTTCCGTCCTTTAAGTCAATGGTATAGATCCCTAAGTTCTGCTCTCCCAAAGTACGGGTAACCTCCTGGAGGCGAACGCTGGTCTCGTCCAGCTCCAGACTCTCCTTAAGCATATCCTGCACATCCTTGATATAGATCAAAATCGTCTGATTTCCGTCCGTATATCCTGAATCCGGAGTCACTTCCAGCAGGTTCCAGCGGTATCCTCCCGGAGAACTGCGCCTGTAGCTGCAGGTCAGATGCCTGCGCCCGGTGCGCAGAACGCTTTTGAGATACTCCGGATGGGTAAAGCTCAGGAACCGGTCCCTGTCGTCCGGATGAATGATTCCGTTTTGCTTAAACTGCTCCAGCCAGGCAGCAAAGCTCTCTTTCTTGCTGTCAATGGCCCACTCTTCCGCCCCTGACTTAACCACTTCATAGCTGTCCCTGCTCAGGTTCACACGCAGTATCTTGCGGTAGATATTGCTGAACTCGTCCAGATGGGGCGTCAGCGTGATCATAAAAGCCGGTATCTCGTCCTCCCACAGCATCCGCCTGGCCTCCATGTCCACCGTGCCCAGCAGATTGTCGTTGTTGATAGACTGGCTCTCCTGCCTGTCGCCAATATTCAGAAGCGGGCAATTGAGGCAGGAGTTCGTCCACATTCTGTCGCAGGTCATTCCCTCCCGCATATGAGGCGCCAACTCTTTGATCCGTCTATTCAAATACAGGATTTCGTGATTGTCCTCCCTGACCACATAGACTCCTGTCTTCGGTATGGCATCCAGTATATTCTTGTAATCTTTGATATTCATGCACCCGTCCCCTATCCCGATTCTGCATTTTGCCTGACTCCTATTTTAACACTAAACCGGAGAAGAATCAAGATTCATCGTTGACTGCCGCTCTATTCGTAAGCTATTCATAAGCGGCTTCGTAATACCGATAAATCTCCTCCCGGGAAATACGGGCCGCAAGCTCCCGCAGACAGGCCAGGGTCTCTTTCCAGTTCCCCGCATCCACCCTGTTGTGTCCCGCGGACATTTGATCCAGCATATACCGGCTGATGTCAGGGCTGTAGTGCACCATATCCATATAGTAATCCAGATTGCACACAATGGATTCCTCATTCTGGAAATAATAAACCTCTGCATTCTCACAGGAAAGCAGCGCGGAAACTGCCTGGTCCAGCGCATAGATCCGCATGTCCTGCTCTCCGTTCACATAGGCGCAGTCCCACCACAGCAGGGAAAGGGGCGGGATCAGAAAACGGTACCGGGTCCGGGGATGGGAGGACACCTGCTCTGTGAGAAGTTGAATATTGCGGGCAATGAGCACGGCTTCTTCCGGAAAGTCCCTCTGCACAATCATTTCCCCGGAATCTATATTCCCCCTGTCATAGGCCAGCATGGCCCGGGCAGGCCCGAACTGTTTATCCCTGGCCCAGTTATACGCCTGCCCTTTGGTATTGATTCCCTCATGGGCGTAAGCCAGCATGGCCGGAATCTTTTCCATCAGGATCTCCTTGTTGTACAGATAGGGCAGATCGTCCAGGACTGTTTTCGTGTGGAGATACCTGGGCGTATCTTTCCCATACAAAGTCACCTCCACGGGAGCATACACAGCGGGAATATCCAGACACCAGAAGACATTCTTCAGCTCCCTCTCCTCTTCGGCCATGTCCAAATAGTAAAGCAGATCAGCCACGGAGCCGGAAGCCCGGATGATTTTCAGAGTACTGCAGCCGTATGTGCCGTCCAGAAAGGCGCTGTCGAAATTCTCCGCCAGGGAGGACCCCACCAAAACGGAATCATAGTCAAAATTCCGTATGGTCCCGGGCATCTGGTTGTCCCTGTCATTGAGCACGGCATCCATGCCGAAGAACGGGGCATGGTACTGGTAGAACGGATCCAGCAGCCATACGAAAAAAGCGATCAGTATCATCTGCGTCCCCGCAAGGATCAGCAATCTTTTTAAAGCTTTCTTTTTTCCGGCCTCTTCCATACCGCCCGCTCCCTTTCCCGTCAGAAATTAAAATACAAAAATACGCTCACCTGTGACAGCGAAATAAAGGACCAGGTGAACAGGGTTGCCAGGCAAAAGGCTCCCGCCCATGTGTGTCCTTTTTTCCGGATCCATTCTTCCGCCTTTTGCCCGCGGATCAGGCCGATACCCAGAGCCGAGAGCAAAAGAAAGCATCCCAGGAAGAAAGGATTCAGCAGTCCGGGCGCTTTCATGCCAAGGAACTTAACCGCCGCATAATTCTCGGGAAAGACCAGCGTATTGCACACCCCAAGGAGCATCCCCCTGTTTCCCGCCGTAAAAAGCCTGCTCCACAAAAGTCCCGCCGCCTCCAGGGAGTCGCTGCGGAATATGGAAAAGGACAGGGTGACGAATACCCCGGTGGCCAGGCGGTTCATCCATTCCCGCGGAAACCGCAGCTTCGGAAATGCCGTCTCAAAGGCCACTGCCAATCCGTGCATCAGCCCCCACAGGACAAAGGTCCAGTCGGCGCCGTGCCACAGTCCGCTGACCAAAAACACCACAAGGAGGTTTAAGCACTGCCTGGCTCTCCCTTTCCGGTTCCCTCCCAGGGGAATATAGACATACCGGGACAGAAAACGGGACAGGGTCATATGCCATCTGCGCCAGAATTCCCGCACGGAAGCCGCCCGAAAAGGCGAGTCAAAATTTTCCGGCAGCCAAAAGCCGAACATCCTGGCAATACCTCTGGCCATGTCACAATAACCGCTGAAATCAAAGTACAGCTCCATCATATACCACACAATTGTAATCCATGCCGCAGGCGTATCCAGCGCGGCCAGATTCCCATACTCCGCGTTCACCAGCACAGCCAGGGAATCCGCAAGCAGCACCTTTTTGGCCAGCCCCAGGATAAACAGCGTGATTCCGTCATAGAAATCCCCCGGGGAAAACCGCCTGTTCTCCCTGCGCGTCAGCTGGGGCAGCAGCTCGCTGTGAAGCACGATGGGGCCCGCCACCAACTGAGGAAAAAAGCTGACGAAAAAGGCGTAATCAATCAGGGCATAATGGGGCGCGTTTTCCCGGTACCTTTCTATGACGAAAGACAGCTGCTGAAACGTGAAGAAGCTGATGCCGAGGGGCAGGGCGATTTTCTCCAGCCGGATATCCGTATGAAAGAAAAAATTACAATTGTCGATAAAGAAGTGGAAATATTTAAAGTAAAACAAAAGCCCCAGATTCCCCAGAATCCCGCAGGCCGCCAGGACCTTTCGCTGTCCTGGCCGGCGCCTGCCCGCAAGCAGCAGGCTCACGAAATAATTCCCCGCCAGACTGGCAAGCAGGATCCAGAGGTAGAATACATTGTAATACCCATAGAACCAAAAGGACATTCCCACCAGAAATAATTTCGCAGGGAAAGGATTCTCCAGCTTCTGGAGCAGGAACCACCCCAAAAGCCCCAGCGGCAGAAATATGGTAATGAAGATCACAGAGTTAAAAAGCATATGATTTTCCTCTCCCAGTCAAAAGTCACGTTCCGGGCTTCAACGAATAATCGCTTCTGTCCAGGGAAAAATTGGGGTTGTAATAGGGATCCCCCGCCGCCAGCTCTTTCTTCCACTTTTCCCGAAACCGCGCCGACTCTTTATTGTATCGTTCTGCTCTCTCCCCGGTGTCGTCTAAGCCCCTGGAGGCGGACTCATAGTGGAACAGCTCCGCAAAAGGCGTGAATACATTCAGAAGCCCCATGCCCCGCAGCTTCAGGCAAAGGTCCACATCATTCAGGGAAACCGCAAAGCTCTCGTCCAGTCCCCCCGCCGCCAGATAAAGCTCCCTTTTCACCATCAGGCAGGCGCCGGTCACTGCCGTCACATCCTGAGCATAGCACAGCCGGCCCATGTATCCCAGATTCTGACGGTTTTGTCTGTAATGGGTATGTCCCGCCGTCCTGTGGGCTCCTAACCCGATCACCACACCCGCATGCTGGATGGTATTGTCCGGATAGTAGAGCTTGGCCCCCACCGCGCCCACGTCAGGGCGCTGGGCATACATTAGAAGCTCCTCCATCCAGTTGGCGGTGATGACTTCCGTATCGTTGTTCAGGAGCAGCACATACTCGCCGGAGGCATATTTCACGCCCAGGTTATTGACGGCGGAGTAGTTAAATTCTCCCCGGTAAGTGACAACGGCAATCCTGCCGCCGCGCTGCAGGCCGCCGTCTCCGGCAGGCGTCCCTTTCCCGGCCTGCGCCGGGATTTTGTATTCCTCTCCCAGCAGCCGGCCGTAATAGCTCTTAATCTCCTCCGTGACGCTGTTGTTCTCCACGATGATAATCTCGTAATTCCCATATGTGGACTTCTCGGATATGGATGAGACACAGCGCCGCAGGTCCTCCGCATGGTCCTTATTGGCAATGACTATGGATATCTTCGGCGTACCGATTATTTCGTAGCGAATGCGGAATATGGTCTGAAACGCCCTGGTGCTCTCGATCTTAAAATGCGCAAAGCCATGCCCCTGCAGATGCTCTGCCACCGCCCCTCTGGCGGCTTCTATGGCATAGGGCTTGGCCTCGATGCCGGAGGCCACGCTGCCGGAATGGCTCCTCCAATAGTACAGGGGCCTGGGCACATGGACGATTCTTTTTGCGTTGTCCGTCAGACGCAGGATCATGTCATGGTCCTGGCTGCCGTCGAATTTCGTCCGAAACAGCTCTTCCCCGTCCAAAAGCTCCCTGGAAAAAACGCTGAAATGGCAGATATAGTTATTGGCCCGCAGATTGTCCGGGGCATAGTCCGGCTTAAAGTGCATGGTCAGCATATGATTGATATCGTCGTCCTGAAAGGTAATCTCATCGCAGTACAGATAATCCGCCTCCTGCTCGTTGATGGCCTTTACATATTCGTAGAGCGCACTGGGATGCAGCAGGTCGTCCTGATCCAGCAGGCCGATATACTGGCCCGTGGCCATCTGCAGGCAGGCATTTGTATTGCCGGAAATGCCGCCGTTTGTCTCCAGATGCCGATACAGGATCCGGCCCCCTGCCTTTGCGGCATACTCCCTGCAGATCTCTCCTATATAGCTGTGGGCCTCGTCAGAGCCGTCCGCCAGGCACAGTTCCCAGTTGGGATAGGTCTGGTTCATGACGCATTCCAGCAGCTCCACCTGAAACTGCCTCTCATTGTTCCACAGGGGCACCAGAATGCTGATCTTCACCATCCGCGGAAATACCGTCTCTCTCTGGGCGGCAGCCTCCTCCGGTGTGGGAAAGCTCGCTGTGCCGAACTGTCTCATGGCCGCCCGCTCCCTTCTCTTATAGTTCAGCTTTTGGACCACGCCCTTTAAGCTGCCGCAGTTCCTCAGCCTGACCCACTGGCGCTTGCCCCAGCGGAGCACGCTCAGGGCGGGCCTCATAAGCTTCCAGAGGATGTTCCCCCGGATCCGGTTCAGCTTCCGCTCCAGCTCCTCATTCTTCGCCTCCAGCTCTGCCATCCGGCCGGCCATATCCCCTATCCGGCCCGTGAGCTCCTCACATCTAAGCCGCTCTTCCTCGTATGCTTTTCTGTAATCCGTCTCTCCCATAGTCATACCTCTTGCCCGCTTCGGCGCCCGTATCCGCCGTTCCTATGTCAGTTCTATATAGCAGCCGCTCCAGTTGAAAAGCCTGACGCCCCCCGCCCGGTTCCCGGCCGCCATCCCCAGCCGGTATTTTCCGGCGGGAACCGCGTTCTCTCCGATTTCCACATCAAAGCCGCACAGGGCCACATTCCTCTGATCCGGCATATTTTCCTCCAGATCAGGCCGGTACATCCCCGCCGTCTCCAGGGCATATATCTTTCCCCGGACCCCGGATTCCGGGGGGCGGGATTCCGTCTCCGCCTCAGGAACCTCCCCAAGCAGCAGGCTCCTGACATAATGGGCATTGTTATCCCCCAGCACCACGGCAAAGCCGCGCACCCTGCGCCCGCGGCAATCCTCCACAGACACACTCAGACAGGCATCCTGACGGTATCCCTCCAGGGATACCCTGCGCCGCCCGGACAGCGCTTTCTGAATCTCATTTCCCGCCGTCAGATAGGCCGGGCGGATTCCGCTGGTAAACAGCCACTCTCTGTTCAGCCCCGGCGGATAATAGGGATCCTCTCCCGCCAGGGCGGGGTGGCAGGCATAGAGCCTCTCCCGTTCTCTTCCAAGCCGCTTTAAATTCTCCCCGGACCCGTCGTCCCCCCTGCTCAGGGATTCATGGTGACAGCCGTGGAACTCATTTACGCACACATTCCGGTATCCCGCTTCATACAGCCGAAAGCACAGCTCCACATCGTTAAAAGCCACTCTCAGCTCCTCCGAAAATCCCCCTGCCTCCCGAAACTTCTCCCGCTCCGTCATCAGGCAGGCCCCGGTCACGGCCAGCACATTGCGGTTTCCCCGGTTCGCCCCATAGTAATGCCAGACCTCATCCGGGCAAAAACGCAGCGGATCCACGGGCCCGGAAGACAGATTTACAATACCTCCGTGCTGGATGCGCGCACAGTCCGGGTAATAAAGCTTCAGACCCACGGCTCCGGTTCCCTCCCTGACTGCCAGCGCCGCCATCTCCTCCAGGGTGCCCGCCTGGGACAAGGTCACATCGTCGTTCAGGAACAAAAGAAGCCTGCCTCCGGCCACGGCGGCTCCCAGATTGCACATCCTGGAAAAATTGAATTCCATAGGCTGGTACAGATATCGGACGGGACAGCCGTCCCGTTTCCGGCAGGACACCCTGTGCGCCATGGTCTCAATGCGCTCCCTGTTCTCCCGGGTGCTGCCGTTGTCCACCAGAATGATTTCAACGGAAAGAGGCTGCCTCCCGTTTCGGGACCTGGCCCCCTGCAGGCAGCCCTCTATACATGCTTCCAGGGCCTGCGGCTGATCCTTTGAGGGGATCACCACGGACAAGGCAGGCACCCTCCCCCGTCCTGCCGCCAGAATGCCTTGGAGGTTTTGCAGCCGCTGCTCTTTCAGGCTTTCCCGAAAGGGGGTGGACTGAAAGAATCTCTCCTGACAGGCTTTGCCGCGCCCATGGAACAGGATCCTCTGCACATGGCCCACGCAGGAGGCTGCCTTTTCATACCCGCCTGCCAGAGTCAGGCAGGCGTGCACAGCCTGTTCATACGCCTCGAAATCCCTCACCTGCCAGACATCCTCGGTCCGGCATCCGCTGCCTCTTTCATCCCGAGCGCTATCCCGGGGTTCCCGGCAGGAGCCTGGTCTCCTGGCAGTACCGGTTCCGGCCGGGCCGCTGCCGGCGCTGTCCGCCCGTCTCCGGCAGCAGAATTCTTCCGGCCGAATCCCCGCTTCCTCCAGCAGCTCTCTCTCCACGGCCACCAGGCTTCCGAAATAGAAAAAGCAGTCCAGCACGTCAGGGGACCAGTCCGGTTTATACCAGGGAAGCTCCCTGACACTGTCCCAGACATCCTCGTCTCCGTATAAAATGCGCACTTCGGGACGGGCCGCAAAATATGCTTCCACAGCCGCTAAGGCTCCCGCCGCCATCCGTCCGTCTTCCGCACAGAACACGGCGAAATCACGGCTGCAGACCCTATCCTGCCAAAGCGGCTCGGCCTCCCTTTCGGCGGCCCATTCCCCATAGGCTGTCTGCCTTTCCCGCAGCCGTCTTTTGTACCGCCTGTCTTCTATTCTCTCCAGTGTCCTCTTTGCCAGCGCCCTGATGCCCAATCCGCCACCAACTCCTTTTCCTCTGCCTCTCCCAGGACTCCTGTCGGACTGCTCTTTCTATCGGCCCCGGCCAAAGTTCCCGGCAGACTGTTCTTCCTACCGCCCCCCGGCCAGGTCCCGGGCCATGGAAAGGGGCAGACGCGCAATATCCATCTGCAGACACAGTACATTTTCCGCCTGCCGGGGAAGCTTCTCCAGACTGATGCAAAAGCCCGGATCTTCGGTGCCAAATACAATGCTGGGACAGTCCTTCTCCCCGTTCTTTGGCGGAAACGCCACCAGCCCGTTGGCGCTTAGCACTTTCCTGCGGCTTAAGGGAATCGGCTCCCCGTTCAGGAGCGCCTGCCGCAGCTTCACCGCGCAGGGGCCGAAAGCCGGATCCACCCGAAGCCTGCGCACTTCCCCGCTGACCTTCAGCTCCAGATCGATGAGATTCTCCCCCTGATAGGCATCCTTTACAAAAAAGGACTCCTCCTCGGAAAATCCTTTGCCTCTGTCTTCGTATACCTGGACGCGGTTCACCTCGGATGCGTCCTGGTATCTGTCGATCCAGTCCTGGGGCCTGATCATTCTGCGCCCGATTTTGTCCCGCAGTCCGGACATGGACAGCCGGTTCCCGGTGACAAAATTCTGGAATTCCATTTCCGCGCCGCGATATCCTTTCGCTTCCTCCTCCGAGACGGACAGCTCCTCAAGCACCCGCTCCAGCCCCAGACTGCCCCTCTTTTCATCCTCCAGCAGGTAACAGTACACGGCCCGGAAAGCCAGCTCCCTGGTCTCGATAGGCTTCCCGAAAGTCCACTCGTAGTCAATCAGCGTCCATCTGTCCCCATCCACCAGAATATTGGAGAAAATCGGGTCAAAGTCGGCCGCCGGGTACTGGCTGTTGTACCCGATCCGCTCCACATACTCTCGAAAATACCTGTAGAACCCCTCCGTGTCCCCCTTTTCCAGGCAGCCGTCCATGATCTCGGACAGCGGCATCCCTCCCAGGAATTCAAACCGGGCGCACAAACCCTCTTCCTCCAGACAGCATTCATTGATTTCCAGGCGCCCTCCCCGGTACCTCTCCTTAAGCCTCTCACAGGAGATCTCCATCCCTCTGACATGCTCCCCGGCGGCTTCGTTCAGGGCGCATTTCCGGACAAAGGCCCCCTGGCCGTCCATGACGATCTCTGTCCGGATGGCGTATTCCGGCGCCCGGTCATTGGAATATTTCACATACTTGATATCAAAGCCTTTGCCGATCACTGCCAGATACGAATTGGAGAACAGGGGAAAGAGTCCCTCCTGCATCAGACCGTCGAAAGCGCTTTTCTCGTCGAACAGTACCATCCTGTCCCTGTCGAAATTCCGCATATTATAGGCCAGCTCCCCTTTTCCCGGCAGATATTCGTCGCTGTAGAGCATCTTCATAAACTTGTAATCCGGATAAGGGTAATAGAAATGGTATTCTTCCACCCCGCAGCTTTGGAAGATCCGCTCCAGGCCGTTCCTGCCAAAGGTTCGGGCGCCTGAGGTGTCCCTGTAATTCTCTATACTGGAGAAATATGTCCCCAGATGGTCCTCCCTGCACCCCGCAAAATATTTTAGACCGTATTTGTTCTCAATGGCAATGAGAATACGGCCTTCCGGGGCCAGATGCCGCAGCAGCAGCTGCAGGTAATCCTCATAGGGCCTGTCCCCTCCGATGTAATCCTGCCCGTATTCAAAGACTCCGGTCAGGCAGATGAAGTCAAAGTCGTCTCCCAGACAGGGCTCAATATCCCTGAAATTCCCCACACGGATGAGAATATTCCCGCACTCCCTGTGGCGGTAGGCATTGATCAGGCTGCGCTTTTTAGACAGATCCACACAAGTCACTGAGGCCGCCTTTGCTGACAGCACACCTGTCACCGCGCCGCAGCCGCTGCCGACTTCCAGCACCCTGGCAGTCTTTCCCTCCGGAAAGGGAACCCATTCCAGAATATTTTCCCGCAAGGGCGAAAGATGATAGAGAAGCGGCCAGCTGGCCCTTTCCGCGATGATGTCCGCGTACTCTGAGACAGGATGATGCTTTACAATGTCTAACAGCTCGTCCTCCACCTGACCGTCGCTGTAGAGATCTTCCCCGGAATACAGGCTGTAGTCCAGCCTGACCTTTCCGATCTCTTCTGTCTTTTGTATTTTCTCCGCTTTGTCCGTCTCTTTCGTCTCTCCTGTTTTTTCCGTCGTTTCCGTTATTTCCTCTTTTTCTGCCTCTATGCTTTCGGACTCGTTTTCTTTCGGACATTCCGCCGCTTTCCACGCTTCCCGGTCTTCAAATGTCCTCTCTTCAAATGTCCGTTCTTCGTTCTCCGGGCTCTTGCTTACTCTGTCTGCTGCCATACCGCTCCTTATCCTTCGCCGGCCTGCCGGCCGCCCTCCGCCTCCTCCCGGGAGACATCTCTCACCTGTACCACAGAATCCATATCATAATATCCCACGGTATTTTTGTCCGAGACCACCGTAATATTCAGCGCGTCATACAGCCTGTGGTACACTTCAAAAGTATCCCCATTGTATCCCGTGACTCCCATGGAAAGCAGATATTCCCCACCCTGCAGGCTCATTTTCTGGGTAAATGTAACCTCTTTTACCTGGCCCGGCTCTCCGCTCTCCAAAAAAGCTTTTTCCACCATGGAATTGGTCCCCGTAATCTCCGTGCCCATGACGTTCTTAAAGGTAAACGCAAAAATAGGGGCCGGCACATGCTCCTCAAAGGCCACCAGCATATGCAGGGTGAACATGCTCCCCTTAAGCACCGCGGCTGTGCGCAGACCGGCGTCGTCCGTCACATAATACTCCAATATCCGGGCCTGGCCCGTGCCGTATTCCAGGGCGTCAGGGTTCACCGCGTCTTTCCGTTCCTGCCTCTTTTGCTCCGGGGCCTCTTTTCCGTTCTGCTTTTTTTGCTTTACCTCCTCCAGAAATTCCACATGCTCTTTGTTGCCTTGGATCTCATACTGTCCCACCAGCACCTGCTTGTAGATATCGATCATGGCCTTGGGCGAGCCCTCTCCCAGAAGCTCCCCCTTGTTGAGCAGGAACACCCTGTCACAGTATTTGCTGATAGCGCTTAAATCATGACTGACAAATACAATGGTCTTGCCCATTTTCTTGAATTCTTCAAATTTATGATAGCATTTTGCCTGAAAGAACACATCCCCCACGGAAAGGGCCTCGTCCACGATCAGGATCTCCGGCTCGATGTTAATAGCCACCGCGAAAGCCAGCCGCACGAACATACCGCTGGAATAGGTCTTCACCGGCTGGTTCACATAGTCCCCGATATCTGCGAATTCCAGGATTTCCGGAAGTTTTTCGTCGATCTCCTTGTCCGAGAAGCCCATCATGGTTCCGTTCAGGTAGACGTTTTCGATGCCGTTATACTCCTGGTTGAAGCCTGCTCCCAGCTCCAGCAGGGCAGAGATACGTCCGTTCACGTTTACCTGGCCGGAGGTGGGGTTCAGCACACCCGTAATGATCTTTAGGATCGTGGATTTCCCTGAGCCGTTGGTGCCGATGATGCCTGCGGTCTCCCCCCTGCGGATGCACAGGCTTACGCCGTTTAGGGCATAATGCAGCCTGCCGGTCTGCTTTTTTCCCAGGCCAAAGGCATCCTTTACCCGGTCCCTGGCCCTGTCATAGAGCTTATATGCCTTTACTAAATCTTTGATTTCTATCGCAGGGAAAGCCTCCTCCTGCACCTGTATCTCCCTATTTTCCATAGTCCTCTCTCAAAGCTCCCCTGTTCTTTCGGATCACAGCACATCCGCAAAATGGTTCTTCAGCCGCTTAAAGACCGCCACGCCGATGCCGAACAGCACCACTGTCACGATCCAGAAATACATGGTGGAAAAGAAATCCTCAAAGAACCATTCTCTCCCATAGATGGCGCTGCGGTAGCCGTTCACGATATACACCAACGGATTCAGCTTTAAGGCCACCACCCATTTCTTCGGCGCTCCGTCCAGATTCCATAAAATGGGCGTGGCCCAGATCCCGATCTGCAGCAGGATATTTATGATCTGGGTCAGATCCTTGAAGAATACCACAATGGAGCAGGTGGTATAGCACAGCGCCAGCACGAAGATAAACAGGCAGATACTGTAATAGAGGATCTGGGTGGTATAAATCGTGGGATAATACCCGTAGAGGGCCGCCACCGCCAGCAGTACCGCCACAAAGAACCCATGGATGAACGTAGCGGCAATGATCTTGATAATGGGCAGGATGCTGATCTTGAATACCACCTTTTTCACCAGATAGTCATATTCCCGCAGAGCATTGGTACCGTTGTTCAGAGCCTCGTTGAAATAGAACCAGGGCACCAGTCCAGCGGTCAGAAACAGGACAAAGGGCACATCCTCCACGCCACGCCCTGCCCCGCCCATGAGCTTGTCAAAGACAATGTAGTACATCGCCACAGTGACCACCGGCTGGGCCAGGGCCCACACCGCCCCCATGTAAGAGCCTGCATAGCGCTTCTTAAAGTCATTCTTTGCCAGCTTCCAGATCAGATGTCTGCTCTGATAGAGTTCCACCGGAATGGTGGTGAACTTTTCGTACCATTTGGCAAACACCAGGCATGCAATGAGGATCATCCCGCAGGAGAGGATCTTTTTTAACAATTCCTCCTTTGGGTCCGCGCTGGGGCCCGGGTTCTGATGGGTGATAATGATCAGGGCCATCAACAGACCCGCCAGAGAAAACAGGAATATCCCGCCTTTTTTACTTATCTTCATGCGCCTGCCTCTTATAGTCCTGCAGACCGCCCCAGTTCCGATCCCGGTCGATCATCACCAGTTCCATGCCCTCCGGAATCGGCCATTCTATGCCGATAGCCGGGTCATTATAGGCAATGCCGCCCTCGTCCCCGGGATGGTAGAAATCCGTGCATTTATAGCAGAATTCCGCATAGTCCGAGAGCACCAGATACCCATGTGCAAAATTCTTGGGCACGAAGAACTGCTTCTTGTTCTCCTCGGACAGCACTACGCCGTACCACTTGCCGAAAGTGGAAGACCCCTCCCGCAGATCCACGGCCACGTCGAACACCTCTCCCCGGATGGCCCGCACCAGCTTGTCCTGGGGGAACTGCTTCTGAAAATGCAGGCCTCTGAGCACCCCCCGCTTTCCGGAGGACTGGTTGTCCTGAACGAACACCTGGGGGATGCCCGCCTCCTTATATGCCTCGTAATGATAGGATTCGTAAAAATAGCCTCTCTCGTCGCCGAACACTGCGGGCGTAATGACCTTAAGCCCCTCAATCCCGCATGTCTCTACCTGAATCTTTCCCATTTCGCTAACCTCTCCTTCTCTTATCTTTCCATGTATCTTTCCAAACTTTCCCGCCCGGTATTCAGTGTACCAGGTAGCTGATGTTCATGTCCACATTGCCCGCAATGCCGTACACGGCTCCCTTGGAGGTGTACTGCCACATATGATAATATCCCTGATAGAGCGGGGCGCTGCGATACTCTGCCAGCCAGATGCAGTAATTCTCAAGCTTTTGCGTGTGCAGATTGTTATTGTACCAGTTGCGGCTGGCGTAGACTCCCGCGGTATAGCCCGCATTGGCAATGGTCCGGCAGAATGCTTCGCAAACCAATGTCCTGGTCTCCGGGTCCAGATTGTCCGCCCGGCCGTTGCCTCCCGCGCCCTCGGTATCAATGAACACGGGATACTCCAGTTCATATTCCCTGATCAGCTCCAGTACCGCGGAAGCTTCCTCCACGGCCTCCACCTCGTTCACCGCCTGGGTGAAGAAGTAGACTCCCACCGGCATCCCGCTTGCCGCGGCGCCCCGCATATTTGCCGCAAAGCAGGAATCCTCCACCAGCCCTCCCGTGGTGGAACCCCGGTAGCCCGCGCGGATGATGGCGAATTCCACGCCTGCGTTTTTCACCCGGTCCCAGTCGATGTCCCCGTTCCACTTGGACACGTCGATGCCCACTCTGGAATTGGCCGTGGATTTCTGAAGCTTCTGGATCTCGGTTTCGTCCGCGTCCGCCACAGCGTCCGCCACGGCAGTGTCCTCCTCCGCCACATTGATGTCATCCTCTGTCAAAAGCAGCAGGGAGATATCGTCGATGGCCACATACTCCACCTTATCCTTGACCCGCACCTTTGTCTCGTTGGCCGGCACCCGGTATCCCTCCATGGGCATAAGTTCCACATAGTACTCTCCGGCCGTGAGATCTCCGATATAGATGACGCCGTCCTTGTCCAGATCCTTATATTCTCCCAGTCCGTCCAGCTTTACGAAAAAGCTCTCCCCGGTGACCAGCTCTCCCTCCGTGTCCACGATCTGGATCCGCAGATCTTTTTCCACGGAGGTCACCACCATGGACAGCCTGGAGGCATTGTCTTTCGCGGCCTCCAATATGGGATTCACCTCCGGATCGAAGAAAGTATCGTCCTTAAGGAAAGCCGATAAATCGTCTCCGATCTGCCCGTTTACCACGCCGTTATTCCCCGGGTCCGAGGGCTTTTGCGTCTCTTCCGCCCGGGGCGGCGTCGTCCCGGAGGGCTGTCCGCCTCCGCCCGTATCCTGATTGTTATAGAGCACCAACAGCGAAACCAGCAGAATCACTCCCATAGAAGCCAGGATCGCCTTTCTGCGCAATTTAGAGTCCATTTGCTACCTCTACCAGATATTTTCCGTAATTGGTCTTCATCAGGGGTTCCGCCAGGGAAAGAAGCTGTTCCTTGTCAATAAAGCCCCGCTTGTAAGCGATTTCCTCAATGCAGGAGATATACAGCCCCTGTCTCTTCTGGAAAGCCGCCACAAAATCCGCAGCGTCCAGAAGCGAATCATGGTTGCCCGTATCCAGCCATGCAAAGCCCCGGCCCAAGGTCTCCACCCGAAGGGTCCCCCTCCGCAGATATTCGTTGTTCACGCTGGTAATCTCCAGCTCCCCCCGGGCCGAGGGCTTTACGGCCTTTGCGATTTCTACTATGTCTTTGTCATAAAAATACAGCCCCGGCACCGCATAATTGCTCTTCGGATGTTCAGGCTTCTCCTCAATGGAGAGGGCTTTGCCGGTCTCGTCAAATTCCACCACCCCGTACTCCCTGGGATCTCTCACATAGTACCCGAAGATGGTGGCTCCCTTCTCCCTGGCGGCCACTTCCCGCAGAACTTTCGAAAAGCTCTGTCCGTAGAAGATATTGTCCCCCAGCACCAAAGCCACCCTGTCCTTGCCGATGAAATCCGCACCGATCAGAAAGCTCTCCGCCAGCCCGTTGGGATGCTCCTGCACCGCATAGCTCAGCTCCATGCCAAGCTGACTGCCGTCTCCCAAAAGCTCTTTAAATACAGGCAGATCCCTGGGGGTGGAGATGATCAGGATTTCCCGGATACCCGCCAGCATCAGTGTGGACATGGGATAATAGATCATGGGCTTGTCATACACCGGCATGATCTGCTTGGAAACCGCCTTTGTCAGAGGATACAGTCTGGTACCGGATCCTCCTGCCAATATGATTCCTTTCATAAAAACCTCCGTTCTTTTGTCCTACCGCAGCCACGCACAAAAACGCGCCAAATGGGAACGATGCCCATCGTCCCCATTCTGTCTTAATTTTCGTACATGTCAGCATAATATTTCTGATAAGCGCCGCTTGTCACATTTTTCATCCAGTCTTCATTCCGGAAGAACCACTCTATGGTCTTTCGGATGCCCTCTTTGAACATGGTCTCCGGGTACCAGCCGATCTTGGCCTTGATCTTGTCCGGCGCAATGGCATACCTGCGGTCATGTCCCTTGCGGTCCTCCACATAAGTGATCAGGTCAGTGGTCACATGCGCCTTTCTGGGGTCGTCGTCCGGCAGCATTTCCTGCAGGGTCTCTATGATAATATGGATGATCTCAATATTCTGTTTCTCATTATGCCCGCCGATATTGTAGGTTTCAAACAGCTCTCCTTCCTCCTGAACCATGTCGATGGCCTTGGCATGGTCCTCCACATAGAGCCAGTCCCTGACATTTTTGCCGTCGCCGTACACGGGCAGCTTCCTGCCCGCCAGGCAATTGTTGATAATCAGGGGAATCAGCTTCTCCGGAAACTGATAGGGGCCGTAATTGTTGGAGCAGTTGGTAATATTGGCCGGAAAATGATAGGTATCCATATAGGACTTCACCAGCATGTCCGCCCCGGCCTTGCTGGCGGAATAGGGGCTGTGGGGATCGTAGGGCGTGGTCTCGTAGAAGAATGCATTGTCATCATCCGGCAGAGAGCCGTACACCTCGTCCGTGGATACATGCAGGAATTTCTTGCCGGGCATGAAGCCACCCTCCGGAAGTTCCCAGGCCGCCTTGGCGCAGTTAAGCATCACCGCCGTTCCCAGCACATTGGTGCGCACGAACACCTCCGGATTGCGGATGCTTCTGTCCACATGGCTCTCCGCCGCGAAATGCACCACCCGGTCGATGTCGTTTTCGGCAAAGATCCGGGAGACGGCCTCCTTGTCGCAGATGTCCGCTTTCACAAAAGTATAGTTCGGATTGCCCTCCAGTTCTTTCAGGTTCTCCAGATTCCCCGCATAGGTCAGAAGATCCACATTGATGACGCGGATTTGGTCCCCGTATTTCCGAAACATATAATGGATATAGTTGGAGCCGATGAAACCGGCGCCTCCTGTCACAAGATAAGTACGCATTTTTCTCTCCTTCCTGAAGCTGGTATTAGTATGGCCTTTTTTCCGCTCAATAGCCAAGATAGCTGATATTCATGTCCACATTGCCGCTTATGCCGTTTACGCTGCCGGTGGATCTGTACTGCCACAGATCGTATCTGCTCTTATACGTGGGCGCCGCCGCATACTGGGCCATCCATATCTTGTATGCGCTCAGGGCGCTTGCATCCATCTTGGTCTCCAGCCAGTGTTTGTTGGAATAGACCCCTGCGGTGTAGCCTGCGTTTTGTATGGTTGCGCAGAATGCCTTGCACACCGCTGTCCTCGTAGCATTGTCAATCTTGTCCCCCCGGCCGCCGCTGGATTCCACGTCCAGGAACACGGGATAGGAAATCTTGTAATTTCTGATCTGGTCAAGCACCATGGAGGCCTCCTCCACGGCTTCGATTTCGTCCACGGCCTGTGAGTAGAAGTAGACGCCTACTTTCAGTCCCGCAGCGTTGGCGCCCTGGATGTTCTCCGCAAATCTGGAATCCACGATGAGTTTCCCCTCTGTGGAGCCTCTGTAGCCGCAGCGTATGATCACATAGGAGATTCCGGAATTTTTCACGCCGTTCCAGTCGATCTTGCCGTTCCATTTGGACACGTCAATGCCTACGGTGCCGCTGCCCACTACCATGGAGCCGTCGCTGGCAAAATTGTACTTTGCGCCCTGAATCACCTGTTCTCCGGTGACTTTCTTCCCCTCAGCCGTATAATAATACACCTTTCCGTCGATGGTCTGCCAGCCGGTGTATTTGGCGTCCGCCTTTACATAAAAAGCGCTGGCCGTATAGTAGTCGGCACTGGTGGCCTCCCTGTACTCGTTGTTCTCCTGCACATAGATCTGCTGGCCTTTCACATCCTTTAACAGCGTGCCGGTGTCCTCTCTGGGATTCTTCTTCACCGTGACGGCACAGGCAGCCGTGACGGTCTCGGTCCCTTCCGTGTAGCTGATGGTAAGGACTGCGCTGCCCTCGGCCACGCCGGTGGCCGTGACGATATTGTCCTTAACGCTGACGGCGCATTTCCCCGGATCCGAGGATACGGCCTCCACTTTCACCGGCAAAGCCGCATTTACGATTGTAGCGGTGATGTCCTCCGCGCTCTGGGTGAATACGGTCACGGCGTTTTTATCCAGCCGCATCACCATGGCACCCTTAATGGTCACGACGATCACGGCTTTCCCCGCAGTCTCGGGAGCGCCGTTCTTGTAGTTGGCAGTGACGGTCAAATTGGCAGTGCCGGCTGCCTTGGCCTGTATTGTGATATTGCCTCTTGCATCTATGAAAGGCGCAGCCACTGCCGCATTGTCCGAGCTGATGATGTACTCTATGGTACTTTCGCTTCCCGCCGGGAATCCGGAAGCCGTGGCAATAGCCGCCATGGTTCCTCCTATGGTTCCGGTGAGAGCCGCCTGGTTCACGGTCACGGTCAAAGGCCCCGGCGTGGGGGTAGGCGTCGGCGTGGGCGTAGGCGTAGGCGTCGGCGTGGGCGTAGGCGTCGGCGTGGGCGTCGGCGTGGGCGTAGGCGTGGGCGTGGGCGTAGGCGTCGGCGTGGGCGTAGGCGTCGGCGTAGGGGTGGGGGTAGGCGTCGGGCTCTCCGTCTGAGCCGGCGGCGGGGTAGGCGTCGGCGCGGGGCTCTCCGTCCCGGCCGGGGGATCCGTCGGTGTCTCCGGCGGCGCGGAGGGCGGATTCTCCGTGGATCCGGATGCCGAACCGTTTTCCCCCTCAGAGTCCGGGGCCCCGGCTGTGTTCCCGCTCATGCGCAGGAAGCGCTTTGCCACCGCCAGGGTCATGGGATCCTGTATGGTATTCTTGTCCACCTGGTCATAGGCGGTGGCAATTACCTTGCTCTCCACCCAGGCAACCGTATCCTGCAGGCTGGACTCCACCACTACCTCATTCTTCTTGGTGTCCTCCTGCTTGGTGTTGACCTCGCTCTCCTGCTTGACTTCATTGGCTACATCCACTTTCGCGTAAACGATCTCTTTCTTGACCTCCACGGACTGGGTCTGCGTGGAAAGGGTGTAACCGGCGTACTTCTCATCCGTCAGGGCCTCCATGGCCACCTTATAGGTACCGGGCGCAATATCCTTTTTGTAAATGATGCCGTCCATATCGTCGTCAGACCAGATATTCGTCTTGCCGTCCGGATCCGTGATAGTCACGGAAAAAGGCACATTGGGCACCAGCTTGTCTGTCTTCTTATTGATAAACTTGATCTTTAAGTCTTTCTGGATAGATGTAAAGCTGGGCAGCACGGACACCTGCCTCTCATAGCCGCTCTCCTCGTAATCGGGCTTTTGGTCTTCCTCCGGTCCCTCTTCCACAACGGAAGACGCAGTCGTCTTTTCCCTCTGGGCATTGGCCACAGCCAAAAGTCCCTCCTCCCCGATCATGGAAATATGGTCCAGCTCTTTGCCTACGTTTTTAAAATCAGCCACCTGCCTGTCTATGGTTCTGGAACCGATGAACAAGCAGGCCGTCACAATGGCCAGCACCAGAACCGCCGCGCCGGTGAACGCCATTACCTTATCCATAGTGTCCATCCGTCCGAAATACTTTCCGACACCGGCCAAAAAGCCTTGCTTTGGCTGCTTCCCGCGCTTGCTCCCGCCGCCCTTTACAGGCTGCTGCCTGTAAGGCGCGGGTTCTTTATAGCGGATATCCTCCGCGGCATATCCGCCGTCAAATTCTTCGTCCTCATAAAGAGCCTCATCGTCTCCGTACCCGGATGTCTCATCCCCGTACAGAGTATCTCCATCGCCGTAATCGGATGCCTCATCCCCATACAGCGCATCTTCCTCTCCATACCCGGATACTTCATCCCTATACAGCGCATCTTCTTCCCCGTAATCGGATACCTCATCCTCATACAGCGCATCTTCCTCTATGTACCCGGACGTCCCGTCCCCGTACAGCGCCGCCCGGCCCCTGTATGCCTCCCCGGTTTTGTACGCTCCCGCCGTCCTATAGCTTTCCTCTTCAAACGCGTATACGGTTCCGCCGTCTCCGTCCTCATATTCCGGGTCCGTATACTCCTCTTCTTCGCAGGCATACGCGTCTTCTTCCACGGCATCCTCTGTCCAGCCGCCGTCCTCCTCATAGAAGTCCTCCCCCGGATCTTCGTACGCGGATTCCTCCCCGGCGCTGTCCCAGTCATATTCATGCTCAGCGTATTCCGCCCGGTTCCGGGCCTTTTTGTCAGAACCACCGATCAACTTCTTCATCAAATAACATCCTCTCTAAAACGAAAACGTAATAATTCTGTAATAGTATAGCATCCTTTCTTTGCTTCTTCAAGTGAAATCCCATTTCTTCATAATTTTTTAAAATCTTAAAATCTTTTAAAAAGTTTTAAAGTACGGTTAATAGTGTAGACTTTCCTCTCGCATAATAGTAAAATGAAATGCAAATCAAGAAACGGAGAAACTGTATGAAGAATAGAAATCTTTCCCCTGAAAACCCCCGCCAGCCCCACAAGATACCGGATCTGGATATCATAGACTTAGAACAGCAAAGCGAAGCCCCCAATCCCCCTGCTGACGAAGATTCCGCCAGGGAGGACGAGCCTGCCAAAAGAGGTTTTCTCTCCCACATTAATATCCACATTGTCCTCCTGGTAGTGGCAGTGCTGTTCGTGGCGGGGATTGCATACAAAATCATGAATTTCGGCGTGCGTGTGGATCTGGACGAAATCTTTTCGGACGGCCCGGGGGAATACAATGATTCCTACGATATGATCCTGCCCCGGCTGGACGCCTCCCACAATCCCATCTATAAGGACTACAGCCAGGGTTCCACGATCCTGGCCTTTGGAAACGCTCCCTTTTCGGATGACCGGGACTCGGAGGACAACCTGGTAAGGCTGATGGAAAAGGAGACCGGCGCCACCATTTATAACTGCTCCATCAGCGGCAGCTTTCTGGCCACGGACTGGCAGCAGCCGGATCAGGACAATGCCCCCCGGGACCTTTTCAACGCATACTGGCTGTGTAATATCGCCGCGGGCAACAAAGATGTGCAAAGCTTTTATCTCCATGCCATGGAAGTCTTGGGAGACCAGGCTCCCCCGGAGGCCAGGGAGGTTTATGACATCCTGACCAGCATTTCCCTGGAAGAGGTGGACGCTATCGTCATCATGTATGATGCCAGCGACTACCTGGCAGGACGGGACATGTATGATCCCAATAATCCCACCAATATCTCCACCTTTGCCGGAAACACGGAAGCCATTATCGAGTACGTGAACTATCACGCGCCCCATGTGCGTATCATCGTCATGTCCCCGCCCTATGCCTTTGGCGTGGACGACAATGGAGAATATGTCAGCAGCGATATCAAGAAATACGGCAAACAGGATGCCCTCAGCGTCTATGTGGCTCTGCAGTACGCTTCCTGCGTGGCCAGGAGCACTACCTTTGTGGACAATCTGTACACTACTTTCAATGAAGATACCGCCAGGAAATACCTCACGGACAATGTACATTTGAATCAGAAAGGCCGGGAAAGAGTTGCCGAGCGCTTTGCCTACGCGCTGAATTATTACAATAACGCCGGCCAGAATTCCGAGTCCCGGGACTGACGGAAATTCCCGGCAGAACTCAGTCCAGATCCGGAATGATCAGTTCCTCATGAGGATCTCTGTAAATGGTATAGCCCTCTGCCTCTCCAAACCATTCCCACCCGTAGTCCAGAGGGTCTCCCTGTATTTTCTGGCCCGGGCGGAATATCACGTAATGACAGCGGTATTCCCTCACCAGGGGAACCAGGGCTTCCATATCAATGATATCTTTCTCCATTTCATCCTTAAGCGGATGGAGGAAGAACCACTTTGCCATGGTCACCTCTCTGCCATAGGGCATACAGGTCACAGGGGAGTACTGGCGCACATGCTGGGTCAGCTCCAGCGGGAATACCGCCATGACCTCGCGTCCCGGCACATTGATGGCATCGCAGATCTCCACCACCGCATCCGGCACATGATAGATATTCTCCGCCCGGGAGAAAGACGGACTGGCATAGATAAAGCTTCCTGACACTGCGATAACGCCTGCCATACACAGCGCGGCCGCCTCTGCCCAACGCTTTCCCCTCTTTGCGTCCATCTCCCCATAGATACGGACACAGGTATACGCAAGTGTAGCCGTCATGGGAAGCAGCCACAGAACCCGCCAGTAAATCTCGTCCTCCGCCGCGTAATACACCAGTTTCGCAAACAGGGGATGAAAGAACAGCGCCAGGAGAGCAAGGGGCATATAGAGGAACAGAATCCTGATATACTTCCTCTTTTCCGTCAGCCATAAATATACCAATGCCAAAAGATAGCATATTCCGATCAATCCGGCTCCCATATATCCCAGGAACGCCCTGCTCACTTCACTCCACATATCTCCTCCGTCACTTCAGCACCACATACAAAAGCGCATAACCCGCGCAAGGCACACAGCAAGCCATCAGGGGAAGCAGCACCCCCGGCCTTTTATAGCACACCGCCGCGAACAACCCGCCTCCGCCCATGACCATGCAGGCCAATAAGGCTCCCAGCGTACTGCACAGACAGCCGGCCAGGCCCGCGGCTGCAAACAGCGCATAAAGCAGCGCCGGTACTTTCTCCTTTTCCTGCAGTCTCTTCAACAGGCTCAGCAGCAGAAACAAGAGAAACGGAACCACGATGCTCCCCAGCGTGGCCTTTCCCTGTCTGCTCCTGCCGATGAGGAATGTCTCCGAGGTATACACGGAATAATTTCCGAACAATATCAGAATCCCCACAAATATCATGAACAGCGCCCGCTGTCCCCCCTGCTCCGGAAACAGAACGCGGCTGAACAGATAGTAAATCCCGTAAGCCATGGAGATCAGCACCACCGGCAACACTACCTGGGCCACCACCACTGTCCGCATTCCGGACAGCCTGGCCAGGAAAGCGATCCAGATGGAAAAGGGCGCCAGGGCATGCCTGTAATCCAGCGTCATTTCCCCCTCCGCGTAAGGAGAGCGCTGAAACATTGCGTCGGAGCTCTCTGCCAGAGAGGCTACAGACACATAATACGCATCGTCCGCGTCGTCAAAAACCAACCTCACCGCCTGCACCAGCTGAAATGCCAGAAGCGCTCCGAAAACTGCCCAGAGCAGCACCCCCTCCCGGGGCTTGTCCTGCTTCCCTCCCGGCCCCAAAGCCGGAAGATTCTCCCTTTTCCTGCGCCTGATCTCCAGTATCACCGCAAGGAAAGCCAATATCGCCCCATACCCCGAAAACACCCATATAAACTTACCGAGGCTCATCTGTCTCAAAATCATGGGCACGCAGATTACCTGAAAGCCGGCCCATAGCAGAAACTGACCGCTGATCCAGCGAAAAATCAGGCCTCTGCCGCCGGGATACAGCCCTGCGCACAGTCCGCCGATAAGGGCGGGAAGCATAAGCATCAAAAGTATCAAAATCAATAATTCAACGGCCACAGCACTCATCTCCCTTTCCGCCTGTGTCCCCGGCCGGACGTCTCCTCCTGCCCGGCTGCGCCGCAGGCGCCCCGCCCTCCTATGAGAAAGAGCGGTCCCGTCATCCACAGCTCATTGACGGCTATGGTCTCTCTGTAGTCCATCATTCCCGCTCCCCGCATGGTCAAAAAGAGAATCAAAAGGCCTGACACCAGACAGCAGATTCCCACGGACGCGATCCCTTTTTTCCAGGCTATCCCCCGCCGGCGGAGGCCCCCGCCCAAGGCGCGAAAAAGGCATAGCAAAAGCGAAAGCGCCAGCATCCACACAAACCACCAGCACCCGTAATCCACATAATTCCTTGTAAGGACAGGGGTATGTTCCCGCATGACTTCATAGTTTCTGCCGCTGTAGGAATCATATGCCGCCCCGGCCATCTGCAGCGGAAAGATCACGGGCGTCATCCCGTATCCCAGTATGTCCCAGCCCATCTGGCGTATGATCATAGGCGCGTGGTAATCCCATCCCACCTTTGCCATCTGCAGATAATATTCCCTGGCAGCCTCCACCCCCACCTGACTTTCCAGGCTTTCCTGAAAAAGTCTCATATTTCCCGGATGAAATGTTGCTTCCCACACCACCGACTCCGGAATCACCCGCACTTCCTCTCCATACCGCTCATAATCGTTCCACAGCGTAGGCCATGCGAAGCGGCAGGCCAGGGCCCCCTCCGGGCTGTACCCGGGCATATCCCGTCTGTCCGAATCCGTTACCCCGAGAAGCCCTATGAACAGCACCCCCCAGACTAAGGCCGCCAAAAACGGAGCCGCCCCGGGTTTCCGATTCCGGAACATCTCCAACAAGGCCAGCAAAAACAGTAAAAAGACCGACCCCCGGAAAGAATAGGGCTGCAGGGACAGATGACACTGCAGGGCAAAGGGCATAGTCATAAAGGCCAGTCCCCGCCACAGGGCAAACCCCCGCTCCGCCGGCCAGAGCTTCTGCAGAAAAAGATATCCGGACAAAAAAGCTGCCGCCAGCTGCAGAACATAGAGAACCCCGGGCCTCCCGCCCATAAGCGCAAGCATTTCTCTGTACAGGGCGGACTCAGGCTCCCCGTAGCTTGGAACATGACAAAAATTGCCCCCTATCCAGCAGATTCCGAAGAGAATCTGAATACTGAAGCCTATGAAAAGCATTCCTTTCAGCGCCGCGCACAGATACGCCGCCGCCTTTTTCACATATCCCATGGGCACTTCCACCGTCAAATCCTTTACCGGTAAAATTCTTTTACCTTATCACAGATATAATCTACCTGTTCCAGTTCCAGTCCGTAATACATAGGCAGGCGCAGCAGACGCTCGCTCTCTTTGGTGGTATATCTGTCCTCCCCGTGGAACCGGCCGAACTTCCGGCCGGCAGGCGCCGTGTGAAGAGGGATATAATGGAACACCGCGTGTATCTCATTTGCTTTCAGATAGTCGATGAGCACGCTTCTCTCCTCAATGTCCTTTGTCTTAATATAGAACATATGCCCATTATGCACGCAGCCCCGGGGCACCACGGGCAGTTCGATTCTGCCTTTTTTTGCCAAAGGCTCCAGATTTTCGTAATACCGTTTCCAGATGGCCAGCCTGGCGTCATTGATCCGCTCCGCGATCTCCAGCTGGGCGTAGAGATAAGCCGCGTTCATATCGCTGGGCAGATAGGAAGAGCCGTAATTGATCCAGGTGTATTTATCAATCTGACCCCTGTAATATTTGCTGCGGTTGGTTCCTTTCTCCCGGATGATCTCCGCGGCCTCCACGTTCTTCTCGTCCCGGATCAGCAGCGCGCCGCCCTCTCCCATGCTGTAATTCTTGGTCTCATGGAAGCTGAAGCACCCATAGTCCCCTATGGTGCCCAGAGCCTTTCCCTTGTAAGAGGCCATGATTCCCTGGGCCGCGTCCTCTATCACTGCCAGGTGATGCCTCTTTGCGATCTCCATGATGGTATCCATCTCGCAGGCCACGCCCGCATAGTGCACGGGCACAATGGCTTTCGTCCTCTCTGTCACCGCAGCCTCTATGAGCTTCTCGTCCATATTCATGGTATCCGGCCGGATATCCACGAACACGGGCACAGCCCCCCGCAGCACAAAGGCGTCCGCCGTGGACACAAAGGTATAGGCCGGCATGATGACCTCGTCCCCGGGGCCGATCTTATCCACCAAAAGGGCAGCCAGCTCCGTGGCATGGGTGCAGGAGGTGGTCAGCAGGCATTTCGCGGTGCCGGTCTTTTTCTCGATCCATTCATTGCATTTTTTCGTATACGGCCCGTCGCCGCAGATCTTCTGGTTCTCCACACATTCCCGGATATAGCCCATGGCATTTTCGGCATAGGGCGGTACATTAAAGTTTATCATATTCTCTGCCTTTCTTCGTTTTTATTTTTGCGGATGTCTCCGATGGTTCTGCTAATGATATATTTGGGGCGGCCTTTCACTTCTTCGTAGATTCTGGCAATGTAGTGTCCGATGATCCCCAGGCTCAGCATCAGAAAGCCCCCGATAACCAAAATCAGCAAAATCACCGTGGTAAAGCCCTCCACGGCAGTCCCCGACAGGTATCTTACAAGGGTCTGGACAAACAGGACCATGCTGAATAAAATGGACAGCACCCCCATCACCGTCACCAGCTGCAAAGGCAATGTGCTAAAGGAAGTGGCATTTGTGACAGCATATTTCATCAGGCTTAAGGAGGACCATTTGCTCTCCCCGAACTGCCGCTCTCTCACCTCATAGGAGACATATTCCCTGCGGAATCCCGTCCAGAAGCTCAGCGCCCTGAAAAAGGTATTCCGCTCCGGCAGTCTCAGCAGTACGTCCACCACTTTCCTGTCTAACAGCTTAAAGTCCGAGGAGGCGTTCATGTCCATCTTGATCAGCCGGCTCATGATCCTGTAGAACAGGCCGGCGGAGAGCTTGTGGGCCAGACTTTCTTTCCCCCTGCTCTCCTTGATGCCCTCCACCACCTCTGCGCCGTTTTGCCACAGCTTCCACATCTGCGGGATCACCTCCGGGGGATGCTGCAAGTCGCAGTCCATGACTACAACAGCATCTCCGGACGTCAGTTCCAGCCCTGCGAAAATGGCGGCCTCCTTGCCGAAATTGCGGGAAAATTCCGCCCCTTTGACCCTGGAATCTTTTTCCGCCGCTTTCTGTATCTCCTGAAAGGTAGCGTCCCCGGATCCGTCGCTGATAAAGATCAGCTCATATTCAATCGATTCTCCGGCAAGCAGCTCCCCCAGTACTTCGGCGGTATTGGAAATATTCTGCTCTTCGTTATAAGCCGGCAGTACAATGGATAATAGCATCTGTATCTCTCCCAAATCTCATTGCTGTATGTTTTCTGTCTTAATGTACATAACGCCGTCCACCACCCGGACCGAATCCGGCCCCGGAAAGCTGTCCATGGCCCGGTAAGCCTCGGATTCGTAGATATCGGTCATGACCTCCGCGGGCAGAATGTTCAGCGTCGCCCCCAGATAATGGCGGATGAACAGCTCATAATTCCTGCCGGTGTACAGCAGGCTGTCTCCGTTTGTGCCGATCATGTTGGATGTCACGGCCCCTGTGATGTCCGTCATCGGGAACTGGTCCTGAGACACCACGCCGATCATGGCAATGGGTATGCCCGGATAGTACCCGTCCGTCTGCTCGATCCTGTCCAGCAGACGCACACAGTATGCGTAGGTCTTCTCATACCGCTTCTGCAGGTTGGAATAGGCGATATTGTCCGCCACGCTGTAGCTGAAAACCAAAATTCCCGCTGCCGCCAGTCCCAGCCATTCCAGCCAGGAGCCTCTCTCTGTCTCCGGGCTCCCGCCGCCGATCAGAGCCACCGCGCCGACGGCATACAGGATCCACTGATAGCGCATCAGCAAATGATAGTTCACGGCAGGCGAAATGAGCAGTATCACATTGGTGACTGCGGGCAGCAGTACAAGCATCAATCCCATTATAGCCAATAATACCGGATTCTTCCAGCATTTTCTCTTCCGAATCACAAAAAAGGCGCAGAGCACAGAGCACCCGGCCAGAATACAGCACCCGGCCAGGGAAAAGATATTGGTAAACAACACGTTTCCCTTAAAGGAGAACGCGAAGAAATCCCGGTACATCCCGCCTATGGCGGAAAAGATGCTCCCGGCGCCAAAGCCGCCTCCGCCCAGGCTGTCGATTCCCTGGTAATGATCCAGTTCCTTTCCCTGAATCCGCAGAAGCGCCTGCAGAATGACAAAGTAAAGCCCTGCTCCCAGCACGCCCATGTACAGATAGCGCAGCGCCCCTGAAAGTCTGTCTCTCCAGGAGGGTCTTTCGTCCGCCTCCTCCCCCGCAAACAGCATCCACAGGGCATACACGGACAGGATCATGGCAAAGGACAGATATCCCTGATAGATTCCCATGCTGAAAGCCAGACAGAACGCGCCGGGCACAAATCCGAATTTACGTTTTTTCGTGAAAAGCACCGAGAGCACCGAAAGCAGCAGCGCCAGCATATACCCGTCCAGGGTATACACATAGGCAAAGGTTGAGGCCAGTGCCGGAAAGGACACCAGCAGGCCGCTGACCAGCATCACAGCCCATGTTTTTCTCACCTCCAGAAGCTCGCACAGGGCCGCTGCCCCGCAGCTTAAAAAGCAAAGCCCCAGTATACCGATGAGCCAGGGCAGGGTAAAATACGAGGAAAAACCGCAGGCCACCGTAAGAAACCATCTGCCTGAGGTGATCATATTCTGGTCAAAATACATGCTGTCCAGCCCGTCATGATTGGGAATGTCCGACAGCAATATAGGCATGTGAATCAGCAGCCCCAGCACAAAGCATGTGAGGAAAGCCGTTTTCCATTCCCGCCTGATTTTACGATATAATGCTCCAAATGCCTGTGCAGGCGCCATTTCCCTCCACCGCCTTTCGTCTTTGTCAATCCAGTACGTCTCTGATCCTGTCCGCCATTTTCTCCCGGCCGGCCTCATTGGGGTGGAGTCCGTCCATGGTGTACCGCTCCCAGTCCCTGTCGTTTTCATGGGGGAAAAAATCGTGGTACAAATCCACTGCCTCCAGGCCCAGCTCCCCTGCAAGCCCAAGTTCCGCATTCACATAATCCTCCAGATACCCGCCGCCGTTGTCAATGTCCTCGCAGGTCAGCCCCTGGGCCGTATACCAGGTATAAGTGGGGGTTACAAGCAGAATCCTCACATCCGGATTCCGCTCCCGCAGATCCTTGACGGCGCTTCGGATGGCTCCCAGAAAAGTGTATTCGTCGTAAGGGTCCTCCGGGTTCTCGATACGGGCGCCTCCGTGATAGTCGTTCAAGCCCTTTGCGATCAGTACAATCTTCACCCGGTCAAAATCAATCTCCGAAAGCCCGGCAATGATTTCCGGAAAAGGCTCCGTATTGCTCTCCCGAAGCCCTGCCGCCTGCTGTACCGAAAAATCCATCCCCCGGACGGCTTTGGCAATCCCCGCAAGAGACATGGAACCTGTGGCGGAGTCCTGGCGTCTTTCTTTTTCCAGCCTGGATGCGCAGGTCCCCCCCATAGAGGCATTATACACCGACATGTTCAGCATCTCTCCCAGTCTGTCCGGAATATCCCTGATATCCCAGATATCCGTGAATACACTGTCCCCGAAGACCACCATATCCGTGAGCTGCCGCCCTTTTTGGACACTGCTTTCAAAGGTCAGCCCAAACAGCAGCCCAAAGCAAAGCATCGCGGCAAATCCGCATACAAGGACTTTCCCCTTAAGCGTCTTTTTCCATCTGCGGGCCAGGGCTTTCATCCTGTAATATACGTAGAACCGCAGATCGGACTTATTCTGCAGGGCGATGAGCCTCTGTTCCTCTTCCCCGATCCGCTCTTTATAATAGGGATTCTCCCAAAAGCGCGGCCACTTCTCCGTCACGCCCCCGGAAAGGGCTTTCACAAAAGACAGCTTCGGACGCTTCACCCCCTGGAGATAGGAAAAAAGCGTGACCACATAGTAAAGCAATGTATAGCAGTATTCGATTTCCTCCCGGTACCTGTCCAGAAAACCGCGCTTCCTGCACTCCTCGTAGAAAATTTCCTCCGCCTGCAGCCTGTCACTGCACCGCTTTTCGGTAATATGGTGTACCGTGGAAGCCTCGTGCTGATAATAATAATACAGCGGCGCATCCACCCGCTCAAAATGGGTAAAGTACAGGGACCACAGCGGCCCCGCACAATTGTCCTCATAAAAAATGCCCTCCGGAAAATTCAACCCGTTTTCCTCTATGACATTTCGGCGGTATATCTTGACCACCATGCTGCCCGGGCGCAGCAGAAGCTTTTTATGCTTCTCCTCATCCAATATCCCCGTCTGGTCTGCAGTGTTGTTCTCCACCACTTTTCCCACTTCAAAGCCCCTTTTGGAAACCAGGCTGTAGTCACACCCCACCATGTCCGCCCCGGTCTCCCGGGCCCTGGCAAGAAGCCTTTCATAATAGTCCGGGGTCACCCAGTCGTCGCTGTCAATAAAACCGATCCATTCTCCCCGGGCGGCTTTCAGGCCCCGGTTCTTGGCGCCGCCCTGCCGCCGGTTCACCGGGCAGGCGATGACCCGGACTTTTCCGGGGTATTTGTCCTCATAGGAACGCAGAATGTCTAAGGAGCCGTCCGCGGAGGCGTCGTCCACCGCGATGATCTCATAGTCCTCTATGGTCTGCTTCACCAGAGAATCCATACAATATTCCAGTTTTCCCTCGGCGGCCATATTGTAGACCGGCACAATGACGCTTAACTGCATTTCGTTCTCCTTTTGCCCCTCCGTTCCACGCTTTCTCCCGCCGCAGAGTTCCCTGCCTCTTCCGGAACGGTCTGCTCCGGGAGGGGATCCCCTCCCCCCTATTCCCGGACGCAGGGTTCCTTTCCGCTCCGCTCCCGCCGGATCTTTCCCTCCTCAACCCGGTACACCGCATCGCATTTCTCAATGGTCTGGAGCCTGTGGGCGATGATGACCAGCGTCTTCTTTCCGTGGAGTCTGTTGATGGAATCCATGATGGCTCCCTCGGTGTCATTGTCCAGGGCAGATGTGGCCTCGTCCAGGATCAGTACCTCCGGATCATAGTAAAGAGCCCTGGCAATGCCGATCCGCTGTCTCTGCCCGCCGGACAGCCGTATGCCCCGCTCCCCTATGCCCGTGTCCAGCCCCTCCGGCAGAGAGCGCACAAACTCGTCCAGCTGCGCTTCCCTTAACACTTCCCAGACTCTCGCCTCGTCTATCTCTTCCTCATGCACCCCGAACGCCACATTCTTCCGAATCGTATCGTCCAGCATGAAGATCATCTGGGGGATATAGCCGATATTTTTCAGGAAAGCCCGGTAATTGGTCTTCACGTCCACGCCGTCCGCGCAGATGCTTCCGCTCTTAACCTCCAACAGCCCCAACAGCACATCCACAATGGTGCTCTTCCCCGCGCCGGAAGTCCCCACGATTCCCACGGCAGACCCCACCTCTATGGCCAGATCCGCATGGTCGAAAATCAGTTTCTCCGTATTGGGGTAGGCATATGTGATGTCTCTAAGCTCAATACAGCGCTCCAGAGGAAGCTTCTCCTGCTCCCCGGCCGCAAAGGACATGTCCACTTTATTGTCTTCAATCTCATCCTGAAGATTATCGCTGACACCCATGAAAAAAGGTTCGAAAAAGGCAATGGAATTGATCTGGTTGTTGATCCGGTTCACGGCCGGCAGAAGTACGAAAGCCGCCGCCGCAAGGGTGGAAAACACCTCCAGCATATTCTCCGTGGAGACGCCCGTAACCGTAAGCACGATCATATATCCCATCATCACGGCAATGCACACGGTCTCGATGAGAAGCTTGGGCACATTGTTGTAGAGGCTGTAGCGCTGCACCGCGTTTACATAACCCCTGCCGCATTTCTGGTACTCGTCCACGAAATATTGTTCCTTGCAGATGATCTTGATTTCCTTGATACCCTGGACGGTCTGGGAGATCCATTTGAAGAGACTGCTGTAGTAATTTTGATTGTCCTCCCCCGCTTTGTGCATAATGGGCTTGAGCACCTTTTTGATGACGGCCATCAAAAGCACCAGCGCAAATGCCAGCAGCATGGTCATGACCCCGTTGGCCATCAGACAGTAGCTCACCACGAACAGAGACACCACACCGTCGGACAGCAGCTGCAGCAGGGCCAGGATCAGCGCGTACATATTGTTCACGTCCGAGGTAATACTCCTCTGCACTACAGCCGTGTCTGCGTTTAAATAAAACTCATAGCCCCTGCGCAGATAATTGCGCAGCATCCGCTCTGAGGTCCGAAACTGATTGGCGTACACAAAGGCAAATGTGAGCTTCTGCTGCACGAAGAGAAAGAGATTCTTCACCCCAAAGACCACCACCAGCAGCACCATCACCGTAACGGAGAAGTTCCGGAAATCCCGGCTGCCTAAAAGCTCATAAAAAGCTCTCACATAGCCGTTCTTTTCCACAGCCCCCGGATCAATGACCACATTCACGGCCTGCACCAGCAGTCCTACCCCCGCGGTCTGAAGAAACGCGCCGATCACCATCAGAATCATCAGCCCCGCCATGGTCGCCTTCTGTTTTTTATCCAATAGCACTCTCAGCTTCTTAATAATCCGCGCCATCCGCCGCCCTCTCTTTATCCGAAATTCTTCCTTATTGTACCATAATCTCCCCGTTAAAAAACCATTCTCATAAAGTCTTCAAAAAAATTTAAGAAAATTACATAAAATATGTCTCCCCTGCCAGGAGCCTCGCAAAGAAATACGCGCCGCAGAACACCTGATAAGCGAACACGCCGCCGCAGATCAGGAAGCCCGCCCTGAAAAAAAGCCCCTCCCCGCTCTTCTTACGCAGGCCCAGCCATTTTTCAAAGCTTAGGACAAATATCAGGAAAATGGCAATGCAGTATCCCCAGAGAAAGTTCCCGTCCCTGGAACGGCTCCCTGTCTCCACCAAACACAGGGCCTCCAGAAAGCCAAGGCCCGTCATGCCCCACACAAAGAGATACCGCTTGTCCCGAAAAAGCTCCCGGGCAGAAAAGAACAGCACCGCCAGGGGAAAAGCAATGGAGCACAGCACTGCCAGCTTCGTTCGGTTGGCATGGAGGGAAAAGGTATACCAAAGAGAAAAGCTGATCCCATGGCCGGTGTCCTCCCCGAACAGCACCATATTCTGCCACAGCACCACCCCGCAGGCAGGCAGCACCGTACTCCCCAAAAGGAAGACCTGCTTAAAAGGCACCCGCCGGCACAGATCCGCCAAAAGCTTCACAGCCAGTATGGGCGCGAACACCGTCAGAAAGCTGGGTTTGATCCCCGTGCAGACAAACAGCGCCCCTGCCAGCGCCGTCCACTGCCCCGCCGTAACCCGCTCCCTGTATCCGGCTTCCGCTTTCAAATATAAAATCATCGCGGCAAGCGCCGCCAGCTTCATGCACTGATAGGTGGAATTGTGCCAGAGATTGCCGGACTGATAGCTCACATAGCGGTACTGTCCCGCATAAGGCCAGAAAAAAGCCATGACAAGGTTCAACGCAAAAGCTCCTGACAGCGTCAGCACGTCCGTCCGCTCCCTGCCCAGCAAAAGCCGCAAAAGCCTGTCCGTAAGCCCAATGGTCAAAACCTCCACCGCCGCCAGGAACACGGCGATCAGCGCCGTCCCTCCTCCCGCCAGCCGGTAGAGGATCTGATAAACATATGCCGTAAAGCTATAATACCATCCGTCGTCCACAATCATACTGATATGATATGGCAGATCCGACTGAAAATACCGATTATTATAATCCAGCGGCTGAACGGACTGCATATAGAACAAATACAGGCACAAGCCCCCGTAAACTGCAATCCCGGCCCACAGCCATCCCACAAGCCGCCCTTTCCTTTTCTCACTCTCCATATTCACTCAACTCCCTTTTCGGCCTAAGACACCACCCTCATTTTATCAACCCCCTCTTTTCTTTGTCAAGCAAATTAGCAATTCTTCCCTTGTCTTTCCGGCGGGGTTGATATAAAATAAGGAAATAGGAGGATTATCCCATGAGAGAACAACCGTCTTCCCGGCCGCAAATCGCCTGCCTGAAGATATTCGTCAAAAGCTTTTTGACTGCATATGCCCTGTGTACTGCTTTCCATGCCCCATTGACGCGGGCCGGATACGATACTTTCATTGACTACGCAATTGCCTCCATCTATGAGCTGCTGGGGGAGTACGACCTGAAATTTCTGCTCTTTCTGATTCTGGCCGCCGTTTGCTACGGTTATGGAGACAGGCGCCGTGAGAATGGTGCTTCACATTCCTTTTTGATTCTGGCGGGATTTTTTTCTCTGTGCCTCCTTTTGGGACAAAGTTATTTCCAGGCCGGGAACAGTTCCCTCCTGAGAGGGAGCTGGGTCAATTTGCTAAAGGCGGCCCTGACGTTTGCAGGCTACACCGCCCTGTTCCGCACTTTGATCGGGCTGGCGGCTCAGGCGCTGGATTCCCATACTTTCCAAAGCGACCGCAGACACTTTTTCAGCGATCACGCTTTTTTGAAATCGTTTCTCATTCTCCTGGGCGTGTATCTGCCTATCCTGGTGCTGGCCTATCCGGGCAATCTGTGCTGGGACGCCATCGGGCAGATTGACCAGGTGGTAAGCGGCACAGGCTACAGCACCCATCATCCCTTGTTCCATACCCTGATCATGGGCGGCTTTGTGAAAGCCGGGCAAAAATTTCTCCGTTCTCCGGACATGGGCCTGTTTTGCTATATGCTGTTTCAGAATACACTGCTGGCGGCTGCCCTGGCCGCCACGATTGAAGTTCTGAACAGGCGAAAGGCGCGTTTCGGTGTCCTTGTGTGCACATTGCTGCTCTATTGTCTGACGCCGGCGTACTCCAATCTGGCCTCCACCGCCCTCAAGGACGTTCCGTATTCCGCGTTTGTAATCTTGTATGTAGTCTGGCTGGCCCTGCTTTTGGAAAAGCCGGAGCGTCTGAAGAACCGGAGGTTTGTGATTTCGTTTTTTTTGATCCAGCTGGGGGTGATTCTGTTCCGCAATAACGGCCTGTACGTGATCCTGCTGTCCGGAATCGCAAGCTTCCTCTTCCTGTTTCCCAAATACGGTCCCCGGGAGCGGGTACGCGGCCTCTTAACCTCTTTCGGCGGCAGCATCCTGACGGCAAGGCTGCTCTTAGCTTTCTTAAGCTTTGCCTGCAATGCGGTTCCCGGCAGCATGGGGGAGATGCTGTCCCTGCCATTCCAGCAGACCGCCCGGTATCTGCAGTTCTATCAGCACGAGCTGGACGCGGACGAGCGGGCGGCCATTGAGGCCGTGCTGGGAGACCCGGGCGCCCTGGCGGCATGCTATGACCCTGCCACCGCCGACCCGGTAAAAGCACGGTTCAACAAAAACGCCCCCCCAAGACAGCTTGCGGGCTATATGAAAGCCTGGATCAAGGGCTTTTTCAAACACCCCGGCACCTATTTCGAGGCCTTTTTCCTCCATGTGTACGGGTGGTTTACACCTGCCGTGAGCAATTCCATCCGCTATGAGACGGACGGCTATGACCTGATCAGAAAAGGGGGCCTGTTCCCCAATGCGGAGAAGCTGTTGATCTTTTATTACCGATTCGCAGGCCGTACCCTTTTAGGCTTCCTGGAAAATACCGGGGCCGCCGTGTGGGCTCTGTTCTTCCTGACCCTTTATCAGAAAAAACACGGCCAAAAACACAGCGTCTGCGCCGGAGCGCCTCTGTGGATCAGCCTGCTGATCTGCATGGCCTCCCCCTGCTTCTTCGGCCATCCCAGATACGCCCTGCCCATCCTGTCCGCACTGCCTTTCTTGTACGGCTTTACATTAACGTCCGCGCCGTCCCGTCCGGCGCAGAAATGAGGGAAACATGCCTAGACAATTCACCAGACTTCATTCCAATATGGCAAAGGGACTGGCCATCCTGTTTCTGTTATGTTATCATCTGTTTGAAAACGCGGAGACTCTCGTGTCCCTAAAGGTGAATCATGCCCCCTTTTCCCAGGAGAGCTTTCTGCGCTTTTCCGGCTTCGGGAATATCTGTGTGTCCGTATTCGTATTCCTGACTGCTTTCGGCATTGCCTCCGGGCTGTTCTCTCAGCGGGAGATCATACCGGAAGCCCTTTTCTGGAAGACTGCCTACGGGCAGGCTGCAAAGCGTTTCTTCCGGCTGATGCTTCATTTTGTCATTCTCTATCTCAGCGTAAATCTGCTGTGGGGGTACAAATTTGACTACGGGTCTCTCTACGGACCGGGCATCCAGGGCATATTGCTCATGGCGACCGACGGCCTGGGGCTGTCCATGTTCTTCGGTACTCCTACCCTGAACGCCACCTGGTGGTATATGGAAATCGCATATCTGTTGATCTTCCTGGTCCCGCTCCTTGTATGGCTGACGGAAAAGCTGGGCTGTCTGGTCCTGCTGCCCGGCTTCTTTCTGCCCTATGCCGTGACTGTCCATCCGGACTTAAAACGCTATCTGTTCGTGGCGTTTTTCGGCGTCTGCGCCGCCTGGGGAAAATGGCCGGAAAAACTGCTGAATTTAAAGCTTCATCCCATCCTCCGGTGGCTGGCAGGCATAGTCGGCCTGGTGCTGTGTGTCCTGATCCGGCAGAATTTCATGGTGCATGAATACTATCTCCATCTGGCGGACGCCCCCATCGCCCTGTTTCTGGTCCTTTTGGCCGCGGGCCTTTTGGGCTCCGTGCCTCTTTTGGGGAAAGTCCTTGCCTTTATTGGCAGGCATTCCATGAATATCTATATGGTGCATACTTTCTTCTATCTGATTCTCTGGCGACAGTATATCTATCATTTCGGATATGCGGGGATCACTTTCCTGCTTCTGCTGGCCGTGAGCTTATTGTATTCGGTGGTTTTGGAGGCTTTGAAGAAAATCACCGGGCTTCAGAAGCTCCTTTCCCGCTGACAGGAAGAACTGCGGGGGGAATTCGGTGTGAGAAACTTTGTATAGATGTTCTGTATAAATATTCTGTTTAGAAAGGAATTGTCATGAAAAAAGCAAGTGCCAGACCATTCCCCTTTTGGATCCTACTCCTGCTGCTTCCCGCGGCGGCAGCCCTCCTTTTCCTGCTGTTCGGAAAGCCGAAAGCCCAGCGGGAAGATTACAGAATAATAGCCTCTCGGACATATGACGCTGCCTTTCTCTCCATGTACCCCACCCATAGCTACTCCGAAGAGGATTTTCAGTATTATCTTGGCCTTAACGTCTTTCGGGCATCCTATTGTATTCCCGGGCTTTCTGTCATGGAAGAGTATCTGGAGAAAATCGCGGCCTCCGGAAACGCGGTCTCTACTGTCTATCTGGGCATCCGGCCGGACAAGACAGAGCTGTCGGATCTGCATGCCCTGACGGCCAGGTATCCCTCCGTGAACTTTGAGATCATCCTGTCCTATCCGTCCCTGGACTATTGGACCGGTCTGTCGGAGAGGGCCTATCGCCGGGTACTTTCAGACTATGCCGCTTTCCTGTCCGGGACTTTGGACATTCCCAATGCCCATCTCTTCTTTCTCGGCCACCTGGAATGGCTGGTAGCCAATCCGGGCTGTTACGAAGACATGTGGACAGTTAATAAGTCCATCGCCAAGACGATTCTGCTGGAAAGCACCATACTGGGCGAGCATTTCGTCACCGGAGAAAACGCGGATTCCTTTTATGCGGCGCTGGAGGCCCTGACCCGGCAGGCCCGTACCGCGCCGGAGCATTTTCCGGATCTGTCCGACTATAAGTTTATCTTCTTCGGAGACAGCGTCATCGGCAATTACACGGACAGCGCCTCCATTCCGGGCGTGGTCTTTGGTCTGTCCGGCGCTGCGGTCTACAACTGCGGCTACGGCGGCAACAGCGCCGCCCGGGGCTCCAAGTTTCCCATTTTTTTGCCGGGCATTGCGGATGCCTTTGTGAGAGGCGATCTGTCTGTCCTGCCCGGACAGGAGCAGGTCTGTCAGGGGGTTTCTTCCTATTTGCAGGACAATCCCGGGGGCGTTTCCTCCGAGAGCATGGTCTTTGTCATAAACTATGGTCTCAATGATTATTTTGACGGACATGCCGTGGATTCCGAAAGCGATCCCCTGGATACCGCCACCTACAGCGGCGCTCTCCGCACTGCGGTGGCTACCCTGCGGACAGCCTTTCCAAATGCCCGGATCATCCTTTGTACCCCCTCCTACTGCCACTACTATCAGGACGGCACAGATCCCCATGGAGAGGGCGGTTACGTACTGGCGGATTATGTGGATGCCGTCTTGTCCCTGTCTGAGGAACTCCAAACGGATGTGCTGGATACCTATCACGATTTGGGAGCGGAAGCCGGCAACTGGGAAAAGTACCTCTCCCCTGATCAGGTTCACCCGAACGCATCCTACCGGTATCTGATCGGAAAAGCTTTGATCCGCCTTATCCCTTAGGCGAAAATCCCTCTTCCTCCATATTGATCTTCTCCCGGATCACATACTGGGGGGAATTATTCAGGCTGATATAAATCCGCCCGATGTACTCGCCGATCAACCCCAGCATCAGCATGATCATGCCCCCGAAGAACACCAGCGCCGACATCAGGGAGCTGAAGCCCATGGGCACGGCAGGATTGATCAGCCGCTTGATGACGGTATAGAATCCGTACAGGAAGCCCGCCGCCGCGCTGATTCCCCCTAAGGCCGTGGCGATTCTCAGAGGTTTTACGGAAAAGGCCGTGAAACCGTTGAACCACAGCGCGAACAGCTTCTTGAACGTATAGCCGGAAGTTCCCTCTTCTCTCTCCCTGTGGTTCACAGTGACATTAACAATGTTCCTGGTAGCTCTGAGTACCAGCCCGATGATATAGGGATAGGAATTCTCGTAGCGGATCATATCCTCCACCACAAACCGCTTCACCGCAAAATAGCTGGAAATATAAATCTCTGCCGGCTTGCCCAGCATGGACCGGGTCATCCTCTCGTTCACCTTACTGCCCAGGTTGCGGAATGCGGAATGCTGCTTGTGGTCATACTTGGCGTAAACGGCGTCATATCCCTCTTCCAGCTTGTCTATGAGTCTGTCCACCTCATTGGCCGGCGTCTGTCCGTCGTCGTCCAGGCAAACCACATAATCCCCGTCCGAATGTCTGAGGCCTGCCATCAGCGCGGAATGCTGTCCGAAATTCTTTGCGAAGTCGATTCCCCTGATATTGTCATGTGCCTGACAGAGCTTTCGGATGGTCCCCAGGGTATCGTCGGGAGAGCAGTCGTTCACCAGGAAGATATCATATTGGTACCGCTCCATTGTCTGCATCTTTTCCTGAATCTCCGCTATCACATGGGGGAGCGTATGCTCCGAGCGATAGCAGGGAATCACAAAACTGATTTTCTTCATTGGTCCCGTTCACTCCTTACTTTTTGCGCTTTTGCGGGATACCGGACTCCCTTAAGAATTTTTCGGCGCCCGGTCCAAACTTTCGTATCCGGTTCAGGACAGCCCGTCTCAGTATCTGCGGTAAAGCACCGCATATTCATTACCTGCGATCTTCTCATATCCTGTCTGCAAACATCTCTCCTCAATGGGGCCTCCCGGTACCACACACAGATATCGGCTCCGAAGCGTCTCAAAATGCTCCGTCACGTAGTCCCCGCCACAGCAGCTGATGCCGAAGCCCGCCGGCAGGGAATACAGATACTGCCATCCCGTATAAACCATGCCCTGGGGCAGTTCGTCCGCCAGCACCCATATGACAGTATTGTCATAATTCGGCACAAAGTCCCCGGTGACAACCATTTCTTTCTCTACGGCCTCTGAAAAAAGTTCCAGGCGCCGCGCCGTTTCCTCGTTCCAAAAATCCGGCTCATAAGCCTCAAAGCCCGCCCCATGGTAGAAAAAGAACCAGGCAAACACCACGCCCACAAGAACGGCTTTCTTGAAATACTGTGTCCTCATGCCGGCAATCACCAGAATCCCCACCACTAAAAAACCCAGCAGATGCTTGCATCCGTCATGGAAATTGCACATTAACAGCACTGCCCCCAGCATTGCCGCAAAGGACAGGCTCAAATGCGCCTCCAGCACCAGCTTACCGGCAAGCTCTCCCGGCTCCTCCCCCTCTGCCTTAAGTCTGCGCCGGGAGCCTAAATCCCTGAGGCTCTGGCATAAAAGCACCAGAAGCGCCACAATGTAACAGCAGAAAATAGAGCCCGCTGCAAGTCCGCTTTCCATCCCCTGCCGCATATACCTTAAAAATTCCAGGCCGGAATAATAAAGCGTGCCGAAGAAATTGCGGATTCCCCCTGCCAGCCCTCTCTCGAAAAAGGCCGTCAGCCAATGCATGTCAAAAAGAGGCCTGAAATACTCTGCCGCCAGGAAATGGCTGATCCAGGCGTAAGCCCCGAACGTAGCCCCAAAGATCACGATGGTTCCCAGAACCGGTTTCCATCGGGCCGCCGCGCTTCGGCAAAATCCTCTCTCCGCTGCCGGATTTCGACTGGCTCCGCCTGAAATTTCTTTCTTTCCTCCATTTACCCCAAAAATCCAAAAATATGCCGGCAGCAGCAAAAAAAGGAACAGGTATGGCCGCATCATGGTCAGCAGCGCCGCCAGCGCGAACATCACCCCCAAGAAAGCTCCGCTTTTTTTCCGCAGAAATCCCGCCGCAGCCCCATAGAAGACAATAAGCAGACTAAAGCAGACAGTCTCAGGCATACCGCAGAGCATATACCAGGAAAAGGGCAGAAATAAAAAGAACAGAAAAGCCGTGATGCCAAGCTGTTTCCAATCCGGCTTTGCCAGCAGCCCAAACAGAAACATTGCCGCTGTCAGCAGAAAAATATTGCACAGAACCGGTGACATCAGATTCCAGCCGAATAAAAGTCCCCACAGCACCCAGGGAAGCATCAGGAGCGGACTCCATGCCGCAAAAGAAAGCTTCAGGGCGTGGCTTTCGTTGAATCCGAAATATCCCTGAGGATAGCCGTAGCGCAGAATGGCCTCCACCTGTTTATAATAAATCAGCTCGTCATTGCGCTCAGAGGCAGGCAGATAAATTTCTCCTATCCCCTGTCCCCTGGCCGCGCAATAGACCAGACAGGCAATGACGGGGAGACATGCCAGAAGCAGTGCTTTCAGGCATGTCCCTCTCTCCCGTTCCCACCATGTCTTCCATCGCTTCTCTTTCATCCCGTCTTAACCGACCTCCCGTCTCCGCTTTTGCCGCTGTCTGTCTCAGCCCGCCACAGTCCCCCCTGCATCCCCCCTGCCCCGTTTACATGAAAGTCCGGGGACAAGGGAGCTCAAATATCCGGGGAAGCATCCGCCGGATTCAGCGCCGCCATCCAGACAATATCACAGTATTTCCCGTCAATGCGCACATCATCCCGCAGACAAGCCTCCCGCAGGAACCCTGCCTTTTCATAGCTTCGGATGGCCCGCCCATTGTCCGAAAGGGCCCGCAGATAAATTCTGTGCAGCCCCTCTTCCTCAAAGCAGTAGCGCAGCATCAGCTTAGCCGCCGCCGTACCGATTCCCCTGCCTCTGGCATCTTCCTCTCCGATGAAGATGCCGTATTCCGCCTTATTGTGCTGCCTGTCAATGTCCCGAATATATACGCTTCCCAGGGGCCTGTCCCCAGCCACATCGCAGATGACGGTCTGTATCACCCGGCCTGTCTCTATCATATTCCTGATCCAGCTCTCATGCCCTTGTCTGGTGAACAGCTCCTGATAGATGAAATTCTTCCGGACAGCGTCCTGATTGCGCCACGCCACGATTAAGTCTGTGTCGTCATGGGTGAGCAGGCGCAGATAAATACCTGCCTCTCTGTCTTCATATCGTTTCATGTCCAATTCTCTCTCCGTAACTTCCCGGCTCCTCTTTTCTCATTCCCCCAGGCTCTGTCTCTTTTCCCCTCCCACCTTTGCAAGGCGGTACTCGAAATCGCGCTTGTCCTTGGCTGCCAGCACCTCCAGAATCATGCCGGCAAAAAAAGACTGAATGCCCGCAAGAACCATAAAACCGCACACAATCAGCGTGGGGAACCGTGGCACCAGCCCTGTGGCCAGATACTCCCTGAGAATGGGAATCATAAACAGCATCGCCGCCGCTACCAAAACCAGACATAGCGCCCCGAAAAACCGTGCAGGCCTGTAATTTCGATACAACTGCAGCATCTTCCGTATGACCCGGAACCCGTCCCTGTACGTGTTCAGCTTAGACACGCTGCCCTCCGGCCGGTCCCTGTATTCCACCACCACATTCTCCACCTGCATATTATAGTTCACAGCATGAATGGTCATCTCTGTCTCGATCTCAAATCCTTTGGAGAACACGGGAAATGTCTTCACAAACTCGTAGCTGAAAGCCCGGTAGCCTGTCATGATGTCCTTGATATCCGTGTGAAACAGGCTGTTGATGCCTGTGCGCATGAGGCTGTTTCCGAAATTATGAAAAGGGCGCTTGTTCTCGGTAAAATAGGTGGATGAGAGTCTGTCCCCCACCACCATATCCGCCCCCCGGGCAAGCACCCTGTCCGTCATATCCCCGGCACAGTTTAGTGGATAGGTGTCGTCCCCGTCGATCATCAGATAGCAACGGGCGTCGATTTCCCGAAACATTCTGCGGATCACGTTTCCCTTACCCTGTTTATGCTCATAGCGGACCACCGCCCCCTGGGCTTTCGCAAGCTCCACTGTCCGGTCTGTGGAATTGTTGTCATAGACATAGACCACTGCCTCCGGCAGGGCCTCTTTCGCCTCTCTCACTACTTTCGCAATGGTCTGTTCTTCGTTATAACAGGGAATCAATACTGCTATTTTATCCATCTGCAATTACCCTCTCCAGTAAGCATGCCCTATCTGCGGTAATACGAAACGATCTTCCTCACCGCTCGGATAACGCAGTCCACGTCGCTGTCCGTAAGGCTGTAATACAGCGGGAGGCTCATGGCTTCCTCGTAGTATTTCTCCGCATTGGGGCAAAGCCCCTTTTCATACCCCAGCTTCTCATAATAGGAATGCCAATAAACCGGCAGATAATGCACCTGAGAACAAATATTTTCCGCTCCCAGGGCGTCAAAGAACTGTCGCCTGCCGCATGTCAGCCTTTCAGGCTTCAGCCTCAGGATATACAGATGTCTCACCGTATCCGACTCCGGTATCTCCCGCTGCAGGGCAATCTCCGGCATATGGGAAAAGGCCTCGTCGTATTTTTTCACGATTTCCCTGCGCCTGGCCGCGAACCTGTCCAGCTTTTTGAACTGGCTCAAAAGCAGCGCCGCCTGAATATCCGTCATCCGATAGTTATAGCCCAGCTCCACCTGCTCATTGTACCACAAAGCGTCCGTGGGATGCACCATCTCTTCCCGGTTCCTTGTAATGCCGTGGGCCCGCAGCCGACGCAGCCTGGCCCAGAGCTTTGGGTCGTTGGTGGTGACGGCGCCGCCCTCGCCGGAGGTGATGGTCTTCACCGGGTGAAAGCTAAAGCAGGTCATGTCCGCAATGCTCCCCACGGCCCGGCCCCCATAGCGGGTGCCGATGGCATGGGCCGCATCCTCGATAAGCCTCAGGCCATGCTTCCTGCAGATATCCTGCAGGGCCTTATGCTCCACGGCCTGGCCTGTAAAGTCCACCGCCACGATGCCCTTTGTCCGGGGCGTGATGAGACGCTCCACGGATTTGGGGTCGATATTGTAAGTCTCGGGATCAATGTCCGCGAACACTGGTTTCGCGCCGCAGTACAGAATGCAGTTGGCCGATGCCGCAAAGGTAATGGAGCTGACGATGACTTCATCCCCCTCCCCAAAGCCTGCCGCCAGCGCCGCCAAGTGGAGTGCTGCCGTGCCGTTGCTCACCAGCACCGCGTACTTCGCCCCTGTGACTTCGCAGAGTTTACGCTCCGCCGCATCAATCATAGGGCCGCATGTCAGGTCCCCGTCCCGCAGGACCTCGGACACCGCCCTGATATCCTCTTCGTCAATGTACTGTTTTCCATAGTGAACCGGCGTCTCCCGCACCGGAGTCCCGCCGAATATAGCCAGTTGCTCCACTTTCCGCATCCCCTTTCGGACGGCTGCCCCGCTCCGATTCCGTCTGCCCGGAACAGCCCCTTTTATCCTGCCTTTTATGCCCGCGGGCGGACTGCCAGGCTTTCCCGCCTGCCGTTTCCTGCGCCGCATAAGGCCATTCTACCATATCATTCCGAAAAAGGCAATTTATACTTCTGCTTGTCCTCCACGGAAATATTCCTGCCCAGCTGGACCTCTATGATCTTCAATTCGCTGCACGCGGACACCGTATGCCTGCAGCCTGCGGGCATGGACACCACATCCCCGGGGGATAAGCTTCTCTCCACACCGTCGATAACGGCCTTTCCCTGTCCTCCCATCACCGTCCAGACCTCGTCCCGGTGCTCATGGCTGTGGTAATGCAGGGCATGTCCGGGCAGCAGGACGATCTTGATGGTAAGGCTGTCCTCCTGCACATCCAGCACAGTAAAGCTCCCCCAGGATTTCTCCGCGTACATGACCTGCTGCTCAATCTGTTCTACAAAGGGCTTGATATAGCTGCTCTGCTCCTTGTCCGAGATCAGAATACCGTCATTGCTGGCCGCGATCACCATATCCTTACATCCCATGCAGAGAATGGGGATATTCAGCTCATTTACCACATGGGTGTTCTCGCAGGTTCCGTCCATGGCAGCACGCCCTAAGGTGCGGCCGGCCATGGCTTCGCAGAACGTGTTCCATGTGCCCAGATCTCTCCACTGGCCCTTGTAGCGCAGCACCCGGATCTCCTTTTCCCGCTCTGCCAGGGCATAGTCAAAGCTAATCTTCTTCTGCTCCCCGTACCGGTCATATAAATCCCGGTAATCCGTAAAGTCCATTTGCTCATGGGCCTTTTCCAGCAGATACCCCAGCCGGAACGCGAACACGCCGCCGTTCCACAGCGCCCCCTGGGCAATGTATCTCCGGGCAGTGGCTATGTCAGGCTTTTCCCGAAAGGTATCCACGCTGCTGACAGGTTCCTGAGACACAGGAATGATATAACCGTATTTCTCACTGGGATAAGTGGGCTCGATTCCCATCAGATACAGATTTGCGTCCCCGGTCCGGGCCATCTCCGCCATCTCTTTCAAAGCCTCAAAATAGGAAGTTTCCACATAAGGATCCACCGGGCACACCACTACTATTTCGTCTTCTTTCACACCCTGCCGGTCCCGCAGATAGGCCGCCGCCAGACAGACCGCCGGAAACGTATCCCTGCGGCACGGCTCCACACACACGCCCACTTTGTCTCCCAGCTGGTTCTTGATCAGGCTCACCTGCTTCTTCCCGGTGGCAATGGTGATCCGCGCCTCCGGATCCACCTGGGTAATCTGGCGGTAGACCCGGCCCAGCATGGACTCTAAGCCGCCGTTTTCATCCGAGAGCATGCGGATGAACTGCTTGGAACGGATGTCGTTGGACAAGGGCCACAGGCGCTTGCCGCTTCCTCCGGACAGTAAGATTAGATTCATTTGTTTTGTCTGCCTCCTAATTCAGTTCCGTATCGCACAGCTTTAGCGCTGCTGCGATTACCTTATCCATATCGTAATATTTGTATTCGCCCAGCCTGCCGCCGAAGATGACTCTCGCCTCCCCGGCCGCCTTTGCCCTGTACCGCTCGTAGAGGGCGTTATTCCGCTCGTCATTTACGGGGTAATAGGGTTCGCCGCCTTTCTTCCATTCGCTGGAGTACTCCCTGGAAATGATGGTAGTGGGCTGTTTGCCGAATTCGAAATGCTTGTGCTCAATGATTCTGGTATAGGGCACCTCCCGCTCTGTGTAGTTTACCACCGCGTTGCCCTGGTAGTTTTCCATCTCAAGCTCCTCTGTCTCGAAGCGGACGCTGCGATAGGAAAGGACTCCAAGCTCATAGTCGTAAAACTGGTCGATCATGCCCGTATAGATGATCTTGTCCGCCATCCCGTCCAGCTCCTGTCTGTGCTTTAGATAATCCGTACGCAGACGCACTTCGGTACCCTCCAGAAGCTTTTCCACCAGTTTCGTATAACCTCCTATGGGAATGCCCTGGTAACGGTCGTTAAAATAGTTGTTGTCATAGGTAAAGCGCAGGGGCAGGCGTTTGATGATAAAAGCGGGAAGCTCCCGGCACTCCCGGCCCCACTGCTTCTCCGTATAGCCTTTGATCAGCTTCTCGTATACATCCCGTCCCACCAGGGAAAGCGCCTGTTCCTCCAGGTTCCCAGGCTCCGTGATCCCCAAATCCGCAATCTGGGAGGCGATGATGTCCTGTGCCTCCTTAGGACTTGTGATTCCCCACATTTTGCTGAACGTATTCATGTTGAACGGAAGGTTGTACAGCTCTCCGCGGAAGCGCGCTATGGGGGAATTGATATAGTGATTGAATTCCGCCAGTTGGCATACATAGTCCCAGATTCTCTTGTCCGAGGTGTGAAAAATATGGGCGCCGTACCGGTGCACCCGGATACCGTGGATCTCTTCGCAGTAGACATTTCCGGCAATATGGTCTCTTCGCTCCACTACAAGGCATTTTTTGCCCTTTTTCCCGGCCTCTGATGCAAAGACCGCGCCGAAAAGTCCTGCGCCTACAATCAAATAATCGTACCTCATTTTACTTTTCCTCCTATTAAAATCGCTGCGCGATGGCTCTGAAGGGTAAAGTCACTTCGGCCCACTCTTTACGAGAGAAAGTTTCATTCGTTAGTGCTCTCATGAATCTTTCTCTCTTGCGCCTTCGCGACTTTACCTTTTTAATCGCTGCGCGATGGCTCTGAAGGGTAAAGTCACTTCGGCCCACTCTTTACGAGAGAAAGTTTCATTCGTTAGTGCTCTCATGAATCTTTCTCTCTTGCGCCTTCGCGACTTTACCTTTTTAATCGCTGCGCGATGGCTCTGAAGGGTAAAGTCACTTCGGCCCACTCTTTACCTTTCTAATCACTGTGCGATGGCTCTGTTACAAGTGAATTTCCTGGAGCAGGGGGACGAAGCGGAACCGGTCCAGAAAGCTTTCGATCCCCTTTGCAAGGTAATTGTGCTCATAGATCCAGGTAAGGAGCTTGCTTTTTTCTGTCCAGGTAAGGATGGCCTGGCCGATAGCTCCTATGTCCATCATCATCATAAACGCGTAAAGGGTCCACAGTACCAGAACTATCTCGAATACCCCAAAGACAATGCCCAGCAGCTTGTCCACAAAATGAATCACCGGCAGCTTAGTGGCAAGCTTTGCCGAAAAGAACACCAGCCCCAGCAGATGATGAGCCGTCAGCAGCAGAATCAAAAGGATGACGATCACCGCCACATTAAACACCCTGCCGTCATGATAGCTGTTCACCCCATATGCAATCAGGGCGGCCACCACGCTGAGCACCACCAGGGAAACCAGAGAAATGACCTCTTTCACGATTCCCTTTCTGTATCCGTCCACCATTTTGATCAGGGCGGCGATCACCGTAACCGCCAGCATTATATTCAGGTTCCATTCGTTCATCTCTTTTCTCCTCTTCTGCCTGTTATTTTAATTGTATGGTATCAATGGAGTCATCCGTCATCAGCATATATTTGTAAGTATTCCCCACAGGCACCATAAGCCGCACCGCTTTAGAAAAGTTTCCGTGAAATTTCTCTCTCCCGTCTACGGTCAGAATCTGGCATTCTGTCTCATTATATATCACGAAATTGTCCTTGCCGAAAAAGATATCCGTGTAGTCAAGATCAAAATAAAAGTCTTTCACTTTCCCGGATTCGGTGTCATAGACCTTGATCTGATATCTGTTCTCATTATTGTCCGAAAGGAACACAAGTCCAATGTATTTTCCTCCGTAGAATACAGATCTGATCTCTCTGTCATAAAGATGTCCCGCTGCCTCCTCAGGTTTATGGGCTCCCGTGAAAATAGTCAGTCGGTTGTCCCCCACCGCAAAGGCCGTGCTGTCGTCCAGAAATCCAATGCAGGGAATCACCATATCCGTGTAGGAATAGTTGCTTACCAGACCGTCGCTGTAGTTAGCGCCCACAAGTCCGAAATTGTAAAAGGCGATGTTGGTCCGGAGAATTCCCGCGTCCACATACACATAGGCCACCATAAGCAGCTCTCCGTCAGGGGAAACGCTGATGGCCATGGGATAACCGGAATTGTCCATACGGCTGCGGCCCTCCCGGGTCATCTCACCGCTGCTGTCATAGGTATTGATCCATGTGATGTCCGTATCGGCCAGCACGGCGGTCACATTGCCTGTGGCGGAGACTGCCAGCTGTCTGATGGGCATGGCGGTGGAAATCTGTCCCAACAGCTTTTGGGAGTCCGCTATGTAAATGCTCCTGCCGTTGTATTCCCCTATGGCCACGGTCTCACCGTTTGTGGCCAGTATCACATCCTGAATCTCAAAGGTCTGGTTCCAGGTCACGTTTCCCCTGGCATCCGTGCAGTGGGCTCCGTCCTTGCTGTAGGTCAGGATAGAGCTGCCCAGTTTTATATCCGTAGTACCGCTTATGACCTCCCGGGGGCTGGTGGCCACAATGTCGTACTCTGTATAGATATGCCCTTTATATCGTATCACCGCGAAGACGGCAAAAGCAGCAGCAAGAAGCAGAAGCAGCAGGATTCTGTATACAGAGGACAGCTTATGACGGGCTATCTTCTCTTTATAATCTATCTGCCGTCTTTCTTTCTTCTCTCGTTTCTCTTTTTCTTTCATATAGCTTCTGATGTCTGCCATGGTTCCTCCCGGCTTTTGTTGCAGCGTGCTTCTGGGGCATTATTGCCATGAGCATAGCAACGCTCATGGCTGTATGGCCATCCGGCCGTTTCCTGCCTGGAATAAGGTCATTATATCATGAGCACAGCAACGCTCATGGCTGTATGGCCATCCGGCCGTTTCCTGCCTGGAATAAGGTCA
>CAJTZD010000017.1:55440-82466 GCA_910584235.1 uncultured Acetatifactor sp.
TTATATCATAGATTTCTCATTGTGGCAGAAAAATTTTTTCTCCCTCCTTAATGTCGTCAGGATTGCTGATATTGTTCAGGGCGCATACCTCCGCCACTCTGGCGTCGCTGCCGTATTGTCTGAGGCAGATGTCTGTCATGGTGTCCCCTCTGCGCACTATGTAAGCCACCATTTCAGCCACCGGCCCTGTGGTCTGGCTCTGCTCCGTGGCAGGCTGCTGTGCGTCGGACTGATTCTGGTCCGGTTGCTGCTGGCCTGCGGCTTCCTGGCCGGAGTCCGGCGGCTGCTGTACAGCGGACTGGTTCTGGTCCGGCTGCTGACCGGCGGCTTCCTGGCCGGAGTCCGGTGTTTCCTGTGCGGCGGACTGGTTCTGGTCCGGCTGCTGCGGATCCCCGGACTGGTTCTGGTCCGGCTGCTGCGGATCTCCGGACTGGTTCTGGTCCGGCTGCTGCGGATCCCCGGACTGGTTCTGGTCCGGCTGCCGCTCTCCCGCCGCCCCGGACGCGGCGCCCTGCGATGTCTGGAAACTTTCGTCTGCCGCATCTGCCCCGCTTTCCTCCGGCGAGGTTCCGGCCTCCCCTGCGGTCTGCCGGTCCTGGGACGGGTCTGCTGCCGTGTTCTCCTTTCGGATGGCATCCGTCAGCTTGTCCTCCGCCACAATGGTCCCCACCTGGGCATTGCCTGATACCTCCACCACATCCGGCAGCTGCTTCCTGGACATATCCTCCATGAGGTTTTTTACGTCCGTCCGCAGGCGGTCCAGACCCTCCCCGCCTCCCATGGCCGCAAAGCCCGCCCCGCACAGCAGGACAAACGCCGCTGCCACGGCAAGCTTTCCGCTTCCCACGGAGGACGCAGGTCTCTCTTTCCGTATGCCCGATTCTTTTCGGATATCGGACGTTTTCCCCATGTCGAATGCTTTCCGGAAAGCATGTCCCTGTTTTTCCTCCAAAAGAGCCCGGCGCTCTTCCTGTCTTTTTTTCACCATGTCGTACTTTTCCTGAGCTACCTCCTCGGGCTTTGCCTCCCCCTGGCGGTCGTCCAGCATAAAGGCCAGCATCTGATCGTTCTTCTCGTAAAACTGCGCGTAGCCCTCCACATACCGGCACACTCCCTGTTCGCAGATATGGAAACCCTCCACCATCTCGCCGTCCAACAGGCGATATCCCAAAAACACATGGTCCGGGAAATATTTCCTCCGCTGCTTCTCCGCCTCCTGGGTGACTGCCTGGGACAGATGGCGGCATTCCCGCTGCAGGAAATTCAGCTTGCAGGCCCCGTACAAGAATAAATATGTAATCTCATTTTCATCTTTTCTCGTGCCGTACAGCGCCACTGCCAGCCCCTTTTCCCCGGCATACTGATTCAGCTGCCTGATATAGGAAATGACATAATCCTCCACATAAATCTTGCAGTGCGGATTCGTTTCTCCAATCTGTGTAATGTTTTTGGGCAAATCCATACAAAAACACCTCCCATACCGTTTGTACTAATCATAGCATCGGTATGCGAGGTATTTTAGCGTTCTTTGTCGCGCCCGAACCAGAAGTCTTCGACAATATTCGCAGGTAGTATTTCGGCAACTATTCTGCGCTGAAGCGATAGACTGTCACGGAATCATATACCCGCTCCCCGCCGAAGAAACAGGAGGGAAACGCCGGTTTGTTTGCGGAATCCGGGAAATATTGAGTCTCCAGGCACATGCCCCCGCGGTACCTATAGACCGCCTCCCCTTTCCCGGTCTCCTGCTCGATAAAATTGCCTGCATAGAACTGCACTCCGGGCAGGGTGGTATAAGCCTCCATGACTCTGCCGCTCATGGGAGCCCTTACCGTGGCGAAATGCCGCAGGGTTCCGTCCCAGTTGTCAATTACCCAGTTGTGGTCATACCCTCCTGCGAATTGAAGCTGTTCAAATTCGGCGTCGATTTCCGCCCCCACTCTCTTCCGGGCCGTAAAATCCATGGGCGTACCCTTTACCCGGGCAATCTCCCCGGTGGGAATGGAACCCGCGTCCGCGGGCGTATAGCAGGCGGCCCCCAGCCAAAGCTCATGGCCCTCTATGCTGCCGCTGTCATGGCCCTCCAGGTTAAAATAGGAATGGTTGGTCAGATTCAGTATGGTCCTCTGGTCGCTGGAGGCATGATAATTAAGCTGAAGTTCATTCCTGTCATTTAGAGAATATGTGACCTCCGCCGTCTTGGCACCGGGAAAGCCCATGCTGCCCGGCCGGTCTTCCAGGCGGAACGTGACGCTCTCCTCCCCAACAGACGCCTCCCAAAAGCGTTTGTGCCAGCCCAGATTCCTGTCGCTGTGCAGATTGTTGATGCCGTCATTGACCGCCAGGGAATAGGTTGCGCCATCCAGGGTAAAAGCCGCTTTCCCGATTCGGTTGGCATTGGGACCGATGACCACGCCGAAAAAGCATCCGTTTACCAGATAGTCCTCCGCCCGGTCAAAGCCCAGCACCACATCCGCCAGCCGCCCCTGCCTGTCCGGGACCTCCACCCGCACCAGCGCAGCCCCGATATTGGCCACAGACACCCGCATTCCATTCTTATTCTCCATGGTGTAGAGATTTACCTCTCTCCCATCCGAAAACTTTCCGAAAGCCCCAATCGTAACTCCCATCTTTTTCCTCCTTGCTCCCGCTTTACCCAAAAGCGCTTCTTTTATACGCCAGCCCTGTAAGCTTAGCTTCCCGTCATGCCCGCCAAAGCTTCTCCTCAGCTACACCGGGGTGCGTCCCTCCAAAGCCCGCAAAAGCGTCACCTCGTCAATATACTCCAGATCACCGCCCACCGGTACGCCGCTGGCGATGCGGGTCACTTTGATGCCCGTAGGCTTGATGAGCTTGGCGATGTACATGGCCGTGGTCTCGCCCTCTAAGCTGGAGTTGGTGGCGATGATGACCTCCTCCACCTCCCCCCGGAGCCGCTCCATCAGCTCCTTGAGCCGGATTTCTCCGGGGCCGATGCCCAGCATGGGGGAGATGGCGCCGTGGAGCACATGGTACACACCCTCATACCTGCCGGTCTTCTCATAGGCCGCCAGGTCCCTGGTATTCTCCACCACCATGATAAGCCCGTGGTTGCGCTTTTCGTTCGCACAGACAGGGCAGACCTCCCTGTCTGTCAGGGTAAAGCATTCCCTGCAGTAACGGACGTTCTCCCTGGCTTCCACAATCACGTCCGTCAGACGCTTTACTTTCTCCTTGGGCATGCCGATCAGGTGAAATGCCAGTCTCTGGGCAGATTTGCTGCCGATCCCCGGAAGCGCAGCCAGTTCCTCTATTAATTTGTTGATATGCCCGCTGTAGAGATCCATCAGAAAGGCAGACCTCCCAGGCCGCCCGTCATCTTGCCCATCAGCTCGCTGCCTGCCTCCTCAGCCCCCCGCAGCGCTTCGTTCACCGCTGCCACAATTAAGTCCTGGAGCATCTCCACATCCTCCGGATCCACCACCTCCCGGGACAATGTCACTTTCAAAAGCTCTTTCTTGCCGCTTACCGTAGCCTCCACCGCACCGCCTCCCGCGGCAGCCGTGAATTCCTTTGTCTCCAGCTCTTTCTGGCCCTCTTCCATCTGACGCTGCATTCTCTGCGCCTGCTTCATCAGGTTCGCCATGTTCCCGGGCATACCGCCTCCGGGAAAGCCTCCTCGCTTTGCCATTTTTACTCCTCCTCTTCCTCGATCTCCATCTGAATCACCTGGGAGATATCTACATAATTGTCTTCAAATTCCCGTATCTCGCTTACGGTTTGGATATTGACCTCTATTTCTTTCCCCGAGAAATCACTTAGCAGCGCCTCCAGCTGTGCCTTGTGCTCCGGCTGCTTCGTGAAATAATCCGAGGCCATGCCGTCCGCGAACACCACCATGAGTCTGTTGTCCCCGCCCAGACTCAGTCTGGCGGATTTCAAATAGACGCGCATGGGGTTCTCCGCGCTGCCTACAACGGCGGGCCATTTGGACACGATCTGCTTCACATCCTCCGGGATGGCCTTGGGCAGCTTTGGCTTTTGTCTGTTTCCGCCGCCCGCCCCTGCGCCGGCCCCATCTGAAGTCTGACCGGGGACGCCGGACGCCGGGCTGACTATCACGCCCTTTTCCAGCTTGTCCTCCACCTGTCTGATCCGGTCCAGCACCGCGCCCTGATCCACCTCCATCTGAGGCCTGCACAGCTTGATCAGAGCGATCTCCACCAGGATCCGCTTCTGAGCCGACTGGCGTATCTGCCCTGAAAGATCGGAAAAAATCCGGATAAAGCGGATGATCCCGTCCATGTCCGCCATGGCGGATTCCTCTTTCAGCCGCTTTAAATTGTCCGAGGACATGTCGATGACATCCTCCAGATTGTCGGAGGCCTGCACCAGCATCAGATTGCGCAGATACCAGGTGAAATCCGTCACGAACTGGGTCAGCTCCCGGCCCTGCATGACGATCTCCTCCAACAGCTCCACACAGCCTGTCACATCCCGGTCCAGCACATGGCGCAGCAGTCTGCTGAACACCTCCGTGTCCACAGCCCCCAGCACGTCCAGGACCTTGTCATAGGTCAGCTCCCGGCCCAGATGGAACGCAATACACTGATCCAACAGGCTCAGGGCATCCCGCATAGAGCCGTCAGCGGTCTTGGCGATATAGCGCAGGGCCTTGTCTTCCACCTGTACGCTCTCCTGCGCCGTCAGCTCCTGCATCCTGGCTGTGATAGTGTCGATGGGAATGCGCTTAAAATCATATCTCTGGCACCGGGACAGGATGGTGATGGGGAGCTTGTGCACTTCCGTGGTTGCCAGGATGAAGATCACATAGGAGGGCGGCTCTTCCAGGGTCTTCAAAAGGGCATTGAAAGCCCCCGCGGACAGCATATGCACCTCGTCAATGATATAGACCTTATATTTCCCCTCCGCCGGGGAATATGACACCTCCTCCACGATCTCCCGAATATTGTCCACGCCGTTGTTGGAGGCCGCGTCGATCTCGATCACGTTCATGCTGGCCCCTGCGGCGATGGCGCGGCAGATCCGGCACTCCCCGCAGGGCCCCTCAGCCGTGGGATTCTCACAGTTCACTGCCCGGGCCAGGATTTTCGCCACGGTTGTCTTGCCCGTGCCCCTGGTGCCGGTGAACAGATAGGCATGGCCGATGCGGCCCGCCGCCAGCTGATTCTTCAGCGTGGTCACGATATGCTCCTGCCCCTTTACGTCCGCAAGAGTGTCCGGCCGGAACTTCCGGTATAGCGCCATGTATGACATAAAATTCTTCCTCACTTAGCCAGATTTCTTTTGGTTTTGCCCGGATGCCGGCCCGTGAAAGCAAATCTTTTTCCCGGGAATTTGTCGAACAGATGAAAGGCATACTTGCGCATGCCTTCCATAGCCGTGAGCCGCCCCTCTCCCGAAACGGCAGGTTCGCCATAGAGAGGGAATTCGTTTTTCCTGTCAGTCCGTACCAGGCTTAGTCTTACCGCCAGTCCCGTCAGTCGCCGAAGCAGATGCCCAAAAGCTTGGCCTCTTTCACGATAGACGCGTCCGGGGACACGGCTTTCAGCTTGCCCGCCACATCCTCCAAGGGAACGCGTACCACTTCGCGGTTCTTGTATCCTACCATAAATCCGTACTGGTTGTCCAGTATCAGTTTGCCTGCCTCCGCACCCAGGCGGCTGGCGAATACGCGGTCATAAGGGCATGGGCTGCCGCCGCGCTGCATGTGGCCGGGCACGGTGACGCGGACTTCGATGCCGGTCTTCTTCTGGATGGCCTCGGCCAGCTCATAAGACACGGAGGGATGCGTCATCTTCTCCAGCTTCTTCTTGTATTCTTTCTTGGAGAGCTTGGCGTCCTCCTTGGAGATGGCGCCCTCTGCCACTGCGATGATGGTGAAGCCGCTGCCCCGTTTGTTCCTGTCCTCGATCTTCTCCACCACTTTCTTGATGTCATAGGGGATCTCGGGGAGCAGGATGATGTCCGCGCCGCTGGCCATGCCGGCGTTCAGGGTCAGCCACCCCACCTTATGGCCCATGACCTCCACGATGAAGACGCGGCTGTGGGACGCCGCCGTGGTATGGATGTAGTCGATGGCATCGGTGGCAATGTCCACTGCGCTCTGGAAGCCGAAAGTCATGTCGGTGCCCCAGAGATCATTGTCGATGGTCTTAGGCAGGGTGATGACGTTCAGACCCTCCTTGCTTAAGAGGTTGGCCGTCTTGTGAGTGCCGTTGCCACCAAGCACTACCAGGCAGTCAAGCTGGAGCTTGTAATAATTCTGCTTCATGGCCTCCACCTTGTTCAGGCCGTTCTCGTCGGGATCCTGGATGGTCTTGAAAGGGGTTCTTGAGGTGCCCAGGATGGTGCCGCCCTTGGTAAGGATGCCGGAGAAGTCCTTGCCGGTGAGCATCTGGAACTTACTATAGATCAGGCCCCTGTAGCCGTCCTTGAATCCGTAGATCTCCACCTGCTCATTGCTGTTGTACAGCGTCTTCACCACACCCCTCATGGCTGCGTTCAGCGCCTGGCAGTCTCCGCCGCTGGTCAACATACCGATTCTCTTCATGTCTCATGTCCTCCTATCATTTTTATTTATGTGTCTGGCTTTTGCTTTTCACACCTTTCTGTTTAAAATTTTACCCTTTTTAAAAGTATTTTGCAACCTTTCTGTAAAAAAACTCTATCAGGCTCTTGCAAAAAATGTCAGGATACTATAAAATAAGGGAGGCGGATGGATATCTGCCGGAAATCGGAGGCGTATCGAAGCGGTCATTTTTGCGGTATTATTTACAACTGAAATTACTTTAGTTCTCTCCATCAGTTCTCGCCTTTTTCCAGAGGTCTTTTTGAAGCTGATGTTGCAGATATGACACGGAGAGTTATCGAAGCGGTCATAACGAGCTGCACTCGAAATGCAGTTGTCCTTTACAGGGCACGTGGGTTCGAATCCCACACTCTCCGCCAGACGCTTACGTCCACAAGCGGGTTTGCCGCTTGTGGGCTTTTTTTGATTTCACCGCTTTCTTGAGGAATATTTCCTCTGTCTCTCTAAATTTCGAAATCCATTTACTTTCTCTGGTTTTTGGATATAGTAGAGGTAGAAGTCTAAAGTATTCTTTAGATTTCAAGAACTCTGTATATCCGACTGTGCCAAGCGGCACCGCATAGTTAATAATTGTTTATTCAATCACTTGTCATAGAAATCAATCCAATTCCGTGTCTTCAATTTTTTTAATCTTTCCATTCTCCAACGCCCGATATTCCCGCCTTAATTCCTGTAACAGCTCTTCCTCACTCGGCAAATATAATTTATACTTCGATGCAAAAATCTGTGTTTCATTCTCTGGTAATGTAAACTTAACCACCGATTCGCTCTTGTCCGCACACAACACAATTCCAATCGGCGGATTATCTCCCTCATTCATCAATTCCCGCTCATAATAATGAACATACCTCTGCATCTGTCCTAAATCTTGATGGGTTAAGTCTCCAACTTTTAAATCAATCAGTACTATTGTTTATCAGTTGCCCCCGGCGCTGCTGTCTGTGTTTTGGGCAAAAGCAGAAAACGATAAAAGCAGCCATCTATAATTGCTAAGATGGCTGCTTTTGTTTTGTAAAATACTTCTCTTCTTATTCCATCCCAATCAGCTCCGGAATCGTGGCCTCGAAGTCCACGCCATACCATGGCTTATCCGGATTGCGCAAAGTCACCTCTATGGTATGCGCCGTGTAGTCGGCCGCAATGCGCATGGCATCGCGCCAGTCCTTTCCTTTCATGATCTCCCCCACGCAGGTGCTGGAGAAAAGATCTCCCGTTCCGTGATAGGCGGCATCGATTCTCCGATTCTGGTAGATGTAATACTCCCCTGTCCTCCGTTCGTATCCCATGACGCCGGTTTTCCCCTTTTCCAGAGAGACCCCTGTGAGGACGCTGATGCCCGCGCCCAGTTCATTGAGCCTTGCCAGGAGTTCCTTAATATAGGCCTCATCGTATTCTTCCCTGTATTCCATTCCCGTCATCAGGGCGGCCTCGGTGATATTGGGCACAATGATGTCCGCTTCCGCGCAGAGTTCGGCATTTTTCTTTACGTAGTCCATATCAAAGGCCGGGTACAGCTTTCCGTTGTCCGCCATCACGGGATCCACGATAATCACGGTATTTCCGCTCCGGAACGTTCGAAACAGTTCCTTTACCTGGTCGATCTGCTCCCTTGTCCCCAGGTATCCGGTGTAGATAGCGTCAAACTTCACGCCCTCGCTTTTCCAGTGGTTCGCAATGGGCTCGATCTGGTCGGAAAGGTCCTTGCAGGTGAAATTCTTGAACATCGTGTGGGTTGACAGGACTGCCGTAGGCAGGATGACTGTCTCGGACCCAAGGGCGGATATGACGGGCAGGGCTATGGTCAGGGAACATTTCCCCAGGCATGAGATGTCCTGTATAGTCAATACTCTTTTCATATTGATACCTCCTTGCGCGTCTTACGCGCCCAGACGGCAGAAACCATTCCGCCGCCCGGTATAACAGGCTGAATACGCTTATTTATTCAGTCCTGATTCAAACGATCAGACACATCGTATCACCATCTGCATACCATGTCAATAGGTTTATTGACTTTCGAAAAAATCTGCCGTAAAAGGCCTGGCCGTCTTCAAAACAGGCCGGTCGGACGGAGGCCGCAGGGCTCGTAAGCCAGTAGTCCGTCTCCGTATTGCCGGGCGAGAGCAGCTTGTCTTTCCAGATTCCCCGGAGGTTGGCGGGCCGGATGCCCAGGCCTCGTCCCGCAGCCGAAAGGCGCTGCCAGTGTATTCCTGTTTTCTCAGAAGTCCCTCACCGGTGCCGCGCTTTACCGTAATCCGCCCGGCCTTTCATCCCTCAGCACAAATCGTATTTTACCACATCCATCACTGCCCGCCCATCCGAATAGAAAGAAATCCCTTCCGCAGACTGATCCGTGTAAAAGGTCAGCGTAAGCGTCTGTTCTCCGTCATTCACAAAGACCTCCGCGCTGAAACGGTCCAGAATCATCCTCAGCTTCAGTTTCCCGTCCCTGACGGGAACCAGACTTCTCCTCTGATGGATGAACGCTCTCCGGGAACCGGAAAATTTCCTGTCGATCTTCAGCAGGGACTCATGGGGGCGAAAGCTGACGGCGGTATGGCAAACATCGTCCTGGGCAAAACGAACCGCAAATTTCTGCAGCCCCCTTTCCCCCTGAAGCGATTCATCCACATGAAGCACCAGCTCCATATCGATTCTTCTTCCGGTGACGCCGGGCAGCCTGGTTATTCCTTCGAAAGCCACATTTTCATAGCGCACCTCCCGGCCGCGCATTGCGTCCAGCTCCCGGACGGGCCGCTGGAAAAGCCTGCCGTTCTTTATGGACAGTTCCCGGGGCAGGCTCATCTGCCCAAACCATACATGCTTGGTATCCCGCAGATTGCAGGTATCCCAGTTCTGCATCCAGCCGATCATAATCCGTCTGCCGTCCGGCGCCAACACCGTCTGCGGCGCATAGAAGTCAATTCCATAGTCTATCGCCTGATCCTGCTCCTGTACGAAAACATGGTTCTCTCTGTCATAGCTGCCAATCAGGCAAAGCGTCCCGTTTCCATTGTGATATTCGAAGCCCCTGGGCATCATGTCCTGGGGGCTGGTGAGCAGCACATATTTCCCGTCCAGTTCAAAGAAATCCGGACATTCCCACATCCTGCCAAACCTGTTCTTATTTTCCGCCAGAATGCTTACAAAATCCCAGCAGAGTCCATCCCTGCTTTCATATAGCAATATCCTGCCGTCATGGTTTTCCGTACAGTTTCCCACCACGCAGCGGTAGGTTCCGTCTTCCTCCATCCATATCCTGGGATCCCGAAAATCACTTCTGCTGCCTCCCTCCGGCAGACTTTCCCCGTCCAATACAGGATTGCCGGAATATTTTTCATAATCCCTGCCGTCTCCCACGGCAATGCACTGGGTCTGAATCTCCCGGAAGCTGCCGTCCACCAGAGGCTCCTTAACCACGCCCGTATAGATCAGCAGCTGTCTGCCGTCCGGCAGTTCCACAGCGCTTCCGGAAAAGCATCCGTCCTTGTCAAAGGCGGTATCCGGCGCCAGCGCCGCAGGAAGATAGGTCCAATGCAGCAAATCCCTGCTCACCGCATGTCCCCAATGCATCTGATTCCAGACGGAATCATAGGGATAATACTGATAGAACAGATGATACTCGCCCTTGTAAAAGGAAAAGCCATTCGGATCGTTCATCCACCCCACCCTGGGGCAGAGATGGAACGCCGGGCGCGCCGCTTCCCCAATGCACTTCTCCATTGTCTCTTCATACTTTCTTGCTTCTCGTAATGTTTGGCTTACCATAGAAATCCTCCTAAACCACTTGCTTTCTTTTTCAAAATCAGATACTATAGAATTAGTTCGTCCCCATGAAGGAGATTTTATGAAGACAAAAGTTACCATCCAGGATATTGCCGATGCCCTGAATCTTTCCCGCATGACAGTATCCAAAGTATTGAACAATTCCCCCAATGTCTCTGCGGAAACCAGAGCTTTGGTATTGAAAAAAGCCCAGGAAATGAATTATAAATATGGCAGTGCCGCTGCCCATCCAATTGCGAAAGGCGCCCTCCACCGGCAGACAAAAAGCTTCGCTTTCCTGATGCATCTCACCCCTGACGCTTTCCATATCGGCTCCGGAATCATCACCCAGCTGGAACAGGAAATCCGCAGCGAGGGATATTCCCTTACCCTCCACAGCATTACGGAGGAGGATATCGATTCCCTGACGCTCCCTCCTAATCTGAACCAAAATCAGACGGCGGCAATTGTCTGCCTGGAGATATTTCACCCGGAATACAGCAGGCTCATCTGCTCTCTGGGAATCCCTGTGTTGTTTATTGACGCCTACGCCGGTTTCCATTCCCTGCATCTGGACTGTACCCTGTTAATGATGGAGAACCGCAACAGTACCTGCCGGATGCTTTCTGCCCTGTGCCGGGAGCATGTGCTGACCTCCATGGGTTTCGTGGGAGACAGCAGCCACTGCGTCAGCTTCCGTGAGCGGTACGAGTCCTTTCTCCTGACGGCTTCCGAGTACGGCGTGGAAACCCGTCCTTACAATCTCATAGCGGACGACAGTTTTTACGGTCAGGATGGCTGGATTATGGCACATCTGCAAAAAATGGAGCGTCTGCCCCAGCTTTTTTTCTGTGCCAATGACGTACTGGCACAGGCGCTCATCCAGGCACTTGCGGAGCTGGGAATCCACACTCCCGGGGATATTATGGTGTGCGGGTTTGACGGTATTCCATCCATGAACACCCTCATGAACAGCCTGACCACCGTACACATCCCCTGCAAAAAGCTGGGCATATGCGCCGCCCAGCTCCTGTTTCATCAAATACAATATCCCGGCAGCATTTCGGGAACCATATATCTGGACACAGAAGTCCATTTCCGGGAGTCCGCGCCCTGCGTTTCGGAATCCCCCTCCTGATTCATACCCTTTATCTGCCAGATTGTCCGGCCGCCCTATGGGGCCGCCGGACTTTTTACAATGATATCCCGGAATACCGCATCCGTATCATTGGCAAATATCCCCCAGTTCGCCCCGTCCACGGATTTATAAATGCGATTGCTCAGGGCTTTGGTATCGTCTATATACAGAACCACGATTTCGTTTTCCATCACCAGCTTCACATGGTATTCCTTATCCGGCTCGAACTGAAAATCCGTATAAATCACAGGTTCCACATAAGGGATTCTGGAGAGGACACAGCCTTCATAGTGAATGGATTGGTTCTTTGCGTCCAGCACCAGCCCGGTATACTTTCCATACTCCTCTCCCATACCGAAAGCAAAGCCCGCGTATCCGTCTCTGCCCAGCGATACCGTACACTCCAAAAGCATTGTAGGTTCCCGCATACCGAACTGCGCCAGGGCAATTTCGTCCGAACCGGCAGAAAGTCTGTAGGCATCCGCTTCCGTCTCCACATTACCTGAAGTCCCCATTAAGGCCGGCGTCTTTTCCTGTGTAAAATATTCCGCCAGACCGGAGGGTTCCTTTACCCCCAGGGTCCCGTCCTCTTTCTGAACCAGTTCATGTACCAGCAGGCTTCCGGCCCAGTTGTAATTTCCTGTGTCCTTCGGCTCCGGCTTTCGGCCCACCCATCCGCACAGATAGCGCCTGCCTGCGTACTCCGCCGTCTTGGCCGCGTAAAAGCAGAACCCCGTGCCGTCCAGCACATTGTTCCCGGGCTCCGTAAACGGTCCGTAGGCGGAGTCCGCCATGGCATAATAGGTCACCATGTCCCAGCTGTAAAAGAGATAGTAATGATCCCCCATCCGAAACAAATCCGGGCACTCCAGCATATACTGTTTTTCCGGTGCGTAAAGGGGATCGCACAGGGTCCAGGCGGAAAGGTCTGTAGAGGTATATCTTGCCACCACGCCCCCCAGGCTCTCCTCCCTGGCGGCAATCAGCAGCCAGTAGCATTGCTCTTCCTCATTCCAGAATACATAGGGATCCCGGAAGTCATCACCGGAATAATTCTCTGCCGCATAAAAGGTGTCCTCCGGAATCTTGGTCCAGTTCACATTGTCCTCGCTGACGGCGTGCATCACGCATTCTCTGTCAAGTCCTTTTTCGGGAAAGGAATCATTATGCCCTGTATAAAAGCAGTGATATCTGCCGTCCCGGTCCTTAACCACGCATCCGGTTCCGATGGCCAGATCCGGTTCGTCGCCGGAAGCGCCGAAAGGAACCATCAGGCCATCGTCCCTGTATTCATAAAAATTTGTTGTAGAAAATTTGTGGATCGGATGATATCCCATCCCATTATGATCTGTATCATATAAATAATACAGCTGCAGCCCGTCTTCGTCCGCCATAGGCATCACATCGCCTACCCATGCGCCCTCGGAAGTAGGGTACAGCCTGTAAGGTACGCTTTCATAATGTTCCACATCTCCTGCCTCGCTTTCCGGAACCGGAGCCATGGGCTGAGAAGCGCTGTTATCTGCCTCCTCCCTCTCCTCCGGCTCCTGTGTTTCAAGGCTTCCCTGTTCCTGCCCCAGGGAAGCGTCCTCCCGGGTCCCGGGAGGCGGCTCCTGCCTTCCGCAGGCCGCAGCCATTGCAAGGCAGGAAACCAAACATAAGAAAAAAAGTTTCTTTTTCATAGCAATTGTTTCCCTCACACTTCCCCTCATGCCGCCTGTGGCAGCACAAACATTAACTAAAAAGGTGCAAGACAAAGCGCAAAAGCCGCGCCGGAAGAATGCCCCTGCCCAAAGCGGACAGCATTCGCCCGGGCATTCTTCCGTGTGAGATTCTCACACTATTCTCCCAGTGTAATTGTGGCGCCCTCTTTGATCTGTTCATCCGCGTTCTGGGCAAAGGTGCTTACCGGCGTGCCGTCTGTCAGCCCTGAGAAAATCGTCCAGTTTGCATCCCAGTATTTTTCGATACCGATGGGCGCGAAATTGATATGGTCGGACAGGGTATTCATCAGATCTACCTGCTCCTGGCCGTAGATGGCAATCCTGGTTTCGTTCTGCCAGTCATGGAGCAGCTCATATGCCATCCGTGCGAAGACCGCAGCCCCTTCGGGATTCGCGCTTGTGACAGGAATGGAAAATCCGGTAAGGGAACCGCCGCAGTCATAGGTCTCTCCGGAGGGACCGGTGGGCAGGGGCGCCCATGCAATCTCATAATCACATTCATAGGCGGTAAGCGCCGCAAATCCGTACTCACAGGTCATAGCCAGTTTGCCGCTCTTGAAATCGCTGATGAATTTGTCCCCGTCCGGAATCTGTATGAATTTATCCTTGGTATAGCCGTCCTGCAGGAACGTAAACGCTTCCGCTGCCTGAGGCGTAGTGTAGTTGCTTGACACGCCGTCGCCGGAAGTATAGTCTATACCCACAATCCCGTTGGTATTCAGCATCTGCACATAGAACGAATCCCACCAGCCAAAGCCGTAAATGTCATTGGTTCCGTCTCCGTCCGTATCCCCCGTCATGGCCATGGCCACCTCACGGAACGCATCCCAGTTCCAGTTGCCCTCCTCAAAGTACTCCATAGGTGTCTTCACACCCATCTGGCCAAAGAGCGTCTTGTTATAGCTGATGACCACAGGGGCAGCGTCAGCGCCCGCGGCATAGGGCACTCCGCCGAAAGTAAAGGCTTTCGTGGTGCTGTCATACCAGAAATCGTCGTCCAGATCAATGTACTGGGAGATATCCTGCATCACATGCTTGGCGCCGTAGGTGGGGAAATTCTGGTCATGGGCCTGGGCAAGGTCGCATACTTCCCCTGCATTGACCATGCTGATTACCTGCTCCTGCTGCTCGCCCCAGCCCACGCCGATGACCGTTACGGTACCGCCGTACTTCTCTTCAAAAGCCGCCTTGGTGGACCACACAAGGTTAAACGCGTCCGGATCCTCCTGAAGCGTGGTGTTCCATGCCTCTTCCGTCGTGTCCCAAACGATTACCAGATCAGGGTTTTCCAGGGTATCCGGAAGCGTGCTTGCGGCTTCGGGCGTTTCGCTCTCCTGTCCCTCGGCGCCGGAATTTTCTTCTTCCTTGTCTCCCTCCGCGGCCGAGCTGCCGCCTGCCTCCTGGCTGTCTTTGCTCTGGCCCGCACTGTCAGGCGTGCTGCTTTCCCCGGACGTATCCCCGCCGCAGGCCGCCATCGCCATGGTACATACAAGCGCCATTGTCATTGCCAAACATTTCTTCTTCATTTTTTCCTCTCCTTTTTGTTTTTTATTTGATGCCAATATGTTCAATGCTGTCCGCCAGTTTCCTTTGGGTCACTATGTACAGCAAAAACATCGGAAGTATGGTAAGCAGACATCCTGCCTGGATCCTTGTCTGAATCCTTATGGGGTCAGTGGTGGTCTGCCCGCCGATGACCGCCGCCAGATCCACCCTTAGGGAAGACAAGGCCACAATCAATGTCCTCTTATTGGTCCCCAGCAGCTGCTTCGACAGATAGTAATCATTGAAATGCCATACAAAGGAGAACAGGAAGACCGTTATGATGGCATTCTTTGCATTGGGGAGCATAATGTAGGCAAAAGTCCTCAGAGGGCCGCTTCCGTCCACATAAGCCGATTCCTCCAAAGCCGCCGACATCCCCTCGAAAAACTGCTTAAATATATAGATATACAGGCCTGACCGGATTCCTGCCCCCAGCGCGGACGGAATGAAAAACGCCGCATTGTTTCCTATCAGGTTTATCACATTGCCCTTTCCCGTCACTTTGGAAAGCAGCGTCATAATACCCAGGGGATCAAAATACCTCATGTTCATGTAATAAGGCAGGATAATGGTCTGGGTGGGCACAATCAGCGTCAGTATCACACAAGCGAAGAAAAATGGCCTTAAGGGAAACTTATACCTGGCAAACCCATACCCTGCCAGCGCACAGGACATCACATCCAATATGGCGCAGCCCAGGCCTATCATGAGGCTGCGCGTCAGCGCGTCCATATATTTCATGGTTTTATAGGCATCCGTAAATCCCGTCGCGGACAGGTGCTTAGGTATCCATATGACGCTGGGGTCATAGGAATCCACCGGGGATTTTATGGAAGCGCTTATCATATAGAGAACCGGGTAGAGCAGCTGGTATGCCAAAAGCACCAGAATGGCGTATTTGGCAATTGCCCAGATCCATTTCCCCGTCCTTATTCGGTACACAAGACCGTCCAGCCTCCTGTTCGCCCTGCCGGTCCCGGGCGTCTTGGCCGCTTTCATCAATTTTATCATTTAAATACCCCCTTGCGTGCTTCGGCACGCCTACCAATCGAAATTTGAAAAGGACCTTACTCCTCGGGATGAACGATAAACCGCTTCAGGATCAGATAGACTATCACCAAGACCACGGCTATCATGATGAAATACAGTATGGACAGGGCGCTGGAATATCCGAAGCGCACATTGGTAAACGCCATGTTGTAGATCATCTGGATAATCGTATTTCCGAAATCCGAGAAAATATCAATTACGCTGTACACCACGTTCAAAAGGATCATGGGCGTCAGCATGGGCAATGTGATCTTGAAGAACTGTTCCAGCGCGTTGGCCCCCTCGATCTCGGCCGCCTCGTACACATAGGACGGGATGTTGTGCAGTCCGGCCAGGAACAACAATATCTGCACGCCGGAACGCCAAGTCAGGTCAAAGATCTTGCTGATGATAGTATTGATAAATCCGATCATATCCGCCGACAGGCCCATGGCAGTGAACAGCCCCGTCAGGCCGCCTCCGGAAAAAAGATAGACTGTCTCCGCGCCTTTCACCCCACTCGAAAACACATCCGTCTTCAGAATGTCCATCAGCACACCGGAACCGATAATGACGGGCAGAAACGCTATGGCTCTCATGGTGGTCCGGCCTACATATTCCTTTTTCAAAAGCAGCGCAAAGCAAATGCTGTATACCAGAATCAATGGCACCGTCACCAGGTCTTTCAGGGAATTGGCGCACTGTATCAAAAAGTCCGTGTCCCGAAACAATGCATAGGAAAAGTTATAGCTTCCGATCCATTCCCCTGCCATTCCCTCCGGCGTGGCGGTCAGATCCTGAAATGCGTAGAGACAGGACTGTACAAAGGGCACTACAAAGAAGAGCAGGAATCCCAGCAGCCAGGGCGTAATGAACAGAAACCCGTAAATTTTCTTTTTCTGATAATACGGAATCTTCTTTCTCATTCTCACTTATCTCCTTTCCGGACAAATCCCCTGGCGGGAACCGTCACATCCCCCAGCACGGCATCCGTCTGCCCGTAATTCACATATACAACCGAGCCGTCCGCAAATGTTGTGACGTAAACGCCCTGGCCCAGCTTCCCATGGGCGGTGATCCGCTGTCCCAAAACACCATCAAGGGATTCCAATTCCCCAATCACGGCTTCAATCTGGTCTTTCCAGTCCGCCCAGCAAAGGGAATAGTACTTTTGATATTCCGTATCCTGCAGCGCGTCCCTCTCTCTGGTCATCAGCAGGAATGTAGGACTGACCCCGTATTCAACGGCCTTCAGCAGCATCTCCCTTGTATTGCCGCTCTCATTCACCGGAACGCTGTAGAGAGCCGCCGATCCGCCCACTACCATTTCGTAGAAAGGCACCGACTCATCCTCCACATCGAACTGGCTTGCATATACAGGAGCCTGCGTAATCACGTCCGCATAGGGAAACGCGTACCCATAGGCTCCCTGGAGCAACAGGCTGTCCGTGGATGCGGCCGCCTTATCCAATGCGCTCTCCCAGCAGCTGCCCGTCTCGTTATCCGAGATACTGTCCGTACGGTAATCCGCATAAACGCTGTGGGCAATACCGGATAATCCCAGCTTTGCCACCCCTTTTTTCTCTGCACTGGCAAGCAGGGTGGACATGATTTTCTCTTCGTACTGAGGCGATACCAGGTAGAAAGGGCTCTTTCCGGTATCCCTGCTTCCTGAGGTCAGCAGATATTCATACTGCCGGGAGACCGATTTGGAGACATTCCGCACCCCCTGATAGTCCCGGTATCCGTTTCCGGCTTTCCGTATGGTAATCGGATCATATACCGGGTAGAAGAGAATGCCCGCCTCATCCAGGGCATTCGCCATCTTGTTGTATCCGTTCTGCCCCCCCCAGGGCACTTTCATAGGTCAGTTTGGTTGGGATCTTGTTCATGGTTCCGCCCTTATCCAGATAGCGCATGCTTACCTGGAACGCGTTTCCGGTCTCTTCCCGCAGCGCCAGCACAGTATCTTTCAGTTCTCCGAACGTGGTCAGCGCCCTGACCGTACGGTAGGGAATGCCCAGAAAAGTCTCGCTTACCTCGACTCCCCCCAGGAATGCCAGGTTCACGGCTTTCTGGGGTACCGGACTCTCCTCCTGCATCCCCATCTCTTCCGTCAGATACCTCCGGTACCGCCCTGCCATCTCGCTGTACCCTGTATCCTTTCCCAGGAAGAAATAGGACACTTCGTAACAGGGAAACTGATTATGCTGAGGGGCAAGCATGACTACCGCTTCCTCTTTGTCGCTGCCTGACAAAAGTGTATTGTTCTCACTCTGTATGTACAGGACATTGGTGTAAACCGTATTGTTGCCGGTGAGGCTTCCGGATACCTCCGCCTTAATCTCCGCCTGATATTCTCCCTGGGTAATCACGCCCAGTACCGCTTCCCCGTCCTTTTGCATTCCAAATACCGGCATGGTGGCATCCTGGGTGACCAGGGTACTGTTCTGCAGATTCAGCGCCAGGTTCCTGCCGTAGACTTTCTGGGAATAGGGCTGGTAGGTCTGTTTCTGATTATTGTAATTGATCAATGCCCCGGAGCCGTCCGGCACAAACAGATACCCCTCGTCCTCCATGGAGCCGGCTCCGAAATAGGGCAGGAACGCGATACTTGCAACCTGCAGACTGCCGTGCTGCAGGATTTGTTCACTGTATATGCGCGCGACGAAACGGTCGTCCTGAATCCCGAAAAAGCACGGAATCTCAAATCCCTGCTTGGCAAACTGGAGAGTCAGATAGATCCCATTGTCCCGGTATTCATATGTATAAGTGCCTGCCTGAAGAGAGTCCGTAAAGCTGTTGACCGTATAAAAATTGCTCTGGTCGTCCACATAGGAGACATCCATAAGAGACTGCACCCGCATCTTGTTCTGGCCGAAAGCCACCGGATCTTCGGCGGCGTTTTCCGGATTGCTTCTCCACTCCCTGCCCCCGGCTTTCTCCTTTACCTTGAATTGCATAAGAGACGGTTCAAAATACAGTTCAAACGCCTGATTCTCCGCGGCCAGCTCCCAGCCCCCGGGGATATCCTGTCTCGCCTCAGGACTCCAGTCCATCTCTTCCTTGACTTCCTGCGTGGATGCCCGGTTTAAAAAGATCACGAAGCCTGCAAACAGTCCAAACAGCCCCAGGTACACCAGTCCCTTAATCAAAAGCTTCCAGATTTTGATATGATTGTTTTTCACGCTCCCACCCCCTAGCTCATCCGGAATGTAATCTCTTTTACCACAGTCATCACAAAACCGTACAGATCAGTTGCAAGATTCCCAACCAGCATGATCAGAAACAGCAGGATAAACATGACGAATATGGTACAGACACAACTGAACAGATTCTGGGTAAAGCCATACTCATGCATGATCATCAGCCCGATAAACAGGATCACCAGGCTCCAGGCCGCGCCGAACACCTGCACATACCCTCCAAAGGGCTCCTCCCTGATCAGGACATTGCTCAGAAGCACCGATACAATATTCCCCAGGATAAAGGGGATGCAGCAGTATGCGGTGTAAATCCAGATGTCCCGAAATCTCCCTGTGCCGTTCATCAGAATCGCCACCACCCAGTTGGATATGACAAAAAGCACAAAGGGCAGAGCCACGCTGATAAACTGCAGGAATACGTTCAGGTCGCTGAGCTTATTGTCGTTGAAGATATATCCCGTATTCTGCCGCTGAAAGATGGAAGTCAGGAAAAAGAACAGCAGAATGACAATGGTAATGCCTGTGTTTCCCTTTTCCTTAAAGCGGATATCGTAGGAGCAGTCGAAAGGGTGCATAATGGTATAGAAAGGGTTGGTGGCAGTTTTTTTCTCTTTCATCTCTTTTTCCTCCTCATCCGCGCCCTCACCGAAACGGCCGCAATCAGACAGACCAGAACCGCAAAGGCATAGGGACCGTATTTTCTGACCACAACCAGTCTGTTCTTGCCAAAGGCCCTGGAATAGCTGTATTTATCACCGCTGTAGCGCAGGTACTCCAGCGCGTCCGTATATTCCTCCCCCTGAGTATACGCCTTACCGATTCCATTGTACGCCAGCTTCGAATTGGCGTTTCTGGCCAGCACCTGCTTCCAGAGGGCCGAGGATTCCTCATAGAGGCCTTCATTGTATGTGATGATCGCCTCTTCCACTAAGGCGCCGTATTCCGTGGGCTCAAAAACCGTAATATTGTTTTTTAGTCTGTCCAGCACGTAAACCCTGTCTCCCCACACCTCCACGGCCACCGGCGTGGTAAAGGTTCCCAGCTGGCTTCCCGTTCCGCCGAACACGGCCACCAGGTTCGCTTCCTGATCCCTCTCAAAAATCCTGCCGCTGGTAAGGTCAACGGCAAACAGGAATCCGTCCTTATCCGCCTTTACGTCAATGAAAGAGGGATGATTGGCCTTTCCCTTATTATAGGTAAACTCCTGGTCGCCAAAGTTGAATTCCTCGTTTCCCAGGGCAAAATAAATATTGTTGCCCAGAGGGTTCAGCTTTTTGATCTGGCTTTTGGGCAGCTGCGTGCCCACCGTGGACGTGTAGACAAATCCGTCTTCGCTGCAGTCGATGTTGGAATACTCGATTGGCAGGATACTGGTCATGGCTGCCCGCTGCTCGTCGGAGAGGATGCTCTTCCACATATAATTGAACGCTACCTGAGCGGTAACCTCCACCTTGTTTGCGCCGAAGTACCCCATGAAGCTCCCGTCCAGGTCAAACTGCATAAGCCCGCTGTAGCATCCCTTTGACAGCACGTACGCCCTGCCGTATACGTCCAGCCCGATCTTTGTGGGGGCGAAGACGAAATCCTCGCCGATCAGATTGCTCTCGGGCTTTTCTATGGTTCCGGTCACCTCCCCGTCTTCGATGATCAGCACCCTGCCCGCGGAAGTCTGCGACGCATAGAGGACATGATCCTTTGTCACATATATTCCCTCAATGTCCGACAAAAGGATCTCTTCCCCGCCCATGCGCACCGTCTCTATTGTGTCCAGGAGCGCCAGTTCACTGTCCAGGACCAGGATCCGGTTGTTTCCCGTGTCTGCCACGTACAGATGTCCGTCCCCGTCCATGAAGAAATCCTGAGGCGTATTCAGAGGGCCTGCCCCGATCTCCCGGCCGTTGCGGGACATTACCGGCTGATAGCTTGCCGGCGCCGCCACGGATTCGCCCCATTCATCATAGGAGTAGCTGTTGAAATTGGACTGCGCTTTCGCCTCAAGTCCCATGCCCGCGAACATGGCCACAGCCAGGCACAGCGCTATCCTGCATGTCTTTCTTTTTCTCATCCGGACCTCCTAATCTTTCATTCCGGCAAAGGTCATGGTCTCCACCACGTTCCTCTGCATCAGTATGAACACTACAATCGGCGGAATCATGAGAAGCACCGAACCAGCCATGCCGGACCCCATCCTTGCATAGGCATTGGAGGCGCTGACCTGTTCCAGGGCTACCTTCACCACCTTAAGCTGCTCGTCGTAGACCAGTTCCTTGGACAGGCCGTTCCAGATATTGACGAACTGGAATATAAATACCGTCAGGATTGCGGGTTTGATGTTCGGCATGACGATCCGGAAATAAACCCTCCACTCCTTTGCGCCGTCTATCCTGGCCGCCTCTATCAGAGCGTCCGGAATCTGTTCGATGAACTGTTTGATCAGGAACAGTCCCAGGGAAGCGCCTATGCTGGGGCAGATGTACGCCCAGTATGTATTCAGCATATGCAGCTTGGCAATGATGATAAAGCTTGGCAGGAAAGTCACCTGCCCCACAAACATCAGTCCCAGCAGGATAACGGCAAACAGCGCGTCCCGTCCCGGGAATTTATGCTTGGCAAGGGGATAGGCTGCCATCCCTGCGAACAGTACGTGAAACACAGTCCCCGCCAGGGTCACAAACAAGGTATTGAACAGATATCTGCTAAAAGGAACCCACATATTGGACATCAGCTGGGACAATTCCGTATAGTGCTCCAATGTGGGCCGGAGCACATAGAGCCGGGGAGGGAACTGAAACAGCTCCTCCGAGGGCTTCAGGGACTGGATAAGCGTGTAGTACAGAGGAAACGCCATGAATGCCCCCAGCAGAAGCAGAAGCACCACCACGAAACCATTTCCGATCTTGGAGCGTCTGTTATCCATCCCCATTTTTCTTTTTCCCAGGGCCAGTTTTTTTACCTGCCTTTTTTCTTTCATTCCGCCACCTCCTAACGCCCCATTTTGCCGATCAGCCATGTAGCGAACTTCTTGGAATACTGCATCATTACCACCAGCACCACGCCCATGGCGCAGGCATAACCGAATTCATATCTTAGATTTCCGTAGTCCATGATATGCGTCACGATGGTCTCGCCCGCGTACCCGGTACTGGGCAGGCCTGCCAGCACCGAGGACACCTCCCCCACGGCAAAGCAGTTCACGATCTGCATCACAATGGCAAATATCATCTGGTTGGCCATGGCGGGAATCGTAATGTACCACAACTCCTGGAAGCGGTTCTTCACCCCGTCCATCATGCCCGCCTCATACAAAGTCTTGTCCACATTCTGAAAGCCGGCGATGAAAGTCAGGAAACTGATGCCCATGCTCATCCACAGCTGTACGATAATCAGCACCGGCATAATGCGCGCTTCATCGGTGAGCCATCCGATGGGTTCGTTGATCAGGCCCCATTTCATCAGGAAACCATTGATGAGGCCGTACTGATCCGAGCTGAATATCAGTCTCCACACATTCCATCCTGCCGCTCCCACAATGGTAGGGATATAAAACAGAGCCGTCACCAGGGCCCTTGCCAGCGGTTTCAGTTCATTGATCATCCAGGCGATCAGGAAGCAGATCACATAGCTGGCCGGCCCGATGATGATGGCAAATACCAGTGTGTTTTTCAGCGCCACAATAAAATATTCGTCATTCAGAAATATTTGAAAGTAATTTTCCAGTCCTACGAATACCGGCCGCTGAACCATATCATAGTCCGTAAAGCTCAGAACCACGGACACAATCACGGGCAATATGGTAAATATCACAAAGAACACGAGATATGGCAGCATCATCAGCCAGCTGTCCTTGTAGGTCTTAAAGTAATTGACAATCTTATTGGCGCTTTTCTTTTTGGTCTCCATCCCCTAATCCCCCTCTCTGACATTCAGCTGGGACTGTTTGCGAATCAGCTCCTCATTGACGGCGTTCATCCAATAGTAAAGGGTATCCCTGGCATTTTCCCCGTTGTAGTATACCTGCCTGAAAGCGTTGTCCACATTTCTGGTCACATAATACCCCCCAGGAATCTCCGGTACCTCTACCACATTCTTCCACTGTTCCAGGAGCATTTCTTTCTCCTCGTCTTTCCACAGGCTCCCTTTAAAAGCTTCCAGATTGGCAGGCGTATGTCTCCCCAGGGTACTCAGCTCGGCCTCGATTTCCCTGGAGTACAGTTCCTGAATCTCCGCGCTGTTCCACCACTCCAGGAATGCCCAGGCCTCCTCCTTGTGTGCGCAGTCGTTGAGCACAATGCTGCATGTTCCGCTGGCGCTGGTGGCCCGGTTGATTTCCCCGTCCTGAACCGTTCCGGGTATGGCTGTCATGATCCACTGGCCGGCAATCTCCGGAGCGGCTTCATTCAGATTGTTATACAATCCGTATGTGGATATCACGATGGGCATCTCCCCTGTCCGGAAGCGGTTAAAATCATCCTTGTACAGGCTGAAGTCATACTGCACATAGAAGTCGATCCACTGTTTGAACGCATCGTAGGCTTCCGGTATCATCAGGTTGGACACCACCATATCCCCCGCATCCCGATAAACGGCAATGTCATGCTGCGCCAACAGGGTGGGGTATAAATTGATGGTTCCGATTCCGTTGTTCATGGTGGCGTAGCCGTCCGTGTAGGGAAGTCCTATGGACAGGCTGTTTGCCTGGAGCACCGGCAGCAGCGCCATCAGATCCTGCCAGGTATCCGGTATCTCCAGCTCCAGTTCATCGAAAATATCCGTCCTGACATACATCACATAGAATTCCTGGGTCTCGGGCACGCCATAGGTTTTTCCCTTGTATTCATAGGGAATGAACGCACTTTCCGCATATTGTCTTTTCAGGTTCTCAAACCCCTCCACAGAGTCCAGATCTGCCACTGCCCCTCTGAACGCAAGGTTCATGGCCTCGCCCCTGGTGGTAAAAATATTGACATCCGGTCCCTGTCCTGCCAGCGTGGCCTTTACCAGCGCCCCTTCCACCAGACTGATGTTCACCCCGATCCCTGTCCGGGGCGTGAAGTAAGAATCGATCAGCCGCTTCATCACGTTGGCCTGGTCGCGTCCTTTTCCCATCCACACGGTCAATGTCACATCCGACTTTACCTCTCCCTCGGACGCCACTTCATTGTAGGAGTGCCCGAAAGATCCCAGGAAAGAACGGATTCCATGTCCAATCTTGGTCAGGAAACTCCCCTCGGCCAAGGGAGCGCCGGCTCTTTCGCCTGCGGCATACAGGTAATCAATCTGGAGCGGCTGCTGTTCAAACTCAAGCACCCATTCGGCCAGAGCCTCAATGTTGGTCTTGAATACGGACAGTCTCTTCGCTATGGTATATGGTTTTTCGCAAAAAGAAGTAATCTGCGTAGTCATCTGTGTCAATATCCTGGAGGAATAGCACCCTTTTCCATACCGGCTTTCCAGATAGTCCACATAAGTATTCAGTTCGCCCAGAATGGATTCCAGCTTCTCCTCCAAATCGGGAATGGCGGTTTCCAGACTGTAGTCCCGAAAAGTATCCGGGTCTGTTCCGGTTATCATAATGATCTCCCGGTACAGGGCATTTACGGCCTGGAGCGTTCCCTGCATCTGTTCGATGATCTGGTCCATCTCCCCCAGTACCACTTCCATCCGGATGCTGTGGGTTCCCTCCGTGAGATAGAACAGATAGGGTTCGCCGCTTTCCCCCAAAAATGCGCTCTGCCAGTTCACATCATAGTCGAAAGTCAGGCTGCCCGCTTCCCGAAAAGGAACCTTTCCGTCCACTTCCAGCCTGCGCTGGCTGCTCTGTCCCTTGTTCTCGTCCTGTCGGTAGCGGAGTCCCAGTCGGTACAGTCCGTCCTCCGGTATCTCCACCTGCCATTCAATCCACTGTCCGCTGTCCGACCAATTTGAACCCCCTATGGTATTGTATCGAAGACATGTGGGATGGTACGGAACCGTGTAAGGGCTGGAACGATCGTAAATCGCATAGAGCTGGGAGGAAGATTTCATGGACGGGCTTTCTCCCTCTATCTGTATGTACAAGTCACTCCCTGCCTCTCCCGCTGCCATGCAAGACGCGAGATATTCCTGATAGGACGGCGCCTCCTCCCGGTACAGGCGCAGATAGCGAAACAGCCCCGACTGGCTGGTGCCCTGTACGCTCAGGGTATGCTCCCCCTTTTCCAGATGTATCTGTATCCTTTCCTTTTTTGCAAGGCGGAAAGGCTCTTCCGTCCACAGCGTGCATTCCGTCTGTGCCGGCCGAATCTCGTCTCCGGAAGCCGTATGTTTGAACTGGCCGCTGTCAGTCCATGTCCTGGTAAGGGTAACCGCGGAATCTGTCACCTTGCTGCCGTCCAGCAAAAGGGAAAATTCCAGCTCCTGTCCATTTCCCTCCAATGCCATATATCCTGCGCTCAGATAATAGTCTCCGCTCTCTTCCACGGTAAACACCCACTGGCCGGCATCTTCCCCTCTTCCAAGAAGCGCCGGTTCACCGGACACCTCTGCCTGCAAATAGATGCCCCCTTCCTCCGTCTGCAGCTGTCCCTCCAAAATTCCCGACGATTTTTCTCTCCGGAAATCCTCACCATGAGGCGCCAGCAGAGACAGAATTGTCAGAATGATCAGTATTGTGACTGCAAAACTACACAATACAAGTATTCTCTTCTGCTTCCTTTCCATATACCGCCCTCCAAAATGTAAAGTAATTTTTTACATCATTATTATAACACTATGTTTACATTTTTCAAGCTATATGTATTTACATATGTCATCTTTGTTAATTGTAGACAAATTCGTCCTACAGAATTTGGTGGATTTTACTTGTCAACATTTGAATATAGCGGACATGGCATTTGGCATCGAGATTTGTATTTTTGAATTTATGTAAACATATTTATGTTTACATTTTTATCAAAATAATAACGCCCACGTTTTGTGAGCGTTACTGTTTGTTATATTGCATTCATACTTTGGCTTTCAGAGTTTCCAGCAGCTGGCGGATCCTTTCTGTCATCTGCATTTTTACCTTAATCTCATATTCCCTCGGGAATCTGTAAGATTCCACATGAAGGATCACGGCCATGTACAGGCGGTACAAGTCCATCCGGATCCGGTGGCCCTCGGTAATGACAAAGGGGGCATTACTGATCTCGCTGTAGCCTTTCAGGAAGTCCGGTTCCTTTTCCACGTCGTCGAACAGGGATATGGCGGAAGTGAAATCGGCCACAGGATCGCCAAAGAAGCTGCGTTCAAAGTCGATGATGCCGGTAATGCGGGAGCAGGAGCCCTCATCCACCAGCACGTTTCCCGCCCACATGTCAAAGTCCACCAGGCAGGGCGTGCGAACCGTGTTCAAACAGGCTTCCAGGCTCTTTAAGGTTTCCTCTATCTCCCCATAGGGAAGTTCGCAGCCCCTCTTTCTGCCGTCCTCCAAAATATCCCCCATCATGGCAAAAAACGCCCCCGCCCAGGTGTCGAACCGGAATCTTTCGTCTTCTTTTATATAGCCGAACCACTGCCCCTTTACGCTGTGCACCGCGGCATTGCTCTTTCCCAGTTCATACATGAGCCGCCTGCGGTTTTCGGGGGAAATCCTCCCGGCACAATTTTTCCACAGAATTCCGTCCATGCGTTCCATGAAAAAATAGTCGCAGGGAATGTGCTCACGGGAGTAGTCCCAGGCCAGCAGCCCGGGGATCTTAACAGGCCTGTCCCGGAGCAGCCTGTATACTTCCACTTCCGCGCGCAGGATATCTTTCTCATAGGTCAATAGCTCCGCTTCCGGCCTGGGGCCAATTTTTAAGACGCTCCCCCTTTCCAGGATGCCGCTCCCCCGGATGACATAGGCCGAATTGAACATGCCCTCTGTCAGTTCCTCTACGGAGAGGATTTCTTCCCCGGGAAAATGCTTGTTTACCATGGCTGCAATGATTTCCCGTGATATGCCGGATTTTGTTTTACTTTGAAACAATACCTTCCGGGTAGCCAAAAAAGCGCAGACTACCCCTATC
>CAJTZD010000018.1:0-75414 GCA_910584235.1 uncultured Acetatifactor sp.
CTCTGGCAATCATGTCCTTTATGATGTCGTTGGAGCTGGTATTGATCCAATAGGGGCGCGGGAAAGCACTGACTTTCGCATACAGATCGTACATATAATTGATGACGCTCCATGGATTATAGACTTCTGAATCGCCGAAAGCATATCCGTCATACCATTCTTTCATCGTGGGGAAACGCTCTTCCACTTCATAGTATTTCATCATCTGCAGCACCTCGGATTCCGTGAATCCAAAATGCTCGCTGTACCTCTGATCCAGCACTGAGATGATCCTCAAATGGTTCAGCCCTGTAAAAACGCTCTCTTTCGAAACCCGCAGACAGCCTGTAATCACCGCAAATTGCAGATAGTCGTTGGTCTTCAGCCCCGCCTCGAACAGCGAGCGGATGAAATTCACCATCTCCTCGTAAAAGCCGCTGAAATATGCATTCTCCAGCGGCACATCGTACTCGTCGATCAGCAGAATCGTATTCTTCCCCGTAACCTTGAACATGCACTTGCAGAACAGCTTCAGCGCCCCTCTCAGCTGCTTTTTATCCACCTTCTCTTCCGCGACGCTCAGGTACTGCTCATACTCATTGGGAGTCAGGAGTTCCCTGCCTCGTTCCAGAATATCCCTGTGCCTGTCAAATTCAGATGCGATTTCAGAGCGCATCATATAGCAGGCAGTGTCGTAATCTTCCTGTTTCGCAGATTTCAGCGTCAGGTTGAGCACTGGGCAGCTTCCCATCTGTTCTGTATACTTCTCCCCGGCCTCCATGATTTTCAGGCCCTGGAAAAGCGCCTTGTTCCGGGCATTCTTTTCCGCATCCCCGGTGTCCTCGAAGAAGTACCGGAGCATGCTGAGGTTCAGCGTCTTGCCGAAGCGCCTGGGGCGGGTGAACAGATTCACTTTCCCTCTTAAGTCTAACAATTCTTTTATAAAAATGGTTTTATCTACGTAGTAATATCCTGTTTTTATGACATCCGCAAAATTATCTACTCCTATTGACAATGGTTTTTTCATCATCGCACCTCCCCATTCGGCCATATATACTTTCCAGCCAATATTATATCCTATCCCATATCATTGCACAATCAATATTTCTGCCGCTCCTGTCCTCCAGTACAATCATTGGGCTTCGCATCTGAGCAGAAAGGATGAGGACAGTATCGTAATTCATCTTGTGTCCCATGGGCTGTCCCGCAAAGAGGCTCAGGAGCGTTGTCTGCGAAACAGGAAAATCGCAGAATACTTTTCCGCCAATCCTGAGGCCGGATTCACCTTTGTAGTCGGATAGGGAAAAGCACTGGCAGCTCCGCCCACATCTTCAGCAAGGCTGCCGTAAACAGCGCCCTAGCATCGATTAGGTATGAAATCTTTTTCAGTATATTTTAGTATATTTTATACCGAATATTCGTTTCCTTTTCCCCTTGACAAAACAACTTCCTCGCTTTATAATAAACAAAATTCAATACAACAAACCGTTGAAGCGGGGATAACGGCAATCATGCCTTTACAGAGAGTCTGCGTGGCTGAGAAGCAGATGAGAAACAGGTTGTCAAATGGGCCGCTGAGGGCGCAGTCAAATGTGGCTTCCACAGAGTATTCTGCGACGTTTAGGCAGACGTCATATGCCGGGGGTATGCAGGTATCCCGCTAAGGGCACGGGTCAGGCCGTGAAGCAAGGTGGCACCGCGGATAATCGTACTATTTTCGTACAGTATTCGTCCTTGACAGAACGTTTATTTCTGTCGGGGCGTTTTTTATTTTCAGGCTCCCAGGCAGCAGGCAACAGGATTCCCGCTCCATGGAGCTTCTGTTGCAGGAACTCAATATATGCAAACCAAAAGGAGACAGCCTATGTTATTGACGAAACGATGGCGCCCTCTGAGACGCCGCTGAAAAGCTTTCCGGCAAAATACTGAGAAAAGCGGAAAACAGGAAAGAACGGCCGGAGAGCCCCCTGTGGCACACCGCAAATCATGAAAACGAAAGACCAAAGAAACCGAACCGGAAAACCCAGTTCAAACACAGATTCGCACACCCAAAAATATGGAGGAAAAATCATGCGTATGGAAAAACAGCAGGCCAACGAAAAAATCCCTTACAAAATCTATCTGAGCGAAAACGAGATGCCGAAAGTATGGTACAACCTGCGGGCCGATATGAAGCAGAAGCCCGCGCCCCTCTTAAATCCCGGCACCCACGAACCCATGACGGCCGAAGAGCTCTCCGGCGTCTTCTGCGAAGAGCTGGTGAAGCAGGAGCTGGACGACACCACCGCCTATTTCGAGATTCCCGAGGAGATCCGGAACTTTTACAAAATGTACCGCCCCTCTCCCCTTGTCCGGGCCTACTGCCTGGAGGAGAAGCTGGGCACCCCCGCCAAGATCTACTACAAGTTCGAGGGCAACAACACCAGCGGCAGCCACAAATTAAACTCCGCCATCGCCCAGGCCTATTACGCCAAGAAGCAGGGCTTAAAAGGCGTCACCACAGAGACCGGAGCCGGTCAGTGGGGCACTGCCCTGTCCATGGCCTGCGCTTACTTAGGACTGGACTGCAAGGTCTACATGGTGAAATGCTCCTATGAGCAGAAGCCTTTCCGCCGGGAAGTCATGCGCACCTACGGCGCCTCCGTGACCCCCTCCCCCTCCATGGACACCCAGGTGGGGCGCAAGATCCTGGCCGAGCATCCCGGCACCACGGGAAGCCTTGGCTGCGCCATCTCCGAGGCCGTGGAGACGGCGGTGGGCAGCGAGGGATACCGCTATGTGCTGGGCAGCGTGCTGAACCAGGTGCTGCTGCACCAGTCGGTGATCGGTCTGGAGGCCAAGGCAGCCCTTGACAAATACGGCGTGAAGCCGGACATGATCATCGGCTGCGCCGGCGGCGGCTCCAACTTAGGCGGCCTCATCGCGCCTTTCATGGGCCAGAAGCTGCGCGGGGAAGCCGACTACCGCTTCATCGCCGTGGAGCCCGCCTCCTGCCCCAGCTTCACCAGGGGCGTGTACGCCTATGATTTCTGCGACACCGGCATGGTCTGCCCTCTGTCCAAAATGTACACTCTTGGCAGCGGCTTCATCCCCTCCGCCAACCACGCAGGGGGCCTGCGCTACCACGGCATGAGCTCCACCCTGTCGGAACTCTACCATCAGGGGCTCATGGAGGCCACCAGCGTGAAACAGACGCAAGTCTTCGAGGCCGCGGAGTACTTTGCCAGGGTGGAGGGCATCCTGCCCGCACCCGAGAGCTCCCATGCCATCCGGGTGGCCATCGACGAGGCCAAAAAATGCAAGGAGACCGGCGAGGAGAAGACCATCCTCTTCGGACTCACCGGCACGGGATACTTCGACATGGTGGCTTATGAGAAGTTCCATGAGGGTCAGATGGAGGATTACATCCCCACGGATGCCGAACTGGAGCAGTACCGGAATTCGCTTCCTAAGATAGGCTGATTGCCGAAGCAACTATAACTTATACTTCTTAATGATTTCACTTGCCGTGAAACCAGACTGCATAACGCTGACCGGTTCAATCGCATAATTACATTAGGCAGTATTCAGCGTTATGCAGTATAACCATTCTTGGGCACATATGTAACCTATATGTGCCTATTTTGTTGCTGCCTTTACTGACAAAAAGTATCTACACCCATTTGGAAAATATTTATCGAACCCTCTCCGCACCGCAAGGGGCATGGAAGAGCACAGATCGCAAAATGTTCTTGCCTGTTCCATCATCTTTTCTAAATCCCATTATACATCACTTCCACGGTTTGGGAAACCGATTTTCCCATCGGGTTATATCTGCATCTTCGAATACCCCTCCCGCCTCACATACTCCCGGAACTCCACAGGCGTCATGCCCATATGCCTTTTGAACACCTTGCTGAAATAATTGCCCCCTGAGAAGCCGCTCTCTTCTCCCACCTCCCGGACGCTTCTTTCTCCGGCGGTCAGCATATCCACCGCCCGGTCCAGACGGATTTTGGTCAGGTAATCTATAGGCCTGCCCCCGGTCTCCCTGTAGAATTCCCGGGAGCTCTATCTGTCCGCAGTACCGCTGTGCCCCATGACATTCAAATATGGCGTTTATCCGCACCGTACCGCTTCCGGCCAGGGTATATTGAAAAAGGTAGGACGCCCCTCTCCCGCTGTTCTCCAGATGATACCGGGAAGAATGCCTGGATTCCCTGCCGATAGCCGCCAGCTGTATAAAAGGCTCCTCCACATCCTCCAGGAAATGGAACGCGTAATTATCCAGAATGTCCATCCTCTCACTGTCCATCAAAAATTACCCTTTCGTATCAAATACTTACCATTGAAAACCGCTGCCCTTTTCTCTATCATGGAGTCAGACGACAAATTACAGGCTGCGTCCGATTCCGGATTTATTATAGCATCCCCCTGATCTAAAGTAAATCCCAAGCTTCAGGACAGTTTTTTGCCGTCCCGTGAATAGGTCGCGGATAAAAAGGCTCATCCGGACGAAAGTTCACGTCCGAGACCCATATGAGTATCAAAAAATTACACCGGGAGGTAATACTATGTCATTCAAAATAGCATTCATAGGCGCCGGCAGCATCGGATTCACCAGAGGACTTCTGGCAGATATTCTGACGGTGCCGGAATTTCACGATATCCAGGTGTCCTTTACGGACATCAATCCGGACAATCTGCGGATGGTAACACAGCTTTGCCAGCGGGACATCCGGGAGAATGGATTAGACATCCAAATCCATGCCACCTTAGACCGCAGGGAGGCCTTTCAGGACGCCAAGTACGTCATCAACTGCGTCCGTATCGGTATGCTGGAGGCTTTCGAGACTGATGTGGACATTCCCCTGAAGTACGGCGTGGACCAGTGCGTGGGCGACACCCTCTGCATCGGCGGCATCATGTACGGCCAGAGAGGCATCGCGGCCATGCTGGGATTCTGCAAAGATATCAGAGAGGTGGCAGCCCCGGGCGCAATCCTCTTAAACTACTCCAATCCCAACGCCATGGTCACCTGGGCCTGCAACAAATACGGCAAAGTGCCCACCTACGGCCTCTGCCACGGAGTACAGCACGGACATGAGCAGATCGCGAAAGCCCTGGGCCGGAAGAAAGAGGACGTGGACATCATCTGCGCGGGATTGAACCACCAGACCTGGTACATCAGCGTAAAGACAGACGGCGTGGAGCGCACGGGAGAGCTGTACGAATTGATGAAACAGGCGGAATTTGCCAAAGATGAGAACATCCGGCTGGATGTAATGCGGAATTTCGGATATTATTCCACGGAGTCCAACGGGCACCTGTCGGAATACCTGATGTGGTACCGGAAGCGCCCGGAGGAAATGGAGAAGTGGATCAACTACAGTTCCTGGATTCAGGGAGAGACCGCCGGATACTTAAGGGTCTGCCGGGAGAGCCGCAACTGGTTCGAGACGGACTTCCCCAACTGGTTAAAAGAGCCTGCCAGGAAATTCACCCGGGAAGCCCGTTCCACGGAGCACGGCAGTTATATCATAGAGGGTCTGGAGACCGGGCGGGTCTACAGAGGCTGCTTTAATGTGATGAACAACGGCGCCATCACCAATCTGCCCGCGGAATGCGTGGTGGAAGTGCCCTGCTATGTTGACTACAACGGAATCTCCGTCCCCAGAGTAGGGGATCTGCCCTTAGGCTGCGCCGCCATCTGCTCCGCCAGCGTCTGGGTACAGAAGCTGGCCGTGGAGGCAGCCGTCCACGGCGACATTGGCCTCCTCTACCAGGCAGCCATGATGGATCCCCTCACCGGCGCGGTCTGCACCCCCGACGAAATCCGCCGGATGGTGGACGAGATGCTGGTGGCGGGCAGGCAGTGGCTGCCCCAGTACAGCGAGGAAATCCCGAAAGCCCAAAAGCGGCTTGAGGCCAGCACCCTGCCCCTGCGTCCGGCAAAGGGATTCCGCCTCCATACCAAAACCGTGGAGGAAATGGCGCAGGAAAAGGCCAGGTACCGCGCCCTGGCCTCTGCCGCCGCCAAGGAAAAGGTGGAGTAGCAGTCTCCGCCCGCCATCCGATGCTATTCCAGCCTCAGCCAGGTAGTGTACCGGCTGCCGGTGATCCCTAAGTGGTAGAAGTCTCCCAGGGTAATGCCGCAGGGAAGAGGAATCCGTATTTGGCCTTCCAGGAAGACAGAAACAGCTGCTTCCACCTCCCCGCGGTTTAAAGGAGGCAGGGCATGAAAGTTGCGGCCTCCTGCAAGGCTTACGTCCGTGCCAAACAGAATAGGGCCTCTGTAGATGCTGGTCAGTCCCTGGAAATCTTCCTGGCCCTCCAGGTAGCGGGTGGAAAAATCCAGATCCAGCGAAAACGAAAGCTCCCCGGGACAGTCCAGCGGGAAGTAAGAACCGGCCGCGGCTTGCTTTTTTGCGCTGTTTACGGTGACCGTGGTATCCGCAGACCACCCCGGAATGCGCAGGGCCAGCTTTCCACTGTAATGACTTACCGTGATCTGCACTTTTCCCTGAGCAGGGTAGCCGCCGCTTATCCGAATATGGATTCCGCCCTCCGTAACTATATCCATGTCTTCATATGCATTGATGCAGAGGGCGGAGGAGGTTTGGGTCACGACCCATTCGCTGAGCATTCCGATTCCCCTGGGAGCGTTCACGGAACAGCAGTTCAGCTCCGGAGAGCCGGCTCTGCACTGGAAAGTGATGTCGTGGACGCTGGAGTGCCTCTCTCCCGCCATAGGGGTGTGGTAAGTGGACCAGCGGCCCGTGGGAGACCAGGCGCCCATGCAGGCGTTATAGTGCGCCAGCTCCAGAAAATCCAGAATATCCGAATTGCCCGTGAGTTTAAAGAGCTCCACGGCCAGGGCGTCATATGCAATGACACAGCAGGTTTCGATGTGACCCTCGCAGAAAGGGCTGCCCACAGCCTGTTCCTCGGTGGAAAAAGCGCCGGTGTTGTGGATGTCTGTCTTTAGAATAGAATAAAAGACCTGCTCCACTGTCTGGAAATAATATTTCCGGCCTGTGATGCGGTACAATTCCGCCAGGCCCATGATCACATGCAGGCTTTCCCAGCGAGGCTGGGGGCACTGGTAAAATTCCAGCTTGTCCAGGGCGCAGCCGATATAGTCGCCGGCACCTTCCTTGGAGAGATCCTTTTCAATCTCCAGGGCAAAGTCCAGATAGCGCCCCTCTTTCGTGAGGCGAAAGAGTATGGCGAATGCATGGATGGGAGACAGATTGGCCTCAGGGGATTTCATGGACAGGAGGCTTTTTCTTCCGGTTTCCGGGTTGTAATATTTTTTCAGGAACAGACCGGCGATTTTTTTCACAGCCTGCATGTAAGCCTCTTCCCCGGTCTCCTCGTACCACAGCAGCAGGCCGTACATAATGTGGTAATGGCCCCAGGCATCCCATGTGCCCTCCACCTCATCCGGCTTCTGGGAAAAGGAGCCCGTAAGCCGGCACTGCCTGCTGAAAGGCCCAAGATACCCGTCCTCTGCCTGGCAGTCCAGAAGTTCTTTCAAAAATCCCCGGATATAGGCGTAGAGTTCTTCATCCAGCGTGAGGCGGTAAACATAATAGGCTCCCGTGACATATTTCCCGGCAAATTCGCCCAGCCACCCCAGCATCAGCCGGTAAGGCAAAAGGTCGCGCTCTCTAAACATGGCCAGAATGCCGGGATTGGACTCATATAGTCCGATGAGCCAATTCCTGGTCAGGTTCCTGGCCAATTGACCGGTGATTCCCTGGAAATCGCCGGTCTCCAGCCGAACCGTGCGCATCAGATCTCTTTCGCTTGCTTTCCGCATAATAGCACCTCCTCTTTTTCTCAATTTCTCTTCCCCTCCCCCTCCGGCGGGGCCTGGGCAGCGTCAATCAGCCTTTCACGCTGCCCAGGGTCAGGCCGGTGGTAAAATATTTCTGCAGGAAAGGATAGACCAGCATCACCGGAAGCGCGCCTAAGAACAGCTGTGCGGCCCGGCCGGTCCGCACGTTGATCTGGGAGGCTAGCTGTCTGTAATCAGACCCTGCCTGCCGCATCAGGGACTCGAAGCTTCGCAGGAGGCTCTGCATATATGTGGCCAGAGGATATTTGACGCGGTCGTTTAAGTAGATGACTCCGCTGAACCAGTCGTTCCAGTGGCCTACGATACAAAACAGACCCACGGTAGCCAAAGCAGGCTTCAGCAGAGGAATCATTACCTTGTACAGCAGCTGAAACTCCGAGGCTCCGTCGATTCTGGCAGCTTCCTGCAGTTCGTCCGGCAGGCCTCTGATGAAGTTCATCAGGATCACCATATTGTAGACGGGAAGTGCCCCCGGCAGGATCATGGATATGACGGATTTAAACAATCCCACCGCAGTGCCGACGGAGTATTGAGCCTGGGTAATTCCCAGCCGGTAGACATAGGTGTCGATAATGTCTCCTGTATCGTATACCACCGGAGCGTAAAGATTGTAAATCTGGTCAAAGCCGGCGTTCAGAACGCTGCCCAGAGACAGAACCAGCATCAGGACAATAGTGGGTGCCAGCATGGGCAGCGTGATGAAACGCGTCTGAGCCAGCTTTCCGCCTCCATCAATTCTGGCCGCCTCGTAGAGTTCCGGATCAATGGAGGTCAACGCGGCCAGGTACACCACCGTGCCGAACCCAAACCCTTTCCAGATATCGGAAATAATCATGGTCCAGGGGAAGACGGAGGGGCTGCCCAGGAAATTCACCGGGTTTAGTCCAAATGCCTGCAGCATTTGGTTCACAAGACCGTCGGCGGCCAAAAGATCCGTCAGGATGACCCAGGAGAGAAAGTTCGCAAAAGCATGGGCATGTCTCCCAATGAGTACCGCCTGAAGAGCCGGCCGTGATGGCTGTATCGTCCAGGGTTGCTTCGCCGCCACGGCATAAGCTCCCCCCTGTCAAACCTCTGCCGTCAGTGCCTCATGGAAGCCTCCGGCACAAATCAGCCGGAAAGTTTCCAAGGGGCGGACTACTTTGCAAGGGTAGGGAGAACTCTTTCGCACCCGGCAGGCGCCTGACAGGAAACCGCAAGTTCCCCGTCCGCCTGCCTTTCCCAGGAGACCTTGATGGGGCCGTAGGGAGTGGGAACCTCTCCCCTGGCCCGGGAGAGGTCTCCCGGCTTTGGGTCCACCGTAAATTTCCGGTATCCGGGTTCCAGGGGACGCACGCCCAGCACCTCCCTTACCAGGAAAATTGCCGGCGACGCGGACCAGCTGTGGGCCGCGCTGCGGCTTCTTTTTTCTTTACTGTCAAAGTTTTCCGGACAGGTCTTCATGCCTTTTGCAAGCATTTCTCCCCAGTCCCGTCTCATACATTCCATTGCCAGTTGGTCATAGCCCAGCTTATAAAGCGCCTCCAGGGCAAAATACAGGAAGAAAGGCGAGCCCACATGGACATATCCCTCCGGAGCCTCGCTCTCGTCCGGCGCTCCCAGACTCCTGGCCGCAGGCGTGCCCGGCACATACTCTCCGGCGGTCACATTGTCCAGCAGAAACACCGCCGCGGCTCCACGCCGCTCTTCCTCTGCGCACTCATAGAGAACCGCCATAGTATTGCTCTGTACGCTGACGCGCTCCTGGGATTTGAAAGCGGCAAAGTCCAGAACGGGCATCTCTCTTTCTTTCATATACCTGACATAATGTCCGTAGGCGTACTCGTCCCGGACCGTATCCACATAGGCCTGCCTGTCCTCACACCAGCAGTACCGGTTCACCGCGTCCCGGTATCCTGCGGAAAGCCTTTCATAATGAGAGGCAAGCGCCTCCTCCCCCAAAAGGCCTGCCAGAACGACCCACTTTTTCAGGCAAAAAGAGAGCATAGCATTGTTGGCGGTGACTTCCCCGTAAAAGGTGAGGTCATTGTTTGCCCACTCGATCAGATTCCACGCGCCCTGCATGTCAAACAGTCCCCTGTCGTTGGTCATCCTCTCGCAGCGCGCAAAGGTCTCCCGCACGGAACCGAACACATCCTCCAGAAGCTCTCTGTCCCCGGTCAGTTCATAGTAATCGCAGATCTCCAGAAGCCACAGAAACGACCACACCGGGATACAGCCCTCCGGATAGGTGGGGAAACAGGCGCATGGCAGATACAGGGCGTTTTGATAGCGGGGATTGCCGGGCCGGTGCAGTCTGTAAACCCCCTCCTCCACCGACTCCGCTATGAGCCGCAGATACTGGGCCTCGTACTCCCTCTCCCCAAAGTTGTATGCGTTCACAAGAGACGTGATCTTCGCGTCCCCCGTCCAGGGATTCTGTTCATGCCCCGGACAGTCCACATACAGGTCCAGCATACATACCTGGGCCGTCCGTACGCCCATGCGGTAGATCTCATTCAGCGTCTCATCGGAGCAGGCAAAGCCCTCCGCCTCTGCCGGATACCTGACTTCCCTGACCCGGATATAATGAAATTTTACCGGGCTGTCATGTCCCGCCACATTCAGCAATAGATAGCGAAACCCCCTGCTGCGCCGGGAAAGATAATGCTGCCTGCCCTCGCGGCAGATATATTCCAGGGAATTCACCGGCCCCATATACTGCACGCCCAGATCAGTGAGCATCTCAAAGGCGTGCATCCATATATGGGTCCCTGCCGGCGCCTCCAGATCAAATTCCAGCTGTCCCACCTGCTCGGTGCCAAAGTCCAGAAGAATCTCCTGCCCGGCGTCCTGGGGATAGAAACAGGTGATGCCCTGTCCGGACAAAAGATGCTCCCGGCCCTCCAGCAAAAGAGGACAGTCACAGTCCCTGATGTCCATGTTGGCCCGCAGTCTGTCGTCCGCGCAGCCGTTTGGAGGAAGCAGGCGGCCTGACGATCTCAGTTCATGCATGGTAGTCCAGGCGTTTTCGTCCTTTTCACAGGCTGTCCCATTCAACTGCACAGTTTTTAAGACAGATACGACTTCATCCGGCAATTCCTGAAAACGGCATATCCCAAGCAGGCTTTCCATTTTCTCATCCGTCTCCCGGCGCGACGGCTCATTCCAGGGATAGCGCACAGGGCGCAGTGGAAATCCCGCTGCGGCAAGCCCTCCCTCCCCTATGGGAGAGCGTAACGTTACCTTGGCCTGTGCGCAGATGGTCAGTTCCGGTTTTCCGGTATAGACCAGCATCAGGAAATGTTCCCCCTTTTCCAGGCAGAAGCGCTGTCCCTGCTCCACAGGCTTTCCGTCCAGAGCCGCCCCCCGAAATCCCGTGAAAGCAAACAGGACTTCGGCGTCTTCCCGGGCAGTCAGAATCCCCACAGCGCATCTGATCTCTCCTGCCGGGCATTCCAGGCTGACGGCAATCCCCTCCGGCTTCTGCGCAAGCAGTCCGGCCAGAACGGCTCTCCCGTAACGGGCGTCAAAGGTCTGTGCCTTTATCCTGCTTTGGTGGATCCTGTCAATGGGCGGATACAGCAGCCCCCGGCCTGTTACTTCACAGGTTTCCCACCCGTCCCGGACTTCAAAGGGCACGGTAAAGCTTTCCGGATGCCCTGCCGCATCCACCCGCTCCTCCCCCACGGCGCGGGAGTGATAATCTCCGCCTGTGTTCTGGGAAAAATCCTGCCTGCACAGCCAGGAGGCATCCGTGGCCAGTATGGTCTCTTTGCCAGAGCGAATCTCCAGCGCCAGGCCCGCGGCAGAAAATTCCTCCGCCTCCAGATGCACAACGCTTAAAATATTCTCCCCCTCTTTCAAATAACTCCCAATGTCATACACTTCGTAAATTTTATCAAAGGTGTAAGACCGTTCTGTCAGCATCGCTGCCAGCCTGCCGTTGAGATAGATTTCCGTATATCCGAAAGCCATGCCCAAAAGCACCGCCTCCCGGGACATGTCTTTCCATTCAAAGGAAGCCTGAAACAGACTGTAGCTGTTCTTTTCCGCATTCCTCCGCCTGATCCATCCGGTCTTTTCACCAAAGCAAAAATCATCCGTGCGCTTATGCGCAAGCCCTGCCAACTCCATTCGAACCTCCCCGATGCCGCCATGCGGCATTCCGTTTTCTCTCTCCTAATTTGTGTCCGCGGCATTCGCCCGGTATAAGGGCAAAACCATTTCTCTGTATAAATCAACGGTTTTTTCCGGATCAGCCGGCTGGTATTCAGGAAGATACAGCCTGCCGCAGCTTTCCGATCTTATCCCGTTACAGTACGCGGTATTATAGCTTTCCGTCAGCTTCTGCAGCCCGTCTTTGATTTCGGTATCTCCATAGATGATATTATAAAACACGTCGTAGGTGTCTCTGCCGGGAGTCAAAACCGCGTTCTTGTTGATCACATGAGGCGCCTCAGGAAGACATCCTGCTTTTGCCGCAATGTCCAAATCCGCTTTTTCCATCCCGTCTCCAAACAGGCGGCCCTCCGCCGTATCCCCATAGTAGCCCTGCAGAAATTCTTCCGAATAAAAAAACTCCCACAAAACCGTAAGGGCCTCCTGTCTATTCCTGCTGCCGCTGCTGACCAGCCATCCTCCGCTGAAATGTACCGGAACCACGCCGTTGCAGCCGGACACTCCTCCTGTGGGAAAGGGAGCCGCACCGAAGCTGTCGGCTCCTGCGGGAAAGAGATTTTTATATACCCTTTCCTCCCGGCTGTCCCCAAAATACATGGCAATCTTCCCCTGGGCAAACAACGCCCTGAGAGCGTCCATACTCAGGGTCTCGCAGCCCGGCATAGCACATTCCTCGTCAAGAAGGGCCTGCATCTGCCCGAGGGCAGTTTCGTACACCATAAAATCATATCTGCCCCGCCTGTAGTCATATCCCTGATAAATCCCGAAGTCTCTGGCAATATGCTCCGTCAGGCACAGATCAAAGGCGCTGTCTTTCATATTCTGCCCAAAGCCGTAAATGCCGTTTCCGGAGAGCATCCTGGTAATCCTTTTCGCCATTTCCGCCAAATCCGCCATGGTTCCGGGCGGCTCCGTGATCCCGCACCGCTCCAGTATTTTTTTATTGTAACATAATATTCCATAATCCGCACCTGAATAAATCCGGTAGACGCTTTCGTCTACTTCCGTGCGGATGCCGCCCCGGAACGCCTCTGTCTGTTCCTGCGTCAGATAAGGCGACAATTCCAGGAACATCCCTTTCCGGCAGAAGTCATAATAGCTGCCCTGATCCAAATCAGCATACAGAATGTCCGGCAATTCGTTCAGGGAATCCGCCATTTCTATGGCCTGCTCATAATTCCCGGAACAAAGGCTGACCTCAAGATATATATTTTGCGTGTTCTCCCGATTATAGATGTCCGCCCGCTCTCTGAGATACTCCAGGTCCCATGCGCTGTTGGTCCATACTGTAATGACGGTCCGTTCATCCCTGTCAGACACTTCCGCATCCTCTGCGCATCCCCCCAGCAGAAAGCCGCACAACAGTAACCATATCATTTTTCGGGTTTTTTCAGAAATTGCCATTGGCGCTCCTCCTTTCCCTCTGCGCAGCGCTTTTTGTATGCTGTCGGCGTACAGCCGTAAGCCTTTTTAAAGCTGGAAGCGAAATATTGCTGATTCCCATACCCGCAGCTTGCCGCGATCTCCTGAACCTTCAAATCCGTACCCGACAAAAGCTTCACCGCCTTTTCCATCCTGTGCCTGACCACATAATCCACAAAGCCCTCCCCCACTTTCTCCCTGAAGACCTGTCTTACATAATTGGGCCTTAAGTTTACCATGTCGGCAACCATGTCTATGTTAAGTTCCTCGTTGTCCAGATTGGTCTGAATGATATATTTCAGCTGCTCACTGAGCTTATCGGTCCGGTTTTTGGAAAGGTACATCGCAACCAGACGGCTGCATTCGCTGATATACTGTTCCAGAAGCGCCCGAATCTCCATATAGTTTCCAAACTGAATTCTGGAATTGATGTCATTATAAAAGCTGTTTAAGTTTTTCTGGTCCCCGATACTGTTGATATACTTTTTCTTCTCCAGAAAACAGTTGATCTCATAAACCATCTCCGCCAGAGAAATCATCATAAAATCACTTTTCTGGCTTGGCAGCATGACATATTTTTTCAAAAGAAGTTCCAGCTGCTCTTTTGCCTCCGCCTCATTTCCCATTTTCACATTCATGAGGATTCCGTCCCGGATCAGCCGGATTTCCTCTGACATGTCCGCGGGCTTTTCTGTCCTCCCCTGTTCGTCGTTGTATGAATACACACAGGCGTCCGACAGTACCAGCGTCTTAAATACATACAGCGCTTCCTCATAGGAATCCGGCAACTTCTCCCAGTTTTCACAGATATTTCCCATGGCAAAATAGATCAGAAACCCATAATATTTTTTCATACTGTTGGCCAGGTGGTTCAGTCCCGTTACAAGCTCCTCCCGAAAGCCGCGGTTCCTGACCGTGTTGGCAAAAACAAGTGCAAAACAGTCGTTCCCCGCAGGCACAGTAAAAAACATAATGGCACTTCCAAATATTTTTTTGTCAAACAATACCGTAAATTCCTCCAGACTGTCACGAAAGCTGAAGTTCCATTTGCTGTCCTGTCTGTAGAAATTCACTCTGGCCATGCAGACGCAGAATGCTTTGGCCTCAAAGGGAAAACTCTGCCTCTGCAGCTGATCGATCTGGCTGATGTCCCTGCACTTTCTGCCCAGAATGTCCTCCAGAAGATATCCGGAAATCAGTTTGTCGCTCCTGTCGGATCTCTGCTTTAAAAATTCCAGGTTCTGTTCCAGCTGTTTTTCCTGATCCAGTTCTCCCACCAGCTTTTCCACCTGCTCCGATAGTTCTTCCGGGCTAAAGGGCTTCAGGAGATATTCCTTGACCCCATAGCTCATGGCCTGCCTCACATAGTCGAACTCGTCGTAGCCGCTGATAACCAGGATTTTCGCTTTCATTCCGTCTTCCCGCAGTCTTTGGAGGAATTCCAGTCCTGTCATTTCCGGCATACAGATATCTGTGATGATGATCTCGGGCCTGTGCCTCTTTGCCTCCTCATAGGCGCTTTTTCCGTCTGTGGCCACCGCCGCCACCTCCACATCCGGCAGAGTATTCAGATAGTCTTCCATATGTCTGGCAATATTGATTTCGTCATCCGCTATCAGTATCTTATAACTCATCTTTCTCCCCTGCCCTTTCACAGCCTATTTTCAGAAATGCCCTGGTACCGGTTCCCGGTTCGCTTTCGTAGGTAAGTCCGTAGCCGTCTCCGTAATATAATCTCACTCTCTCGTTTACATTATATATTCCATACCCATCGCCCTGACTGATGAGGCCTGCTTCCAGGGACTCGTTCATCAGCTGCAGTCTGGACGCCGGGATTCCCGCCCCATTGTCCTCCACCACAAAGCAGATGTCATCTCCGCTTTTTAATACTTTCACCCTGATGCAGCCATCCCTGTCCATGGGTTTGATTCCATGATAAAAAGAATTCTCCACAAGAGGCTGCAGAAGAAGCTTGATCATAAGTACATTCTCCAATTCCTTTGGCGCCTCAATCCGATAGTCCAGATTTTTTCCGTAACAGATCTGCTGGATGTTCAGATAACTCTTTACATGGGCCAGTTCATCCCGCAGAGGTATGATTTCATCTCCCTTGCTCAAGGTCAGCCGGAAGAATTTGCCCAGGGAACTGGACAGAGCGCTTATCTTTTTCTCCCCCTTGCTGGCGGCCTCCCAGGTGATCACATTCAGGGTATTGTACAGAAAATGCGGCCGGATCTGTGCCTGCAGGGCGCGCAGCTCCGCCTCGCGCTTCTGCTTTTGTACCTCAAGCACCCGCTCTTTCTCTTCCTTTAGTTCCTGGATGTTTACCATCTGTTTGTCCACCAGATCTTCAATCCTCTCCGCCATGTAGTTAAAACGCACTGCGATCTGACCGATCTCATCCCTGTGCTGATAGGGCAGTCTGGCCGTCAGATCACCGTTTCTCATACATTCCATCTGATAGGTCAGCTCTCTTAAAGACTCCGTCAGGCGTCTCACCAGGAGAACCATAACAAAAATGCCAAACAGCATGATCAAAATATTGGCTCCGATAATGGTAATGTGGATTTCCCGGATGGAACCCGTCACATACCTCCTGCTCCTGCACATGAGCATATGCCAGTCATTGGATTCCACATAGGAGTGGAACATCAGATAACCATTCTGTCCCCCCCGGGAATCATAAGCCCCTATCTGCTCCGGAGAATCCAGCCAGTCTTTCAAGGGATCAATATCTCCATACTCCAGAACGGTTCTTCCCTGGCTGTCATAAATACCAAAGCCGTCATATACATTATCGATTCCCGCAATCAGTTTCTGCAGATTGCTCTGGCGAATCAGAATCACCAGATAGCAGAGTGTATTCCTCCTGTCCCCGCAGTTAAATCCGAAGACCCAGGGAATCACGGTCTCCCCTGTGTCCCAGATCGGGTTCTCCATTGCCGGATACCAGAAGCCTCTGTTTCCGGATTTCTCTATTGGCATAAGCTCTGATTTTTCAAAATCAAAATCCTGATTCCTGCGGTACAAAAGCCCGTCAAAAGAACCTCCCGGCGTATAGAGATACACGTAGTCAATGAGTTCCGAGCTGCCTGCCAGTTCCTGCAGATTTTCCGCCGTTTTCGTCAGCGCCATGGAATAATTCCTGTCCGAAGCATTGTTCAGCCATCTGACCAGAGGCTCCAAAAAGGAAGCACTGACCAGCATGGTTTGCGTACTGGTATACATGGACTCTATAGAATTTTCCACTATGGTATATACCTGCTCCAGATTGGACAGCGCGCTCTCCCTGTAATTCTTTTCCACAATTTCCGACACATAATTATAGAAAAAAACAGTGCTCATTCCCGTAATCGCTATTGCGGTGATCAGAAATGTAAGCAAAATTTTTGTACGAAACCGGATACTATCACCTCCAGAATACACATGGGAAGAAAATCAACCGTCTCCGTCGGACACAATTGATTTTCTCCCCGCAGTATGTCTATAAAATTATGTCACTTTCATTCGATTAATCCCAGCTGGTTTTTAAAGGATACTGTTCCGCCAGCTTCTGTGCTTCCTCAAACTTCTCCGTATACCAGTTGAATACATCTTCCTGGCCAAGGGCATCACACTCTTCCCGGAACTCTGTCCAGAGTTTCTCAAATTCAGCCTCATCCTTGGCCTCGGTGGCAATCTTCCAGGTATAGGACTTAAAGGCACTGTTCAAAGCACCCCTGACGGGTTCTAAATCGGGATCCAGGGAAGGCAACAGAGAGAATGCCGTACTCTTGGTCTTGGCACCTTTTGCAACAGCCATATCCACTGTTCTGGTAAAGCCGGTCTGCCGTCTCCACTCCAGTTGTCCCCATCTCTTCTCTGTCTCATAGAAAGCATCCCAGTACTCATGATACAGAGGCTGTCCTGTTGTAGGGTTAATCACATATGCCGTATAAGGCTGAGCATTCAGGAACTGCTGCGCGGTAAACAGATCGCCGCCGCTTCCAATCTCTTCACGGTTTGTCCTGTACTTCTCAATGCCGTCAGCGGTAAATGTCTGCTTTCCGTCATCAGTGTACTCCCACAAATAACCCTCCGGCCCGTTCTTCACAAGATTATAAGCGGTAGGGCTGTAGTACCAGTTCAGGAAACGCAGCGCGGCATCTAAATCCTTACAGTCAGAGGAAATTCCGATACACTGGACACTTCCCACAGGGGAGTCAGCATTGATATAAATTTCAAAATCGTCTGCCCATACAGTCATATTTCCAGTCTCGTCTGTATGAATGTCATTATATTTACCGCCCATCCATTCTACATAAGTAAAAATTCCGTGGCCTTCGTCAAAGATAGGCTTTGCAGTACCATAACTCATAGTTAGGCTGTCGGGATGCACATAGCCGTTATTGTAGAGATCGTTGAACTGCTTCATTATCTCTTTGAAAGGAACACTCTCGTCAAATATGGATGCTACCTGGGAGCCATCCCCTTTGGCAACCACCGTCAAAGAACCGGACAGACCAAACCATCCATAGTAGGGCAGGAGGTTACCACCAAAAGGCTGATCCCAGTCATTCCAGCCTACTATCACATAGCAGGGATCGCCGTCTGCGGCAGTCTTGTTGATATCATTCATGTCTTTGAGCATCTGGAAGTACTCTTCCAGGTTGGCCGGCTTGGGAGAACCAATCTTCTCATAGAGGTCATACCTGACCATGGGAATATCAGTGGTGGTATCATTATTCCCTACCACAAGAGGCCCTACATAGAGACCTTCCGCTGCCCCGCCGCATCTCTGTTCTCTCCAGAACTTCATCGCACTGTCCATTAAAGGATTCTGATAGAGATTGGGCAGCTGTTCCTTGTAGTCATCCAAATTAATCAGTTTTCCGGCTTCTGCCGCCGCCACCACATCATCTATCTTTTCAAATCCAATGAGATCCGTAAAGTCACCGGAAGTCAAAATGGCACTGAATTTATCCTTATCGCCGTCTTCTCTCTCGAAAGTTACACCAGTGTATTTCCGGATTTCGTCCTCCCACCAACTTGTAGAACCCGCAAGAGCTCCCGAGTAAGGGCTGATAAGGGTCAGTGTGGCCTGATCACCGGTCCACTCCTGGTCACCTAAATCTGCGGCCCAGCCTACCGAATTAGTAGCTGTCCCCTCGTCGGAACCGCTCTCTTCCTCTGAGGATGATTCCTCCGAGGAAGATTCTTCCTTACTCTCTTCTGCAGAGCTACTTTCCACAGAACTGTTCTCCTCGCTCTGCGATGAACTGCCGGATTCCTGAGAATCCGCATTTCCATTTCCGCATCCCGCCACGCCCAACGCCATAGCAGCGGACAATACCAATGCCGTAATTCGTTTCCAATGGTCTCTTCTTCTCATAAATTCCTCTCCTTTTCTTTTTTGTATCTATATTCTAACGGAAACATACAGCTTTCCAATCAGAATCAAACATCAGCCTTTTACAGCTCCAATCATAATGCCCTTTACAAAGAACCTCTGAAAATAAGGGTACACACACAGAATAGGCAGCACAGTAATAAATGTAAGCGTGTGGCGGACGGAAATGGGATTCAGTTCAAAGGATGCCGCCGCAGAATCGCTTATCCCTCCGTTCATCAACATCTTAGATAGCTCAGTAGCCTGATTCAGATACCGCCACAGCATGGACTGCAATGTCTGGAATTTACCACTACTCATGTAAAGGATGGTGTCCATATAGGCATTCCACTCATTTACCGCCTTGAACACAGCCACTGTTGCCAATATGGGCTTACTTAGCGGCAGGATAATCCTTGTAAACCGCACCGCATAGCCAGCACCGTCCAAAACCGCTGACTCCTCCAGAGAAACTGCAATAGATTCCATGTACGTCTTAATCAAAATCATGTTGTAGGCCGACACTGCCCCCGGCAATATATAAACCATAAAATTATTCAGCAGCCCCAACATCCTCATATTCAAATATACAGGTACTACCCCCGCGCTGAGATACATGGTAATAATCATAAAGCGGTACCAGAATTTCCGGTGCCAGAATTCCTGCCTTGACATAGCATATCCCACAAAAGCTGTGGATATAACATGAACCACTGTACCCAGTCCTGTCCTCAACAGGGAATTGACCACTGCCATCCCCAGCCCTTTCAGTTCCAATACCTTAGCATAGTTGTTAAAGTGGATCCCCTGAGGCAGGAAGACAATGCGCCCCCTTTCCACCAGGTCATTAGCACTGATGGAATTGATGAAAATATAGTAAAACGGATAAATGCAAATAATCGCAAATATTCCAAAGAACAGGCAAATCAGTATATCTATGACCGTATCACCCGCAGTGCGCCGAGATTTGAGGCGGGCAGATACTCGAAGCGGTATTCTTTTACTCAACATCCAACACACCTCCTTAGAAAATGCTCTCGCCGTCACGGAACACCTTGGAAACCGTATTGGCTATAAACAACAGCACAAGACTGATCAGTGATTTTGTCATGCCCACTGCCGTAGAGAAAGACATGGCATTTCCCACAATCCCCTGATTGTATACATATAAATCAATAACTTCAATATATTCTTTGTTCAGCGCATTCTGGAAAGCAAAATACTGATCCATTCCTCTGTTAAGAAAATTGCCCACATTGATAATTAACAACGTGATAAAGGTAGGCAAAAGGCAGGGGAAAGTAATATATCGCATCTTCTGAAATCTTCCTGCCCCATCAATAGAAGCAGCTTCATACATCTCCTGATCAATACCCGCTATGGAAGAAATATAAAGGATCGCGCTGTAACCCAGACCTTTCCACTGTCCCCAGGCCCACATCTTCAGCCACATGTGATTGGTATCAGCCAGAAAATTGATTCGCTTCCACTCCGGATTAATTGCAGCCATCACATTATTAATCAGGCCATCCGATGATGAAAAAACCGCAAAAGCAATGGAATACACGATAATCCAGCTGATAAAATTGGGAATAGTAGTGGTAATCTGAACAAACTTCCGATATCTCACACTTTTGATTTCTGCCAGAAACATTGCAAAAAGCATGGGAATCCAGGATGTGGCCATGCCTAAAAGGCTCATCCCCAGGGTATTCTTCAAAACCCGAAATACGTTTTTCGCCAGAGCCGGATTTCCCACCATTGAAGTGATATGCTTAAACCCTACAAAAGTACAATCCGACAATGCCTTGGGCGGACGATAATCGTAAAACGCATACCGCCATCCCCACAACGGCAAATAGGAGAAAATGAATACCAGCGCCAGAAACGGCAAGGTCATAAGGAATAACCTGAAACCAGGCGCCAGGTTCTTGTCATGTGTCAAAATCGTGCTTTTTTTCTTCAATACACCCTCATCTCCTTTTTCTTGTTCTCTCTTGCTCTTTCTATAAGTAATTATATTTTACAATATCAGGGTCCACAACGGCAAAAAACGAGCCTTTATTTATAAAATCCGCAGTAATACCACATAGCGACACAGTTTTAACGATTTTTATGAGAAATCAGCTGATTTATTCCTTTTTTATGACAAAAGAAAAAGCAGCACAGCCACCACAAAGTCAATGGTCTGCGCCGCTTCTTGTCTTTTGCGGACAGGAAAAAAGAAATGAAAGAATCAGGCCCCTGTGCCCGCCGCGCCGCAGTCCCGGATGTCAATGGGCACAAAGCCCAGCGCGACAGCCTTGCTGTCCTTTTTCAGGGAGAAGTCCCTGCCGGCCGCATCCTCGAATCCCGGGTCCGCCACGACGGATGCGATATCTTTCCCGAATTTCTCCTGCATCTGCTCCAGGGTGTATTCCTCATCGCCCACACTCCAGATCACCGGCTCCTTTCCGGAAATGTCATAAAAAAGATTGTGGTTGGAGGAGAGCATGTGAATGAGGCCGGCTCCTCCCGAGCCGTAGCCCGTCATATAGGCGGGCTTGCCGTCGGTTACAATAATATTCCGCTCCAGAAGATAAGCCGTATGCATTTCCCTTCTGGAAAGCTTCACCGGCGATTCTTTGGAAAGGGCAAAGATATTATTCCGCACCGTGTTCATTTGCCCGTAGTGCTGATAAAAGCAGTTGCTGCTGGTGTCATAGCACACATTGTTCTCCAGGAGAATAAAGCTGCTGCCCTCATCGGTATACAGGGCCCACCCGCCATAATGGCAGCTCTCCACATGGTGGATCAGATTCCCCCGCACCACCGTGCCGGGCTGTCTGCCAAGCAGATAGATCCCCCCCATATCCGACAGCTTTCCCTGCCCGATATGGTGGATATGATTCTTTTCGATGAGATTGTTGCGGGAAATGCTTTCCCCGTATCCCCATACCCATCCGCAGGAAATGCCGGTATAATAAAGCTGGCTGATGGTATTGTGGGAGACCATATTGTCGTAGCTGTGCATCAGGAGAATGCCGCAGGCGGCAAAATACCTTAAACCGCAGCGGAATATCTCATTGTTGGAGACCAGGTTCCCGAATGTATGCAGGGCAGGGTCCGTCCCGTATTCTCCCCCGTTGATCTTCACGGCTCCTGCGCCAAGTTCCATGAATCTATTTCCGGTAATCCGTATACCCTGACAGCCCTCCTCCGCCACCACGGCGTGTATGCCTAAGCAGAACAGGCGGCAGTTCTCCAGGGCGCAGCCGTAGGCATGCCTGAATTCTATGCTGCCCCGCCCGGTGCTCACCGCCTGTCCGTCAGAGGCGTAGCACTCAAAGTCCTGCTCTGCGGCGTCCGTACCCTCTTTACTGGTGAAATCTCCCTTTGTATAGGCAATGTCAAAATTCCGGATCAGGATATTACGTACCTTTTTCTCCGGAGCGCCGGTGACGCAGATCAGCTTCTCCGCCACCGGGACAAAAGCCGTGATGTCCTCCGCGCGCTGCCCCTCATCTGCCGGAATATAATAGACTTTCCGGGCCGGTCTGTCATAATACCACTCGTTGGGATTGCGAAAGCCCTCCGCCACATTTTCGATCACATATTCCAGCGCGCTTCTGGAATGGGTCAGTTCAATACTGAAGCGGGAGGGATACCGGAATGTGATCCTGCCGCTTTCCAGGTCATAGTCCTGAATGGGAGAATGCTCATCCACCCAGTAATGGTTGTAGCTGATAAAGCAGTCCCCGAAATTGCGAAAACCGCTGATGGTCTCCAGATCCTCCTTTGCCGCAATGAACCATCTGGAATGGGCGTTCAGCGCCGTGGAATGGTTTTCCACGTCCGCCGGCTTCAAAGTTCCCTCTTTCGGATATCTGGTAAAATCCGCCCTCTTTCCGTTTACATAAAAGTCCGTGAAAGACAGTTCCCCGAACCGCGACAGATCCGCCGAGACGCATCTGACGCCATTGAACGTATCCTCCCTAAAGCCCTCCACCCGGATGCCCCCGCTGAGCAATGTCCTCGAAAAAGGCTCAATGGTCACATCGCTGACTTTGCCGTCCAAAAGCAGGGGCTTTTCCAGGCAGTAGATATCGTCCATGATCTTTATGGTGATTGGCTGGAGGACGCCGGATCTGCGCAGATCCGCCACCAGTTCCAGGGCAGTCTCAATAGACTTAAGCGGCCCGGTCATGTCCTTTTGGGCACAGGGAAAGAATCCCTGACAGTCGTTGTCCCCCTCTTTCTGTGACACATAAAGGGTCGTAATGTCGTTCATACTATACATGAGAACAATCCTCCTGAAATTGTCTAATGAGTCTCCTTTTTTGCGGGGATCTCTATGATTCCCCTGGAGGGACGCACCCCCGCGGTGTCGCTGCGCACTTCCATCTCAAACTCCCCGCCGCATTCCAGCACCTCAAGCGTATATTCCTTTTCCTCCCCGGGGCCTGCCTCAAAAGTTATGTCCCTGGCCGCAAATACCACATCCTCAGGTGCGTATACCTGCAGGGTGCCATAAACGGGGACATCGCTCTGGTTCCTCAGACCCACGGTCACGGTGTTTTCCTGATGCCCGGAAAGGAAGACACAGGTCCTTACACGGGGCGGATTTACGCTTCTTTTTTCCTCCTCCAGTCCGATAGAAGCAAAATCAGAGTCCACATAGCCGTAGGAAAAGGCCTTTGAACCCGGACGCAGTGCCAGATCGCCCCACTTTGCATCCACGAAATCCTCAGGCACCGCAGGATAGTTGCTGTTCCAGCGCAGATCCCCCTTTTCCCCGCCGATGGTAAAGCGGATATCCCGGGTGGTATCCGTAATATAGCTTTTGAGGTGTTCGTCCGGATGTTCCAGCTTTTTTCCATCCTCATAATAAGTCTTCTCCGGCTCCACGAACCGGTAGCGGAATGCGGGCTTGGAGCAGAACACATTGTTTTCAATCAAAGCGCTTCCCGGAATCCTGGTCTCCCCGTTGACCGGATTGCGGTAGAACTGGTCTATGCGTGCCAGTTCCGGATACCGGCGAATATACTCGCTGTCCATGGCGTTGATCCGCTTATCTTCCTCTTTCTCATATTCCCGTCTCTCGTACTCCGTCAGAACCCCCTGCAGGGGAAATGCCTGAATACTGTAAAAATGCTCTCTCAGCGTATTCTCCACCATGCGCCGCCACACCGGATTGTCGTCCGCTCCCCGACAGTCAAAGGCAATGGCAGGGTAGCATTTTACGAACACATTGTTCTTTACCACAAAGTCCCGGCCGCCTCCCATGAAAGCGCCCCGGGAGACCTCCTCAAAGAAATTGTCTCTCATTTCCGTGCCGGATACCGCATCGTCATTATAGATCGCCATAGTGCCGATTCCCACTCCCCCGAGATGATGCAGATAGTTGTGGTTCACCCTGTTGCCGCGGAACGTATAATCGCGGCCCGTATAGATCGCGCCGGCATCCCCCGTCTCCATCACTACACTGTAAATCTCGTTGTCCTCTATAGTCATTTCGTTTCCCCAGTACATAATGGCCGTATGCGGACAGTCGTGAATCAGATTATGTCTCGCCGTCATACCCACCCCGGTCAGGGAAATGCCCGGCTGATAGCATTTCGACCACTTTGCTATACGGTAAATATGGTTGTTTTCCACCATCCCGTCCGCAGATTCCAGGGTTCGGCGGTTGCCGCCCAGCATGACGATTCCGCTGTCGCCGCAGTCATGAATGTCGCTGTTTCTGACGCAGTTTCTTTTTCCCTGCACAAATCCCAGGGCATAATTGCCGATATTGCGGAAGCAGCATCTGTCGAAAGTCACATCCGTCGTGTACTCGCATCTGACTCCGTGGCCTCTGACCATCTCAAATGTAATATTCTCCACAAGGATCCGGCTGCTTTCTCTCATCACAAGAAAAGGCTCGTCCAGCATGGAAATGATTACCTCTGAGTCCGGGTTTATGGCTTCCGGGTAGAAATATGCCTTATTGCTGTCATAGTCTATATAATAGTCTCCGGGCCGGTTCACCTCCTCCAGCACATGGTAGAAGCGGAACCTCTGTCCCTCTTTATAATACTGATTGCCGTAGGGCGGATGGTTTTTTATGAATTTCCTGTCCGCATCCAGCTGCCGGATCCGCTCCACGGAATTTGCCCAGTCATAGGCCCAGTAGCCAAGGGTCCATATCTGTCCGGATTCTGCCCAGTGCTTTGGACGCTCGTCCTCATAGTAATAGCCGCTTTCCAGTTCGCCGCCCTTTACGTTCCAGTCTCTTTCCAGCATCTCTTTTCCCACACCTGTGATGGTCAGAAACCCGTCTCCTTTGGGATACTGGGACAGATTCATGGGGACGGTGTCCAAAAACAATTCCGAATGGGAGGGCGCCACCTGACGGGCGTATCCCCTGGACACAAAGCCGCCTGCAGCGGGAATTCCCGCTTCCGACAGATCGCATACATAAACACGGTCTCTGACCTCAGGGTCAAGTCTGGCCGCCTCCGGAGTCTGTGAGGCTTTCTCAAATTCCGTAAGCCTCTTCCCCCCTATGAAACGCACACATCCCTCCCCCCGCAGGGTCAGGTTCCTGTGCTTTTCCGTCAGCACAAGCCCTTTGTCAAAATAGTAATCCCCCTCCCGAAACACGATCAGCGTCTCCTGCCCCGCGCAGGAGTCCAAAAGCTTCTGAATGGTATCGGCGTTTTCTTTGGTGCTGTCCACATAGAAAGTATGATTCATCCCACATTCTCCTTATGATTGTTTATGAAAGCGCAATGGAAAGTGCCACCGGATAATGATCCGACAGATAGATGCCGTCCGTCTCGTCTTTCCAAATCTCGATCTCGTGCTTCTTTGCCGCGGTGGCCCGGTCCGCGTAGATATAGTCAATCTGGCCCCCAGCCTCCCCGAGTTTTCCGAATTCATGGCATGTGCATCCGCAGTCCTGTGTCAGATTTACAATCGGGAATTTCTCATATTCGTTGCAGTAGCGAATGGTTTCACTGTCCGGATACGCGTTAAAGTCTCCCAGCACAAATACCGGAAATTCAAATTTCTGCCGATCCTCCCACACCCGCTCCAACACCTGCCGGATCCCCAGGATACGCGCACTGTCGCTGATATGATCCAGATGGTTATTGTACACCCAGAACACCTCTTTGGTATCCAGGCAGCGCATCAGCAGAACCTGGCATATCCTGGGGCAGTCGCTTTGCTCCTCAAAGCGGGATCCCGGCTCATAGGGCGCAGGAGACAGCCAGAAGCAGTCTGCGGAAAGCACCTCCACGGTGCTGCGCCGTATTGCCACTGCCAGTCCTTCCCCGTCCATCTTCTCATAACGTCCCCGGTACAGGATCAGATATTCCGGCAGGTGCCGCCTCAGGAAATCATTGATCTGTTCCGATACTTCCTGGAAGCATACCACATCCGGCTCTTCTAAATCCAGTTTGTGCAGGATACCGCCGGCCCGGTGAACGAACGCGTTGATTCCGTCCCCCTGCCAGCTTCCCCGCAAATTAAAAGTCACTATTTTCAATCCATGCTCCATCTGTTGTCCCTCCTTTCTTCCCTGCCCGCCGCGCGGCCCGCATGCTGCCCCCATGAGCGGCAAAACTCCATATGCGGACCTGCCCGTAAGCGGGCCGTGAACCCATACAGCCCATGTCAGGCGCTCAGCCGCTTAAAACACAGCTTCATTATATTGCCGGGCATATAACACCGCAACACCAAAAAGCGAGGCTTTTTTTACAAAATACGAACCGGAACCGCCAGTACTTTTGCACGCAAAAAGGAGGCCTGACCTCACTGGCAGACCTCTTTCCCCATATTTGCGCAAAGTAGCTCTAAGCAAACAACGTACATCCCTGCATCCTGAACTGTTCAATTTTCCTGTCGATCTCCTCTGTGGTCACGTTCAGTTTCTGTGCAAGGCATGTCTTGCACAGAAACCGCGTGCTCCCCCGGTTTACGAACTTTTTATAGGCGCCGATTTCATTAAAGGAAAGCGGTTTCCCACACTCCATACAGCCGCTTGTCACAGTTTAACCACCTTTGCGCGGAGCATGGCGCAGTCGAAAGGCTCCAGTTCCCGAACCATAGTTGCGTTCTTCACTTCTACGCTTTCCCCTGTCCAAAGCTCCTTTACCTCCAGCGTCCTGCCCGTGCTGAAAGGAAGTCCCAATTCATCCAGATTCAGTCTGCCCACAGCCTTGTTCTCGCTTAAGTTGAACATTCCGATGGCCAGATCACCGTTCTCAAGCTGCCTGGAGTACAAAAGCAGGTCCTCTCCCGCCCATGTCCCTGCAAGCTTCACCGGCTGGCTGCAGAGTCTGTCCTGGTTGATGCGGATGATCTCCTCATTGCCGAGGATGTCCAGGGAGGCCTGGCTCATATCCCGGACGTCACAGCCGATCATCAGAGGCGAACCCATGAAAGCCCAGATGGAGAAATGGGTTCTGTACTGAATATCGTTACAGCCTTTCAGGCCTACGTTTCCCTTGCCGTACATGCCTACCACCAGCATGTCCATGTCATTGAAGCATCCCGCTCCGTTGTAAGGGTGGAGTTTTTCCTGCTGTCTGGTGAGATCTTTGACGGATTCCCAAGTATCAAAAATATCGCCCGTGGAGCGCCACATGGACGCGCCCGTGGTCTTGATCCACTCATGCGTCTCATCTATGCCCCAGGAGCAGGCGGAGAACAGGATGTCACGTCCGCAGTTCTCCAGGGCAAGGCCCATGCGGCGGTAGAGATATTTTCCGGGAATGATGGGGCTGTGGTAGCAGTAGTCGTACTTGAGAAAATCCACTTCCCACTCCGCAAAGGTCTCCGCGTCTATAAATTCATGCTCAAAGCTGCCCGGATATCCGGCGCAGGTCAGATTTCCCGCGCAGGAATACATGCCGAACTTAAGCCCCTTGGAATGCACGTAATCTGCCACTGCTTTCATGCCGTGGGGGAACTTCTCCGGATCCGCCACCAGGCGCTCATTGGCATCTCTCTCTTTCATTGACCAGCAGTCGTCAATGACCAGATATTCATAGCCTTTCTCCGGCAGCCCCTTTGCCGCCATGGCGTCCGCCGTGTCGAAGATCAGCTTTTCATTGATGTCTGCCCCAAAGGTATTCCATGAGTTCCATCCCATGGGCGGTGTCAATTTAACCATCTTCCTACCTCCTTGTTCTTCCCATAGTCTCTTCTTAAAAATATGCCCTGCATCCCCCTTTTGTTTTTGGATGCGCATGTTCAGTATAAGTCTTTTCCGGGAGAAAGGCAAGATGAAACGGCAAAATAATCCATTCTGTTTACAAAGTTCTAAAGTGCTTTCCTTTAGCGATGTTTCCAGGTAGATCTGCTAAGCAATATCAGCATGGGGAAGATCTCCAGCCTCCCGGCCAGCATGTCCCAGGTGAGCACGATCTTGGAAAATGCGCTGTAGGCGCTGTAGTTGCAGGTAGGACCCACCGCGTCAAAGCCGGGGCCGATATTGTTGAAGCAGGCCAGCACTGCCGACAGATTGGTGGTAATGGAAAAGCCGTCCACCGAAACTAGCAGGAAACTGAAGACCACCGTTATGGCGTAGGCTGCCAGATAGGCATTGGTGTTCTGCAGCACTTTCTCGTCCACCGCATGGCCGTTGAGCCGTACTACCTGCACTTTCTGGGGATGCACCACCTGGCGTACGCTCCTGTGGAGGCTTTTTGCCACCAGCAGCGCCCTGCCGCATTTAAAACCGCCCCCGGTGCTGCCCGCGCTGGCCCCCAGGATCATCAGGCACAGCATAATTGCCTTTGACAGTCCCGGCCACAGTTCATAATCCGTTGTGGCGAATCCCGTGGTGGTCATAATGGTTACCACCTGAAAAGCCGCATGGCGCACCGTCTCCCCCAAAGTGGCATAAAATCCCCGCAGATTCCATACGATCAGCAGGATGCTTCCCAGTACCACGCCCAGATACAGCCTGAGCTCCTCATCCTTGAGCACACTCTTAAACTGCTTCACCAGAAGCAGATAATAACAGCTGAAATTCACTCCGCACAGCAGCATGAACACCGTGCACACATTCTGGATATAGGGGCTGTAGCCGGCAATGCTGTCGTTTTTGACGCCAAATCCCCCTGTCCCCACGGTTCCGAAAGCCGTACACACCGCCTCGAACAAAGGCATGTCCCCAAGAAGCAGGAAAATCACATCCAGCACTGTCAGCAGAATATAAATCAGGTACAGAATCGTGGCAGTCTTTCGCATCTTCGGCACAAGCTTGCCCACATTAGGCCCCGGGCTCTCCGCCCGAAGCAGATGCATGGTAAAGCCGTTGCCGCCCGTGGAGGATATGGCCAGCAGAAACACCAGCACGCCCATGCCGCCCAGCCAGTGGCTGAAGCTCCTCCAGTACAGGATTCCCCTGGGCAGCCCCTCCACCTGGGGCAGGATGGAGGCCCCCGTTGTGGTGAATCCCGACACGATCTCGAAGAGCGCGTCAATGTAATTCGGCACCACCCCGGACAAATAGAAAGGCAGGCACCCCAGCAGACTCATGGCAATCCAGCTTAGGCCCACACAGGCCAGCCCCTCCTTTGCGTAAAACTTTTTCTGAGAGCCCCTGCCAAGCCACAGCAGTGCGCCTGCAGCCACAAGCAGTGCTCCCAGGCTCCACATAAAGGCTATGACCGAAGCGAATTCCTTTTCCCAAAGACTGATCAGCATAGCGGGTACCATGAACACAGCTTCCACAATCAGGATTCTGCCGATAAACTTCCCCATCATCTTATAGTTCATGTCTTTTTTTCAACCTGTCCTTGCCAAAATCGTTTTATTCAAAAATATCGTTTAACTGATAGATCGTTTTCTCCCTGCCCGTGACCACATAGACGATATCGCCCGCATTAAAATACGAGTTGCCGTTTGGAATCTCCATCCTGGCTCCTTTCGCGATGCACACCACCAGGACGCCTTTTTTCAGCTTCAGCATCTTCAGGGGCTTGCCGCAGTTATGGGTTCCCTCGTCCGCCAAAAACTCCATGGCCTCGGCCTGTCCGTCCGCTATGGTATGCACGGTCAGGGCTGCGCCGGTCTGGTTTTTCATGGCCCTCACATACTGCACGATGGTGTTGCAGCACAGCTCCTTTGGACTGATGACGCTCCCTAAGGACAGGCTGCCCAAAAGATCCGTGTTTTCAATGTGTCCCAGCTTGGTGATGACCTGGGGCACGCCGCAGCTCAGCCCATAGAGGGAGATGATCATGTTCAGTTCGTCCATACCGGTCATGGTGGCCAGGGCATCGCATTCGGAAATCCCCTCGCTCTCCAAAAAGAACTGGTTGCTGGAATCCCCCTGGGAGATGCAGGCATCCGGAAGCATAGTTGCAAGCTGTCTGCAGCGCTCCGGGTCCTGCTCGATGATCTGTACCTGGATGCCGCTGTTCTGGAGCTGCTTCGTCAGATAGAAGCTGACCCGCCCTCCGCCGCAGAGCATCACCCGCTTTACCTTATGAGTGACGATTCCCAGGTTCTTCAGCAGAACCGTCAGGATGTCCGTGAAAGCCGTTACATAGATGCGGTCTCCCTCCCGGAGCACGAAATTGCCTCCCGGAGCCACGGCCTTGCCGTCCCGCAGAACGGCGCACACCAGGGTCTTGCACTTCACGATGCCGTCCATATCGTTCAGGGCCACATCCTTAAGCTTGCTGCGGCCGTCTATCCGCAGTTCCACGATCTCCACCCGCCCCTTGGTGAAAGTGTCCCTTTTCAGAAAGCCCGGATATTTCAGCAGACGTTCGATCTCCGTGGCCGCCTGGCGCTCCGGGTTCACCACCATGGACAGGGCGAACTTGTCGCGCATGACATAGATCTGGTTGGTGTATTCCGGATTACACACCCTGGCAATGGTGTGGATGTTGGCGTTCAGCCCGTGGGCTGTCATACAGCACAGGAGGTTCACTTCATCCGCCCCGGCCATGGCGATCAGCAGATCCGCCTCTTTTACGCCCGCCTGCAGCAGCACCTCCATCGAAGCGCAGTTCCCATGGACTACCATGATGTCGTAACGTTCTTCGCTGGATTCCAATACTTTCAGATTGGAATCGATCAAAGTCAGGTCGTCTCCCTCAGCGGCCAGCTGGCGGGTCAGCGCGGCCCCCATCTTGCCATTGCCGGCAATAATTATTTTCATGGCTCTCAAACCTCGTTTCATCTGTCTTAGGAATGGTCTCCTGAACGCTTGAGCAGGAGGGGATTTTACCTCCCTCCTGCGGCACTCATTTTTCTTCCATTATTTTTTTCCCGTTATTTTTCTTTCATTCATCCATCCGGGCATCCGGCCTTAGTTCACGATTCTGCGCACTGCCACGATGGACCTGTACTGGGCATTGCCGATTTTGATGCCTCCCACGGGATAAGGATTGCTGTTGCTGGCATGGACGATCATCCCGCTTCCGATGTACATGCCCACATGGTTGCCATAGCAGATCAGATCCCCCGGCTGGGCCTCGGCATAGCTCACTCCTCTGCCCGCGTTCTCCTGCTGATAAGAGGTTCTGGGAAGCTGATAGCCGAAGTCGGCGTACACACGGTAGACAAAGCCGGAACAGTCCGCCCCGCCGGTCAGGCTGGTGCCGCCCATCACATAGGGATTGCCCACGAACTGGCAGGCGTAGTTGGCGATCTGCTTGCCCAGGTCGCTGCCCGCCGCGCCATTGATGGTAGCGGTGTAGTCGGTATTGTTGGAGGCGCCTGCCGGAGCGGTCCCGCCTCCGGTTCCTCCGCTTGCGGATGCCTGAAGCTGTCTGAGCTGGTCCTGATCCTGTTTCAGGCGCTGTGCTGCCGCAGCCGCTGCGGCCTTTGCCTGCTTGATCTCCTCATCGTAGTTGGCGGATTCCCGCTTCTTCTGCGCCAGCATGCCGTCCAGATAAGATTTCTGCCGATCCAGCTGTGTCTTATCCTCCATGAGCTGCTGCCTGTCCGAGGCCAGCTGCGTCCTGTCCGTCTCCAGCACGGCCCTGTCATTCTCCAGCCCCTCTTTCTGCTCCACCAGCAGATCCCACAGATCATGAACCTGGTTCTTTGTGGTGATATAGTCGGTCAGCACCCTGTTCTCGTACTCGTATACCTTTTCCGCCCTGTCCATCCGATTCAGAATGTCCGCAAGGCCCTTTCCCTCCAGCAGGGCATCCAGGTAGGACTTCTCCCCCATCTCGTACATCATCCGGGTACAGACAGCCATGTTCTCCCGCTGGGCTTCCTCCCTGTCCACGGCTGCCTCGTACTCTGCCTCCGTCTGCCGGATCTCGTTCTCCGTTTGAGCGATCTCCTCCTCTTTTTGGGCGATCTCATTTTCCTTGGCGGCGAGCTCCGCTTCCTTTTCCGCAAGCTGTTGCTCCATGGCCTCTATGCTTGCCATGGTGTTGCCCAGTTCCGCGTTGAAGTCGTCTATCTGCTCCTGCAAAAGCTCCTGCTCCGTGACCAGCAGATCGAGTCTGTTATTGGCATTGTTCAGCTCATTGGTGTGCTGGCCGATCTGCCCCTGCACCTCGTCTATGGTGGTAGCCTCTGCAGTCAGGGGGCGGGAAATATCTCCCTGAAACAAGGCGGCGGTAAGGCCGCCTATCAATATGAAGTTAAGGAATTTCTTGTGTTTTTTTCTCATGAAATAGTACACCATACTTTCGTGCGCTCCCGCGCACATAGGAATCAAAAGGTTTTGCGCTACCATCATACATGTGCACAGGCCGCAGGCAAGAATGGCCATTGGGCCGTGTCATGCAAAGATATCGTCATTTTATCATACTTCGCAACGATTTTCACCCATCAAAACCTTAAGATATTATAAATCGCAGTTCTTCACCGTTCTGGGGAAAGGCACCACGTCCCGGATGTTCCCCATGCCCGTAAGGTACATGACGCAGCGCTCAAATCCCAGCCCGAAGCCCGCGTGGCGCACGGAACCGTACTTGCGCAGATCCAGGTAGAAGTCATAATCCTCCTTGCGAAGCCCCAGCTCCTCCATCCGCTTCTCCAGAAGCTCCAGCTTGTCCTCACGCTGGCTGCCTCCGATGATCTCCCCGATGCCGGGCACCAGGCAGTCCATGGCCGCCACTGTCTTCCCGTCCTCGTTCAGCTTCATATAGAAAGCCTTGATCTCCTTGGGATAGTCCGTGACGAACACGGGACGCTTAAATACCTCCTCCGTGAGATACCGTTCATGCTCTGTCTGCAGATCGCAGCCCCAGCTCACCTTGTAGTCAAAGCTGTCGTTATGCTTCTCCAGGATTTCAATGGCCTCCGTATAGGTCACATGGGCAAAGTCGGAATTCGCCACATGCTCCAGGCGCTCCAAAAGCCCCTTGTCCACGAACTGGTTAAAGAAAGCCATCTCCTCCGGGGCGTTCTCCAGCACATAGCGGATGATATACTTCAGCATCCCCTCAGCCAGCATCATATCGTCCTTTAGATCCGCGAAAGCCATCTCCGGCTCGATCATCCAGAACTCCGCCGCATGGCGGGTGGTGTTGGAATTCTCCGCCCGGAACGTAGGGCCGAAAGTATATATGTTCTTGAACGCAAGCGCAAACGTCTCGCCGTTGAGCTGGCCGCTGACCGTGAGATTGGTGGGCTTGCCGAAGAAGTCCTGGGAGAAATCCACCTTGCCATCCGCGGTCTTCGGAATATCGTTTAAGTCCATGGTAGTCACCTGGAACATTTCGCCGGCGCCCTCGCAGTCGCTGCCTGTGATCAGGGGCGTATGCACATACACAAATCCCCTTTCCATAAAGAAGCTGTGGATGGCGTAGGCGATGAGGGAGCGCACCCGGAATACCGCCTGGAACGTGTTGGTCCTGGGGCGCAGGTGGGATATGGTGCGCAGATACTCAAAGGTATGGCGCTTCTTCTGCAGAGGATAGTCCGCCGTGGAGGATCCCTCCACTGTGGCCTGCGTGGCCTGCATCTCAAAGGGCTGCTTTGCGCCCGGCGTCTCCACGATGGTGCCCTTTACGATCAGGGCCGCCCCCACATTGATCCGGCACAGCGCATCAAAATTCGGCAGGGCATGCCCGTACACTACCTGCAGCGGCTCAAAAAAGGTTCCGTCATTTATGATCAGAAATCCGAAATTCTTGGAGTCCCTGTTGCTTCTCACCCACCCGCCGATGGTCACCTCTTTGCCAATGTACTCCCCGCGTCTGCGGTAAAGGTCTTTAATGTCTGTCAATTCCATATTTTCCTCATTTCCGCGCGCCTCTTGCCTGCGCGCTGCTTTTACTGATGTGCCGGTGCACACTCTTCCCAAATCACGGTTATATACTGCAGACCGCCAGAATTTACAGTAACGCTACCCGAGAGATACCTGGCTGGCGCTCTGCAGTCGGGGCTTACTGCAAACTTAACTGGCCTGCAGTATAAAGTATCATACCACATTCTTTCCTTTATTAAAAGCATAAAAGCATTTCCGCCTGAATTTTTGTTGCTTTTTGTTGCTTATCCATATATATCTGTGCTAGAATAGAGGTAATCGGGCCGTCAGGCGAAACATACTCAAGGAGGCTTATCATAATATGAAACCATGGATGATTGTACTGATCGTAGTGGCAGTGGTGCTCATCGCGCTGATTGTCGTGTTGTATTTCCTCGGAAAGAAAGCGCAGAAAAAGCAGGCCCAGCAGCAGGAGATGCTGGAGGCCAACAAGCAGACCGTCTCTATGCTGATCATTGACAAGAAACGGATGAGGCTTAAGGATGCGGGGCTGCCCCAGATGGTGTTGGATCAGACGCCCAAGCTCATGCGGCGCTCCAAGCTCCCCATCGTGAAAGTAAAAGTCGGCCCCCAGATCATGTCGCTGATCTGTGACGAGAAAATATTCGATACGGTGCCGGTGAAAAAAGAAGTAAAAGCTGTAGTCAGCGGTATCTATGTGCTGAGCGTCAAGGGGCTCCACGGCAAGATCGAAGTCCAGCCCGCCAAGAAGAAGAGCCGCTTCAGGCGCGCCCTGGAAGCCGCTCAGGAAAAGGCCGGGGCGAAGCCTTTGAAGTAAAAAGCAAAGCGGAGAAATCAAATGGTGGCAAAGCGCCAGATGATAGAATTCCTGAAGAGAATCAACAAAGAGGAGGCCGTGACGCTCCTGGTGACAAGCCACGATATGGACGATCTGGAGGAGATGGCCAGGCGGATCCTGATGATCTCCGGGGGCAGGCTTGTATACGACGGCAGCTTCGACGGCCTGCGGGAAATCGCGGGGAACCTGACCCGCCTCACCGTCACCACGGACGGAACGAGGCCCGAGCTTGCCGGCTGCAGGCTCCTAATGGAAAGAACGGCGTGTTTGAATTTGAGGTAGATCTGGCCCCAGCTGCCCATCAGGGGGATACCGGAGCGGCTGTCCCGGGCGGAGGGAATCCTGGACATCGAAATCCGCAAGCCACCCATCGAGCAGGTAATCGCGCAGCTTTATCAGAACTGGAAGAAAGAGGAACAAAAGGATACGGCAGATTTCTGACTGCGCCGCGCTGTGCGCTGGCTGGCATGTAAGGCAGGGACTGTCAAGTACAGCGAGAAATATAAGGAAACGTGTAGGGAAGCATGGACGCTGTCCATGCTTCCCTACACTCGTCTGCCAAGCCCATGTAAGGGCATTGAACACAGTCTCCCTGACTGTCTCCCTCGCAAAAGGGTATGTCTCTACCCTTGTCTCCTTGAAATATAGCATAAAACGAAATGTCAGCTGATCCTGGAATACCCAAAAGCATTGGCAAAAGCGTCAATGGGTTTCTTCTCCTCGCACATGGAACATTTTTCGGAGCTGTATGTCATATAGTCCGGAATATCCGCCGTAGTGAACAAGGAATTGACCGGAATCCCCACAATGCTGTTGGCAGCGCTGAACACCGCGCTGATTCCGCTTATGGAAGCGCCGTAATAGCTGAGGGTATGTATGGCTTTCGTCACCGTCTTTCCCGTGGTGGCGCTGGCCAGAAGGAGGAGTACGTTCTTATCCTTGACCATGGGCAGATAGTTGTCCCTGAACATCATCTGTCCCGACGTGGTGTACTCCGGCGTAATGATATAGATGGTCTTATGGGCGTTTCTGGAATAAATTCCTGCCCTGGTCAGCTCCTCCGCCAGAAAGGCGCCGATAATCTCACAGCCATCTATGCACACAATGGTATCCACCACAGTCGATATCATGACCTGTCTGCCCAGTTCCCTCGCCACCATGGATGCCTCGCTAAGCCTGGATTTCAATGTTGTCATATCCAGAAAATAATTGACATGGGAGTTGGGGGTTACAAAATGTCCCGGAATCGCCTTTAACTGGATATTCGGGTGGGCCTTGGAATAGATTTTGATCACTTCCTGCATACGCGTACCTCCTCTATAAGCTTGAAATTTACAGAATTTTTTCTGCACTTGTAATCATTATACAGAAAATTTCTTCTTTCGTCAATAAGCGCCGACTATCAGCTTCGCCGGCTTTGTTTGATTTATACGCTTTGTTTTTAGATGCTTTGTTTTCAGGTGAAAACGCCGGGAAAGGCGTTTTCCGGGAATGCCTGGCCTACTGCATGTCCCGGATTTCCAATATCCGCATCGACACCCACAGGGACAATGCCATCATGCGCCACCTCCTGGAAAAACATGGCTTTCAGGAATGCGGCATCATCTATGTGGAGGATGGGAGCCCCCGGATTGCGTATCAAATCAATTGCCAATTGCATTCTTCTGTGAGTGCTAAATGCGGCCTTAAAATTCCCTGATTGCCTGGATGTGAAACAGCCCTGAAGTTTTGTTTATCCTGCTTGCATTCCCATCCGGCATACGCTAAACTGTTCTTATTCCTTTTGATACCATGGGAAAGAGGCCTTTATGAAAACTGTGCAAAAATTAGAATTTCAAACAGGAAGCAGGGAGGAACTGCTGCCGGATTTCGAATCCGCCTTTCCCTATATCGCCTCCAATGCGCAACTGGATCAATATGCGGGGCGTTCCGTACCCTGGCACTGGCACAAGGCGGTAGAGCTTTTCTATATGGAAAGCGGTGCGCTGGAATATTACACTCCAAAACGGAAAGTCTTCTTTCCGGCAGGCTCCGGCGGTTTTGTGAATGCAAATGTCCTCCACATGACAAAAGCCATGTCCCGGACAGAGAAAAACATCCAGCGGCTCCATATTTTCGACCCTGCTCTGGTCTCCGGGATCAGCGGGGGCAGAATCCATAGAAAGTATGTTTTTCCGATCACTTCAAATCCTCAAATCGATATTTTTGTTTTCCATCCCGAAGACTCCGGACAGGCGGATATCCTCCGTCTCTTAAAAGCTGCCTTTGCCCTGTCCGAGAACGGCTTCGGCTATGAAATAAAACTCCGGGAAGCCCTGTCCGAGATATGGCTGAAGCTCTTTGAACTGCTCTCTCCCTCCTTTGGCGGAAAGGAGAACTATGACCGGAACGATGAAAGGCTCAAACATATGCTGATTTATATCCACGAGCATCTATCCGAAAAAATCGCCGTCTCAGAGCTTGCTGCAGTGGCCTGCCTAAGCGAAAGGGAGAGTTTTCGGCTGTTTAGCAGCTATCTCCACACTACCCCCGCAAAGTATATCCAGAGCTGCCGCCTGCAGGAAGCCTGCCGGATGCTCATAAACAGCCAGAACACCATTGCAGATATCGGATACGCCTGCGGATTGGGGGACAGCAGCTATTTCGGCAAACTTTTTCGGGAGTACCAGAACTGCACTCCCGGAGAATATCGGAGAAAATGGCAGGATAATCATATTTTATGTCCGAAATGACATAGAACGGCAGAAAAGTCTGCGCTATCATGATAGCATGAAAAGCGGTTTGGAAAGCGGCATTTGAGATTACTGACCGGCACTGACAGGGAGGGCATATGGATAAGAACGAAAAATGGCTGCAATGGGCAGTGGAATTACAGAGCCTGGCACAGGCGGGGCTTTTCTATGGAAAGGACGCTTTCGACAGGGAGCGCTATGAAAGGATTCGGGAAATAGCGGCGGAGATGGTTTCCCACCAGTCGGACATTCCCCTGGACAAAGTGAAGAACCTCTTCTGCGACGAAATCGGATATCAGACGCCTAAAATCGACTGCCGCGCCGCAACTTTCCAGGAGGACAGGATTCTGCTGGTGCAGGAGAAGAACGGAACCTGGTCCCTGCCCGGGGGATGGGTGGACGTGAACGTGTCTGTAAAAGAGAATGTGCTGAAAGAGGTCAAAGAAGAGGCCGGCCTGGACGTAGCGGCTGATATGGTCATCGCGGTGCAGGACAGGGAAAAGCACAATCTGCCCATCTACGCCTACAAGGTGTGCAAAATTTTTGTGCTGTGCACCGTTATCGGCGGAGAGTTTCTCTCTAACCTGGAAACCGTATGCAGCCGCTACTTCGGGATGGATGAGCTGCCAGTGCTGGCCACGGAAAAAAATAATGAGGAGCAGATACGGATGTGCTTTGAAGCGTATCACTCGGAAAACTGGAAGACCCTTTTTGATTAGGAATCCAGCGTTGCTTTCCCACCTTTACGCCCAAATCGATAAAATGACCGTTCCCGCAATGCCCTCCAGGCGGAAGATGGAAGATCTCTGTCCTCCTCTTTCTTTTGGAATGCTTTCGACTTCTCTTATACTCTCTTCCAATGTCCCCTTTTTGCGGAGCCCACTCTACTGATGATACCTTTCTCCTTAAGCCCCCCTGATTTTCTGTGAAACCGTTTTTCTGCTCACCATCAGCTTATCTGCTATCTCTATATATGTGGAGAACGGATTCTCGTCCAGTATTTCAAGTATTTTTCTTTCATTTTCCGTTAGTTCACCATATATTTTATCAGTCACCTTTTCAGTCACCTTGGCACTTTGAAGCGCTTTGAATTTCACCATGATATCCTCGCCATGGACGATGTACTCCGGTTCCTCAGCACCTAAGCTTTTACAGGCATCGCAAATCTTTTGAATGCCGCGCCCCCAGCTCTCAATATATCCTGCCCGATAAAACACTCTGGCAATATCAGGGTTATACGGCTTTGATGTATGGGAGCCCAAAAGCGTCTCTGCCGTCCGCCATTAAATCCAGTTTCTCTATCAGTTCTTCATTGGAAATGTCCAAATCCTCTTTCGTCATACGCCCGCTGCGAAGCGCTTCCCTCTTGAAAATATCGAAGCTCTCTTTATCCAGGTCAGAGACAGAGACATTGGATACCGTTGCCGCGTCCCACTTCATCCCTGTCTTCGCCATCAGGAAATTCGTGAGCGCGTTCCCTCTCAACTGCTGTTTCGTACTTCCGCTGCGATAATGATATTCACCGTCACAATTCACAGGAAAAGCCCAGGGATTGACAACAATCTCTATATATTCTAAACCATTTTCCGACAACAAATTCACATCTGCCACAATACCAAGTTTATTCTGGATTTTATTAGGAATATCCTCCAGCAGCTTCCTGCTATCCCTTAAGCCTGTCACAGTTCCATCGTCTTTCTTCCCAATATATATTTTCCCGCCCTGTGCATTGGCAAAACCGCATATCCATTTGAGATATTCGTTGCTTCATCCTCTGCATGCTCTGCGTGGGGTTCGCAGAGGAAGTAATTTTCCGCGGATTTCTTTTCCGGGCCATGGAAAAGGACAATGTAAAAACGGCGATTATCGTCTCCAGCGTCACTTTTGGCCTGGGGCATGTGCTGAACCTGGTGAACGGCAGCGGAATGAGGCAGGGCTGACCATAGAGAAATGTCTCGTCTTTGAGCTGGTGGTGTTTGTAATTACCATTTCCTATTCCTTCATTCTCACAAAGACGCTCCCAAAAAGGTAAAAGAGCACGACAGGCGGCCGTAAATCAAACGACCGCCTCCACCAAAACTTTATCCCCTACTGCTATCTCATGGACTCCCACCTGCTTCTTTTTGTTGAAGTTGAAGCTCACCATGTACCCTTTTTTCAGCTGATAATAATCCAGATATTCGCACAGCTGCACTTCCCCTCTTAAGTGGTATTCATTTCCGCGCCAAATTTTCAGTTCAATCACCGTCTGCTGCCCCTGGAAGTCGATGATCACATCCGTGCGCCGATGGTTCCTGGTTCTGGCCTCGATGTAATAATTACCCTTTCCGTTTATGACAGGGCGTACATAGAGCAGGAAAAGCCGCCTCCCGTCCTCCTCCGGGAATTTCTCCCCATAATCTCCAAAAAGCTCCGTGTAATGAGCCACAAACTTCCGGAGCAGCAGCTCCACGTCCAGCTGGCCATCCCTGATGAACTGATTCCTTTCTGCCAGCGCAATTTGCGGCATATCGCTATTTAGGCTCTCTTCGGCCAAAAAACCGTTATAGAGCCTGGTCTCAAATATCCGGTTGGCCACATACAGGAAGCCGTTTCGGACAATAGCGAATCCGAACATCACCGCCATCCGCATGCTCTCGTTGCCGGGAATGTTTTCAATGGGCTTCCCCAGAAGCAGAAGCCCTTTCAGCATCTGCTTCAGCTCGGGATAGTCGATCAGCTTATTGTCCATGGATTCAAACAGCGTGTTCTCTTCCGTGAGAAGCATCCGCACCGCTGCCAGGAAACCGTCTTTCGTCCAGGCGGCTTCCTTTGTGGGAAAGCTTTCGCTTCCGGCGATTTTTTCATCCATCAGCCTGCACAGACGCGACACCAGAAAGGGGTAGCCGGAGGTATAGGAGCGCAGCAGATCCGCCATCCCGGCAATGTCCATTCCCGTATGGGCATCGCCCTCATACTCCTCCAGCATCCCCGCAATGTCCGCCGCGGAAAAGCTCATATCCACGTCAAAATCCGCCGCTATGTTCCACGGACTATTCGTTTTCCGCGCATCTTCCGGCCTGATTTTCGCCTTTAAGCTTTTTATGTCATAAAGCCCCGCCAGGATGACCGATTGAAAAGTAACAGTCCCCCTGGCCTCGCGTTCCAGATAAGAATTTCGCAGCTGAGCCAGAAAATCAAGGAATACCTGATTATTAGACGCACTGTCCACCTCGTCTATCATCAGGACTATTGGTCTGACAGAAAGCTTACAGATACGATTCAGCTTCGCAAACAGTCCATAGAAAGCGTAAGAACCGTCCCTGCTTCGGCATATATTCCGCAAGGTTTCCATCTCCTGACTTAATTCCGCGATATCTGACTCCTCGTTTCTATCAAGTTCGTTCAGGAAACAGTCTGCAAACGAAAGGGCAAAACTGTTTTCACTTTCATATGTGGCAGTACCAAATTTCTGAAAATCGATGCTTACCACCAGATAATCCGTCTTCAAATATTCTTCCAGCGCATAGAGCAGCGTAGTTTTTCCGTACTGCCTGGCCCGATGGATGGTAAAATAAGCGCCCTCATCCACCATTTCTTTCACCTGGGCCAGCCGATCCGCCAGATTGACCATATAGTGCTTCCTCGGAACGCACAATCCGGTCACGTTAAACCGTTTTCCCATATCCGGTGTCCCTCTTTCCATTCCAGATTCTAGCAGATAAAATCCTCTGTCCTGATAAAAGTTTACCATATCGCCCTTAGAGCGTCAACGTCCGGCAAAAGGACTTTCATGAAAATATAGACAATCATCTCCTCCATAAGCTATTGGCGGACGGAAAGGCCCAATTCGAAGCCGAGCAGCAGAAAATGCTGCTGAAAAGAGAAGTCCCCTGCCAGAGCAGCCACCAAATAGAAACCTACAGCCCGAAATACAGGGAGCAATCTTTGCCATGCTCTCAAACAAAGGCATGTTTTCCTTTAAAAAAATCGCTACCGCCTGCTCCACGCCTGTCTTTGACCAAAGCGCTGTCAAATCCTCACGCCCCTCTTCCCGGGGGAGTTCTTCACTGATGCACTTACAGATAGCGGAAACCAGCACCGGATAACCTGACGTATATGCATATAAATCTTTTCTGCCGTCCGCCTCCGCCCGGGCAAGCTCCTCCAGCACAGCATTCGCAAAAACACGCACAAAAGACGCCTCGTCCGCAAAGTCCTCTGTACCCATCAGCTGGAAATCCAATGCCAGGACAATGTATTCCTCTTTCAGGTATCGCTCCAACGCATTCAGGGTTGTGGTCTTTCCGTACTGCCGTCCTCTGTTAACCACAAAATATTTCTTTTTGTCAACCAGTTCCGTTTTAATCTGTGCAAGTCTGTCATCAAGCCGCACCATATAATGCTCTTCCGGTCCGCATACCCCTTCTGTATTGAAATGTCTCATTTTTCTTTTCCCCCAACATCCGCTCCGCCATGTATGTCGCTGCTGTCGGGCAGTTCTCATTTCAAGAGCCCCGGAAGTTGCGCAAGCCCCTCTTTCGCAGGCCTCACAGGGAAATATTCCAGGCCGATGAAGCCCGTGTATCCCGCTTCGGAAATGGCCTGAAAGATACGGGAATAGGCCAGTTCCCCTGTGTCCAGTTCATGCCTGCCAGGACACCCTGCCGTATGAAAGTGCCCTATTTTTGAGATATTGGCCTGAATGTTTCGGATGATGCTGCCCTCCGTAATCTGCTGGTGATAAATGTCAAAGAGCACCTTTACTCGGTCGCTGCCTGTCTCCTCTATGATGTCAAAGGCCTCCCTGGAAGAGGACAGATAATATCCCTTATGATCTACCGCCGTATTCAGAGGCTCCAAAAGCAGCAGCATGTCCGTGCCCTCCAGCAGTCCGGCCGCCTTTTTGACTCCCTGGCACAGGGCTCTGTGCTGCTCTTCGCGCGCATTTCCCGTGTCTGCGCCTACCTGGCTGATGAGTCTGCGGCATCCCAGCCGCTTTGCCGCTTCCATGCTCTCTTCCAGCCCTGCAAGGTAAGTATCGTGACAAGCGGGATCCACCAGGTCAGAAAACTTGGTGCACATGGCTGCCACCTCCAGGTGCAGCCTCTCCTTTTCGGATGCGATCTTTTCCATATCCTTGTCCCACCAGGACCAGAATTCAAACGCTCCGATGCCGGCTTCTTTCGTCTCCCGCATGCCCTCCAGAAAATCTCTTCCCTGATACAGTGCGTCAATACAGACAGAATAATTCATGATGCAGCCTCCCTTTCGTCCTATATGCTTCCCGCAGACCCGTTTTTAACCAGTATGATTTTCTCTCCATACTGCCTTTATAGTTGATATAGCATCCCGTTTTCTCATAGCTTTTAAAATCGCTTCTATCTCTTTCACTGATATCGTAGTGTTTTTCTGCATCTTTTTGAAATTCATTGTACGGGATTACTTGCGGCCCCCCATACGTGTCCCAACTCATGAGCAGCCGCAAAAACTTGTTCGGCAACAGGCTTTGCAGTATTAATATATACAAAGTCCCCTAATCTGTCTTTAACAAAACGCTTCGTATGAAAACCACAGTTAATTTCATTCTCTATCGGATAATATACGACAGTACAATGCTTTTCCAAAATTCCAAATATATCATCCCTAATTACCATATTATTCAAAACATAATCTCTTCTAACTTTTTCTATTGCTATTGGATTTTGTTCCATTATCTTTTCCCAATTCATTTTCCACCTCAAAAAAGCTGTACTTTCGTACAGCTTTCCTTTTTATACAACTTCTCTCAGTTCCACATATTCATCCATCAAATCCAATATTCTATCCAAATTATCAGGATTACTAAACTCTTTCATATACTGCAACTCCGGCACCAAACTGTCCGGTTCATGATTCATCAATTCACTCTTTGTTGTTTTAAGAAGACTTGCCATCTTATCTAATTCAACTGGCGGAATTATAACCTTTCCTTCGATAACATTCCACACATCTTTCATCGAATATCCCAAATGTTTGGCAAAGCTGTCAAGACTAATGTCAGCTTCCAGCATACGCGTACTGATGTTTACACCAAGCTTTCTTCCTACGTTAGCCATATAACATCTTCCTTATATAATCCTCACTACAAAACATCTTCGGCAAGATAATATACAACATAGAATTATAGCATTAGGGTATTGACCCGTCAATTACTTTCTTGCATATCTATGCTGATTTTCCGCTATTTTCCCACATTCATACCATACTATTATTTATATCATCTATTCTTCTATATTGTAAAACTTTTTAAACCTTTCATACATTTATTTTTTCTATTACCATTATATTCATATGCCATCGTCTTTCTACCACTTTAGCCCTTTCCGGCATCATCCTGGCACCGCTCAGTTACATTTTCTCTCTTCCGAACGTAAAAAAGGGACTGGCGCAACATTGATTAGGAAATCAGGGATGCGACAGCCCTTTCATTACTCTCTACCGCACATACGCCCGCAATATCTTGCACTCCTCCCCCAGAGGCCGTATCGTAAAAGCCCCGATGGAAGCCGGAATGATAAAGGTCTCCGCGTAATGGACGGTAAATTCCGCAAAGGCCCCCTCAGGGGATGCGATAACCGCGCCCTGGCCGTCCACCACATTGCACATCTGGACGCTTCCCTCCCCGGTGAAAGTATGCTCCCCTTGCAGAGTGTCGCGCCTGGTCTCCAGGAATTCCTGCTCATGCAGGCCGGTGAATTCTTCGCAGAACCCCTCCTCTTCTTCCACAACATGCGCCCGGCGGACGAGATTGTCCCTTACCCACCCGGTGGTGCGGTCCCACTGGATCACCTTTTCCCCATGCTGTAAATGCACCGGGCGGGGTCTTCCGTCCAGTCCCAGGCGGCCCCAGTCCCAGAGCTTAAAGGTGAAGATATAGGGGGTGGCGCTGATTTCCAGCACCATGCAGTTGCTGCCGGAACAGTGGATGGTGCCCGCGGGAATCAGGAAATGGTCATGCTTCTTCGCCGGCCACTGATTCACAAAGCGTCCTGCGTCAAAGGGCTTCCCGCCCTCCTGGGCCTCATGGAGCGCGGCCAGCATTTCCTCTTTGCAGACGCCCTCTTTCAGCCCCAGATAGACTACCGCGTCATCGTCGCAGTCCAGGATATAATAGCTCTCGTCCTGCGTATAGTGCATGCCGAAAGTGTTCTGGATATACTCCGTTAAAGGATGAACCTGGAGGGAGAGATTCTGTCCTCCCATGGTGTCCAGAAAGTCAAAGCGGATGGGGAACTCATCCCCGAAACGGCCGTGGACCCGATCTCCCAAAAGGGGGCGCGGGCGATAGAACACCACGTCCACCGCAGGGAATTCCATGCGCACCTCCCCGAAGCGCAAGAAGATGCTGTTCTCCTCCGGCACGCCGTCAAAAGCCCAGGCGAAATTCTTCGCGCCCCGGTCCAGGCCGCAGACCTCTTTCATCCACTGGCCTCCCCAGACCTCCGGGGCATAGTAGGGCACCAGTCTGAAAGGCTCCCTGGCCAGCCTGTCCAGCCCGGTGCGCACACCCTGGCCGCTTACCATTTTAGGACTTCCCGGAATCACCGTGTCCAGCGCGTAGTCCATGCGCTCAAACAGTTCTTTCTTCCGGCGGTCCGCCATGCGCCATTCCAGGAAAAAGCCCCTTTTGAACTTGCGCAGCTTCTCCTCACTCTCATTGTCCGTCTTCCAGTTCTTCATGCCCTGCGCAAAACGGCACTGAATCTCCCACCGGGGCATGTCAAAATAGAGCAGTGTCCCCCGATCCGTCACCAGAGACGCTCCGGTGCCGTACACAAGCACAGGGCCGTCGCAGGCTGCTATCTCCCGGCTCATGGCCTCCAGCTTTTCCTGCCTGTACACATCCTCCAGCCGCAGGGTGTTCATCACTCCGAACACCCTGTCCTCCGTGACGAAGTCTGCCGTCATCCGCTGATATTCCGCGTCCGATACCGCGCAGCTTTCCGCGTCAAACATGGCAAAGTCCAGTTTGCCCAGCTCCCTGACCAGCTCCTGCCTGTGAACCCCCGGATAGAATTCCGCCACCAAAATGCCGTCCCGCCCTGCCGCCTCCCGCAGCTTCCCGCGGATGCTCTCCCATCCCTCAATTGCCGGAAATCCCTCTATGCTTTTCTCCGGATATTTATCGAAATTCGTCTCTCTCATGATATATCTGCTCCTTTCCCTGCTCCTCGCACATCAGACTGGCCGCCCCCACGATACCCGCCTGGTTTCCCAGACAGGCGCGAACCGCCCGCACCGGCGCGTAGGCATATCCGTATACGCCCTCCTGAAGCCCCCGGTTCACTGCGGGCAGTATCCTATCGGCGGAAGCCGATACGCCCCCGCCCACCACGATGATCCGGGGCCTTAGGATATTTGCGATATTCACCGCGCCTTCTGTGAGATATTCCAGAAATTCTTCTATAATCCTCTGTGCTTTCTCATCTCCTGCGCCTGCTGCCCGGAAAATCTCTTTTACGCTTTTTTCCTCTTCCCAGAAGAGCCTCCCCTGCGCCGCCATGGCAGTGGCGGAGGCATAGGCCTCCAGGCAGCCCTTTCGCCCGCAGTTGCACGCTCTGCCCCCATGGGCCACCACCGCATGGCCGAATATATAGGCCATGGAGCCGTAGCTGTCCGTCTCCAGCCTGCCGTCCCGGACGAATCCTCCGCCCACACCGGTGCCGATGGTAACCATGGCCATGCGGGCAATGCCCTTTCCGGCGCCGTAGAGAGCCTCCCCCAGAGCCGCGCACTGGGCATCGTTTGCGATGCCCACAGGAAGCCCCAGCCGCTTCGACATATCCTGTCCCAGGGCCGCGTCATGCCAGTCAAAATTGTTGGAATACCGGACGATCCCCCGGCGGGTGTCGATGATACCGGGGGATGCAATGCCCACATACATTGCCTTATCCCCCTCCAGGACATGCTCCGCCAGCTTTGCCATTCTCTCTGTCACCGCGGCATATCCCTCTTTGACGCAGGTATCGCAAACGCCGAAGCGAAGCACCTTTCCGTCCTCCACCAGGCCGCATTTCATCTGGGTACCGCCCAGATCTATCCCTAACGAAACCATATCTTCCCCTTTCCCAACACACAATTCACACACAATTAGCCGGAACTTTAACGGTACCCCCATGCATCCCGGCTGCCCCGCCATGCATGGAAAGTAAGGCGATAAAGGAACTTACCCACATCATCGCACATCCTCAAAACGATAAAAAGTCAAAAGCCCCTCACAAAGCGCCTCCGCTTTCCGGAAGGCCGCCCGTACATCCCCCCGCCGGGCCGTCTCCAGCTCATAGTGAAACTGATAGAACCCGCCCAGGCTGGCCTTGAAATTGGTCTCCCAGAAATTGTTCATCACCCAGGAATAGACCTCATCCTCATTGGGCACACCCTCTCCCATGAGCCGTATGGGGTGGGCACGCAGGGTCCCCATCCACACCAAGGGCGTATCCGGCACAGTCAAAATCACATCCGCTTCCCCCTGCCGGAACACCAGCCCGTTCTGTACCGCGTAGAAGTCCACACAGGTGCCCGGCAGCTGGTCTATGCGGGGACGCATCCGGGCGCCCGCCTTGTCCAGCCAGACCTCCCCCGCAAAGGGCAGCGACAGATACAGGTTCTCCGGCTCCCAGACGCTTTCCTTATGGATGCGGAAGTCAATCTCCAGCCGGGGCGAGAGATGATATGCCGTCAGGAGCACCGCGCACTCCTTTACGCCCTCCATCCGGTAGGAGAGCTCTACTTTGGTGTAGAGAGCGCCTGTTTCCAATACCCTCACATCCGTAAGCTTTCCGGCGCTGCGCCGTGTGCGCACCGCTTTCCGGTTGCGCCCCATATTTCTCCTCACCGTCAGATAGTCCTCTCCCACTCTGCGCTCCGTCACCTCGTACACCGGCGTAAACGCCCCGTAAGGCCTGTCTGCCGCCATCAGTTCTTTTCCATGTACCTTATCCCGTATGGAGGTGATCCCCGCTTCCGGTGTGAAAGTCATCCGGAAAAAGGCATTCTCCAGCCAGTCAAAAGCCGCGCATCCGCCCTGTGCAAGACGTTCCCGTAATCTCCAGTCCAGATCGTCCACGCCCTCGATTCCCATGGGCGCTTTCAGACCTGCCGAGGGCAGCGGAGATTCCGGCTGCTCCACCAGCCGGTACATTCTCTTCTCCCCAGGCCCCAGTTCTGCCCAGATACACATTTCGGGTCCTCTGGAATAGCGGCTGATCTGGAAAGGAACCTGGCTTCCGTCCAAAGCGTCCACCACCCTGAAATGCTCATGGCCGTAAAAATGCTCCAGATCCTGTCTGAGGATTCCTTTCACGGGCTGGTCATGGGGATTCACCGCGCAGAACATCAGCTCCTTGTGCAGGGACACGGCGGTCTCCCCCAAAAAGCGCTGCAGGGCCTCCCTGGCGATCACCGCGGACTCGCAGGCTTTCAGCGCGTACAGCCTCTTCCACTGATCCAGGTTGTTCACCTGGGGATGGAAAGGCTCCGTAATGGAGGAGGAATACCCCCAGGTATGCTCCCCGTAGAACATCAGGTTATATAAAGCGTCCCTGCGGGCTGCCCGGGGCGTCACCTTTCCCTCCGGATCCAGCTTCTGCACCATATGGTAGCTGCGGGCTGCAGATCTGTACTGCAGCACATCCGCAGGGGTGGAGCCCATGCCGTCCGCCCACCAGTCCGTCCAGTCTCCCCGGTAGGCGGGAATCTCTGCGCCGCTTGCCTCAAGGGCCTCAAAGAATTCATCCAAAGTGGCCATCTTCAGGGTCACTTCCCCGCCCCTGGCCTCATAGAGATCGATAAATTCCAGAATGCGCAGGGACGGCGGCGCGTTGTCCGTCATATTGCCGCTTAGGCACACAGGGGCGAAATCCAGCGCATAGCCCTGTTCCCGCAGCGTCCTCACATAAGCCTCAATCCGCCTGGTTGCTTTTTCAAAATCCGGCAGCGGCGCCCAGGACATCCCGTCATGAATGGTATACTCAAACCAGGACGCCCGGGCAATGCCCAGCTCGTTTCCCAGGTTATAATGCTCCCCATTCCAGCAAAGAATCTTTTTCCCCTCAGGGGACTCCCAATAAAAAGGCGTCTGCTTGCGAAACAGGGGATGATACCCGTGATGGGTATGGATGCCGGACATGAGCCTGGTCACCCCCTGATCTGCCAATATATCCGCAAAGCCCCAGCTGTATCCGTTCACATCCGCAGTCATAGCGCTCTTTGCCGGAATCCCCAGCGCCTCCCGCTGCTTTCTGCAGGCATCCATGATCCCCTGATGCACATACTCCGGCACCAAATCCGTCAGATTCAGATAGCTTGCGGACAAGCCCATATTCCCGCTCTTCACCGCCCGCACAAAGTCCTGGGCCTCCTCCGGGGACGCCTCTTTCAAAAACTGCTCCACACACCAGAAGCTCTCACAGTTCCACTTAAACCGCGGCTCCCTCTCAATCAGCCTCAAAGCCTCCCTGATAAAAGCCACATGATGCGCTTTCATCTTCTCCTGGGTATCCGTATACCCCACATCCGTATGAGAAGAATGAATCAAATACAAAGTAAACCGTTCCATATCTTAAACCTCCGTTCTTCTTTCCGTCAAACCGCCTGCCGCGGCAAACCCAAAAACTTCCATGATACCAAAAGCCGGACACAGGCTTTCCCACCCGTGTCCGGCCCCTACCTCCCAAAACTCCCTATCACATCTACCCCCAAAACACATCCATAAAAACAATCGGTGCAAATCCGGAAGAATGCCCGCACTCCGGGCATTCTTTTGTGTGAGATTGGCTCGTAAAGCGAACTCGTTCGCTCACGAGCCTAGAAGTTCTTAGGCTGTGTACGAAAGAGGTGGGCCGTGCCCCCTCTTTACAGCCTTAGAACTTCTTCTCACACTTAGCCCACAATACCGCTCCGCTCAATCCCCTGTGTCAAAAATCTCTGTGTAAACACATACACAATGACCAGCGGGAAGATCACCATCAGGCTGTACGTACCCCCAAGGGCTATGGTCAGCGGCTGTCCTGCCGCCAGAGCCATGGCATGCCCCTCCACGTTCATACCCTCAAAGCCTCTGGAGAGCATATTCGACAGGGTCTTGATCCTGCTGAAGAACATGGAGGTGTAGAACGTATCCGTCCACTGCCATGCAAAGGCGAACGTAAACACCGTGATCAGCATGGGGACGGAATTGGGCAGGATAATGCGGAAGAACGTGCGGAACACGCCGTACCCGTCCACATAAGCCGCCTCCTCCAGTTCCTCCGGAAATCCCCGGAAGAACTGCATCATCATGAAGATATACAGGCCGTTCTTAAAGGCAAAGCCTGTCACGGACAAAATCAGCAGCGGCCACAGGGAGTCCAAAAGGTTGACGGAAGATCCCGTCACAGCCTCAATGATGCCGAACACGTCAAAGTATCTGAATTTCAGATACATGGAGGGCTGGTAAGTCAGGGGCGGGGTGATGATGGAAAAGAACACCACCGCCATCACGATTCCTCTGCCCTTGAACTTGAATTTCGCCAGGCCGTAGCCCACAAAGGAGCAGACCAGCATCTGCAGCAGCCCCGCCGCCAGAGAGATCAGCGCCGTATTGCGCAGGGACTCCCAATAATTCAGGAATTCGGCAGCCCTCCTGTAGTTCCAGAGAGTAAGCTCCTTAGGAATGTACACCACCAGGCTGTCCAGCAGATCCGACTCCGCCATAAAGCTGGTGGCGATTTTTAACAGCAGCGGAGACAGGATATAATAGCTCAGTCCGATCAACAGCGCATACTCCAGGGCTTTCAGAGTGCCTCTGCGCAGTATCCTGGCCCCATGGGACTGTTTGAATTGATTGTATGTCATCATTTTCCCCTACCTCTCTTTCCCCTGATAGAACACAAACCGGCTTGCGATGCCGAAGATGATCAGTACCAGCAGCGCGATGGCACAGAAGTAAATCCAGGCGGCCGCAGAGGCATGGCCGTAATCCGTCAGCGTGATCATGGACTGTATGCTATTCATGACATTATTGTCATATCTTGTGAAGCAGTCCACAATGCTGTAGATAATGTTTACAAGGATCATGGGGCTGATCATGGGCAGAGTGATCTTCCAGAAGCTCTCCCAGGAAGAACAGCCCTCCATCTTCGCCGCCTCGTACAGGGAGGGCGAGATGCTCTGCAGGCCTGCCAGGAAGATCAGGATCTGCACGCCCGACTGATTGATGACCTCGTACACATTTGTGGCCGCGGTCTCGATGAATTCCAGCAGCCAGGGAGCGAAGCTGAACATATCCTCTATGTAGTACATCAGTCCGTTGATGCTGAACGCGGCGCTGGCCTCCTCTGCCACCGTGGTCATCTCGCCCGTATTCATGGTGGCGAAAGCGCTTACCACATTGTTGGCCGCATCCGATTTGGCGATGATACCCGTTGACAGGATCACCGGCACGAAGAAGATGGCGCGGAACAGCGCCCGGCCTTTCAGCTTCTGATTCAGCACCACTGCCACGAACAGGCTGAACAGCAGCAGTATCGGCAGGCTGTAAAGCATATCCCGCACAGTGGCCCACAATCCGCTCATAAAGGTAGTCAATGTCCTGGTCATATACTCATAATTGCTCCAGCCTACGAAATGTGTGATAAAGCCTCCCTCAGGCAGAGTCTCCACCTCCATGAAGCTGTACTGGATGGATTCCACGATCACTACCAGGTAGAACAGGAAAAATCCGATTACAAACGGAGATACGAACACCCATCCAAGCCTTGCCTTTTTCGCCGACAGGGACACGCTTTTCTTTTTCTGATTCTTACTCACCTGCCGTCACCTCCCTCCTGCACGACCACATAATCCATGGCCGGAACAGCGATTCCCTCTGCATTCTGTTCCCGGTCCCCATAGTTCACATAGATCACCGTTCCGTTGTCATAGGTGCTTGCGTACAAATCCTCCGCCAGCTTCTCATGCCTTATCATTCTGGCATTCTGCACCCCGGACAGGGCTTTGTCGATTCTTTCATACGCCTCCACCAGTCTGTCTTTCCAGTCCTCATAGACCGCGGTGTAGAGCTGCCTGTCCTGAATATAGGAATTCTTCAGCACATATCTCTCCGTGTCGCACAGAAAGAAGTAGGGAACGCTTCCGTATTCCACGCATTTGAGCACCGCCTGCTCATAGTCCTGCGCAAGGTTGATGGGCATACCCGCATAAGTGATCAGCCCGTGGAGCGCCATCTGGATAAAGGGAACGCTTCCGTCCTCAATGATGTAATTGCTGTTGGTATCCGGCAGATTCAGGATATAGTCCGCAGTGGCGAAGGTATAGGCGTTTCCGGCGTCCACCAAAAGCGTCTGGTACTGGCTGTCCGCCCGGTTCAGCACCTCCCGCCCGATCTCTTCCGCATCCTGCCTGTTGGTATATTCCGCCTTGCGGTAATTGGAGTTCAGCACCCTGCCCATGGTTCCCAGGGAGATATTCTCCAGTCCCAGCTTCTCATATTGCCTGGAAAAGGCATCGTAATATCCCAGAAGCTTTGTGGGATTGATACAGTAATAATAGTTGACCATTCTCTGTGTGGTGGGCACCATAAACGGATAGTACGCCTGTTTGTTGAACAGATTCCGGATACCGTCCCAGGATGGGCGGTAGCTGAAATCAAAGCGCTTCAGCTTATCTCCCAGCATCAGTTCCCCGTCCAGGAAAAGCCTCCCTCCGGACGCTTTCAGCTGCGCGTCCAAAGCTTTCAGGTCGGACTTGCTTCCCGCCGCTTTCTCGGTCTTTAGTTTCGTGGAAATGTACTTATAGTAGCCTCCGTTATACCAGGCCTGGTAGCGCAGATTGATATTGCCGATGCCGGCCTGGGACAGTTCGCTTACCATCTTTGCAGCCTCTTTGTAGGAAGTCACCTCCACATTCCTGAACTTCGGAATCCCCAGTACCCGGACGCTGTTTCCCACCGTGCCAAGGGTCCCCAGCATTAACGGCATGGTCTGGTCCTGCTCTGTCCCCCCCGGCAGCACTTCCCTGCGCAGATAATCCTGATATGCCATGGCCATGCCGGAATAGTCCGCCTCCTCCCCGGTTAAGAAAGCATACTCCAGAGAGATATGGCCCTGATATCCCACCCTGTCATACTGCACCCAGGCCTCCTGGCTGGTAAAGTCGGATTCGTACTGGGCGCCCTGGCAGATGATGAAATCCGCGTAGGCTGTGTTATAAGAGTGTATCATATTGCCCAGCTGGCAGTTGATATTGGAGACGGCGTCTCCGTCCGTGACAATTCCCAGAATCGCCTTTTTCCCATCCTTGACGCCGAATACCGGATAGCGGAACTCCAGCTTCTGGCTGCCCCGGTCCGCATTGGATTCCGCGGCGTCCGGCCCGTACATCCTGCCGGTGGTCAGTTGGTTTTTCTTGGAGCCGTCATTGTTGAAATTGATCAGGGCGCCGGACCCGTCGGGCAGGAATACATAGCCCTCGCTGCCTGTCTCCCCCGCCCCGAAGAAAGGAAGCATCCTGAGATTCGTCAGCACGAAGAGTTCTCTGTCATACTCAATATTCGCCGTATCCAGATCCACTTTCAGCCGTCCGCCGTCCAGAATATAGTCAATGTTCATCTTAAAGCAGGGGAACGCCTCCGTCTTGGACACATAGCCCAGCTCCTCGTAGGCTTCGTCAATCTCTTCGTAGGTATAGCCGATATTCCTGAAGTATGTCTCCAGTGTATCTCTGTTGTAGTCATTTGCGGAGGTTTTCAGGCAGTAGATATCCATCTGCTCCAGGGCGGGATATTTCTCCCTCTGCTCCTGGTTTGCGGTGTCGTAATTGTACTTTAGGAACAGGGATCTGATCTGCCTTACAGCCGCGTCTCCGTCTGCTGCCTCCACTCTTTCCATCAGGGCTTCAAAACCGGCCTCGCTGATCTGCTCCGGAATCAGCCTGGCAGTCTCTTCCCGTCCGATCACCATCCTCACCCGGATACCCCGGCCGTTCTCCAAAGGCGCCCAGGACACGCGGTTTTCCGCCGTGGCATTGGTGTAGCTGTCAAATTCTACGGTCTTTTGCGAGCTGATGCTGTAATAGGTCACCACCACCGGAGAGTTCACCAGGTTCTTGGTATTCTTGGAAGCCCTCGGGTCGTTTAAGGCATTCTCCGGAACCGCGTAGAATCTGTCGCCCGTGGCCTTGGTCTCCACCACCACTCCGCTGGTGGCGCCGTCCAGCCACAGGATCAATTCCTCGTTCTCGGCCGCCCTTATCATGCCGGCGTCCATGCCCAGGCTCTGAAGCTCTCCCGCAATCCCGAAAGACTCGTGCGCTCTCCCGTCCACGGTCTCCTCCTTAGGTCTCGATACAAGCGCAGAGACGACCGTAGCGCATATCAGCACAAGGACTGCAACACCAGCTATTATCATTCTTTTTTTCTTTCTATCTGTACGCATAGCCGTCTCCTTACATTCGATAGATAATTTCATTGGCTATTGTCCGTATAAAGCCGAACATGGCGGTAAACAGATTGACTCCCAGAATCCCGATAAAAGCGATAAAAGCCATCCCCACCAGAGCCAGAAATGTGGTCACGATATTTTTTAACAGACTGTACTCATTGACCACCAGCGCCCCCAGGAAAATCAGCGCAAAGGTCCAAATGGCTCCCACACTGTAGAAGAAATTCACAAACTGCAGCTCACTCTCCGTACAGAAATTGGTGACAAGGGTGCAGGGGAATCCGATCATCACCATGGGAATGAGACCGTAACATGTGGCGATGAAAATATCCCGCATCCGCCCCTTGCCGTCCATCAGCGTGGTAAAGCACCAGTTGGCCACTGTCCACAAAAGCGCCAGAAAGCCCACGGACATAAACGCGTCCACAATACTCACCCTGGTCAAATCGCTTCCGGTGACGATATAGCCTGTGGCAATGCCTCGAAACAGCTGTTCCGCTATGGCCGCTATGAAGATGACCATGGCGCCTTTCATGGTGCCCCGTCCCTCCCGCTTCAGCTCGTAAAATCCGTCGAAAGGATGGAAGATCACATACCAGCCGTAGCACAGCTCCTCCCGCAGGGTATACTTCCCATGCTTGGTCCAGGCCGCGGCATTGGCCGCCTTGAGCCGCTTGGTCCCCTGGGAGATCAGGACTACGATGGCTGCCGCCGCCAGCAGGATCCACAGGATATTTTTCTCCATGATCCCCTTGCGGTAGGAATTGTAGGCTTCCCTGTAGCCGTCTAGGTCGTTGCCGTTCTTAAAGTTGATCATGGCTTCCTCATACATCCCCAGACGCATGTAAGAAGTTCCGATATTGCCGTAAGCCTGTTCATAATTGCCGTTTTGCCTGATCAGCTCCTGCCATTTCTCCGCCGCGTCCGTATATCTGCGGTTCCCCTGGAGCCGCAGCGCCTCCGCAAAGAGATCTCCGTAGCCGGTTCTGCTAAGTACGGTGATTTCCCCTGTGCTGGAATCCAGCACCAGAAGATCCGTGCCCTTGTAGGCCAGCGCCGAAGGCCTCTGGAAGACTCCCAGCTGGGTGCCCATGCCGCCGAAGACATACATCAGATTCCCCTCCTGGTCATAGGTGAATATCTTGCCCTGGTTGGAATCCAGCACACTGTACACCCCGTCCCCGGTCAGGGACACATCCACAAAGCGCGACACGTCCTGGGTATAATAGATATCCCCGCCCGGACCGTAAGTTCCGTTTCGTTTCAGCACATCCGTGCCGGCCGGGTTCAGCTTCTTGATGGGGTGGGCCGTGCCGGTCTTCGTCATCATGGTATTGTACTGTTCATAGGTATCCAGGGTGCTGGTAGTGACATAGAGAAAGCCTTTTTCGTCAATGGTGATATTATTGAACTCCGTGGGAACATTCTGCACCATTCTGGCTTTCTGCTCGTCTGACCGGAAGAAATTCATCACGATATCCCAGAAGCTTCCCTTTGTCTTCTCAGCGCCGATAAAACCCTGAAACTGACCGTCCGAGGAAAAGGACAGGACGCCCATGTTGCTGCTCTGGGAGATCACGTAAATCCTGTCGTATTCATCCACCACCAGAGCGGAGGGCTCATAAATCACGTCCTGCAAAAGCGTCTCCTCCGGGGCCTCATAGGCCTCCAGGAAATTTCCCTCCGGGCCGAACACGGCAATCCTGCCGTTCATGGTGTCCCCCACATAGATCATGCCCTCCGGGGTGACGAACACGGCTTTGGGCTCTTTAAAGGGATTTTCCGTTTCCGCATCCTGGCCGCCGTCGGCCGGGGATGCGGAAGCGGGCATAACCGCGTCCTCATATCCCACCAGCGTAAAACGCAGCCGGTATTCGCTGTCCAGTACCACAATGCGGTTATTGCCCGTGTCCGCGATATAGACATTGCCCTCCTCGTCCACCGCCAGATCCGCGGGATTCTTCAAGGCAGCGTCCAGGCCGATTCCCTCGCCGTTAATCAGCCTTGCGGGTACATAGGCATGAGGAGAGAGCATGTAAATGCCGTTGTTACTATAGATATAAGTGTCATAGGGTGCATACTCCGCCGCCCGCGCCGACACCGGCTGCATCAGACAGACAATCGTCAGCACCAGTCCCAGGAAACGAAGCACCCGCTTTTCCTTAAACATTTTCTCTCTCCCCTCCTTACTCTTTCATTCCTGATGTGGACATGGTCTCCACAATGTTCGACTGCGAAAAGATAAATATGATAATGGGTACGACCATCATCAGTACCATGGCAGCGGCAGCGGTTCCGCTTCTGGCGATGCCGCCGGTGAGAATCTGCTGCAGGGCATAGTTTAAGGTCTTAAGCTCCTCGCTGCGGATATAGGAGGTGGAGCCCAGATTCCATAAGCTCTGCACGGACAGCATCATCAAGGTCAGCCACGCGGGCTTTACCATGGGCATGGCCATCTTCCAGAATACATAAAACTCTCCCGCGCCGTCCATTCTGGCAGACTCTAAGATCTCCGTGGGCACCATCTGCTCCATGAACTGCTTCATCAGATACAGTCCCAAGGTGGAAGCCAGGGCCGGGAGAATATAGGACGAATAGGAGTCCACCAGGCCCAGCCCGGAGAAAATCATAAAGCTGGGAATCGTGGTGACCTCCCCCCGAAACATCAGGGAGACAACGATGAGTCCGAAGATCCAGTTCTTCCCCGGAAAATCATGCTTTGCCAGCGCATAGGCGCACAGGGAGGACAGGAGGATATGCCCTGCCGTACCTGCCACCGTAATGAGCACCGTGTTAAAGATATAGCGGCTGAAAGGAACCCAGGAATCCGACATCAGCCGGAACAGATCCTTGAAATTGTCCATGGTCGGATTCTCCACCCGGATACGAGGCGGAAAATAGAAGAATTCCGACAGGGGCTTCAGCGCGTTGGATACGGCAAACACAAAGGGAATCACCATGACGATGCCGAACAGCAAAAGCAGGCCGTACATCACAATATCTACCGCATAGGAGCGCTTTACGCCCCTCTCTGTCCTGGAAAAACGCAGTTTCAACTTTTTCAAGCTATTCACCTACTTTCGACAGCAGCTTTTGGATGATCTTATTGGAAGCCACCATAATAATAAACAGCAGTGTGGCGATGGCGGAAGCATATCCCATCTCAAAGCGGACATTTCCGTAGTCCTCCAGATGGTTCATGACCGTATGGGCCGCGTAATTCGTAGAGGGCAGGCCGCACAGCGCCGTGACAATGCTTCCCACGCCGAAGCCCCCCGTAATGCTCATGACAGCGCCGAACATCAGCTGGGGCTTCATGGAAGGCAGCGTGATATAGTACAGCTCCTGCCACCGGTTCCTGATTCCGTCGATGGCGCCGGCCTCGTAATACTGCTTGGGAATTCCCTGGAGGCCTGCGATAAAGGACAGGAATGTGGTTCCGATACTGGTCCACAGGGCAATGCCGATAATCAGGCTCATCATGTATTTCTCATCCTGGAACCACAGGATGGGCTTCTGGGTAATACCGTAACGGATCAGCATGGCGTTTATGTACCCCTGGGAATCATTGTTGAACAGGTACTGGAAGATCAGGTACACGTTCCCGGCAATGGTAGGGGCATAGAATACCACGGTCAGAATCGTCCTCAGAACCCGCGGCAGCTCATTGAGCATCCAGGCCAGCAGGAGGCAGAGGATATAACCCACCGGCCCTACGATCAGGGCGATGACAAAGGTATTTCCGATGGCTTTTTCCGTAAACATCCTGTCGCTGAAAAACAGCCGGAAATAATTGCTCAGGCCCACAAACTTCGGAGGCTCCAAAATATTAAAGGACGTAAAGCTCAATCCTATGGACATTAAAACCGGCAGAACCGTAAAGATAAAAAACAGGATACAATAGGGGGCTATGAACAGGTAGCTGGTCTTGTGCACTTTCATATCGTGCCACAGCCTCCCCATATACTGCTTCAGATTGAATTTCCCTATTCTTTTCATGGATGCCTCCTCCCCTATTGATCCAAACCGAATTCCTGCCGCTTCCTCGCAATCTCGTCATTGGTCTCCTCCATCCAGTGGAGCAGCTCGTCGGCATTGCCCGAAGTGTAGCCGGAAACGGACGCAAAGCCGATATTCCTGGTCACATAATAATTCCCCGGCACCTCCGGCGTTCCCGTGACATGTTCCCACTGGGCGTATAAAGCGGTATACTCCTCTTTCGTCCAGGGCAGGCTGGCAATGGCCTCCATATTGGCAGTGGCGTGCATGGCGGCTTTCCCCAGCACGGACTTCATCTCCTGGGCAAAGCTGGCCTGGATCTCTGCGCTGGTCCACCATTTCAGGAATTCCCATGCCTCCTCCGGGCAGTCCGTGCCGCTGAGCATCATGGCACAGGTACCGTTGCAGGCAGAAGCCCTGTTGATCTCTCCGTCCTCTCCCACCGTCCCGGGTATGGGAGCCATGCCCCACAGGCCCTTGATCTCCGGTGCGAAAGCCGACAGACCGTTGTATTCCGTATAATCCTGTATGGCCAGGGGCATCTGTCCCGTACGGAAGCGGTTCTGAAAGCTGTAGTCCCTGGGGAACCGGTATGTGGTAAACAGATCCAGCATGCTCTGGAACGCGTCCAGCGTGACGTCCTCATTGAAAGTGGCTTTGGTCAGGGCCTGGTTATACAGGCTCCCTCCGTTTTGATACAGGAAGATCTGCATGCCTGCCATGCCCTGGGGGAAGCCCACCTCCATATTGTTCCGCTGCAGGATGGACACCACCTCGAAAAAATCTTCCCAGGTATCGGGAACCTCCAGATTCAGCTCCTCCAGGATGTCCTTGCGGTAGAACATCATGGGGAATGTCTGGGTCTCCGGCAGGGCATACACCGCCTGGTCAAAGGTATAGGACACCAATGCGCTCTCATGGAACCGCCCCGCCACTTCCCCATAACCCGGGAACTGAGACAGATCCACCACCGCGTTACGCATGGCGTAATTGATGGGATCCCCCATTACGCTTCCCAGCGTCACGTCCGGTCCCTGGGAGGACAGTACGGAGGGAAGCAGTGTCCCTGCGTTTACCAGCTTTAAGTCCACATTGATCCCTGTCCGGGGCGTAAAGCTGCTGTTGATGAGCTGTCTGATGATATTGGACTGATCCCGGCCGGATGTAATCCACACCTCCACGGTCTTTGCCTCTTCATTGTAATCTGCGGGCACAGTCTGTCCCAGGGTGCTGTAGTCCGTTGAAAAAGAGCTGAAAAAACTTTTCAGTTCAAAGCCTGCTGCCTGGAAGAAACCGGCCTCCGCCTTGGGGAGGGCTCCGTCCGATCCTATGATCTCAATATAGTCTATGGACAGGGGCTGCTCGCTGACATTGGCGATCCAGTCCGCAAGGCTTGCGATATTATCCTTATACTGGGAGAAGTTGCCGGCAATCTGCTCCGGATTGTCGTGCATCCTCTCCAGCTGGCGGCTGAGCTTATCCAAGGCCACCACCTGCTCGCCCTTTGCCCCCGCCACTTCTTCCAGATAGACGGACTGCTGTTTCAGGATATCCGCCTGTACCTGCATGTTTTCGATGGTGTCGGGTATTCTCTCGTCAAAGTTGTAATCCCGGTAGATGTCTGCCTCTGCGCCTGTGATCATCAGGATCTCCCGGTAGATTTTGTTCATCTGCGTCAGGCTTGCGTCCACCTGGGCGATCACTTCCGCCAGATCCCCCAGGGTCACCTCCAGGGTGATGATGTGCTCTCCTTCGGTGAGATAGAAATCATATCTCTCCTCCCCGTTCCCAAAAGCCTGGACCTGCCAGCTGCCGGAATACCCAAAGGAAAGATTTCCCGCCTCCTGAAAGGGAATGGCGCCGTCGATTCGAAGTGTCCTGGAGGTAAACAGGCCTGACAGGAGGTCCTGCTTGTAGCGCAGGGCGATGTTGTAAAGGCCGTCCTTTGGCACCTGCACTTTCCAGGAAACCCACTGCCCCGCAAGCTTGAACTGATTCCCGCTGATCTGGTTCAGCTTCACCTGTGAGGGATGCTGGGGTTCGGTGATGGCGGAGCTTCGATCTGCGGACTGATAGAGACTGTAGGAGGACTTCCTGTACATATTTTCCGCCTGCACTTTCACGGGTTCTCCCGTGGCGGCGGAAAGTCCCGTCCGGGCATACTCCGCCTTTACCTCGCTGTAGCTTCTGACCTGTTCCTCTGCCCGCAGGGTGACGGAGGCCAGATACATAGGCTCCCTTACGCCCTGAATCGTAACGGTATGGGAACCGGCTTCCAGGTAAAAGGCCAGGGGCGCGTTGGAATACCTGGCGGAATCATACACATAAACCTTTCTCCACTCGGAAACCTCCTGCTGGGCAGGACGGATATCATTGCCGTTGATGTCCTCCCTGATCTCCTCCGCGTCCTCCCAGATCCGGGTAAATGACACATACTGCAGCTCTTTATATAAAGTCTGTCCGTCCACCAGAATGTTTCTCTCGATGTTATTCTGGTTTCCCGGGGCCGGCATATATTCCAGCTGCAGCTGGTACAGGCCCGGGTCCTGTATGTTGAATGTCCAGGTGACTTCGCTGTCCTCTCCGGTATAGATTGCCTGCCCCTCCGCTTTCTCTACATCGCCCTGTGCTTCCCTATAGTCAGCCGCAGCCATCTCATGTACGTCTCTCCCGAAAGCTGCGTCCTCATATCCGCTCAAATATTCCAGATAAGAGCCGCCCTGCTGATCGTCAGACGGCGCCCGGGCCCCTCCGTCCCGGGCGTCCTCGCTCTCCTTGGCCTTTACCGTATCGAAAAAGCACATCTGCGACACCAATATAACCGCCATGATACCTGTCAGAACACGTTTTCCGAAATGAATGTGTTTATTCATTGATGCCTCCACAAAAAACACGGGGGAACAAACCCCGGAAACCGTATTGCTTCCCCCGTGAAAATATCTGCAAACTGTGTGAGAGCCTCACACGATTATTGGGCCGTATCCTTTTGCATCAGGATGTCCTCAAGCTGCTGGATACTGGTCTCCACCTGTTTCTCGATCTCCTGGATCGAAGACATGATCTTCTTCGACCGGTCTGTCATGGTCACTGCCCAAACCGCGCTGTTCATGGCCTGGAAGCCGCCTGCGTCCGCACACTGCTGTCCGATCCACGCATAGTCGATCATGGCGTACTGGTTGATGTTCTTGACGATCTCCCTGGCCGTGTCGTCGCGCAGTTTGACATTTAAGTACTCGTTCTCCTCAATCTGGTTCTCTTCCTGGGCAAAGTAGGCCAGGGCCTCCACGATCATGACCGTCTTGTCCAGATCCGGATTGTTGGCGAAGATTCCCATGTTGGGAGCGTCATGGCTCACCCAGCAGCGATATTCGTCGGGACCTGCGTCATCCCCTTTCGGCATGGGTACTACGCCGAAGTCATCAGCCATGTCATAGATAGGATCCGCAACGCCTCTTCCTCTGGAATAGCAGTAGAACATGGTCTGCCCGTTTACAAAAAGATTCACGATATCCGGCTGTGTCATTCCCAGGCAGTCATAGGCATTCTCAAAGGGATCCAGAATCTCTGCCACCTGATTGATGGTTCTGAAAGCGTCCTTGGTATTTAATTCAAAGGAGAAATGGCCGTCCTCCTGTTCTCTGAGGAATCTCTTGCCGGCTCCCATATAGAGCACGAAAGGTCCGTCAAATTCATGGCCGCACACGAATCCGTAGCGGTCGCTTCCGTCGAACACACCGTCGCCGTTTAAGTCTTTCTTGGCTTTTTGGCAATACTCCAGGAGCTTCGACATGGTCCACTCATCCCTGGCATACAGGTCGTAAGGGCTCTCCAGACCAAGATCCTCTATGATGGCTTTGTTAAAAAACATCAGGAAAGCCTCGTCGTGCTGGCAGGCGAAAGGCGCGCCCAGCGCATATATCATATCCTGATATTGCAGGACATTCGTGCTTCCGTATCTCTGCCAGTACTCCGCCTCCAGATTCAAGCCCTCCAGCTTCGTCAGGTCCACCAGCCGTTTGGCTTTTAAGAATCTTCCCAGGCTCCAGGTCTCGCAGATCACGATGTCCGCATACTTGGTGCCGGCCTGGGCTGCCAGCTGGGCCTGATCCTCATCATAGTCAATGCGTTCAATGGTACAGTTGAACAGCTCTTCCACCTTATTTACACGGTTCAGAACGGCATTGGCGATATCCGAGCTTCCCTCCTCCGGCTCCCATCTGGCCACATTGGAATCCGCTACCGTAAATACATAACCGTCCAGGTCCTCTATTTTAAAGGGATATTCGCTGGTTTCCGCCCCGCTCTCCTGGGGCTGGGCGCTTTCGCCGCAGCCTGTGAGACAGCCAAGCAGCACAGACCCGCAGAGCAAAAGCCCGATTGCTTTCTTAAGCTTCATCTTGTCTCTCCTTTCCAAATCCGAACTTTCCATTCCCCGTCCATTACTTGGAGAATTCGTAATAATCGAAGTTTCCTACCCAGTTGTCATCGCCATCGGTGGGATGGAACACAAAGCAGATAATCTGCTCACCGGTGAGACCGGCCAGATCGGGAACATCGATTTCAAAATCCGCAAAGGCGGCCCAGTCGCTGCCGAAGTTCTCAGGCTTGGAATCAGGGGCGTCATCTCTGTTAAGCGTAATGGTTGTGATCAGCTCGCCATTGGGATCGCCGTAGTGCACGTCAATGGTTCCGCCGGGTGTGATGGTGCCGAATCTCATCAGAATTTTGTTGTATCCGCCGTCCTCAAAGTCAAGGCGGTAGGTGATATATACATTACCCTGTGTGCCGCCGATGTTGCCGCCCGCAGAGCTTACATCGCTCTCGTCATGGGAAGTGGTCCCCTCGATGTCCAGCTCGGCCTCGACTCTCTCGGACAGTTTCAGGGCAGGCTTATTGTAGAAACGGAATGATGCGAAATTAAAGTCGCCGCTTTTGAAGACGAAATAAATCCCGTGGCCGCCCGTCACGCTCTCCAGCTCAGGCACTTCCACAGTATAGGTATTCGTCATGACATTGGTCCAGTCCGCAGCGCCGGTGAAAGCCACATTTCCAACCAGCTCTCCGTCAGGACTGTCAAGATGAAGCTCCAGCGCGCACTCGCCAACGAAATCACCGGTCAGCGCCAGCTCCTTGTATCCGCCCTCCTCGCCAAAGTCCAGCTTATAGCCGGTATAGCAGTCGGTGGTAACATAGATGTGTGTGTAATCAGGTTCTTCTCCGCGGAATCCGGCTACCTCGTTGGCGCTGAAATCGTTGTCAAAGAAGTTCCAGGTATTTGTCTTCGCGCCGGCACTGGTAGTCTTGTACAGCTCGAAGTAGTCAGGGTTCATGAGGTAATCGCTCTCTCCCTCAGGACTTTCCCACTCGATAACCAAATCTGTAGCGCCTGACTGCCCCCCCAGGTTAGGTACGTCAAACACCACCATAGAATTCATATCCCAGCTGCCGGTTCCCTCGAAAGCCGCCTCGCCGATCATCTCGCCGAACTCCTCATAATCGGCATCGCCGATCCAAAGTCTGACGGTTCCTCCTACGGAGTCTGCGCCGTAGCGGATTCCGATCTGCTTATAGCCGCCGTCCGCCAGATCCACATTGTACATGGCCCATGCCTTGTCTTTCAGGCCGCCCAGATGGTCGCCCTCAGCGGTCACGTCTCCGTCCACAAATGCCTCAGCCTCTGTCCTGAGAACCATAGGGCCTGCCGCTGCCTCTTCCGGCTCCTCTTCTATGGGAGTCTCCTCCTCTGCAGGGGACTCTTCCTCGGAAGACTCTTCTGCGGGCGTTTCCTCCTCGCTGCTTTCCTGCTCGTCGCCGGCAGGCTCGTCGCCGGATTCTTCCACGGATTCCGGCTGAGAGCTCTCTGCGGGCTTCTCTCCGCATGCAGTCATGCTAAGCGCCATAGCCGCGCACAACAAGTAACTCAATACTTTCTTTCTCATACTTTTTCCTCTCTCTTTCTTTATTAATCGAAGCCTTTCGGCTGACGATCCATGATATATGCCTGCCGCATCCCGGCCGCCCGCTCTAATAAGACAGCTTTCTTCCCTCTTCCGGGATGACCAGATATACGCTGTGTCTGCCGGTAACTTTCTCTATCTCGGCCTGTACCGTCCCGGGCTCCTCTCCCGCCGGCACCTCAAGAACCGCAAGCAGCTCTCCGTCCCGGGCATCCAGCCGGATCTCCACGGTACAGTCCCGGTCCGCCGCCAGGGACAGCTGCAGGGACCGGCAGTCCTCGTCAAAGCGCACGCCGGTATATTCCAGATAGGCGTTTTCTCCCACAGTCTCTATCGTCTTTGCGCCGCCCTGCTGCCCGGAGAGGATCATCCTCCCGCAGCGCGCGAAATCATTTAGGTCTATGGTATCCGCAATCTTTAGCTTTACGTCCCGGTCCCCTCTGCAGTTGTTCAGCACGGCCACTGCCGCCGAAGCGCTGTAGGGTATGATCGTCACATTGTCCGGCGTCTTGGTGGCAAGTGCGGTGGCTGTGAGCCCGTCGCTGTTGCGGTTCTCCCAGGCGGCTTCCCCGTTCATCTCAAGCCAGTCCATCACGTCCTCCTGGCCGCAGTTCATGGCAAAGCAGTACATCCAGCGGGCCAGAATCCCCTTAAATCCAACCAGATCCGTGCTGTTGTCCTCATTGTTCATGACACCGCCCTGATACATTTTGTCTATGGTGAAGTCCGCCGCCTTGCGGGCTCTGTCATAATATTTCTTGTCTCCGTAGTGCAGGTACAGAAGCGTGTTGGCGCCGATAAAGGTTCCCTGATTGTAGGTGGAGGCCCAGTGGTTCTTGTTCCCGTCAATGCTGTAGGCATCGTAGACATTGCCCGTATTCTCCTCATAAATGTTGGCCACCACCCAGTCCATGATCTGCACGGCCTTGTCATAGTAGCTCTCATCGTCCAGGGCATCCCCCAGCAGACAGGCCGCTATGGTCATAGGGCAGTTGATGCAGGCGTTCTTGGTATTATTGTCCGTCCGCCACCAGATGCCGCCGCCCAGGTCGTCGCTCCAGCCCCTGTCCCAGACAATTCCAAAATGCTTCGCCGCAATGTCCAGAAAATCCCGGTCTCCGGTGCAGTTGTAGGCCCTGGTGCAGGCAATGGTCATCCAGGCAATGTCATCGTTGTACTCATTCCAGGCCCAGTCCTCTCCGTGCTCCAGCTTAAAGCCCTCGAAGATCTCCCGGATCATCCTGTAATATCTCTCATCTCCGGTGTGTTCATAGGCGTCGATGACCATCTCATACATCTCCGCCGGCTCCCAGAAGAATATGTTGCTTCCGATAAAGGAGCCCACGCCCTCGGTGATTCTGCTCTTAAAGTAATAGGCGTCTATAAAGCTGGAAAAGCTCTCATACGCTTTGTCTTGTATTGTAACTATCTCTCTCTTCACTTCACTGCCCTCTGTCTCGCTGCTTTCTGTCTCTGTGTCCTGCTGCATGCCGCTCTCTGCCGGCCCGTCTTCTGCTTCATCGCTCTTTGCCAGCCCGTTCTCTGCCGTGCCGTCCTCTGCTTCATCGCTCTCCGGCGTGCCGCTTTCTGTTTTAACGCTTCCCGTGCCCCCCGGCTCCCGGTCCCCTGCGTCCCCGCTCTCGCCGCAGCCTGTCATGGCGAGGATCAGCACAAGCCCCAGCGCCGGCCGTCTCAGCTTATCAACAAATCTCATTTTGTCTCCCATCTATGTAGCGCGTATCCATCCGGTTCTCCCGCGCTGTCTGCACCATTTCCCGATAAACACTAAACATATTGGATGGTACAGACAACGCAATTGATATATTAATATATTTTATAGTATGTTTGGCAATATGTCAATATGTATTTGATATAGAACCACCATTCCATCGAATTGCACATATTCGTCTGTGCTAATTTATGCACTTTTCCCAGTTTATTTTTTCCCGGTCACCTTGAGGGTCACAATCTCAAAGGGCTTCACCAAAAGCGTCACTGCATTGTGGTCCACCGGAATCTCATCCTGGACCTCCTCAAGGATGGATGCGCTTTCCACTTTTGCCACGTCGAAGCCAAAGCTCACTTTCACCTCTGTCCTGGTGTCATAGGCATCATAGAGACGTACAATGATTGCATCGTCGTCCTCCGCCTCCTTCACAGCCTCCACAAAGATATTCTCCCGGTCCACGCTTACCATGGAATAGCTGTCGGGGAGTTCTCCCTCCCGAGCGGATACGGGAAAGGCACACAGCGGATTGTTCAGCAGATATGCCATTCTCACCACGCCCGCCTGGCGGTAATCCTTTCCGTGGGGATAAATGGAATAGGTGAACCGGTGCACTTCCTTGTCTGCCTCCGGGTTTGGGTCGGTAGCAGATTTTAAGAGTGTCAGCCGGATTACTCCGCCGTGAATGTCATGTCCGTATTTGCAGTCGTTGAGCACGGACACGCCGAATCCGTACTCGGACAGATCCGCGTATTTGTGCGCGCACACCTCGAACTTGGCCTGTTCCCAGGAGGTATTGTAATGGGTGGGGCGCTCCACGCTTCCATACTGAATCTCATAGACAGCCTTTTCGGCGGTAATGTCCGTGGGGAAAGCCGCTTTCAGGAGAATGTGGTCATTCTTCCAGTCGATCTTTGTGTCAAAGTCAATCTTCCCGGTGTGGGCATCAAGGGTGACCCGCTGTATGACCACGCTTCTCTGGAAAGGCCGCGTGATCTCAAAGCCCGCGGTCTCGCCGTCCCGGATGACCCTCACGCCGGACACCTCATCCAGATGCCAGTACTTCTCCGTGTAGTAATTCGTGATCTCCCATGCGTCCCAGGCCCTGGGAATGTCCTCAAAGGCGGTAAGCCGGTTGCCCGCCTCCCCCTCCTTGACGGCTTCCCGCCCGGAAACCTTGTCATAGATACTGGATATATTGTAGTTCTTATCAAAGACTACTCGGACATAATCATTTTCCATCCTGCGGCCCGCCTCGTCCACCGTCACTCCCGGGGATACCTCCGGCACGGGTACCACTTTATAGCCCTTTGCCGGAATGTCTTCCACCCAGACCTTTCCTTTCTCGGTCTCCACCAGACCGCTGGCAGTGAAAGAATTGCCGTTGAATACCAGCAGGCCGCCCCGGGTCCGGATGTTTGAGGCCAAGGCTTTTCGGGCGCTCTCCATGGCCGCCCGGGCGTTGTCTCCGATCTCTGCGTAAATCAGATCCGACTCGTCATATACCTCCTTGATGGAAGAGCCGGGGATAATATCGTGGAACTGGCACAGCAGAATCTTCTCCCAGCCCTGCCGAAGCATCTCCTTCGGATAATCGCCTCCTGTGAGAATCTTGTTCATCAGGGTCAGAAGCTCCGTGTTCTCATACAAAAACTCTGCCTTACGGTTGTTTTTCTTATTCTTCGCCATGGAGGTGTAGGTGCCCCGGTGATACTCCAAATACAGCTCTCCCACCCATCTGGGCGTGAACCGGTTATCCTTTACCGCCTCCTCCATGCGGTCCAGGAATGCGCCCGCTTTCTCGAACGTGACAGTGGGACAGCCGGGGATTCCTTTCTCAAGCCTGCGCCCCACCTCCATCATCTCTCTGGTGGGACCGCCGCCTCCGTCCCCGTGGCCAAAGGTATTGATGACCTCGTCGTGGAGCTCCTTTTGCTGGAAGCGCTCCCAGGTGCCGCGGATCTGGCGGGGGGAGAGATTCCCGTTGTAGGTGGTTCCGTTGCGCAGTTTCTCCCTGGGATCGTAGTCCTGTGCGGTCATAAAGTATGCCAGGATTTCCGTGCCGTCTATGCCCTGCCACCAGAATACGTCGTTGGGGAGCGTGTTGGTCTCGTTCCAGGAAATCTTGGAGGTCACAAAGCGGGTCACCCCGGCTTTTTTCAGGATCTGGGGCAGGGCCGCGGAATAGCCGAATACATCCGGAAGCCAGAGGATCCTGGAATCCACGCCGAATTCCTGCCGCATGAAGCGTTTGCCGTACAAAAGCTGGCGGCACAGGGACTCTCCCGAGGGGAGATTGCAGTCCGGTTCCACCCACATGGCCCCTTCGATCTCCCAGTTTCCGGCCTTTACCATCTGCCGAATCTCCCGGAAGAGCTCCGGCTCCGTCTCCTTGACGAATTGAAACTGCTGGGGCTGGCTGGTGATGAACTTGTACTCCGGAAATTCTTTCATCATGTTCACCGCCGTGGAGAATGTGCGCTGACATTTCTCTTTCGTCTGGCGGATGGGCCAGAGCCATGCGGTGTCGATATGGGAATGGCCGATGCACACCACATTCGCCATCTGCTTCCCGCATTTTTTGTCGTAAAACTCTTTGTAAATATACGCCAGGGCGTTCCTTACGCTTCTGTTGTAATCATTGGAATTCCTCTCCCTGAAATCAATCCGGTTGAGAGCCTCGTTGAGGGCGGTTCTGATCTGGCAGTACTCCTTTCCCTCAAAGGGCAGATAATCCATGACTTCCGCAGGCACCCGGAGACTGTACCACAGCTCCCTGGTATAAGAATCGATCCTCTGCAGCTCCGCCTCCAGGTACAGCTCCTCCGGCCGACCCGCAAAGCCGTATACGGTCAGCTCACAGCTCTCCTTGTTGGAATCGATGGGAAAGGTCTCATGATTCCCGTCCACCCCCTGTACGATTCTGCCGTCCAGGTATACGATATACTGGGGGTGGAAGCCATGTCCCGACCGGATACACAGCTCCACTTTCCTGCCTTTCATGGACTGGGGAATCTCCAGCCGTGCCTTGAACCATGCGTGGTATTCCCCGTATCCTGTCTTTGTACCGCCCGCGGGGACGGTCTCCCTAAGCTCCTCCCTGGACCGCTGAGTTCTCCAGCCGTCCCTTGGCGCGGTATGTCCTTCCCCCTTGTAATCCCAGGGAACGTATGTAATGTTCTCCACCGGCTGCCTCTGGACGACGATGCGGTCCGCCAGCCATCCCAGCTCCTGGAAAATTCTCTCTCTCAAATAATTCACGGCATTATCTCCTTTCATTGATCGGCGCCCGGGGCAGTCCCTCTCGTCTCCGCACCCGGGCGCCTGGGACCCTTTACGCTATAGGGACCGCTCCCTCCAGCATATCCGTCTCCGTCACAGCACCCTTTTCGATCCTGTATACCTTGATTTCAAACGGCTGCAGCGAGACCCGCAGGCTCCTGTTCAGAATCGGCAGCTGTATGTCCGCTTCCGCCGCCTGTCCCTGGGATTCGAACACCCGCAGAATATAGGCGTCCCCGCTGCGCTCGCTTCTCTTAAAGCAGCTCATGGCAACGTTTTCTCTGTCGATCTGCACCAGCGCCGGGGGGATGGTCCCTTTTCCGGAGGGGCAGAACTGCTGGGCGTAGACTCTCCTGTTGAACATGGCGGCCTCACAGTCCGCTTTCCCCAGCACCTCCCCGCGCTCTCCTGCCAGGAACAGGAAGCGGTAACGCCTCTCCCCCTGCTCCATTCTCTGATGGTACATCCGATCCCCGTAAGGCGGCCCCCAGGTCATGCTTCCGGCGCCGTAGCCAACGGAGCGCAGCAGGGAAATTCCCGCCTCCGCGTCCTTGCAGTTGGAGCCGTATACGCCGTCGTCGACGATGACCAGCGCTTTCTCCCGGCCCGCAACGGCCTGCCAGTATTGGGAGACGCATTCCTGCAGGTCATTGGCCAGCTTCTCTCTGCCGAATATGGTCTGCCCTATGTATTCCGTCTGCTCAAAGGGCGTGGGCACGCGGAGTTTCAGCCGCTTCTCCCGCTCCGCGAAGAAGATCCGAAGCTCCAGTTCCAGCATGCCCGTGAGCTTATTGACCAGATAGCGCATGACCATTCTGGACCTATGGTACTGCATATAGGCTTCTATGACCGTGTATACCTCCCCCTCCTCCGTCACCAGAACAGGGGGCAGCGAGGAGGAGCGCACGCCTGCGAAGTCAGCCGCCTCTCCCCCGGGCATGGGCGAGAAGCTTCCCATGGGACATTCCGGTTGAAACACACCGTCGCCGCCCCAGGGGCTGACCGCATCGTCATAGACGTCCACGGACATGGCGCCTTTCTTTACATATTCGGTCCCCTCCACCACATAGCTGTCCAACAGGCCGGTATGGGCATTGACAATCACCTGGCCTCTGGCTGTTTGGACCCTGATGCTGCCGCTCCTGTCAGGCTTCAGCTCAGGCGCCGGGCGCTTCTCTATGACCTTGAACCGCACGTCAAAGCGGGTCATGCAGCAGGGCGCAAGTTCACAGGCAAATATCACCCTCTTGTTCCAGTCCATGCTGAAGTTGCTGGCCTCCTTTGCGGCCTGGCTGGGAATCTTCTTCCCGTTGCAGTACACCACGGGATCGGAGAACTCCTTGTGCCACAGCTGTCTGGGCAGCATGAATTCCACGTCCACGGGCTGCTTATACACAAAAGGATGCGGATTGTACACAAAAATCGGAACCGTGTCGCCGTCCTTCAGCTTCTCCTGCCCCGCGCACAGCGCCAGGAAATATTTTGCTTTCAGTCTGTTGGTGATCTCCAGGCCGTGGTCCAGCATCCGAATCACGTCCTCCTCCACGGGCGCGATGCAGGAGCCGGGCAGGGAATCGTGGAATTCCGAAAACAGGAGATCTCTCCAGGCGTCGTCGATGGCTTCTTTCTCGTAAGGAGCAAGCCCTGCAATGGCCGCATGGGAGGCCATCTCCTCCGCCATGATCAGGTCGTTCTCCAAACGGCGGTGCATCTGCTTGATGCGTATAATTGAGGTGTAGCACCCCTCCATAACGGGATTGAGCCCTTTGTCCACCACGGGCAGCTCCCGGTCTTGGATGGTCTCAAAATACTCGTCCGGCTTTGCGTGCACCAGATCCGCGCCCTGGGCTTTCATCCGGGCGATATCATCCAGATCCTTTCTGGAGGGTCCGCCGCCGTGGTTCCCCACGCCCCAGAGATACAGCGCGCTCTTCTGTTCCTTACGCTTCTCCATCCACTCCGGCAGTTCCTCCTCCACCTTACCGCAGACGGAATTATATCCCTTGTCCGAACGGTGGACGATGATCTCCGACCCCTCATACCCCCGCCAGATGAAATCCTCGCTGTCAAAGTCATAGATATTTTTTCCGGGACGGATATTGACATAATACTTGTACCCGCATTTCTTCAGCATCTGCACCAGCCCCCGGGCGTGGCCGAAAGAGTCGAAATTGACTGCGGTGACCGGGACTTTCCCGAATTTGTCGTAGAAGTACAGTCTTCCCCGCAGGACCTGGCGGAACACGGATTCCCCCGACGGCATATTGCAGTCCGGCTGTAAAAACCAGCCTCCCACAATCTCCCATCTGCCGTCCGCAACCTGCTCCCGGATTTTTTCGAACAGCTCCGGCTCATGCTCCTCCACCCACTGGTATATCAGGGCCTCGTTATGATTGAAGACAAAGTCCGGGTATTCGTCAATGAACCCGGAGGCCGCGCGGTAGGTGGATATGCCCTCCATCATTCCGGATTCCCATTGCCAGAGCCACACCGGATCCAGATGCGCATTACAAAACATATACGTTTTCACTGTTTCTCTCCTCATTTCTCCTGACAAGTTGTTATAATAAAGCCAGCCATTATATTATATGATTATTTATATGATATGTCAATATGACATATTGGATAATTTTGTCATTTTCCGCTATCCATCCGGTCCAAAACTGTCTTTTTGCCGCATGGCAATCCTGTATCTTGCGCATCCTGCCTTATTCTCTGCCGAATCGGACAGGTTTCCATGTATCTTTCGACGATGAATGCATAAATAAAAGAGCCAGGATTTCTCCCCGCTCTTTTCTCCCTATGTTCTCTGTTAGTGCAAATCAGTCCGGCCGGCTCTCCCGTCCGCCCCGGCAGTTCACTGGTCCGCCGGCCGCAGCCCTTTCCCATATACCATCCGGTACGGTATATAGCGCTTCTCTGATACCTCTTTTCCCTTTATCTCATTGTCCAGTATGCTGACTGCTTTCACTCCGATCAGGTATTGTCCCTGGCTCACATATGTAAATACAGGGACGCCCCTTTCCTCCAGGCCGTCAAAGCAGACCACTTCCTTTTTCTCCTCCAGCCCCATCTTCCTCAGGATTTCATACACGGAGCAGGCGATTTCCCGGTTCACCGCAAAAAAGGCCGTAATGTCCGGATTCTCCCGAATATACTTTTCCATCCTGCCGTAGCTCTGCTCCAGCGCCTCCTCCCTGTCCTCCATCTGGGGCAGCAGGGCATTGATATCCGTCATCCACAGATTCTCGTTGGTCAAAATGCCATGCTCCAGATTACTGTCCCGGTACCCCTCGAAGCGCTCCGTGACAGTGGAACTTCTGGAGAGCTCCTGGGAAAGAAAGCAGATTTTCTTGTGTCCCTCCTCTATCAGATAGTCCGTCAGCTCCTTGGCCGCCTGATAATTATCCGTTCCCACAAAGGGAATCGGAAGCCCCCGCAGTCTTCGGTCTACCAGCACCATCGGAAAGCCCTGGATCGTCAGCTTCATGATCTCCGCATTGTAATTCTCCCCCTGCACACACATCAGAATAATGCCTTCCACACCCAGCTCGACCATTCTGCGGACCGCACGGTTTTCCTCCTCCATATCTCCGTAGGTGCATTTCAGAAGCATATCATATCCCCGTTTCCGGCATTCGAACTCAATCCCCAATAAAATCTCTATGCCGAAGACCGGGCCGAACGCGTCCATTACCACGCCCACCAGATGTTTCTGCTCCCCGGGCTGCTGTATCTCTTTCCTTTCCTGTACCATCTTCTTCTGGTCGTCCTCCCCCAATACATAGGAGCCCCGCCCCGGCATTCTGGTAATCAGGTTCTCGTCCGCCAGCATCTCCAGCGACTTTTTGCTTGTGATGCGGCTCACATCATATTTTTCCGAAAGCTCTTTCTCCGAAGGCAGCCTGCTTCCGGGCGGATAAGTTCCGTTGCGGATGCCGTCCAGCAAATCGTTATAAATGGTTTCATATAATAGTTTTCTCTTCATGGCCCCTCCTTGCTTATCAAGCGCTCCAAAGCTTCCGTCTCCTCCGGGCTTTCGGCAAAAGTCAATTCTTCCCACCGACACTCATATATCATTATATATTACATTTAATGATATGTCAATTCCAGTCTCCGGTTTGTTCGTGAAAATGCCCACAGGCCCGCGAAAGCGCCTCCCGGAGGCTCCTGCGGACAGTAATCCGCGGACAATCCCCGCGGAATTATCCTGTCTAAGTTTTCTTTGACATTCCGGCATGCATGTAGTACACTGAGAAAAATCAAAAAGGAAATCAATTGATCCGGAAAGGAACATTATGACAGGTAACAAACGTTCTCTGAGGCGGCTCTTTTCCCTGATATCGGGCATCTCCGTCATCGCTTTGGCAGGGTGCGCAGCTGCCGGGGCAGATTCCCGGATCCCCGGACGCCCTACCGGGGAGGAGAAGCTGGCTGCGGTCATGGTTCAGAACATCTTTGACCAATACGGAATCTGGGGAAAAAGCGAGGACACTGACTTCATCAATCTGCGCGAATACCACGATAGGGTTCAGTCAGGTTTTCTGTGGTCGAATTTCTGCGGCGTGGGCATGCAGTATTATATGTGTAAGCTTTACCCCCGGGATGCTGCCCAGAAAGAAGTTTTCCGCAAAATGATCAATAACTTTCTGTTCTTCCGTCAGGCGGCCCCCGGGTCTGAGGAGGCGGACTCCGTAAAGTACCATTCCGCCAGAGGCACCGTGGAGGGCCTCGGAAGCGGCGACTGCTTTTTTGACGACAATATCTGGGTTGCACGCAATTATCTGCGGGCCTATGAGATTCTGGAAGACGAATGGTATTTAGAAGAGGCCGTGCGGGTAAACAACTGGGTTCTGTCGGGCTGGAATGAGAACCTGGGAGGCATTGTGTGGAGCGAAGCCGGGCTGGCTCCCGGCGCCGACCCGCAGCATCTGGAGCGGGGGCTCAGCGCCAATGCCTGCAGTATCATTGTCAATGCCAGGCTCTCTCAGCTTACGTCCACTCCCGGGGAAAGCCGATTCTACCTTGAATGGGCAGAGCGGTTCTATGCTTTCTGCAAGAGGATGCAGAATATGCCCGAAAGCCACGACTACTGGAACGGAATCCACACAATCTATGAGGACGGCGCTTTCCGGGACGGCGAGATTAACCGGGTTCACTATTCCTACAATTCCGGCAGTATGATTCTCGCCGATCTGGCGCTGTACGACTGCACAAAGGACATGGAAAAAAAGGACGCCTATATGGAAGACGCCCTGAAAACCGCAAATGCCGCGTACAAGACTTTCCGCACCTATAACCCGGCCGCGGAGACTTATTATTATCAGGGAGATCCCTGGTTCGCGGCGATTTTGGCCGAAGCCTACTATGAAATGTGGCAGCGCGGCCTGGCGTCTGCGGACACCTATATGGATTCATTCGCCCAGAACGTATCCGCCGCCTATGCAAACCGGGATGAGACCACAGGCCTGTGTCCCTATCAGGCCATCCGGAAAGTGACCTGGGACCAAAACGAGTCCTATGTCATTCATCAGGTAGGATTCGCCCAGCAGGCGGTGCTGGCAGCGCTGTACAGCGTCTCCGGATAGGAGCCGCTTTCAGCCCTGCCCTATCAGGCGAAAGAGAGCCTCCTCCATTACCGGAGTCCACCATTTTAAATATCCGGCCTGAACAGGGTGGACGGGATCATGCATGTACAGGCTGTAATCCTCCCGGGCCACCTTGTTCATCTCCCTGTTATTCCACAGATCGATCACGCCTATCCCATATTTTTTCTGCAGCTCCAAAAGCCTGTCCACCATCTCGCGGTACAAAGCGCTGTCGTATCTCGTGCCCGTGTAGAACACCACGGGACAGTTCCAGGTCTCCCGGGCATACACAATGATGTACTCCATGGCGCCCGTGACGGTACGGACGTCGAAAGCCTCCGGATCCTGTCCCTCGCTTATCCTGCCAAGCGGCAGCCCTCTGGCACCGTCGTTTGTGGAGAGCTGACAGATAAAGGCGTCAAAATTTTCCTGCTTGTCAATCCGGGCTTTCATGCGGCTGACATAGGAATCCTCCCCCATATCGGTGAGCGTGGTCCCGCTTACAGCCTCCTTTACATAGCTGAAACCGTTGCGCTTCGCCATGTATTCCACAAAGGAAATTCCCATGGAGCAGGCTCCCTCCGTAACCGAGGAGCCCAGAAAGCAAAGGTGCTTCCCCCGCAGAGGACTGTTCTCGATTTCCCCTGCGTTTTCCAGGCCGTACCGCGGCGCATTTCCCGCATGCTGCGCTAAATTTTCTTCCATATCCGTACCATCCTCTCTTCCTGCCTTTCGGCATTTTATCCTCCGGACGCTTCTCCGGCTCGCATTCCCCTTAAATCCTCTGACAGGCTTTCGCCTCCCTGCGGTATCTCCCGCTGTCAATGCTTTTTCGTATTCCTCCGGACGCTTCTCCGGCTCGCATTCCCCTTAAATCCTCTGACAGGCTTTCG
>CAJTZD010000018.1:75514-79411 GCA_910584235.1 uncultured Acetatifactor sp.
CTGACAGGCTTTCGCCTCACTGCGGTATCTCCCGCTGTCAATGCTTTTTCGTGTTCCTCCGGACGCTTCTCCGGCTCGCATCCCCTAAAATCCTCTGACAGGCTTTCGCCTCACTGCGGTATCTCCCGCTGTCAATGCTTTTTCGTGTTATTCTCCCCCGGAGCCGGCGCCTCCTATCCGCCCGCTCCGGGGGCCGGGGCCTGTTTCAACCCCGGCTCCCCAGTATCTCCACAGGCCCGGATACCACTTCCCTGGCCACATACAGAACGCTGTCCGTCCGGGCGCTCATAGTCCATTTCACCAGGGTCATCTCTCCCCGCTGGATTTCGATGCAGGTAATGCAGCGGGGATGGACGCAGCTTCCGGTATTATAATAGAAAGAAGGCTCCTTTGGCAGCACAGGGCGGTGGGTATGCCCTGCCACCAGAATGCGGCGATTCGCCTCGGCCCAGCCCCGCAGGCTCTCCTCGCATTTTTCCTTTACTTCGTAGTTCTTGGCGGCGCTGGTGGGATCCAGGAAGCCCAGGTTCTCCAGCGGGCTCCAGAAATACCGCACCAGGAACCTGGCCAGAGGCCATAGGGTAGAGTTTAAGAAGCTTGCCTGGTGCCCGTGGGTCAGGTACAGGGACTTCTCCGGCGCAGCCTCGGCGTAGAGTATCACGGCCTCCAGGAAAGCCGGGTTCTTCCTGCGGACAATGTTGTGGTTGCCGTAGAGCAGGTGCAGCCGCCCTTTTTCCTCGAACCGGGCGAACATGCAGTAGATGTCCTCATGAATCTCCGTGATGTTGCGCAGCTTCCGGTTCTCCCACAGCTCCTCCCCGTCCCCCAGCTCGATATACGTAAAACCGTTTCTGTAGTAATGTTCCATGGCCGCATAGTACAGATGCTGGTTCTTCAGGAAATTGTCCGAGGAGGTGCCCACGCCCCTGTGACAGTCGCTGATGAGCACATACCGGGAGCACTGGCAGAAAGGCAGCACCAGGGCCTGGGAAAAGGCCCTGTCCAGGCGGCTGGCGGTGCTCATGGCCTTTTCCTGCCGCGGGGCCTGCATCTGCGGCAGCATTTGGGGCGGCGGCACCCGTTCTTCCTGTGGCAGCGCCTGTGGAAGCGGCGCAGGCGCATCAGCTTCCGGAAGCACGGCGGAATATAGTAGTAAAGGAACAGGATGCGGTCTTCCGTACATACAAAGGGTCTGGTGATCCACAGGAAGAGCCGGCAGAATATCCGGTTCTGCCACTGGGACAGCCTGCGGCGCAGGCGGGTCAGGAAGCCGTAACGGGCCTCCGCCGGCCGGTGGAACGCAAAGCACAGGCAGAGGTTCTGCACCGTGATATCCTCCTGGGGGAAGCCCGCCCGGCACAGGCCCCGGTAGAAGGCCTCCAGCATTTCCCTGTTGCAAAAGCACACCGTGGCTTTCAGGCACAGCCGGGAGGGTTGGGAAAATACGCCCGGCAGGAAAGCAGTCAGCCACCAGTGCCTCTCGGATATCCTGACGCAGGCGCCGTTCTCCACGCACAGCTGCATGGAACAAGGCAGCATCTCATCCTCCCCTGCCGCCCGGAAAAGCGCCGTGCGGTACTCGGTCTCGGACAGCAATCTGTCGGCATGGTAGATGCCGATCTCCGCGCCGGCATTGATGCCGTACTGGCCTTTCCAGAATTCGATCAGCCATGTCCTGCCCCGGTAGTTGAAATACACGGGGAGGGAGTCGAACACCATCTGGAAACGGGGGGCCATAAAGTCGTAGAGCCAGGTATAGCCGGCCTCTTTCTGCCAGGCGTCCAGGGCGGAGGAGAAGAAGCCGCAGCCGCAGTGGTACACATAGCCGAAAGGTTTCGCCAGTTCCTCCACCATGGAACATTTGTCGCACTTATCCATGTCCCGGATCCGGCAGATGATCTTCCTCCTGCGGAAATGACAAAACAGCATACTCAGGAGGGCAAGCAAAAGTAAGATAAACAGAGCAGCATACATAATGGTAACCTATAATCCTATGTTGTTTTGCTCTATTATATGCCGGAGGCCGTGAAGATGTTTACATACAGGCTCAAAGTATCTGCCCTCACATCCCGCGCCGCAATCCGATTATACCACTTTCAGCCGCAGTTGGCACTATAAAATATGGGGCAGGACAAAAAGCAAACAAGAAAATTTCCGCATATACTTCACAGGCCCAAAATGAATTCTTTGCTATGAATATGCTCTTTCCCAAGAAATCGTTTCTGTTTCTGGCAACGCTTGACCGCATGGTAAACAAGCATGAAACCGGACAGAGGAATTATCCTTTATTGATTGGATGCGGAAAATATGATATTCCACTGGAATTAGAAGCTATCAAGGCATGGAAACAAAGCGAACCCGATTGTACCGTTGTTCTCTTTGAGAATGCGGGACACTATGTCAATATGGACGCACCCCAGGAGTTTAACAGGACAATGGAGGAATTTGGGAAAGGCGGGGCAAAGGTATCACAGTGATATCTTTTGCCGGTAGCCTGGTCTTTTATAAAATCGGAGGCTCAGGTAGCGGTACGGCAAGCCTGTCCCAGACTCCGCGTGCATCTGTTTTCCGCAGGCGAACATTCAATGCTTCCTTGATCTGAGGTACTGTTTTGTGGATGTACTTTATTCTGTCTATCGTATTGCGCACCTCGGAAATACCTAACTGTCTTTCCGCGTCGTCCATACAGTTTCCCAAGGCTCTTTGGATATTGTATTCCAGCCACTCAACCCAAGTATATGCTACACCAACCACATCACTGTATCCCCGGAAACAATTGTCATATGCCTCCAAATAGCCGTCGAAGAAAGAGATCATTTTATCAACATCCATCTTGCCGCTTACAATTCCTGACCACTGCAATGCCAGCTGCATGACATGGGATATGGGATTGCCATAGTCCAGACATTCCAGATCGATCATCCACGGAACCCCATTATCCCACATAATATTCTTAGGATCCATATCTTCATTGGACAGGCACAGCACAGCCGGCAATGACGCTCTGGCTTTGTTCAATTCATTTTCAGCGTATACAAGAAGTTCCTCGTTCTCTTCCAATAGTGAAGTAATCGCAGAGTTCTCCTCTTTTGCTTTCAGCACATACCCCTGCCAATCTATATGACTTGTTTCCGGCTTCCGGTAGTCAATATTTTCAGGTTCGATATCATGGATTCTGCCAAGAATATTTCCTGCCTTATAACACATGTCATTTGAAATATAGTCCCAATCGGTAATGCTGCCTTTCTGCCATCTGAATACATAGAAAAACTGATCGTCTATGTTTTGCATCTTATTGCCGCCAATCACCATAGCCGGCACAATGGGAATGTGGTTGTTCTCCAGTATTCTTTCTATTTTTTCCGCTCTTGCATAATTCCCGTGTACCCCCGGTCTCTTCATTATTTCCGCATTTAAATGCTTCACTGCATATACGCCACTGTCCGTTGTCACTTTGTACATCCTGTGCATTAAGCCACCGGATACAGATTCCACATCCCCAATTATATCGCCTAAACCACACATGCGCACTAATTTCCCTAAGATATTTTCTATGGTCTCTTCTTTCATTCCATTACTCCCCGAATTAGCCAATCTGTTTCTCATGTAATCCCGCCAGGAAATTCCGATTGGGTTATTTTATTATACCACCTCTAAACTCCGCTTACCACTAAAATATAGTATCCGGTGGCACGGCTCTCCTGCAGGGTGGACAGCTTCCCTCTGGGTAGAAAAAACGATTTATTGTTCCATATTCATCAATACATTTTTAGCAAGCCACTCGACTACTCCATCCTTGTCATTTGATAGTGTAACGCTATCTGCAATATCTTTCACATCTGAACTGAACCACTACCGGCTAAAGCCGGTAGGTTCGGTGAACTGCTGAAGCAGCCT
>CAJTZD010000019.1 GCA_910584235.1 uncultured Acetatifactor sp.
TTCCCGGCGTGTTCACCGTGCGCACGCCCCAGGATGCCATCGGCTGCAGAAAGTACGCGGAGGAGCAGAACTGCAAACGCGCCGTAGTGGTAGGCGGTGGGTTCATCGGCCTGGAGGTGGCTGAGAATTTGATGGCAAGAGGCTTGGCTGTCACCGTGATAGACATGGCCCCTCAGCTGATGCCCAATATCTTCGATGCAGAGATGGCGGATTACGTCAGACGTAAGCTCCAGGCAAAGGGCATGCGGATCCTCACGGGAACGGCCCTGAACGCCATCACCGGCCAGGACAGAGTCACCGGCGTCCGGACCGGGGCAGGAACTCTGCCTGCAGACATGGTCATCCTGGCAGCGGGCATCCGCCCTGCCACGAAGTTCCTGACGGACACAGGGCTTGAGATGGACAGGGGCTGCATCCTTACCGACGAATACCAGCGCACCAATCTGCCGGACATCTATGCGGTGGGCGACTGCGCTCTGGTGAAGAACCGCATCACCGGACGTTCCCAGTGGTCTGCCATGGGCTCCACAGCCAATATTGCGGGGCGGGCTCTGGCCCTTTCCCTGAGCGGAGATGCGTTCGGCTATCCCGGCGCAATGGGCACTGGCGTGGTGAAGTTGTCCGACGATCTGAACGCGGCCCGTACAGGTCTTACGGAGGAGCAGGCCAAAGCGTCAGGGTTCCAGGTGATTTCTGTGGTTTGTGTCACTGACGACAAGGCGCATTACTATCCGGATTCCGATTTGTTCGTCACCAAGCTGATCGCCGACATGGACAGCCATAGGCTGCTGGGCCTCCAGGTCATCGGCGCTGGCGCGGTGGACAAGATGGCGGACATTGCCGTGACAGGGATTTCCTTTGGCGGTAAAGTGGAAGACTTCCTGACCCTGGACTTCGCCTACGCGCCACCTTTCTCCACGGCCATCCATCCTTTTGCGGCGGCCTGCGGCGTGCTGATGAACAAGATGACCGGACGGCTGGAATCCTTTACCCCTGGGGAGTATGGGGCGGGGGCGGCGGCAGGGTATCGCCTTATCGATGCCCATCCGGCCCCCACATTGCCCGGCGGAGAGTGGTTCGATTTGACAAAACCGCAGGAATCCTCCGCGAAATATGACAAAGGGGAGAAACTGCTGCTGGTCTGTGCCAGGGGTAAGAGAGGGTACTTGGCTCAGAATAAACTGAAAGCTCTCGGATTTACGAATACTCGTGTGCTGGAGGGCGGCGCTACGTTTAATGTGATAAAAAGAACCGTTCCCGCAGGCGGCAAACTCCCTCCCGAGGAGATCAAGCGGGTGAAAGGACTGGGCTGCCTCCAGGACAAGCGCTACGGCGATGTGTTCAATGTCCGCGTGATCACCAAGAACGGCAAGATCACTACGGAAGAGCATCGTGCCGTCGCGGAGGGAGCGGAGCGCTACGGCAGCGGGGAGATCACCATGACTACCCGCCTTACCATGGAGATTCAGGGCGTGCCCTACGCCAACATTGATCCGCTGATCGCTTTCCTGGCGGAGCGGGGTCTTGAGACCGGCGGCACCGGCTCTCTGGTGCGCCCTGTGGTGTCCTGCAAGGGCACTACCTGCCAGTACGGTCTCATCGATACCTTTGACCTGAGCGAGAAGATTCACGAGCGGTTCTACAAAGGCTACCACAGTGTGACTCTGCCTCACAAGTTCAAGATCGCCGTGGGCGGCTGTCCCAACAACTGTGTGAAGCCCGACCTGAACGACTTAGGCATCGTGGGCCAGAGGGTGCCCCTGTTCGACTACTCCAAGTGCAAGGGCTGCGGGAAGTGCCAGGTTGAGACCGCCTGTCCTGTCAAGATCGCCAAGGTGGAGGAGGGATGTCTGAAAGTAGACACCGAAAGCTGCAACGGCTGCGGGCGCTGCAAAGCCAAATGTCCTTTCGGCGTCACGGAGGAGTACATGGAGGGCTGCAAGATCTACATCGGCGGCAGATGGGGCAAGAAAATCGCCAACGGCCGTCCTCTGGATAAGCTGTTCACCACAGAGGAAGAGGTGCTGGACACCATAGAGAGGGCCATCCTGTTCTTCCGGGACGAGGGAATCACCGGCGAGCGCTTCGCGGATACGGTGAACCGTCTGGGATTTGACTATGTACAGGATAAGCTGCTCCATGGGGCGATCGACAAGTCCGCGGTGCTGGAGAAGAAAGTCAAGGGCGGGGCTACTTGCTGATGCCTGGATGATTGGTCTTGTCAGCTGCCCGGGTGGAATTCTTTGCAGCTCTGTCATGTGACGAATGCATGCCAGTGAGGAGAGGCCTGGGCACACACCTGGCGGCTTTGCTGTAGGGAGGACTTTAAGAGGTGGAATATGAAAAAGAGATGGATTGTATATGTGGCAGCGGTCTGGGTGATATATAGCCTGGCTGGTTGCGGCCAGGTGCCGGGTGCAGAAGAGAACCGGGACGGCGCATATACATTCACGGATGACCTGGGCCGTGAGGTCACCGTGGACTCCCCTGAGCAGGTGGCATCGCTGCTGGGCAGCTACGCGGACATGTGGGTGCTGGCCGGGGGAAATGTCTGCGCCGCTCCGGAGGACGCTTTTGACGATTTCGACCTGGGGCTGCCGGAGGAGACAGTGAACCTGGGGGAGACGAAGAAGCTCAGCCTGGAGCTGCTTCTGGGGGCAGACCCGGACTTTGTGCTGGCCAGCACCAATACCCAGCAGCATCTGGAGTGGCAGCAGTCCCTGGAGGGAGCCGGAATCACGGTGGCCTATTTTGACGTGGCATGCTTCGAGGATTATCTGCGTGTGCTGAAAATCTGCACGGACATCACAGGACAGCCGGAGAGATATGAACAGTACGGGACGGATATACAAATTAGAATTAACGAAATATTAGAAAAGTATAAAACAGAAGAACCGAAAACCGTGCTGTTCCTGCGGGCCTCCGCCACCAGCATTCGGGCCAAGGGAAATGAGGGGAACGTGCTGGGGGAGATGCTGGAGAGCTTTGGCTGCGTGAACATTGCGGACACGGACGACAGCCTCCTGGAGAACCTGAGCCTGGAGAGCATCCTGCTGCTGAATCCGGATAAAATCCTGATCGTGCAGTCCGGGGACGACATAGAGGGAACCCGGGAGAACGTGGAAACCATGTTCCGGGAGAATCCCCTCTGGAACGAGATGGACGCGGTGAAGAATGGGGAGGTATACATCCTGGACAAGCATCTCTACAACCTAAAGCCCAATGCCCGTTGGGCGGAGGCCGTGGAGAGGCTGGGGGAAATTTTGTACGGAGAGTAGTCCGACGATTTTGCCGGAGTCGATGGGAGCTTGCGTAAGGATGCGGCTTAAGAGGCGGCAACTGAGGATTGGGAGGCGCTGGGGCATTTTCAGGGAGAGGGCGTAAAATGACGGGAAACAAAGGCCCGGGCAGGGATGGGGAAAAGCATAAATGGCGGCTATGCCTCTGGGGCGGTGCTGCGGCCTGCGTGGTAATCGCCTTGTTTAGTCTGTGTCTGGGGAGTATCCGTTTTTCGCCCATACAGCTGATAGGGCTTCTCCAGGGAACCGGGGACAGGGTGAGCCGCAGCATTTTGCTGTATGCCAGGATTCCGCGTACCCTTGCGGCACTGGCGGCCGGGGCGGCGCTGGCGGTGTCCGGGGCGGTGCTGCAGAATGTGCTGGCCAACCGGCTGGCCTCCCCAGGCATCATCGGGGTCAATGCCGGGGCGGGCCTGGGGGTAACCCTTGCCTGTGCCGCAGGGACCCTGTCCGGCCCGGGGGTGTCCTGCGCGGCTTTCGGCGGCAGCCTGATTACTGTTTTGTGCATCTTTCTCTTTTCCCGCCGTACCAATGCCTCTAAGACCACGGTGATTTTAGGGGGCGTGGCGCTGAACAGTATTCTGAACGCTGTCTGCGAGTCCGTGACCGTGCTGGATACGGATGTGGCTATGCTGAGCATTGACTTCCGGGTGGGTGGGTTTTCCGCGGTGTCTTATACGCGCCTGCTCCCTGCTGTCTTCCTGATTCTGGCGGCGCTGGGCGTCCTGTTTACACTTTGCAATGAGCTGGATGTGGTGACGCTGGGGGACGAGACAGCCCGGGGCGTGGGCCTGGCAGTGGGGAAATACCGGATGGTCTTTCTGGTGCTGGCTGCCATGCTGGCCGGGGCGGCGGTGAGCTTTGCGGGGCTTTTGGGGTTCATCGGCCTGATTGTGCCCCATTTCGTCAGGCGGTTTACGGGAAATGAGAGCGGCAGGCTATTGCCTTTGTGCGCCTTGTCCGGCGCGGGGTTTGTGACCCTCTGCGATATGGTGGCCAGACTGGCGTTCGCGCCCTATGAGCTGCCGGTGGGGATACTGATGTCAGTGATTGGGGGGCCGGTGTTTCTGTATATGCTGGTCTGTCGTAAGGGTGGGCATTTGGGGTGAACATGTTTTGCAGGAGGTTTACTGTAAAAGTCCTGTAACTTACCAACGGAAAACGCGAGAATAAAAAAGTGATGAAATGTGTTGCGGTATGGCTATTGTTCTCAATAAGAGATTGCCATACCGTAACTTTGTTTTGATAATGGCTGAGGGGATAGATTTTTAGCCAAGAACAGGAATTTCAATCTGTACAATGTAATCTTCAATCCGGTCAATGACATTTTCGTTGATTCCCAATTCATAGGAAAATCCATGCAGCGTCAGATTATGTTTTTCTGCAAATGCAAATATTTCTTCATACCGCTTTGGTATTTTATCCCAGTCTCCTTTGTGGAAGGCTCTTAAGTATTTACCGCTGGGAGCCATATGCAGTCCGGCCTGGTATGTGAGCAAGGGAATCTCTATAAACAGTTTGGAATAATCATCATAACTGCCGCTAAGGAGGCTGGAAACGGGGATCATGGAGCCATAGGTAGCATGATGCAGACGTCCGAGATGGTATTTTTCTGTTTCGGCCGTGATGAGCTCGACTTCGTCTTCAAAGGTAATGTCTTCGCTGACATCTACTGTGACCAGGCATCGTTTTCTTTTCTCTATTATATTGATTTCGGAAAGATCCATTGTCAGCAGGGTAGACATATTCTGGCGGTGTGTGCAGAGGGTTGTCCGGACTGCCTGCAGATGGGAGATCCGCAGGTCAAGGTCAGCGATCTTTTCGTCCAGAAGGCCTTTCAGGTTTTCGGCGGAGCGGTTCTTCATGAAATCCTGTATGACTGGGATGGGGACTTCCAGCTCCCGGAGCAACAGAATGGTTTCCAGTATGGGGCTCTGGTGGTAATTATAGCAGCGGTATCCGTTTTCAGGGTTGACAGAGGCAGGCCGGAACAGGCCTATCTCATCATACCACATCAGTGTTTTTTTGTTTATGCCATGGAGTGCGGCGAATTGTCCGATGGTAAGCGATTGGTTTGTGCTCATTTTTCTGTCTCCTGTTAAAATAATAGAATTTTTTCGATTTGCTATTGACCGTACTGTTACTGTACGGTCTATGATACTGTATACAGGAAGAAAATACAAGGTGATTGGAGGAAAAATTTATGGAAAACTCAAATGCATACGAAAAACCTGTGACACTGAAAAACATTTTGAAATTTGCCGTGCCAACGATTGCTATGACGGTGTTTATGTCCTTTTATACAATGGTAGACGGTTTGTTTGTATCGAATCTGATCGGTACGGATGCGCTTTCGGCAATCAATCTCACAGCGCCGATTATCCAGCTTGTCACAGCGATTTCTACCATGCTTGCCACCGGCGGCAGCGCTGTCATCATGAAAAAGATGGGTGAGCAGAAAACAGATGAGGCAAAGGAAGATTTTACATTTCTGATTTTGGTAAATGTCATTGTGGGGATTGTCATGTGCGCGGTCGGGTATCTGGCAATGAATCATATTTTTGCCGGTATGAACCTTTCTGCTGATGTAGAAAGGTATTGTGTGGAATATTTGAGCCGTTATCTGGTGTTTACGGTGCCTATTCTTTTGATGAACAATTTTACGCTTTATATGATCGCCAGCGAAAAAGCGAACCTTTCCCTGATCTGTTCAGTGACGGGCGGTGTTTTGAATATGGTGCTTGATTATGTGCTTATTGCCGGATTTGATATGGGGATTAGTGGCGCGGCGATAGCGACAGGGCTTGGATATTCTGTGACTGCGGTTGTTGGCCTGTTTGTTTTCAGCCGGAAAAAGAGCCTGCTGCATTTTAAGAAACCAGTATTCCGATTCAGGGTTCTTGCAGGTGCGGCTACAAACGGATGCTCTGAGATGGCGACTGCGCTTGTTACCGGTATTATCACAATGATGTTCAACTGGACGATGCTTGCGTTTGTCGGGGAAGACGGGGTTGCCGCTGTTACTATCATCATGTATGTGCTGATGTTTGTAAGTTCTTTGTATACAGGGTATTCTTATGGGGTTGCCCCCATGCTGAGTTTTTATTATGGGGAGTGCAGTTTGAATGAAGGGAATATTCAAACCCATGAAAAATTAAAAAAGCTGGTTGCGTTGAGCATGAAAGTGATCGCAGTGATCTCCGTGGTCACGGTTGTGTTTTCCTTTATACTGACAAGGCCGCTGGTATCCGTATTTGCCCGGCCGGATAATCCGGTGTATGATCTGGCGGTAACGGGAAACAGGATATGCACGGCAGCATTGCTCTTTATCGGATTCAATATTTTTGCCAGCGGAATGTTTACCGCGTTATCCAACGGGATTGTTTCGGCTATCCTTGCATTTTCCAGATCGTTTGTATTTATGCTGATTACCATGATCGTGCTTCCTTTGCTTCTTGGCGTGAACGGAATCTGGCTGGCAACGCCGGCAGCGGAACTGATGGCTCTTGTTTTGTCGTTTTCCATGTTTGTGAAATTTAGAAAGAGGTATGGATACTAAGGAGGGGGCTGGATGGAAGACCATGGTTTCATGTGTACTCTGGGTACAGGAAGCGTGCTGATACCGTGGGGGATATTTGCTGCGTTGCATGGTGATTTTAAGATGGCGGAGTAATCTTGTGATAACAGTGATCAGGAATATCATTGAACCGAAACTGGTGGGGAAGCAGGTGGGGCTTCCCCCGGTGCTTACGTTGGCAGGGATGCTGCTTTACGATGAGCTTATATTGAAAATACATGCTTTTTCTAAAAGGTGTGGATATATTTTCAGGGGAGATAATTTGATAGTCTCTGACGGTTTTGGATTGAGGGATAAATCCCCGTCTTGGATACAGGCGGGGATTGGTTGGGATTATTTATCTCCGTAGTGGCCTCGGCAGTGGGCGATGTAGAGCCGCCCGTTTTCCATATGGTAGACGAGGCGGTCTTTTTCGTTGATTCGGCGGCTGTATTCGCCCTGCAGGTCGCCGGAGAGGGGTTCGGGCTTTCCGATTCCTTTCATACAGCCATTCCGCTCGATATCCTGAACGAGCTGGTTGATCCGCTTTAGCGTTTTTTTATCTTGCGTCTGCCAGTAGAGGTAGTCCTCCCAGGCATCGTCCGACCATATTTTTTCACTCATCGTCTACATCAATCAGTTCATGGGCGGTGCCTTTCCCGGCTCTCAGCTCCTGGACGGATTTGTTCACATAGGCCATGTTCGCCTCGGAGAAGAAAGGGTCGGTGGTCTGGGCGATCTCAAATGGGATGCGGTTTTCGCGTAAAACTGCTTTCACAAAAAGATTGATTGCAGTAGAAGTATTTAGGCCAACATTGGAGCAGAAAGTGTCAAAGCGGGCCTTGTCTTTTTCGTCTACCCTTGCGGTTAAGGTTGCCAGTGCCATAGATATCTCTCCTTTCGGATTTAGGTTATGATTATTATAGCACTATTGTATGCTGAAAGCAAGCGTATGTATTACATACAGGGTAAAATTTACATAGGCGGCAGAGGCCGTGAACTACATGGCGAGACTACCCAGCGGGATGTGGTGCGGCTGGGGAGTGGCGCGTATGGCGGTTTCCTTTTCCGTATCGGCAAAATGGCTGGAGCTGTTTACGGGGTTTAAGCAGAGGGAGAAGATCAGTATGGATTATTTTGGTGCGGAGACCCTGGCGGTGAGGAATGCGGAGATGTTCATTGACGGGTACAAGGCGGGGCTGGTGAAAGATACTTCCTATAAGGGGCTTTGGAAAGTGTCGTTTACGCCGAAAGAGTTATAAGAAATTGGTGATTTTTATGATAACATGCTATATAATGGAAGATATGGCAATCTGACAGAAGAAGCGATTAAGAAGTATATAGCGGAACAGTCAGAAGAGTCAGGAAAAGAAGATTGGTGACTAGAAACAAGGGTGCAATGGAAACAGAAGTGCAAGAAACAAAAGTGCAATGGAAACGGAAGCAAATCGGGCAGTTCCCGGATGGAGGGCGCAATGATTGAAATGGAGCAGGTCCGGGCCGGATACGGGAAAACGGAGGTTCTGCACGGCGTGGACTTCAAAGCAAAGCAGGGCGAAATCACCACAATTATCGGAACCAACGGCAGCGGGAAGAGCACCTTGCTGCGCACGCTCCTGGGATTTCTGCCCATTTCGGCAGGGAATGTAAAGATTGACGGAATTTCGACAGAAAATATGTCCCGGGCAGAGCTGGCCAGAAACATTGCCTACCTCCCCCAGGGAAAGAACGTGCCCGACATCTCCGCAGACCGCATGGTTCTTCACGGGCGCTTCCCCTATCTGAACTATCCCAGGAGATACAGGGAGGCGGATTTTCAGATAGCCAGGGAAGCTATGAGACAGATGGGGATAGAGGAGCTGGCCGGGGTGCAGATGTCCCGGCTGTCCGGCGGCATGCGGCAGAAAGTGTACCTTGCCATGGCTTTAGCCCAGGAGGCCCCTGTCATTGTCATGGATGAGCCCACCACCTACCTGGACATCGGGCAGCAGGTGAAGCTGGCGGGAATCGTCCGGCAGCTGGCAAAGGAGGGCAAGACAATTGTCCTGGTGCTGCACGACATCCTGCTGGCCATGAAGATTTCCCACCGGATTGCCGCCGTGGCAGAGGGGAAAATCTTCTGGAGCGGCACGCCGGAGGAAATGCTGGAGCAAAATGTGGCGGAGAGACTCTATGGCGTGGCCGTGGGAGCCGTGAGGACGGATGGGGGCGAGCAGTATTTTTACTCATTATGAACAAAACGCCGCCTACACGAATGCCGTGTCGAACGCGTCCCTTTCTATGCCCGTCCCGGCTGGGCTGATTATGGAACGATTCTGGTGGCAGCGCCCGATGCCTATAAAGGGGACCTGGTCACCTATAACGGCATGGATGTCCATTATAATGGGCCGGACACTATCGCCCAAAAGACACTGTATGCCGTGGAAAACCTGGGCGGCATCATGATCTGGGAACTGACCCGGGACACTACGGAGGCGGACAAGAGTCTTTTACAGGCCATCGGAAAGGCGATAGCTCCGTGACCCACAGTTAGGGAAGCCGGTGTCGGTTCATTGCCGGCCAGACAGGGGAGGGCTAAAATTCCCGCCTGGCATACAGCCTTGCGGACAGGAGATAGGAGAGGCATAACAATATCCCCCCTGCCGTAAACATTCCGGCGCTGACTGCCAGGATGTGCTCGGAAGCATACACCAGCAGATTAAGGATAAAGGTTCCGTTTCCCACCAGAATGTCATATTCCAGCACCGCGATGTAAATCAGGCAGATGAACACCGCAGGCACGTAATATCCCCAGACTTTCCCCTTTTGGTATCCCATTTTGAAAAGCAGGGGATACATGGCCAGGCTCATGATCCCATAGACCAGGAAGCTGAACGAGACCAGAGCCAGGCTCCATTTGAAGTCCAGATACCATTTGGAGAGGGAGACCAGGTTGGCCAGGGGCATCATGGCCAGTCCCAGCAGAACTCCTATCATGTACAGGAGGAGGGACAGGGCATACCTGCCCATGACCACACTGCGCCGTGGCACCGGCAGAGTCAGATAGAGCCGGTTCAAATCCCCCTTTTCCTCTACGGCGAAAGGGTTCAGGGAGAAAGAGAACAGCTGAAAGGCTCCCATGGGCACCAGGAGGATGGGGGAAAGACATCCCACTACGAAAAGACATACAGGGATTATCAAAAATCGGATACGACAGGATTTCATTGCCGACCAGTTCAGTCTTAACATATTAAGCATTCTTTTTATTCCTTTCCATATAAACTACCACATCGCCTATTGTAGCCGGCTCTGTGAGGGTATCCGGGGGAAGTCCGCCTATCTGTGCCAGCTCCATGAGGCATTCGTAGCCGCTGGCTGACTGGCGCAGCCCGATGGCAAAAGCTTTTTTATCTTCGGGGAGCACATTGCCCCGCACCATGCAATAACGGGAAACCAGTTCTTCCGTGTCGCCGGCATAGGAAATGGCGCCGCCGCTGATATAAACGATACGGTCGGCAAGCCGTTCCAGATCGCTGGTGATATGGGTGGAAAACAGAATCGTGCGGTTTTCCGGAATCATGTATTCCCGCAGGATGTCCAGCAGCTCGTCCCGGGCGGCAGGATCCAGTCCGGCTGTGGGCTCATCCAGCAGAAGCAATCGGGTATTGCGGGAGAGATGGACGGCAAAGGCCAGCTTCTGCTTCATGCCTCTGGAGAAGCCTTTTACTTTCTTCCGGGCATCCAGGCCGAAGCGGGACAGATGCTTTCTGTACCGGGCCTTGTCCCAGCCGGGATAGAAAGGGGCCAGGCTCCTTTCGATATCCAGGGGCGTCCATTCCTCCTGATAATAGGGCTGGTCGAAAAGGATGCCGATTTCCCCTTTTACGGCAGGGTCACAGACGGGCCGGTCTAACAGCCGGATGTCCCCGCTGTCGGGAAAGGCCAGTCCTGCCAGCAGGCGCAGGGTGGTGGATTTCCCGGCCCCGTTGGGTCCCACGAAGCCGCAGCACAGGCCCTGGGGCACGGTGAAGCTGACGTTCTTTAAGGAAAATCCCGGATAGGTCTTGCATAAATCATGGATTTCAATGGCATTGTTCATGGAAAGCTTCCTCCAATCTGTCTTGTAATTCGGATAGGGTCAAGCCGGCCGCTTTCCCCTTTTCCACGGCTGTGCGAAAGTTTTCGTCGATGCTGTGGAGGTACTGGCGCCGGACCATCTCCGCATCCCCTTTCACGAAGCAGCCCCGCCCCTGTACGGTGTAAATCAGTCCCTCCGCCTCCAGGTCGCTGTAGGCCCTGGTGGTGGTGATGACGCTCACCCTTAAGTCCCTGGCTAGCTGGCGCATGGAAGTCAGGGGCTGATTGGGGGCTAGCTGGCCGTTCAGGATCTGGGCTTTGATCTGCATTTTGATCTGCTCATAGGTAGGGATATGGCTTTGCAGGGATATGTGGATATTCATTTTGTGCATCACCTCCTGGCTGTTCGCATGCTTTTTGCGGTTCCGCCTGTAGTTTCAGGCAGGGTGGAGCCTATTTTTACAGAAGACTTACTGTATATATTGAGTATATGCACTATGGGCGATTTTGTCAATGGGAAAATGAAATAATGTGGGGATTCGCCGGGAACCGTAGGATTAGACGCAAATCCTATCGCTTTTTGTCCGTGCCTATGCTATACTGGATAAGGAATTGCAGTAGATTTATCTGACAGGCCAGAAGAGAGGTGGCGATTTGTCATTTGCCGTGGATAGGGGGCTTGCCGCCCGAGGAGGCCAGTGTAATTTTGAAAATCATATTTGGAGAAGTGGAAGATTCTGTCTGTCATTCGCCCATTTATTTTGGCAATCGATATGAGGACGAGTGGATTACGGCTCCATTGACAGTTGCCATGATTAAGGATATCGACAAATCGGAGGTAGTGGGGGCGCACCTGATTGAAAGCCCGGTGCTGGGGCCGATTTCGGTGAAAGAGATTTCAGGAGGCGTCAAGACATTGATTTTGATGGCCTTTGACCAGAGCGGCAAGGTCTTCAACGCTTCTTCCTGCGGGGACAACTGCGTGAAATGGATCGTGGAGCTTGGCAGGCAAAAGGACCTGACCATCAATCTGCATCATGTGATGGATTTCAGCTCCGTCCCGGTATTCGAAGCCGTCATGCTCAACACAGGGGCGACTGTCCACAGTTATAGGGAATATCTGGAAGAGGCTATCAACATAAAGGAGCGCTGATGCATGAAAGGGAAATATCATATTGTCGTACAAAATAATAAGCTCCGTTATGACCTGGATATACGGCGGAACATCACAATCATTCGAGGGGACAGCGCCACGGGAAAGACGAAGCTGATCAGCCTTTTGGAGCAGGCAGCAGCTCTTGGGGAAAGCTCCGGTGTTGAAGTTCATTGTGAGCGCCCATGCAGGACGCTGGGCGGAGCCGACTGGAAGCTTGTACTGCCCAATCTCCATGAACATATACTTTTTCTGGATGAGGAAAACAGATTCGTGAAATCACAGGAATTTGCCGCCGCCGTGAAAGCTTCCGACAATTATTTTGTGATTGTCACCAAGGAAGATTTGCCTAATCTGCCCTATTCGGTGGAAGAGATTTACGGTATCCATACTTCCGGCAAATATCATGACATGAAGCGGACTTATAATGAACTGTATCATATTTATGGCACAGAAGTCTCGCCAGGCAAGGAAAAGCCGGAAACCGTGATTGTGGAGGATTCGAATTCGGGCTATGAATTTTTCCAAGCGGTTTGTGTTGAGAACAGAATCGCCTGTACCAGTGCAGAAGGAAAATCTGCGAGATAAAAAATATTTTATACCCAGTTGACAACGCTGGACTATTGTGATAGTCTATAAATGAGCTCAGACTATTGCAATAGTCCATTTTGCATTTAAAAAGCATAAACATACGATGTAAAACAAAAAGCAAGAAAAAACAAAAACAAGAAAAACCAAGTCAAAAACAAAAACAAGAAACCGAAAGAAAGGAGATTCCATGGACGGAAAGCTGTTTGATTCGGAACTGAAAGTCATGGAGGTTCTGTGGGAGCAGGGCCCCAGCTATGCCAAGGATATCGTAGACATACTGGCCGGCCGCATTGGCTGGAACAAAAATACCACTTACACAGTCATCAAGAAATGCATGGAAAAAGGCGCCATTGAGCGCAGCGAGCCGGGATTCCTCTGCACGCCCCAAGTCACCAGGGAAGAGGTGGCAAAAAGCGAGACGGAGCAGCTCATTGACAAGATGTTCGGCGGCTCCAGCGAGCTGTTCTTTTCATCATTTCTAAAGAATCAGGGAATTTCGGAGGAAGATGCCCTCCGGCTTGCCCGCATGATAGAGGAGGCGAAATAAATGCTGCATTTTAGAATGAATATGCCATTTTTTCTCATGGCTTTTTATGGGAGCATCATGATTGTGGTGGTGCTCCTGCTGCGGGCGCTGCTTAAGAACAAGCTGCCCAAATTCGTGTTTCCCGTGCTGTGGGGCGTGGTGCTGGTGCGCCTGCTGGTGCCTTTTTCCTTAAGCAGCCCCTTAAGTCTGCCTGTGCCCGCCTGGCTGTCCGGACTGTCCGGATTTTCTCTGGCACAGTTCGAGGAGGCAGCGCTTTCAGAGGATGTGGCGCAGCTGCAGCCTGGCGGGGCAGCGCAGTGGGAAGGGGGAGGGTCTCCCGGCACCACAGCGCCGGAAGCCGCCGGTATGGTACAGCGCCCCTCGGTTCGGGAGAATCCGGATGGTGCCAGCGCAGAGAGCGTAAGCCAGACAGTGGCGGAGGAAGTGGTGTATGGCGCAGCCTCGGAGAGTTCCTCCTACAATGTCATAAACGAAAGTCCGCTCTTTTCTCAGAAGACAATGAGAAAGGCATTGCCTGCGTTCTACCTCCTGGGACTGGCTGTGGCGGCGGGAATCCTGGCATGGCAGAAGATTACCTACACGAAAAAGCTGCGGGGCGGCCTGCTGATGGAGCACAATGAGACTGTGAACGAACTGCTGCGGGACATGGGGATGGGGCATGTGCTGGTGTTCTCCAGCGATGAGATTGCCTCCCCGCTGGTGTGCGGGCTGCTAAGTCCCCGCATCTATCTGCCCACCCGGATGGATTTTGGAAATCCTGTGCTGCTGCGTCATGTGCTGGCACATGAGGCCATGCATATCAGGCGCAGGGACAATCTTGTGAAAACCGTCATGCTGGCGGCCATCCTGCTGAACTGGTACAATCCGCTGGTGTGGCTGATGGCGAAATGTCTTGCCAGCGACCTGGAAGCCGCCTGTGACGCGGCCGTGCTTAGCCGATGTGGGGAGGATGAGCGGAAAGGCTACGCTTACAGCCTGCTGGCCATGGCGGTCAGTGCCAGCCGCAGTTCCCTGCTTTACAGCGCTTTCTCAAAGACAGAGGTGGAGAGGCGGGTGAAAGGCATTCTGGCATTTCGGAAAGTTTCGGCCTTTGCGTTGCTGACTTCCACGCTGCTGCTGGCAGGGGGCACGGTGGCCTTTGCCACAGGGGGACAGGCGCCTTTTTCCCATGACCTGACCAGCTACTGCGCCAGTTCCAATTCCAGATGGGGCGTGCGGGTGGAAATCGCCCGGGACATCGCCCTGGGGGAGCACCCCCAGAAGAGAGCGGAGGAGGTAGTGTTCTCCGTGCTGGACGTGGACGCTACCCAGGATCCGGACATCATCCGGGAGGAGATCCAGGCAGCGCTTGCCCGGGAGTTCGGTGTGGAGCGGAGCGCTTTTGACGTGGCAGTAAGCCTGTGCCTGGACTCGGAGACAGTGGATGCCCAATATGCCGATTGGGGGATCACCCGGCTGGACAATGGCTTCCTGCGCTACCAGGGGGAGCAGGTGCGCACCTATCGGGACGAGATGCTGGGCTCCTATCAGAGCCGGGAAGAGGGGCCTGTAGATATCGTTGTGGAAAGAAATCGCCTGGGCGAGATTACAGCTGTCTCAGCCGTACATGAGGGAGACGCGGAGTACGACAGGCGCACCAGGGAACTGGGGCAGTACGTCTTCTATTATTATTGAGGAACATGGACGTGACATAATAATGTGCCCGGACAGGAAATGCCTGCAAAGGACTTAACCGGCATCGGATTTTTGCCGATATAAAAATGGAGGAAATCACTGGACCAGAAGATACCTCCCTAAAAGATTTCAGGTTCTACAGGATAAAAGCAGCCCCGATGCGCAGGAGACGGTTACTTCGACAGATAATCGCGTTGTTATGGGTTCGAGTCCCATCTGCCGGGAGACCGGCAGTAGCTCAATGGTAGAGTACGAGGCAGAGCACGACACACCGTCCCCGTCCTTTCTCGGGGCTTTGTTTTTTGGACAGAATTGAATACTACTACGAATCCGTAGGAAAATATCCGCATAGGGAACGCCGGAAAAGGAAATGCCGGAAATAGGAGAAAAGATGATTATATTGATAACAGGCGCATCACATACAGGTAAAACCGTGCTTGCCCAAAACCTGCTTGAAAAATATAAATATCCGTATTTGTCAATAGACCATTTGAAAATGGGTCTCATCCGCAGCGGCTACACCAGGCTTACACCTGAGGATGATGATGAACTGACAGATTACTTGTGGCCTGTGATTCGCGAAATGATGAAAACAGCCATAGAGAACAAGCAGAACCTGATCGTGGAAGGATGCTATATTCCTTTTGACTGGGAAAGGGATTTCGAAAAGGAGTACCTCAGGCACATTAGATACTATTGCCTTGTATTTAGCGAGCGCTATATAAGGAACCATTTTGCCGATATAAAAAGCTACGCAAACGCTGTTGAAAACCGTTTGGACGATGCAGGGTGCACGATGAAAAGCGTTTTGGAAGAAAATTCTAAATTTTTAGAGCTTGCCCAAAAGCACAATGTAAATTATATGCTTATTGACGACAAGTATGAGATAAACATTGATTTATGCTAACAACCACCTGCCATTGGAATGCCTTTCTTCCATTGGAATGCCTTTCTTCCATGGAATGCTCTTCTTCCATGGAATGCTCTTCTTCCATTGATCCCCGGCTTGCCGGCGGCAGATGCCAACGCCATAAGCCGTGGGCAAATTTGATGGCTCGCGTGGATAGAATGAAAAGAGGACAGGAGGTCAGAAAATGAGCCGTTTTCGAGAGGTTCTTAATTCAGCCAGAAAAAACGAGACAGTGGAAAACTTCATGGGAGGCGAGTCCTACCGCGTAAGCCCGCTGGAAACCCTGAAGATGATTACGGCCTCCTCCATCTTCGGCGAGCCCTCCTACTATCGCGATGGCGGATTGGGCAGAGCCGTCAGGGACGCAAAATACAAATGCTGTGCGCTCCTGGAGGGATATCTGCTCTTCGGCAGCGCATGGGACGGCCGCACCACCACGGAAATCATGGAGAGCGCCATAGACCAGGCCCTGGAGGCTGACTTTGAGGGGACACTGCGCTGGGCCGCCACATTGCGGACGGACTTTTTCATGCGCCTGAACCCCCAGGTCATCATGGTCAGGGCGGCGCTGCATCCCGGGCGGCAGGAATTTACCCGGGCGAATCCGGGCCTGTTCGGAGAGCTGGAGCGCCGGGTCATGAGCCGGGGAGACGACGCCCTGTCCCAGCTGGCCTATTTCCTTTATAGCAATCAGGGAAAGCAGAAGATGCCCAGCCTCCTAAAGCGTTCCATAGCGGCAAAGCTGGAGCGGCTGGACCCCTATGAAGCCGCAAAGTACAAAAACGCGGAGATGGGTTTGAAAGACGCTGTCCGCATCACCCACGCCCATTCCGCTGTTATAGACGAGTTTATGCAGACCGGCGGCATCGAACTGCCTCCCGGGAAGAAGACCTGGGAGAACCTGCGCTCGGAGGGCCTGGGCTGGAAAGAGATCCTTTCGCAGATTTCCATGGGCCATATGGCGCTGATTCGAAATCTGCGGGGCGTATTTTCCGAGATAGAGGACGCCGTTTTCTGCGAAGAATATCTAAAGCGGCTGAAAGCCGGCGTGGCGGGGGGCAGGCAGTTTCCTTTCCGGTATTACAGCGCCTATAAAGCAGTGGAAAAGAGCGAGTGTGCCCACAAGCCCCGCATCATGGACGCCCTGGAGGAATGCATAGACCTTTCCATGGAGAATATCCCTAAGTTCCGGGGCAAGACCATGTGCCTTTCGGATAATTCCGGCTCCGCCTGGGGCGCCATCCCCTCGGAATACGGTACAGTCCAGATAGCAGTCATCGACAACCTCTCATCCGTCATTGCCGCGGCGGCCTCGGAGGAGGGCTATGTGGGCAAATTCGGGAACCGTCTGAAAATTTTCCCGGTCTCCGGACGGGGTCAGATTCTGCGCCAGTGTAAAGAAATATCCGAACAGATGTATACGGATGTGGGCTCGGCCACCGAGGGCGGCATCTGGGAATTCTTCATAAATGCCATTCGAAAGAAAGAGCACTGGGACCAGATCTTCATCTACTCCGACCAGCAGGCGGGCCATGGCGGCCTGTACGGAACCGACGCCCAGAAGCGGGAATACCGGGAAAAGGGCTTCGCATGCCAGCGGGACAGCCGGGGACAGGGGGACTATATCAATGTCTTTGAACTGGTTCTGGAATACAGACGGAAAGTCAATCCGAAAGTGAATGTATTTTCCATTCAGACTGCCGGCTACAACAATGTCTGCATCCCGGAGTACGCCTACCGCACCTGCATCCTCTATGGATGGACCGGAAAGGAACTGAATTTTGCCAGGCAGATGATCGATCTTTGGGACGGACAGCAGGGCTGAGCAAGTCCGGGATGATACGGAGGAGTCCCGGAGAGGTTTCCGACAAATCCAAAGAAAAAATGCAAGACTATAATTTTAGAAAGGATATTTCCCCATAAGATAGGGGGGTATCCTTTCTTTTTTGCGCTCTGCCCTGCCACTGCGGAATTTGTCATAAAACAAAGAATCCTGTCAAAATAAAAAGAGGGGAATTATGCAATATGCACAAAAATACATTGTGGATTATATACATATAAGATAAGATTTTTATACTACAAAGTCACTTTTTTTAGATTGTTGTATAAAAGATGCCATGTTATACTAAAAACTATGAAATTACATATAAAACTTGCATATCACCAAAAGTAAATGAAAAAGCAAGGAGGACAGGGAATGGCAGGAGACAAGAAGAAAGTAAAGGGAAAGAGACGCCGCTGGAGGCGTGATGACACGGAACTGACTCTGTTGGCGCTGCCGACAACGATCTGGTATTTTCTATTTTCTTTTTTGCCAATGTTCGGTATCGTGATCGCATTCAAGGAATTCAAGATCAACGGCGGATTTCTGAAGAGCTTCTTCACCAGCAAGTGGGTGAGGTTCAACAATTTCAAGTTCCTCTTTGCGTCAAAGGATATTTGGCTGATTCTCAGAAACACGCTGGCTTACAACATTGTGTTCATTATCCTGGGAATCGTGATCCCCGTGGCGGCAGCCATCGCCATCGGACAGATCCATTCCAAGCGGATGGCAAAGGTGTATCAGACAGCCATGTTCATGCCCTACTTCCTGTCCTGGGTGGTAGTCACTGCGCTGGTATGGGCTTTCCTGAGCTTTGACAAGGGCCTTTTGAACAATCTGCTGGAGTCATTGGGATATGACCGTCAGCAATGGTATATGAAGAAAGAGATGTGGCCGCCTTTCCTCGTATTTATGAATCTGTGGAAAGGTGTCGGCTACGGAATGGTAGTCTATCTGGCCACCATTACGGGCATTGACAAGACCTATTATGAAGCCGCAGGGATTGACGGCGCCACGATCTGGCAGCAGATCCGCTATATAACTCTGCCGCTGATGAAGAATGTTATTATTATGATGTTCATCATGAAAGTGGGAAGCATTTTCTACTCCGATTTCGGTCTGTTCTACCAGGTGCCCAGAGACTCCAACTCGCTGTATGACGTGGTCTACACGCTGGATGTCTATGTATACAAACAGTTGCGGACTTCTACCACAGGTATGTCGGCTGCCGCCGCATTTATACAGTCTGTGGCCGGATGTATCACGATTCTGACCGCTAATGCCATCGTGAGAAAGATTGACCGTGAGAGCGCGATGATTTGACAATAATCGTCCAGCCGGCACCTGAGGAATGCAGGAACGTGCGCGCTTCGCGGCAGGAGATTTTCCGCTGACGTCAGGACCGGGCAGTTAGGGAGCTGGAGTAAAGGAGAGAAGATTATGGCAGATAGAATCAAGAATAAGAAGAAAAATGAACCCGACGGATTTGACCGTTTTAACCGGGTCTCAAAGCCCACGAATGTGGTTCTGAATATTATTTTTGCGCTTGCGGCATTGTCCTGTGTGATTCCGGTGCTGCTGGTGGTGGCGATTTCTTTCTCGGCGGAGGAGTCCATAATGGAATACGGCTATCAGTTTATTCCGAAGATTCCGTCCATGGAGGGATATGTCTTCCTGGTCTCCCAGGGAAAGATGATCGCGAGAGCTCTTGGCATTTCGCTGTTCGTGACCATAGTGGGCACTGTGCTGGGAGTGCTTTTGACCACTCTCATGGGGTATGTGCTCTCCAGGCCGGACTATAAACTGAACGGATTTCTGACTATGGTGGTATTCATACCCATGGTATTTAACGGAGGTCTGGTTTCCACCTATTTCATCGTGAGCCAGTTCCTGGGATTGAAAGATACCGTGTGGGCTTTGATATTGCCGCTGTCGGTATCCTCATTCAACGTAATCGTCTGCAGGACGTTCTTCAAGACCACGGTACCGGAATCCCTGGTGGAATCCGCCAAGATGGACGGCGCTAATCAATTGGTGATCTTCAGCAGAATCGTGCTGCCGATTTCCCTGCCGGTGTTGGCTACCATCGGACTGTTCTTAAGCTTTGCCTATTGGAATGACTGGTATCAGTCCATGCTCTACATTGACAACAGCAAGCTGCTGTCCCTGCAGGCGCTGCTGAATCAGATTTTGACGAATATACAGATGCTGGTAAAGAATGCGGCCACCATCGGCGTCACGGCCGCGGAAATGCTGGCCAATATGCCACAGGAGGCGGCCCGCATGGCTATTGTGGTGGTGATTGTATTTCCCATCGCATGCGCCTATCCGTTTTTCCAGAAATACTTTATCTCCGGCCTGACGGTAGGTGCGGTGAAAGGGTGATGAGATGTCTTTAATCGGATATCAGGCCGGCTTTTGCCGGAAGATATAAATTTATGAAAACAGGAGGATTACCATGAAAAAGAAAAGTTTGAGCAAGATTCTGGCACTTGGAATGACTGCGGCTATGACAGTGGGTATGCTGGCAGGCTGCGGAAATGACAATGCGGAGTCCAAGCCGCTGGAGAGCGGAAGCAGCGAGGCGTCAGGGGGGGCGGAGGAGTCGTCATCCGCGGAGGAGTCGTCATCCGCGGAGGAGTCGTCTGCTGAGGAGAGCAGCCAGGAAGAGGCATCAGGCAGCGGCGAAGTGCCTACGCTGGTCTATTGGACAGTGGGCGGAACAACCCCAGACGACTTTGAGGAAAGCATTGCAAAGATCAGCGATTACACCGAGGAGAAGATCGGTGTGAGGCTGGACGTAAAGATCGCCAGCTGGAACGACTATGACACCAAGATGAAAAACATTGTGAATACGGGCGAGTATTTCGACCTGATGTTCACAAACAATACGAATTACGCCAATTTCGTAAATCTGGGCGCTTTCGCCGATATTACGGACCTGGTGCAGACCGCTACGCCGGATCTTTACAGCTTTGTTCCCGAGAAGCTCTGGGCAGGCGCACAGATACACGGAAAGGTGTATGCGGTTCCCACCTACAAAGATTCTTCCCTGACACAGTTTTACTATATTGACGATACCTATGTACAGAAGTATAATATCGATATGACCAAGATCGACTCCATGCAGGCTTTGGATCCGGTGGTACGTCAGGTTAAGGAAGCGGAGGGCAAGTCTTTCTATCCGATTAAGCTGGATCAGGGCTCTCTGTGGAACGGATTCTTCAACAATTATGACGGACTTGCCAGCGGTATCCAGGCCATCGGTGTGAAGATCGACGACTCTTCCCGTCAGGTTGTCTGCACTTTGGAGCAGGAAGACATCGTAGAGAACTTAAAGCTTCTGCACAGCTGGTACATGGACGGCATTATCAATCCTGACGCCAATGTCCTGACAGAGGGCGATAAAGGCCATATGTTCGGCAATGCCCAGGGATGGCCCAGTGCTGCCGCCAACTGGGCGGTAGGACAGGGAATTGATAAGTACATTGTCAACAAGGTATTCGGTCCCATTTATACCACAGAGACCATCCAGGGTTCCATGAATGCCATCTCCGTAAATTCCAACTATAAGGAAGAAGCGCTGAAAGTGCTGCAGCTGATGAACACAGACAGCAAATTCCGCGATATGTGCGCATACGGCATCGAGGGCAAGGATTTTGAATACACAGAGGACGGATTTGTAAACAGGATCACGGACAACTGGCCTTGGCCCAGCTACACACAGGGAACTTTCTTCATCATGAGCAATCAGGTGGGAACGGATCCGAACCAGTGGGACGAGGTAATTCAGCAGAACGAAGAGGCCGTAGCTTCCAGCTGTCTGGGATTTGCGTTGGATGTCAGCAATATCCAGAACGAGGTTTCAACGGTGAACACAGTGTGGGATAAATACAAATATGATCTGCTGACAGGGGCTTCCGATCCGGAGGAAGTGCTTCCTAAGTGTATTGAGGAGATGAAAGACGTCGGCTTAGATACCATCATAGCAGAGGCTCAGAAGCAGATCGACGAGTTCTTTAAGTAAGACAAACACAGCCGGGAGACCGGGCTGGGAAAGAAAAATGCCGAAACGAAAATTCCTGTGGGGCTCTGATCTGGAGCCCTGCAGGTTTTTGTGGTTTTCGGAAAAGTGCGCGAAAGGGCCATGGAGGAACATTTTAAGGTCAATACAAAACCAGGAGGAACATTTATGAAGTTCGTGACATTCAACATCAGGTATGACTGCGGGGAGGACGGCATTAATAATTTCGACTTGAGAAAGCCGTTTATCCTGAAAAAGATCCAAAAGGAACAGGCGGATATCATCTGTTTTCAGGAGGTGCTGCCCCATGTGGCCGTGTGGCTGAAAGAGAATCTGGAGGGGTACTATGTGATCGGATGCGGACGCGGCGAGGATCTTCGGGACGAGCAGTCCGCCATTGCCTACCGGAAAGATTGTATTAATTTGATGAAAATGGACACTTACTGGCTCTCCGACACACCTGCGGTGCCGGGTTCCCGGTATCCCGGACAGAGTCCCTGCCCCAGAATCTGTACGGAAGCCGTCTTTGAGGATCTGCGGTGCCGAAAGGTATTCCGGGTGGCAAATGCCCATCTGGACCATGAGGGGGAGAGTCCCAGACGGCTGGCTCTTGAGCAGATTCTAAAGAGCGTGTCCACGGATTCCTTTTTCGGGGAGGTTCCGGTAATCATCACGGGAGATTTTAACATGGAGCCGGACGCAAAAGAGATGGAAGTGCTGAAAGCCTATCCGGGATTTACCAATGTCACGGAGAATATCGGCGTGACCTATCACGGATATTGGGAGGGTGACGGGCAGTGCAGCATTGACTTCATCATTGTCAGAGGGGATATCTGTTGCGAGAGCCTGACGAAGTGGACGGATGAGGAGAACGGGCTTTATCTGTCGGATCATTATCCGGTCTGCGGAGAGTTTTCCTTTGGCGGAGCCAAATAGGCAAGGGACAGAGGGCGCTGTATGGACAGACATCACGGCAATTTGTTTGGCTACCGGATTTACCGGAGGAAATTTTGGGGAACCGTAGTGGTCATGCTGCTGATGAGCACGGCGGTGTTTTTGGGGATGACAGCGTTTTTTGTCAATACCTGGGTGACCACTTTGGGCAATGAGGCGCAGAGCCGCTTTTTGGAGAGAGAACAGCAGCTGGCGGATATCCAGGGATGGGCCTTGGAATATGTCAACGGCCTGTATGGGAACGAGAGGCTCATGGAGGATCTGTCCGCCCTGTTTGCGGCGCAGGACGAGAGGGAGTACATCAGGCTGCGGCGGCAGAACAGTCTGGGAAGCGCTTCGCAGATCCGATACATTCCTGCGGACATTAAGAATACCCTGTTTAACAGCCGCAATAAGATAAACAGTGTGGTCCTGCGCTCGGACAGCGGGAAGAAGACCATATGGTTCCAGAGCATGGATGTCTGTCTGTCCTTTGACGAGGATGCCGGGGAGGAGAATCGGTTCGGGGATATTCTGGCTGCAGTCTGCTCCGTCAGGGATCCCCGCTACATGGGGCAGACCATGGGGACCATGGAATTCTGGGTCAGCAGCAGGGATATCTACGGAACGGATCGGGACATTCGGGTGGCGTGGAAGATTCTGGAGGAGGACGGAAGCGTCCTGTGGGACAGCGGTCTGGAAACCTATCAGGAGCGCTGGATAGAGCTGGCGTCCGGCAAGACGGAGATGAGCGGCTGGCTTCGGGACGAGAGAGGCGTCAGCGTGTACTATGTGCAGATGGAATCCGGCTCCAGCGGCCACCGCTATGTCGCGGCCAAGGATATTGTCTCTGCCATGTGGGACAATCGTTATGTTCTGTGGATGCTGTTTGGGGCTCTGATGCTGATCAATGGAGGCATCCTTTTGAGCAGCTATGCAGGGATCCGGTCCGACGCCCGTTTTCTGTCTCTGATTCTGGCCATGCTCTCGGATCTGGAGGGCGGAAGCTTTGATCAGATGCAGAGACGGGCGCTTCCTGCCAGGCACCGGGAGACAGAATATGACATGATCGCAGCTGCCCTGCAGGATGTGGGCAGGAAGCTGGAGGGCTATATAGAGACAGAGTATATCCTGAAGCTGAAAGAGCAGGAGACCCAGATGCGGGCTCTGCAGCATCAGATCAATCCGCATTTTCTGTATAACACGCTGGAGATGCTGCGCTCCAAGGCCCTTGTCCAAGGGGACAGAGAGACGGCGGATGCCATCTTTATGCTGGGAACGCTGTACCGTACAAGAATGTATAAAAAACAGACTATTTCTCTGGGGGAAGAATTCGAGCTGCTGGAAATGTATTTAAAGATCATGGCCATGCGCTATGGGGACAAATTTGTCTACCAGACGCAGCTGGAGGAGGCCGTGGGGGACAGGGAGACCATCGTGTTCTGGCTGCAGCCGCTGGCGGAGAACTTTTTCGCCCATGGATTTGACAGGGAGAGCGAGTACAATCTGCTGATCGTCACCGGCAGAGAACAGGACGGGGGAACCCGGATCGAAATTCTGGACAATGGGGCGGGGGCGCCCCCGGACAAGCTGCCGGAGATCCGGAAGAATATGTATGAGGGAAACGACGGTCCGGAGGCGGATATCGGGCTGCGTAATGTCTACATGAGGCTGAAGTATTTTTACCGGGAGGGATTTGGGATGGAAATCGGAAACCGGGAGGAGGGAGGATTCTTCATTTCTCTTTTCCTGCCGTATCCTGCCGGCGGAAAGGGAAAACAGTCACAGGAGTACCCGGCGGAACCCACCGAAAAGGAGGATGAATGTATACATTGCTGATAGTGGACGACGAGCCTGCGATTTTAGAGGGAATCAGCAGGATTCTGGACTGGAAGGCCCTTGGGTTTGCGCGGGTGCGCACGGCCAGGAGCTGTGTGGAGGTCATCTCCCATGTGGTGGACTGGAAGCCGGACGTATGTCTGGTGGATGTGCGGATCGGCGACGAATTCGGATACCAGCTGATCAACCATCTAAACAGTATGGGAATCGAGTCCAACTATGTGATGATGAGCGGATATGACGAGTTCGACTATGCCTGCGAGGCCCTGCGCTGCGGCGCCCTGGATTATCTGCTGAAGCCCGTGGATAAAAGCAGGCTCCAGAAGAGAATCGAGCAGATCATTGTGGAAAAGCTCCACGGCACGCTGCCAAAACAGGAGGAGGAGAGCCGGGATCCGGTATTGCAGCGGCCTTATGGGGAGTTGTCACCTTTGATCCGCAAGATTGTCATGATTACGGCCATGGAATACGGACAGCATATCTCGTTAAAAAGCATTGCGGACCGGTTCCGGATGAACGCTACCTACTTGGGCCAGATTTTCATCAAGGAGACCGGGATGAAATTCTCGGAATATCTGATGGCCTACCGCATGCAGGTAGCCAGGGAGAGAATTTTAAACACGGACGAAAAGATATCTGCTATTGCGGCGGGCGTGGGCTATTCCAATCTAAACTATTTCTATCAGCATTTTCACGGCTACTATCAGCTGACCCCCTCGGAGATCCGCCAGGGAAGCGAGTGATTACCGTTCACAGGTGGCTCCGTTTCGATTGCTTTGCCTGCCAGGGAGAATGCCCCGGTTGACTTTTGGGATGGGAATCAGTATAATGTGTGCATACGGTTACGAAAGATTATCTGAATCGAGGCAAGGATTTCCGTGCAGACACGGAATCAGAACAGGAGGAGCAAAAATGGAATTATTAAAGGGCAAGACCGCCATGGTCACAGGCGGCACCAGGGGCATTGGCTACGCGATTGTGAAGATGTATCTGGACAATGGGGCAAGCGTCGCACTGTGCGGCTCCAGGCAGGAGACTGTAGACAAGGCTCTGGACAAGCTGCGGGCCGAGAATCCGGACTACAAAGTAATCGGACTGTGTCCTGACCTGCAGAATCCGGCGGAGGTGGAGAAAGCGGTGGCTACCGTGAAAGAGACTTTCGGCAGCCTGGACATCATGGTGAACAATGCGGGCGTCTCCGCAAGGGACCGTCTGTATGACTACAAGCCGGAAGACTTCGCCAAGACCATGGCGCTGAACGTGAACGCCGTGTTCAACTGCGCACAGGCAGCGGCTAAGGTGATGAAAGAGCAGGGGGGCGGCGTCATCCTGAACACCAGTTCCATGGTCAGCCTCTACGGCCAGCCTGCGGGCGTGGCGTACCCGGCTTCCAAGTTCGCCGTAAACGGCCTCACCAAGTCTCTGGCCAGAGAGCTGGGCAAGGACAATATCCGCGTGAACGCGGTGGCGCCCGGCGTCACCAGGACCGACATGGTGGCGGCGCTGCCCGAGGAGGCCATAAAGCCCATCGTGGCAGGCATTCCCTTAGGGCGCGTGGGCGAGCCCGAGGACGTGGCGAACGCTTTCCTGTTCTTAGCCAGCGACATGGCCAGCTATGTGACGGGCGAGATCCTGTCCGTGGACGGGGCTGCCAGGACCTGACGGACTGAGAAATACTTTCTATTGTGAGAAAGCGGTGTAGAAAGCAACAGTCCCGCTGCCGGGCAGGATGCTGTCCGGCAGCGGGACATTGTATTGCGGTCTGAAAAACTCGGTGAGAATTCACAGAGGGGCGAAATTTAGTTTGGCAAATAAGTTTTTCATAAAAATTTTTTCATAAAAATAACAAAATAATGAAAAAAATTTGTTGACAAAAATCGTTTCTCATTGTATACTAACAAAGTCGGCAGCGCGGACAGGAAAAATGTTTTATGAATATGGCGAGATAGCTCAGTTGGCTAGAGCATGCGGTTCATACCCGCAGTGTCGAGGGTTCAAATCCCCCTCTCGCTACTAGAAAGAATGCTGGGAAATGTAATATTTTCGGCATTCTTTTTAAATGTCTTGGCATTTGACTGATATATACTCACAAGCGGTCAAATTTGCCACATATTCACGATGCTTTCCGCTCGTGAGTCGGGTGGCTATGCAAGTTTCAGTGACTGCGAGTATAAATACATCACGTTTCACAGTGGGCCATGCCCAAAACTGTGGTCAGAATGTGGTCAGCCGCCCCTGAAGACCTGGAAGTGAGGTTTTCAGGATTTTGTTTGTCCAGACAAAGAAAGTCTGGAGATTTTTGGGTTGCGGACAGGATAGAAAGAGCTTCCGGAGGAAAAAATATGGTTATCAGGCGCGGGGAAGAAAGGGACCTGACAGGAATCAACAGACTGCTGGAGCAGGTGCTGGCAGTGCATCACAACGGGAGGCCGGATTTGTTCAAGAGCGACACGAAAAAGTACACGGACGAGGAACTTCTGGCTATTTTATGCGATGAGAAAAGGCCCGTATTCGTTGCGTCGGATGACGATGGAAACGTAATGGGCTACGCATTCTGTGTATTTACGCAGCATTTCAACGACAACATATTGACGGATATCAGGACACTGTATATCGATGATTTATGTGTGGACGAGAGTTTGAGAGGGAAGCATATAGGCAGGAGCCTGTATGCGTATGTGCTGGAGTTTGCCAGAAGAGAGGGCTGCTATAACCTGACATTGAATGTATGGGAATGCAATCAAGGTGCGAAGAGATTCTATGAAGGCTGCGGGCTTGTGCCCCAGAAGACCGGAATGGAGAAGATACTGTAGGCAGCGCAGAGATGCAGCGTAATTTCAAGGAAGGAAAGATCAGGTATTTTCGGAATGAATGAATGGAACAATGGGCCGGCAGAGGAGCTGACGGCAGGGCAGGATGCGGCGGAACGGCAGGAAATAGCCGCAGAGACTGCACAACAGAAAGAGACCGGAGACTTAGACATGACACAAGACTGGAAAGAGCCCGACGACGCGGATATGACAGAGAATCCGGAAGAGGCCCGGGACGCTGAGGAGACGGAAGAGACGGAAGCAGCAGATGAAGCAGAAGATTTGGTGGCAGAAGAAGATGCAGAGGATATCCGCCGGCTGACGGCTGAGGGTAGGGCAGAGTCCCCGGAATATGCGGACGCTGCACCCGCATCGGCGGAGACGGGCGGAGGGGAGGCGCCTGACAGCGCCAGCCTGGCCTCTATCGAGCCCCTTTTGGACGAACGTATTGTACGGGCGGTGCGGGAGATGGGATTTGAGAAGCTGACTCCTATTCAGGTACAGGCGATTCCGTACCTGCTGGACGGCGAGGATATCATCGGACAGGCCCAGACAGGGACGGGCAAGACGGCGGCTTTCGCCATTCCTGCCCTGCAGAAAATTGACCCGGATCTGAGGAAGCTTCAGACCGTGATTTTATGCCCTACCAGAGAGCTTGCCATGCAGGCCGCGGAGGAGATCCGGCATATTGCCAAATTTATGCACGGCATCAAGGTGCTGCCGGTCTATGGCGGGCAGGAGATCAGCAAACAGATCAAAGGGCTTAAGGACGTGCAGATCGTAGTGGGTACCCCGGGCCGGGTGATGGATCATATGCGCCGTCATACCATCAAGCTTGACTACGTAAATATGGTAGTGCTGGACGAGGCGGACGAGATGCTTGACATGGGATTTCGGGAGGATATGGAGCTGATCCTGGGCGAGGTTCCCAATGCCCATCAGACAGCCCTTTTCTCCGCCACTATGCCTCAGCCTATTTTGGAGATCGCGAACCGGTTCCAGAAAGACGCCAGGCTGGTGCGGGTGGCGGCAAAGGAGCTGACCATCCCTTTGGTGTCCCAGAGATATTACAGAGTGAAGAGCCAGGACAAGGATGCGGCCTGCATCCGGCTGCTGGAATACTATCAGCCCAAGCTTTGTCTGATATTCTGCAATACGAAGATCAAGGTGGACGAGGTGTCGGAAATGCTGAAGAAAGCGGATTTCCGTGCCGAGGGGCTTCATGGAGATATGTCCCAGCATCAGAGGGACGTGGCTATGAATCATTTCCGGAACGGCAGCACCAATATCCTCATTGCCACAGATGTGGCTGCCAGAGGCATCGATGTAGACAATGTGGAGGTGGTCATTAACTATGATCTGCCCCAGGACAACGAATACTATGTGCACCGCATCGGCAGGACAGGCCGTGCGGGTAAGACCGGACGGTCATTCACCTTTGTCAGCGGCAGGGAGTTGTTCCGTGTGCGCCAGATAGAGAGATTCTGCCATACCACCATTGAGGAGAGAGAACTTCCCGCCGCTTCCAAGGTTATGAAAGCAAAGGCGGAGAAGTATCTGAACGAATCCTGGGAGCTTCATGGGCATGAAGACATGGATCTGATGAAGAGCTATGTGGAGCGCAAGATGGAGGAAGCGGGCTGCGATGCCCTGGATCTGGCCGCTGCGATGCTTAAGCTCCATATCGGGGATGCGGGGCCGGAGATAGAGGCGGACGACTATGTGGCCAGAGGCGGCAGAGGCGACCGGGGCAGAGGAAGAGGCGGCCGCGGGAGACGGAGCCGGGGTGACGAGCGTCGGGGAGGAGACCGCAGCGAGTCGAGAGAGGGCCGCAGAAGACGCGAACGTGACGAGGAGCGGGAGAGCCGCAGAAGACGCGGACGTGATGAAGAGCGGGAAGAGCGCAGAAGACGTGAACCGGATGAAGCGCGGGAAAGCTATGCGAGAAGCGACCGGAATGAGCAGCACGACATTCTCCGGGAGAGCAGAAGCTCCGCCCGGGGGCAGGAGAGCAGAAACAATGACCATGAGGAAAGCCGCGAGAGCCGTGACGACTTTAGAAGACGCGGGCGTGAGGAAGAGAGGGAGAGCCGTAGAAGACGCGACCGCGAGGAAAGCCGTGACGACCTTAGGAGACCGGGCCGTGAGGAAAGCCGTGACGACCGCAGAAAACGTGACCGCCAGGAAGAGCGCGATGGCCGCAGGAAACGTGAGAGAGGCGAGGAGCGGGCAGCCCATGGGAGATTCGAACGTGAGAGCAGCCGGGAGCGGGAGAGCCGCAGAGGCCAAGAAAGCGACCATGACAGCCGCAGAAGCCGCGACCGCGAGGAAAGGCGTTCGTCCAGGCTGCGGGATGTAAGACTGGATGGCAGCGGGAAAGGACTTGCTTTCTCTTTTCCCAAGAAGAAAAAGAAATGAAGGAAGCGGAAATATTCCGGAGGAATTGACAGAATATGAGAATCGGAACAGGATATGACGTGCACAGGCTTGTACAGGACCGGGAGCTGATCCTGGGAGGTGTGAAGATCCCCTATGAAAAAGGTCTCCTTGGCCATTCGGATGCGGACGTGCTTCTCCACGCAGTCATGGATGCCCTGCTGGGGGCTGCAGCCCTGGGGGATATCGGAAAGCATTTTCCGGACAGCGACCCTGCTTACAAGGGCATTTCCTCCATGGCTCTTTTGGAAAAGGTAGGGGAGCTGCTGGCCCAAAAAGGCTTTATCGTGGAAAATATTGACTCCACCATCATTGCCCAGGCGCCGAAGATGCGCCCCTATATCGAGGCCATGCGGGAGAACATTGCGGGAGCCCTGGGGCTGGAGAAAGATTTTGTCAGCGTGAAAGCCACCACGGAAGAGGGAATGGGCTTTACGGGAGCGGGTCAGGGCATTGCGGCCCAGGCAGTGTGTCTGCTGACAAGCCCCTTTGACCTGACGGCACAGCGGATCCCGGGCGGATGTGAGGGATGCGGCGGATGCCAGAAAGCGTAGGAACTTTTGGCGGGAGCTGCAGTCTGTATGAATTTTTACAAAAGCATTGACAGAACGGACTTTTTTGCATATTCTGTTAGTAGAGATTTACCATTGTTTTTTGCAATAATAGGAAATGCAGGGAACGGAGAGAGTACTTTTCCGGGTGACAGGGATTGAGCATCTGCTGTTGCAAAAAGGCGCCAGAGAGGGACTGCAAATGGAAGACGCGGATTCCTGTGGAAGAAAAGCAGCTTGAACGCAAAAGCTTCCATGGAAGAAAGGCATTCAGATGCTGGGAGCGGTCCTCGCCGGGGGAAAAGGAAGTGCATCCGGGAGCAGGTCTGCCGAAAGCTTTGCATGGCGTCATCCGTAAGGGATGAGAGGCCGCGGGAGCGCTAGGCAGGCACGTGGGCGCGCGTTAGGCGTATGGAGTGAAAGGCCTGTGGGCCTTTAAGTAGAGTGGAACCGCGGGAAGATGCCGTCTCTAAGGAGAGGGATTTCCCGCGGTTTTAGCGTGAGAAGAAGTTCTAGGTGGATAAAGTACATCCACCAAGAACTTCTAGGCTTGTGAGCGAACAAGTTCGCTTAACAAGCCGGTCTCACGCGGAAGAATGCCCATAATGCGGGCATTCTTCCAGGGTTCGGCGTTTATTGGGTGGGGGTATAGTGTTTTAGGGTTCGGCGTTTATTGGGTGGGGGTATAGTGTTTTAGGGTTCGGCGTTTATTGGGTGGGGGTATAGTGTTTTAGGGTTCGGCGTGTTTTGGGTGGGGATATAGTGTTTTAGGGGTCGGCGTGTGTTGGGTGGGGGTATAGTGTTGCAGGGTTCGGCGTTTATTGGGTGGGGGATATAGTGTTTTAGGGGTCGGCGTTTATTTTGGGGATTTGGGTTTGATTTGGGAGGGGTTGTATGGGGATAATTAAGAATATTACGGAGGAGATTCGGATTATCAGGGAGCGGGATCCGGCTATTCATTCCGCTATGGAGGTTTTTCTTTATCCCAGCTTTAAGGTGATGATTCATTATCGGATTGCTCACAGACTTTATGAAAAGGGGCATTATTTTTGGGCCAGGTGGGTGTCACAGAGAGGGGTTCGCAAGACGGGGATTGAGATTCATCCCGGAGCGAAGATTGGGAAAGGTTTTTTTATCGACCACGGAAATGGCGTCATTATTGGGGAGACTACGGTTATCGGGGACAATGTGACGCTGTATCAGGGGGTGACTTTGGGAGGCACCGGCAAGGAACATGGAAAGCGGCATCCCACGGTGGGCAACAATGTGATGATCAGCGCAGGGGCGAAAGTGCTGGGTTCGTTTACCATCGGAGACAATTCCAAGATCGGAGCGGGGAGCGTGGTCTTGAGCGAGGTGCCGCCCTGCTCTACGGTGGTGGGCGTGCCGGGGCGGGTGGTGAAGCGGGGCAATATGGCTCTGCCCCAAGAGACCCTGAACCAGACAGATCTGCCCGATCCGATTAAAGAAGACATCGCTAACCTCCAGCATGCCAATTCGGAGATGGTCAATCGCCTCCTGGAGCTGGAGCGGCAGATTAAGGATCTGAAAGCAAAGCCCTGAGGGGAAAGCCCTGAGGGGTTGGATAGATACGATTTGGAGCCTGCCCCAGGGCGGGCGGAGAGGAGAAAAATGGAGAACAGGTTAAGAATCTACAACACACTCACCAGAAAGGTGGAACAGTTTATTCCAAACGCAGAGGGGAAAGTGGCCATGTACACCTGCGGTCCTACGGTGTACCATTTTGCCCACATCGGGAATCTGAGAAGCTATATTATGGAGGATTTGCTGGAAAAGACACTGCGGTACATGGGCTATGACGTAAAGCGGGTCATGAACATTACGGATGTGGGACATCTGTCCAGCGATGCGGATACGGGCGAGGACAAGATGCTTAAGGGCGCGAAGCGGGAGCACAAGACGGTGATGGAGATCGCGAAGTTCTACACGGATGCCTTTTTTGCCGACTGCAAAGACCTGAATATCAAGACCCCGGATGTGGTGGAGCCCGCCACCGGCTGCATCCCGGAATTCATTCACATGATCGAGAGTCTTATGGAGAAAGGCTTTGCCTATGAGAGCGGAGGGAATATTTACTTTGACACTTCTAAACTCAGGGATTATTATGTGCTCTCCAACCACAGCGAGGAAGAGCTCTTGGTAGGCGTGCGGGACGATGTGGATGAGGATGAGAACAAGCGCAATAAAACGGATTTCGTGCTCTGGTTCACTAAGTCCAAGTTCGAGGATCAGGAGCTGAAATGGGAGAGTCCCTGGGGGATGGGGTACCCCGGCTGGCACATCGAGTGCTCCTGCATCTCCATGAAGCATTTGGGGGAGTACATGGACATCCACTGCGGCGGCGTGGACAATATCTTCCCCCACCACACCAACGAGATTGCCCAGAGCGAGGCCTATCTGGGACACAAATGGTGCAATTATTGGTTCCATGTGCACCACCTGAACGACAAGGCGGGCAAGATGAGCAAGTCCAAAGGAGAATTCCTCACCGTGTCCCTGCTGAAGTCCAAGGGCTATGACCCCAGAGTGTACCGCCTGTTCTGTCTCCAGTCCCATTACCGCAAGCCCCTGGAGTTCTCCTTTGATGCCCTGGACAATGCGGGCGCCGCCTACGACAAGCTGGTGAAGCGCATCGGCAGCCTGCAGAAAGGGAATGAAAAAGAGGTGGATCAGGAGAAATTCGCGGCCTACAAAGCCCGTTTTGAGGAGGCGCTGGGCGATGATCTGAATTCCTCCATGGCACTGACCGTGATCTACGACATGCTCAAAGACGATATGTCGGACGCCACGAAATATGCCCTTGCGGAGGACTTCGACAGGGTGCTGTCCCTGGATCTGACCACGGCTTACGCCGCGAAAGAGGCGGAGGCAAACGGGGATGTGGACGCTGCCATGGAAAGCTATATTTTGGAAAAGATAGAGGAACGTAAGGCAGCGAAGAAAGCGAAAGATTTTGCTAGGGCAGATGAAATCCGGGCAGAGCTTCTGGAGAAAGGGATTGTCCTGGAGGACACCCGTGAGGGCGTGAAATGGAAGAGGGCATGACGGAAGAATTCATAAAAGGCCGGGACGCAAAAGAAAGCGTGCCCGGGCAGGTCACGGCAGGAGGCTGCCCCCAAAGCCTCCTGGAACGGATATGGGACACTTTTCCGGGAAAACGCCAGGACATCCGCAGCTATTCCGGGCTGTCCCTGGCCTATATCGGGGATGCGGTGTATGATCTGGTCATCCGCACCGCAGTGGTATCCCGGGGGAACCGGGCCGTGAACGATCTGCACCGTGCCGCAATCCGGTATGTCAGCGCCAATGCCCAGTCAAAAATGGTACAGGCCCTCATGGACAGTTTTACCGAGGAAGAGAAAGCGGTATACAAAAGAGGGAAGAACGCAAAACCGCACACCACTGCCAAGAACGCCAGCGTGGCAGATTATATGAGAGCCACGGGCTTTGAGGCAGTGATAGGATATCTATACCTGACGGACCGGATGGACCGGGCGCTGGAGCTGATCGGAAAGGGGATTGAGCTGGCCGGGTTTACGATATAAAGCAAAAGGATGAAAGATAAGGCGCTTACACATAAACCGGAGAGACGGCATGACTTGATCCGGTGCTTCTACAGTAAAGGGAGCGGCCGGCTGCGAAACGGAGCTATGCGGATATGAGCAAAACAGCCGGGCATGGAATAAGCGCGGAATGGAGGAGAAAAGCAGACAATGAGATACGAAGAATTTACAATAGAGGGAAGAAACGCGGTAAGGGAGGCATTCCGCTCCGGCAAGACCATAGACAAGCTCTATGTGCAGGACGGCTGTCAGGACGGTCCTATCGTGGCCATCAAGAAAGAGGCGAAAAAGCAGGACACCATCATCAGGTATGTGACCAGAGAGCGCCTGGACCAGATGTCCGGCACCGGCAGGCACCAGGGGGTTATTGCCATGGCCGCGGCCTATGAATATGCCACGGTGGATGAGATTCTGCAGACTGCCAAGGCGAAACAGGAGCCGCCTTTTCTGATACTGCTGGACAATATCGAGGATCCCCACAATCTGGGAGCCATTATCCGTACCGCCAATCTGGCAGGGGCCCACGGCGTCATCATACCCAAGAACCGCGCGGCAGGGCTGACCGCCGCGGTGGCCAGAACCTCCGCGGGGGCGTTAAACTATACCCCGGTGGCAAAGGTCACCAACCTGGCCAAGACAATTGAGGAGCTTAAGAAACAGGGACTTTGGTTTGTCTGCGCGGACATGGACGGCACTGTCATGTATAATGTGGACCTAAAGGGGCCCATCGGGCTGGTCATCGGCAGCGAGGGAGAGGGCGTGGGCAGGCTTGTGAAAGAGAAATGCGATATGGTGGCCGCCATTCCCATGAAAGGAAATATCGACTCCCTGAACGCCTCCGTGGCGGCGGGGGTGCTGGCCTACGAGGCGCTGCGGCAGAGAAGCATAGGGTAGGAGAGGGCGCATGGCAGGAAAATATACGGATTATGAGCAGTATACGGACGATGAACTGATCGACAGAATCCGCCGGGGGGAGACGGAGATCACGGACTATATCTGCGACAAGTACAAGAACCTGGTGCGCAGCAAAGCAAAATCCATGTTTATTCTGGGCGCGGACAACGACGACCTGATTCAGGAGGGCATGATCGGGCTGTTCAAGGCGGTGAGGGATTATGACATGGGAAGAGATGCCAGCTTCCATACCTTTGCGGACCTGTGTATCAGCCGCCAGATGTACACGGCGGTACAGGCTGCCAAGCGCCGCAAGCACCTGCCGTTAAACACGTATATCTCCCTGGACAGCAAGGAGGCGGGGCCTGGCGAGGAGGAGCGGGAGCTCCCCAACTTGGGTGAAGTGCTGGCAAACCGGGTGGAGATGAATCCGGAGGAGCTCTTTTTGGACAAAGAGAGGGTGGCATATCTGGAGAAGACCATCGAGGAGGAACTGAGCGATTTTGAGCGGCAGGTGCTGGATCTGTATATGACCGGAATGAGCTATACAGAGATCGCAAAGGTTCTGGGAAGAGACGGGAAAGCCACGGACAATGCGCTTCAAAGGCTGAAAGCAAAGATCAGAAAGAAACTGTAAAAGGGGAAAAAGAAGTGAAAAAGAGATGGAAGAAGCGAATTGGCATATTTCTTGCGGCAGCGGTAATCTGTACAGGCATCTGTTTGGGACTCTATTTGCGGGAGCCCAGGTATGATATCACCCAATATGCGGATACCACAGGAATGCAAGCCATGTTTTATACCATTGAGTCCAACAGAGGGGACCTGATCGTGATCGACGGCGGCAACGCGGGAAATGCGGACTATGTAAAGGAGATAATCCGGAAAAAGGGCGGACATGTGGACGCATGGATTCTGACCCATCCCCATCCGGACCATATCGGGGCTTTTAATGTGCTGTGGGACGAGCTGCAGCCGCAGATTGATGTGATCTATACGACCGAAATCGACTATCTCACCTACCGGGACAGGGCTTTCGAGTGGGACGGCTTCGAGGGCTATGATCTCTTCCTGAATTATATGTCGGAGACAGATAAGATGACTTATCTGCACACGGGAGACGAACTGGATATCTGCGGGCTTCATTTTCAGATCCTGCATGCCTGCGATGATTACGTCTATGAGGTCAGCCATGATATCGGCAATGACAGCGGCCTTATGATGCGTGTGACAAACCAGGAAGAGTCCATGCTCTTCTGCGCGGATGTGGGAGTCATGATGTCCGATAAGATCATCAATCAGTACGGCAGCCGGATCGCCTGCGACTATATCCAGATGGGGCATCACGGCAACGGCGGACTGTCGGAGGCGTTCTACAGACTGGCTTCGCCCAAGGCTGCGTTCTTTGATGCGCCGGACTGGCTGATGAACCCCGCGGAGGAGGGACGCTATACCACGCCGGAAAACAGAAAGCTGATGGAGAGCCTGGGAAGTAAGATCTATTCCTATGAGACAGCGCCGAATCGGATCAGACTGAAATAAGCGAAAGCGGTTTTTGCATAAAAAGCAAAGGCCGTTTTTATGCTTTTTGGTTTATTTTTTTTTAAGAAACAGAAAAGATTTCTTATATTGACTTTGGAGAAGTGTGAGGTATATAATCGACAACGGAAAACCGACTGACGGGTCGGAAAACCCTCAGGCGCAGAATGCGCGCCTGAGCGCTTGGAAGAATGCAAGGGCAGCGTTCTTCCGGGTGTCGGCGGACGTTGGAGTTTTTAGGATGCCTTTTTTTGTGATTTTGGATATACGCTGATAAAGAGCAGGGAGGTATGGACGTGATATCGAAATTCAGTGTGAAGAAGCCTTATACCGTGTTGGTGGGGGTGGTGCTGGCCATTGTGCTGGGAGTGGTGTCTTTTACCAGGATGACTACGGACTTGCTGCCAAGCATCAGTCTTCCTTATGTGATCGTGATGACGACTTATCCGGGGGCCAGCCCCGAGACTGTGGAGATGGCGGTGACTCAGCCGGTGGAGGCTTCCATGGCCACGGTGAGCAATATCGAGAGCATCAGTTCCGTATCCAATGAAAACTATTCTATGGTCATCCTGGAGTTTGCCCAGACCGCGGATATGAACGCGGTGTCTTTGGAGATTCGGGAGAGCCTGGATCAGATCAAGAGCTACTGGGACGATTCCATCGGGAATCCCATCATCATGAAGCTGAATCCGGATATGCTGCCGGTGATGATCGCGGCAGTGGGCGTGGAGGGCATGGACAATGCCGCGATCAGTACATATGTCCAGGATCAGGTCATGCCCGAGCTGGAGAGCATCGAGGGCGTGGCCAGCGTCAGCGCCACCGGACTGCTGGAGGAGAGCGTGAACGTGGTCATCCGCCAGGACAAGGTGGATGAAGTCAACGAGAAGATATTTGCCGCCATTGATGAGAAGATGAAAGAGGCGGAGGAGGAACTGGCCAACGGGCGAAAGGAGCTGGAGGACGGCAGGGCAGAGCTGGAGGACGGGCGAAAGGAACTGTTAAACGGTCAGCAGGAGCTGGCCAATGGACGAAAGGAGCTGGCGGACGGCAAGGCAGAGCTGGAGAAAGGCAAGACGGAACTGGCAAACCAGCAGGAGGCCCTGAACAATCAGCTGGCAGTGCAGAAGAATTCGTTGCTGACCGCTAAGGCCAGACTGGAGGAGATTCAGACCAATCTCGCCACCGCAAAGCAGCTCAACGACGGCATACAGCAGATGGCTCCCATGATTCCCCAGATCAGAGAGCAGAAAGCGGCTCTGGAGCAGCTTCGGGACGGGGGATATCTGACCCGGTATACGGGATATATGCAGACTTGGGGCGAAGCCCTGCAAAAGGCAGGAGAGCTTTTAGCCGGCGCGGATTCCGCGGAGGATCAGGGCGCGCTTCTGCTGGCAGTGGGCGAGGCGCTGGCGCCTGCGCTGGAGGCCCAGATCGGAATCGAGCAGCTGAGGCAGGAATTCGTGGGAAACGCAGGCTTGGATCTGCTGGCCTCCGCGGACGAGCAGATGGCCCAGATACTGGATGCGGCCCGAAATACGAGCCCGTGGTACCCTACAATTGTATTTGACATAGAGTCGGGCACCCTGCCCACCCTGCCCGATGCGGAGGCCATACAGGCCCTGACCACCACGGTGGGAACTGCGCTGGGAGCCGCGGAAGCCGGGGCAGGGCAGGCGCTCGCCATGGACATGTTCAAGCTTCCGGGGCAGTATGACGATATGCAGACCGCGCTGGCGGCGCTGACCGGCGGCCTGGGCTATGATGCTTATGTGGCGCAGATCAATTCCGTCCTGGCCAGCCAGAATGTCACGGATCTGGCCAAAGCCATCGAGGACATCAACGGCGGCCTGATTGCCGTTGAGAAAGGCCAGATGGCCGCGGCGGTGGAGTTTGCCAACGGCAAGGCCACCATCTCCATGGGAGAGTACCAGCTGGAAGTGGCCCAGTCCCAACTGGACAGCGGCGAAGAGCAGATCAAGAGCGGCTTGGAGCAGATGGACGAGGCGGCAAAGCAGTTGGACGATGCCGAGCAGCAGCTTATCGACGGCGAGGAGCAGCTGGCGGAGGCCAAGGAGAATGCCTACGAACAGGCGGACATGACAGACAAACTCACCGTGGACGTCATAAAGAATCTGCTGACAGCCCAGAACTTTTCCATGCCCGCAGGCTATGTCACCGAGGAGGGAGTCAGCTACATGGTGCGGGTGGGCGACAAGCCCTCCACAGTGGAGGAGCTCCAGGCGCTGCCCTTGATGGATCTGCATATGGACGGCGTGCCCGTGATTACCCTTGGGGACGTGGCGGATGTGTTCTACACGGACAACTCCGCGGAAATTTATGCCAACGTGGACGGCAGTGCAGGCGTTATGCTGACCATCCAGAAGCAGACGGGGTATTCCACCGGTGAGGTGTCGGACCGGCTGGCGGAGCGTTTTGGGGAAATGATGGAGGAGAATGGGGCTCTGTCCCTGATCACCCTGATGGATCAGGGCATCTATATCGATCTGGTCATGGATTCCATCCTCAACAATATCCTCTTCGGCGGATTGCTGGCCATCCTGATATTGATTGTGTTCCTGAAAGACCTAAGGCCTACCATGGTGGTGGCATTCTCCATTCCCATCAGCCTGGTGACGGCTATTGTGTGCATGTACTTCAGCGGCGTGACCCTGAACATCATCTCCCTGTCGGGACTGGCTCTGGGCATCGGCATGCTGGTGGATAACTCTATTGTAGTCATTGAAAACATTTACCGGATGCGCAGTGAGGGCCGTTCCGGGCGGGAGGCTGCAATCTCCGGCGCCCGGGAGGTGGCGGGAGCCATTTTGGCCTCCACCCTTACCACTGTCTGCGTGTTCCTGCCCATTGTGTTCACGGAGGGGATTACCAGGCAGCTGTTCGTTGACATGGGCCTGACCATCGCCTATTCCCTGCTGGCAAGTCTGGTGATTGCCCTCACCGTGGTGCCGGCCATGTCCTCGAAGCTTCTGGTGAGGACTAAGGAGCAGAAAGAGGGCAGGATTTTCGGCGGTCTGGTGAAAGGATATGAAAAGCTGTTAAAGGGCGCCCTGCGGGTAAAACCGTTGGTATTTATCCTTACTTTGGGCCTTTTGGCGGGCAGCGTGGCCCTGGCCTTTACAAACGGTACTGCTTTTATGTCGGATATGGATTCCACTCAGCTCACCGTCAATGTGGCGCTGGGGGAGGAGGCTACTCTGGCGCAGACCGGAGAGATTACCGACCAGGTGGTGGAGGCCATCCGTTCTATTGAAGACGTTCAAAATGTAGGCGCCATGACCAGCAGCTCCAACATGTCTCTGCTGGGCGGGGGCGGGGGAAGCACCAACAGCGCCTCTGTCTATGTGGTGACAAAAGAAGACAAGACCATGAGCAATGATGAGATAGCCCGGATCATCAAGGAGAAGACCCAGGATCTGGAAGCGGAGATTACCGTGGATACTTCCAGCATGGATATGAGCGCCATGGGCGGCAGCGGCATCGTGGTGCAGGTGCGGGGACGTGATCTGGATACCCTGCGCAGGATTGCGGAGGAAGTGGCGGCTATTGTGGAAAGCGTGGAGGGAACTGCCGAGGTCAACGACGGTCTGGAGGACGCGGACGAGGAGCTGCGTATTATCGTGGACCGGGATGAAGCGGTTCATTACGGCCTCACCGTGGCCCAGGTGTACGCCCAGCTGGCTTCCAGGCTGGCGGAGGCCGGCAGCGCCACCTCACTGGTTACGGATGAAAAAGACTATAATGTGTACGTCATGAATGGCAGCGATATTGAACTGACCAGGGAATTGGTGAAAAAGCTGGAGATAGACGGCACCAGTGAAGAGGGTGAGACCGTGGCGGTGCCATTGTCCCGCATCGCTTCCTTTGAGACCACCGAGGCTCTCTCCTCCATCAGCAGGGCGGATCAGACCAGGTACATCTCCGTTTCCGCGGCCATCGCAGAGGGCTACAATGTAGGTCTGGTGGCAGCGGATGTGGAGGAGAAGCTGGCGGATTATGAGATGCCCGCAGGCTATCAGCTGGTGTTCTCCGGGGAGAACGAGACCATTCAGGACGCTATGGAGCAGATGGTGCTGATGCTGGTATTAGCTGTCGTGTTCATGTATCTGATCATGGTGGCCCAGTTCCAGTCATTGCTTTCGCCGTTTATCATCCTGTTTACCATTCCGTTAGCCTTTACGGGAGGGTTTCTGGGACTTTACATCAGCGGCAGCGAGGTCAGCGTCATTGCCATGATCGGCTTCGTCATGCTGGCCGGCGTCATCGTGAACAACGGCATCGTTATCATTGACTACATGAACCAGCTGCGGGAGAGCGGTATGGAGAAGCGGGAGGCGATTCTCACTGCCGGCCGCACCAGGCTGCGCCCTGTGCTGATGACCGCGCTGACGACCATATTGGCCTTGTCTACCATGGTGTTCAGCAACGATATGGGCTCAGAGATGGCAAGGCCAATGGCTGTGGTTACCACCGGCGGTCTGACCTATGGTACTTTGCTGACATTGGTCGTTATTCCCTGCATCTATGATGTATTCATACGCGGTAAGAAGAAAGGAGAGGAGATGCCGGCGGAAGCGGATTGACGAAATTTGAAACGAAAGCAGCAAGCGGCGGCCGGAGGGTACGGGAGTTGTACCGTGGCCGCCGTAGCTTTGCGGATGAAATTCGCTTTGGGAGGGCATTTTTCCAAGTGCGTCTTTTGAACCGGTATTGTCTGCACCTGCAGCGGTTCAGGGTTTATATGGGGTTGTATGTGCCGTTCAGAATGATGCAGATATGTAGGCAATATATGGGGAAGCAGGAAAGAAAGGGGAGAAAACAGTATGAGCAGAATTACAGGGCTGGAGGAGATGGGCCATGTACCGCCAAAGGTGCGACAGATGTATGAGGCGGTGATACAGCTGCTGGAGGAGGGCATGGATATGGAGGACATCCGCGTCTCCACTATTACGGAAAGGGCAGGCATCGGAAAAGGAACAGCCTATGAATACTTTGACACCAAGGACGAGATTGTAGCCTGTGCCGTGGTCAGCCAGATAAGGTGGATATTTGGCTGGCTGGGGGAACAGCTGGAGGAAAAGGCGGACTTTGGGCAGCAGATGGAATTCCTGCTGGACGTAGTGGAGAAAAAGGGCCACTGCAGCCACAGCTTCCTGCGGTTTGTCCATGCCATGACCAGCAATTCCGAGTTCAATCGTATGATTCGGGAAAAGATGAACACGGAGGAATTCGCACCCTACCGCCCGATGAACGTGTTTGGGAAAATACTGCGGCAGGGGATGGCGCGGGGGGTGATTCGGAAAGACCTGCCTATAGAATATATGATACATTGCGTCTTTTCCCATCTGTTGTCTTACATGATGGAAATTGCCACGAAAGACTGCTTCCATATGGACGCACAGTCCCTGCGCCCCTTTGTGTACCGGGGGATTGTGGGAGAGCTGTGTGTAGGACAGTCAACATAATTGATAAAACGAAAAAAAGAAGCTGGCAACCTGTAAATACTAGAGTTGCCGGCCTTTGTGATAGTATAGGAGCCTGTATTATGATCGTATATATCCGCCAAAAGTTTAGGAATGCTTTTCAGGCTTTTAAGATTTAAATTAGAAAATAGACACGAAATGGACACATTTTACCTGTAACATGTATATCAGATAGTTGATGAACTCACTATCTCCCCCCTCATAAGAAATAGTAAAAGGGTCTCGGTGTATGCCGGGGCCCTTTTACAGTGTAATGACGGCTTTGTACATATTTTTGCGTTGTGCAACAGGATGATTTGCGGACTGATTGACGGATATAGCCCGATATAAAAGCGATGTGATAAAGTTTAGGAATGCTTTTCAAGCTTTTAAGATTTAAATTAGAAAATAGACACGAAATGGACACATTTTACCTGTAACATGTATATCAGATAGTTGATGAACTCACTATCTCCCCCCTCATAAGAAATAGTAAAAGGGTCTCGGTGCATGCCGGGGCCCTTTTACGGCATATGTGGGAGACGAGTCATCATAGTTCTCGTCTGCTCTGTCAGCGATCTGGTGATGGAAAGCGGGCAAGGCCGTGAACGGGAACGGATTTCAAGGTTGACAGGGACGGGGGATTGGAGTATTCTAGCAATGGTGTACGGACAGACGGAGAGGGACGGAAGATGGAAAAAACCAAAGAATTATTAAAAAAGAGTACTTTCCAAAGCAGCCTGATGCTCTTCCTGGCGGCCTTTATCTGGGGTACGGCATTTGTGGCCCAGAGCGTGGGAATGGACTATCTGGGACCCTTGAGCTTTAACGGCACCAGGTTCCTCATGGGCAGCCTGGTGCTGGCGCCTGTCATCTGCTTTAACAGAAGGAGCGCGGCGAAGAAGCACAAAGAGAATGAGGGAAAGAGGCCGGGGAGCCTGAAGACCACGATTATCGGCGGCGTATGCTGCGGGCTGGCGCTGTGCGCGGCGGCGCTTCTGCAGCAGATAGGAATGCTCTATACCACAGTGGGAAAGGCAGGGTTCATCACCACGCTGTATATCATCCTGGTTCCTGTCTTTGGCATTTTCCTGAAGAAAAGGATACCGGGAAAGGTCTGGGGCGGGGCGGCAATCGCGGCCTTTGGCATGTATCTGCTGTGTATGAGCGAGAGTCTTTCCCTGGGCAGAGGGGATGCCTTGGTCTTTCTCTGCGCCATTCTGTTTTCCGTACATATCCTGGTGATAGACCATTTCTCGCCCCGGGTGGACGGGGTGGAGCTCTCCTGTATCCAGTTTTTGACGGCAGGCATCATCGGGAGCATCCTGGCATTTCTCTTTGAGAAACCGGATATAGGAGATTTCGTCAACGGGATCGTGCCCCTGGCCTATGCGGGCATTCTTTCCAGCGGGGTGGCCTATACCCTGCAGGTGGTGGGGCAGAGGGACACGGATCCCACTGTGGCGTCTTTGATTTTAAGCCTGGAATCCGTGGTCTCCGTGCTGGCGGGCTGGGTGGTCCTGCGCCAGGCCCTGACAGGCAGGGAGTTGGCAGGCTGCGGGCTGGTGTTCTGCGCTGTGATTCTGGTACAGCTTCCGGGGAAAGCCGGGAAAGCGAAAGGATAGGAATGTCTGTGGGAGCGAAAGAGAAACGTCCCTTGCCTCCAAACTATCACAATATTGTAATCTGCGCTTCGGCATCATAGGTATGGGGCTCCTTTGTGACGGCCTTGTGCCCGAAAGCGATGGCAATCTTGTACTCATAGGAAGGGGGAAGCTTCAGGGCATCGGAAAAATACGCTTTTTTATCACCCGACATGGCATCCAGGATGCAGCCGATAATCAGATTTCCCAGCCCCAGGGATTCCGCAGCCAGGGCCATGTTCTCCACTGCGATGCCCGCATCCAGGGTGCCCCATTTATAGGTGCTGTCCGCGCTGATGACGACTACAGTAGGAGCTTCGTAGTAGAAATTGTGGGGCGGATTTGTAATCTGGCGCAGCCGGTTCTTTTCTTCCTCCAGTTCCTGTAGGATGGGATGGCTGCCGGACAGCACGGTGAAATGGATTTCCTGCCTGTTGGCTGCGGTGGGGGCCTGTAAACCCGCATGGAGCAGGATGTTCAGCTCCTCCTGCGTAAGCGGCTCCGCCGTGTAGCCCCTTGTGGAGCTTCTCTCTTTGATGGTCTCGATTACTTTGTTCATGATCTGCCTCCTTTGGGAAAATGTTTTATATTCTGTATGTTGGTGCTATGCTCCTATTATACAGCAGGACAGGAGACAGGGCAAGCGGTCTGTGGCGGGGATTCCGGAGAGAGGTTCCTGTGGAATGCGGAAAGGAGAACTCAGAGGGGCGCTCTGGCCCGTGACGGGCGGCGGTTGAAAGCGAAAGGCGAGAATCGTCAGGGAGATTTGAGTCAGATTCCGGTCAGAGAGAAGAGATATGGCGACATAGAGACATTACAATCAGCAGGGACAGGCGCCGGAAGCTCTGCAGGCAGTACAGCGTTTGAGAGCGCGGAAACAGGCGTTTTACCGGAAGAGAAAGTAGAGAAGAGAAAGCAGAGAGGAGAGACACAGAATGAAGACAAAATGCGGATTGGATTGCGAGGAATGCGGATTCAAGGAGTGCCTCGGATGCACGGAGACAGGCGGGCGTCCCTTTGGAGGCACCTGCATGCTTGCGGTGTGCTGCGACGAAAAGGGATGCGAGAACTGCGGCAGATCCTTTGAAGCGCCCTGCAGGCTGAAAGAGGAGCTGATTGCGGAGTTTAACGCCCTGGGAATCGAAGACATGGAGGAAATCACAAGCCTTAACGCCCTGAACGGGGCATACGTCAATCTGGCCTATAAGCTTCCGGGCGGTCAGGAGATACGGTTCTGGGACGACGGCAGAATCTATCTGGGAAACCAGGTTCGCAAAAAGGGCAGCGACAGATGCTACGGCCTTACCGCGGACGAGAACTATCTGCTGGTATGTGAGTACGGCGAGAACGGTTCGGACGCGGAAATCGTTGTGTATAAAAGGCGGAAATGAAGTCGTAGCGGACGCGGAGGGCATCGATGCTGAATGCAGCATTGGACGAAACAATCCTGGTGGGCAGACTGGACATCCATCCATGTCTGCCCACTATTTTAAAGTATATGTGAATTATGGAACCTGGGATTTCCTCCCGCTCAGGGCTTCACCGGACAAAAATCGAAGCCTTTGTCCATCTCTTCCGACAAACGTACCACAAAGGAACTCAGCAGTCTGATACAGTCCTGGATATCTTTCCAGCTGCCCACCTCCACGGAGCTGTGCATATAGCGCAGAGGAATGGAGACCAGCGCCATGGGAATGCCCTGGTCAGCCCGGTTCACTGTATCGCCGTCCGTGCCTGTGCGGCCTCCGGCGATTTCCCACTGGATTTTCATGTCCAGCTCCTGGGCCACCCGCTTCAGCAGGGCGTTCATGGGCTTGTTCACCGCGGAACCCATGCACAGCACCGGTCCGCAGCCCAGCTTCACCTCCCCGGTGTCACCCGGATTGGTACCGGGGGCATCGCTGGCCCAGGTCACGTCCACGGCAATGCAGCAGTCGGGCCTTAAGCGCGCGGCGGCATGGTAGGCACCTCTGCCTGTGGTCTCCTCGCCTGTGGTGGTGGCGGCATAGATGCCCATGGAAGCGCCCTGCTTTGCCGCCTCCCTGGCAGCCTCCAGCACCACGAAAGCCCCGGTTCGGTCGTCCAGCCCGCGGCAGGTGAAGCAGTCGTTCATCAGCTCTCTGACGGATACATCCGCGCACACCGTGTCGCCTACGGCCACCGCGGCAGCGGCCTCCTCCCTGGAGGCGGCCCCGATGTCCACCAGCAGGTCGGACACCTTAATCTTGTCCTTTTTCACCAGGTCGGAGGAGGTGGCGATGACGCCGTTTACCTTGCTGCCCTCATGCCAGACCTGCACAGGCGAGCCCACATACAGCCTGGGGCTGACGCCGCCTGCCTCAGCCAGGTGGAGACGGCCCGATTCATTGATGTGGGTGACTACGAAACCGATTTCATCGATATGTCCGCAGAGCAGCACCTTGTGGGCGGCATCAGGATTCACTATGGAGACGGCATTTCCGCTGGGGTCTGTGAGCTGGGCATGGGCGAATTCTTTGCCGTAAGCCAGGGCTTTCTGCTGGATGACCTCCTCATAGCCGCTGACGGAGGGAGTGGATAGTAAATCTTTCAGGAATTCTCTGTTCATAAGCAGTCCTCTTTTCTTATTTTGTATAGTTTTATATGGAATTTCTTGTGTCCGCTGATGCCCATTATAACACATGGAAAATGGAATGACAATTCGGCCATGGCTGTGGTATGATGGATGTGGCGGCCGCGGCTGGTCAATTTTTGCAAAAGGAAATCAAGAATGTCATATTGCAGCAGCCTGTATAAGGCGTTATGCTGGAGAAGAACGCCTGCTAAGCCGCAAGAAACTTTGGACATATCAGTGGCGGCGGGGAGGCGGGAGCAATCGCCGGAAGCAGATTGCATGCCAGGTCACAGGTATTCTGCCTGGCGGGATGGCATTGTGTCCCTCAGGCGAATGGGGAATCCGCAGCGGGAAGAGGAGTTTGCGCTGCATGGAACAGAAGGAGGAGCAAGGGATGTGGAACGAGGCATTTTGGCTGGGACTGTCCAGAGCCGAGATTGAGGAGAAGAGGATTTATCAGGGCGATATGAACGGGAGATTCGTCTACTATCGCCTGGAGGTGGAGTTGGGGCAGCCCGCGCAGCTTACGGCGGACATCTGTGCCAATTCCAGATACCGTCTATGGATAAACGAAGAACCGGTTCTGTCCGGCCCCTGCCGTAGCGACAGGTTCAGACAGTATTATGAAACCGTGGAACTGGGGGAATATCTAAAGCCCGGGAAGAATGTGTTCGCGGTACAGGTGCTGCTCTGCGACAGCATGTACGTCAAGGAGGGCCCGGGGGATGACAGAGCGCCGCTCCACAGCGTGGAGACCCTGCCGGCGGGCCACAGGCTGGCCATGGAGGGCATCATAAAAGACGCGTCCGGCAACTGTCTGGCGGAGGTGACTACCGGGAAAGCTGCCTGGAGGGTCTGGCTGGACAATACCTGGTATCTGACAAAGGACCCGGTGGTGAACGGGAACATGGGAGCCCTGACGGAGAAAATAGATTACAGGCGCGTTCCCGCCAACTGGAAGCGAATCTGCTTTGACGATTCGGCCTGGCGGGCGGGGGAGAAGCTGGACATGGTGAAGAGCGGCTTTGAGATGCAGTTCGGCATCCTGAAGACCTTTATGATGGAAGAGCGCCCGATTCCGCTTCTGTACGAGCGCCCGGATACCCTGGAGAAAGAATTGGGTGAGGCCGTGATGGGGGACAGGGACTATGTGACGGTGGAGCCGGGGCAGCGCTGCAGGCTGCTGTTCGACGCAGGCGCGGTGACCAATGCCTATATGCGCTATGAGACAGAGGGCGGAAAGGACGCGGAGCTGACTTTCATCTATTTCGAGAAATTCACCAAAGGGATTGATGAGGTGAAGCGGGACGACTATGTCCATGGGGAGATTGGGAAGAACGGACAGGTAGACAGTATTGTCTTAAATGGAGAGAAGCTTTTATATGAGCCTTTCTGGTACCGGACCATGCGGTTTTTGCAGATAGAGATCAGGGCGGCGAAAGAGCCTGTGCGCTTCTACAGGCCAAAGCTTCGAAAGACCGGCTATCCCCTGAACCCGGGCTCCTGTGTGAAATCCAGTGCTCCCTGGGTGGAGCAGGTCTACGACATGTGCGTCAGGACGCTGCAAAGCTGCATGATGGAGACGTACATGGACTGCCCTTTCTGGGAGCAGATGCAGTATCCCATGGACACCAGGCTCCAGGCCCTCTTCACCTATGTGTGCAGCGTGGACACCAGGCTGGCCCGCAAGGCTCTGCAGGATTTCCATGATTCCATGCTGCCCATGGGGCTGATTCAGGGCCGGGCCCCCAGCAATCCCAAGCAGATCATCTCCACGTTTTCCCTGCACTATATCTTCATGCTGGCGGAATATTACAGGCGTACCGGGGATGGGGAGGTGCTGAAGCTTTACAGGGCGGACGTGGACATGATACTGGAATACTACGACAGGCATATCGGCACACGGGGGCTGGTGGAGAACCTGGGATATTGGGATTTCGTGGACTGGCAGGAGACCTGGCAGAACTCTGCAGGCCGTCCCGCCGCGGTGTCAAAGGGGCCGTCCACCATCATCAACCTGATGTACGGCATGGCGCTTTTGGATGGGGCCGAAATCAATGAGGCCACAGGGCGCGAGAGCCTTGCCGGAGAGTACAGGGACAGGCAGAGGAGCATCGCGAACCGGATTCAGGAACTGTGCTGGGATGCTGCCAGGGGAATGTACAGAGAGGGCCCGGAATACCAGGAGTTCTCCCAGCATGCCCAGAGCTGGGCGGTGCTGAACGGTATGCTGCCCAAAGAGGAGGCGGCAGAGCTGATGCGCAGGACTTTCGAGGAAAAAGACGTGCTGCGATGCTATTTCTCCACCTGCTATGAGCTGTTCCGGGCCTGCGAGAAAGCGGGCTGCTATGGGCTCACCAGGCAGCAGATGGACTGGTGGCTCAGACTCCTGGAGGAGCACTGCACCACATGCCCGGAGACGCCGTCCAATTCCAGGAGCGAGTGCCATGCCTGGAGCGCTCTGCCCATGTATGAGCTGCTTGCGGTTATGGCGGGCATCCGCAGGGAACAGGGCCGCCCGGACAGGGTGGAGATTCGTCCCCATATGGACTATGTGCCCGATCTGGAGGGGAGGATGATCACCGAGTACGGAGACGTCACGTTCTGCTATGAGCCGGAGGGAAGCGGGATGCGGTATGAGATTGCGCTGCCGGAGGGCCTGACAGGACGTTTCGTGAAAGCGGACGGAGAGGCGGTTCAACTGAAAACAGGCAAGAATGTGATTGTGGACCTGTAGGCATTCCGGCAGCGGCTTCTGCAGGGACTTTATCCGACAAGCACCACGAAGTCCGGCAGGAGTCATGAAGTCCGGCAGAAGCCACGAAGTCCGGCAGAAGCCACGAAGTCCGGCAGAAGCCATGAAGTCCGGCAGAAGCCATGAAGTCCGGCAGGAGTCATGAAGTCCGGCAGGAGTCATGAAGTCTGGCAGGAGTTACGAAGTCCGGCAGTAGACATAAAATCCGGCGGAACCACAAAACCCGGTAGGGGAAAGAGGGAAAAGGCATGGGAAAAAGGAAAATTGGAATCGTCTTTCAAAGGCTGTATATCCGATTCATAGTAATGATACTTGTGATCTATGCCTGCACAATTCTCATCTTTGCCACATATGCCGCATCACAGAGGAGCACACATATCCAGGCCATGCAGACCACTGTGCAGCAGGGTGCCGCCGTGCTGAAAGAGCAGCTGGACATTGTGGCAGATCTGGAGAAGATGCTGGTCAGCGACAGCCGCACAGAGGAGTTGGGGGAGGATGTCAACCTGGACGGCTACCAAAAGTCGCAGCTGGCGCTGGGCTTGATCGGCAGCATGCGCAACATGCAGTCCATGAACTATATCATCAAGGAGATCGCCATTTTGTTTCCGCACCAGGAGATGGAACTGAGCACGGGGGCAGACGTGAGCAGAAAGGAATGCATCCCTGCCCCGAGACAGGAAAGCGACACGGCCCGCAGCCTGGTTTATAAGGAAGGACAGGTGCAGATGGAACTTTGGTATCCGCTGACCCGCTCCATTGTGGAGGACTATGTGCCGGACTACGGAGTGCGGGTGACGCTGTCCGAGGAGTATCTTGATGATCTTCTGGTGCTGTTCTCCGTGGAGAAAGGCTCAGGAGGCTTTTCCGTACTGAATAGGGGCGGGGAACTTTTGCAGATACCTGTTCATGGAGAGGACGCGGAAAGGGTTATGGAGTGCTGGCGCAGGGAATGGGAGGAAGCAGACAGCCCGTCAAGCTTTCTGGGCAGAGGCAGATGCCTGGGAAAAAGCTTATTCTTTGTGTCGGAGGAGATTCCGGAATATGGCATTACATTAGTGTCTTACAGAGACGACAGATGGCTGGACGGCTCCATCATAACGGCTCTGCTGGTGATGGGCGGCGTTATCCTCCTGTTCGGCGGACTGTTTCTTATGATGCTGCGCCAGACCGATGAGATCGTGAACAAGCCTCTGCAGAAAGTGGTGCAGGCTTTTGAAAAGGTGCAGGAGGGGGATCTGAGCATCCGGATTTCCCATAAATATCAGGATGAATTCCAGTATATCTACTCTGCATTTAACAAAATGGTGGAGCGTATAGGGGAGCTGATAGAAAATGTGAAAGAACAGGCAAAACTCCTGCAGAACGCGGAGCTGATGCAGCTGCAGTCCCAGATCAATCCCCATTTCCTCTACAACAGCTTTTACCTCATCCGCATCATGGCCAAGAACGAATCCTACGAACAGATTACCGGCTTCGTCACATCCCTGGCCAAATACTATCGGTTCCTGAACAAGGAGGTGGAGCAGAACATTCCGCTTTCCAGGGAGGCGGAGCATATGGGGAACTACATCGACATCCAGCAGATGCGCTTCGGGGACAAGATCACGGTGGAGGTGGAAAAACTTCCGGAGGGCGCGGCGGCTTTCCTGGTGCCGAAGCTGATTCTGCAGCCAGTGGTGGAGAACGCATATAACTACGGCATGGCGGACATCCTACAGGACGGGCGCATCCAAGTGGGGTATGAGATAAAGGAGGGGTTTTTGTATATCCGGATAGAGGACAATGGCAGCGGCGGAAGCGAAGAGAATCTGGAGCGGATGCGGGAATATATCAGGGATTACCAGGGGAGGGCCGCCGGCCACGCCCTGTCCAACATTGAGAGACGGCTGAAGCTGAGTTTCGGGGAGGAGAGCGGGATATTTCTGGAGAAGAGCAGCCTGGGAGGGCTCTTAGTGACTCTGCGGATGGATATGTCTGTGCTGCTGTAGAAAATTGATGTCAGGACAGGCACAAATGACCTGGTCAATTTTTGAATCGGGATGTCAAGAAAGTTCCATTGCCGGCATCCCGGTTTTTTTGTATGCTAAATCCAGAAAGAAAAACAACTCCCAAGGGTGGAGGAACACAAGGAGGAAGAGGAGCATGAAAAAGAAACTGGTTCTTTTGCTGGCAGCGGCAATGGTGGCGGGTAGTCTGGCAGGATGCGGAAACGACAGCGGCAATAACGATTCCGGGGGGGCAAATGCGCTGCCGGAGGGAGATATGGATCCCAGGTTCAAGTATGAGGAGCCGGTAACACTGACGTCCTACTTTGAGATTTCACCTACCATAGCGGCGGACTGGAATCAGGAGACCACATTGAACAGCGTCTACTACCAGAGGATGACAGAGGAGACCAATATCTCCATAGACTGGCAGTGGTTCGCGGCTCAGACCGCAGACGACTCCGAGCAGAAGAAGAGCGTGGCCATTGCCTCCGGCGAGATTCCCGATTTCATGATCGTGAACAGCTCACAGCTTTCCCTGCTTGCCAAAACCGACCTGATCAACCGAAACATCGGCAGGATCTTTGAAAAATACGCTTCCGAGGAGCTGATGTCCTGGACCACCGGTGAGGGACAGGCGGCGCTGGAATCAGCCAGCTACGGCGGCGAGGTCATCGCGATTCCCCTGGTGGACTCTTCCGTCGATACCTTGCCCATGCTGTGGATCCGCAGGGACTGGATTGAGAAGCTGAACCTGGAGATGCCTAAGACCATGGACGACCTCTACAACGTGATGGTGGCTTTCAGGGATCAGGATCCTGACGGAAACGGCCAAGCCGACACCATCGGCATGGTGCTCCACAACAATTTCCTCTCCGCGGGATTTGGAGACGCAGTGGGTGTCTTCAACGGCTTCGGCGCTTACCCGGGTATCTGGGTGAAAGACGGGGAAGACAAGCTGAGATACGGCTCCATCATGGAAGAGAACAAGGCGGCGCTGGAGTATCTGGCGAAGATGTACCAGGAGGGACTGGTGGATAAGGACTTCTCCTCCAATGACGAAGTGAAAGCTTCCGAGGCGGCTGCTTCCGGGCGTGCCGGCATCCAATACGGTCTGATGTGGAACGCCAACTGGCCTTTGAACACCACCGTACAGAACGACCCTGAAGCGGACTGGGTGACGCTGCCCCTGCCCTCTGCCACCGGCACTGACGCGCTGCCTCAGACCTCTCCCAGAATCACGGGCTATGTGGTGGTGAACAAGAACTGTGAACATCCCGAAGCCGTGGTACGCCTGCTGAACTTCTGGGTTGATAAATATGCTTATTCGGGTGATGAGTACAATGACTACCTGGTGACGGATTCCAATGGCACCCTGAATTTTCCCCTGCACTGGGTTATGCTAAAGACCTGGTTCCCGTTAAAGAACCTGACAATCCATCAGCACATCGTGGAGGCCCTGGAGAAGAACGATGCCTCCAGCCTGAATGCGGAGGAGATGGTATCCTACAACGATATCCAGAAATACCTCTCCGGTGATATTGCCACCAGCTATGGCGGAATGAAGACATTCGGCAACGATATGTCCGCATTCGATACCATCCAGCACTATTATGAAGACAATGTATTCATTATGAATGAGTTCACCACGGGCCCTACCCCTACCATGGGACAGAAGATGTCCACCGTGACAGACAAGGTGTCCGAGTATTACACAAAGGTAATCATGGGCATTGAGTCCGTTGACAATTTCGACAAGTTCGTGGAGGAAGTGAACGCCCTGGGACTTGACAAGATCACCGAAGAACTGAATGAGTGGTATGCCGGCAAGTAAGCAGCCTTTTGGGGAGTGGAGCTAAGAGGCTTCGCTCCCCAATGTTTATGTACAGACCCGTGCGCAAAGCACCATAGCGCTTGGAAAGATGCCGCTAAGGCGGCGCACTGGCCGTGCGGCGAGTAGGGGAAAGGCTTCCCCTGCTCGAATGGATAAGCAGTTTATGAGCGAAAGCGATAAAAGGAGAGGTTCCTATGAAGCAGAAAAAGAGCTTGGGTACGATTATGAAGAGCGAGTGGCAGCTGCATGTGATGTTGCTCCCTGCCATTATTCTACTGATCATCTTCGCCTATCTCCCCATGGTGGGCATCGTTATTTCCTTTCAGGACTTTGTGCCCTCAGGCGGCATGAAAGGGTTCTTTACCTCCCAATGGGTGGGACTTGATAATTTCAGGTATGTTTTCGGCATGAAAGACTTTCAGCAGGTGCTGACCAATACCCTTGTGATAGCCATCCTGAAGATCATAGCCGGAATCGCCGTGCCGCTTGTCTTGGCACTGATGCTGAACGAGGTGGGCAACAGGGCTTTCAAAAAAGCCACACAGACAATCGTATATGTCCCTTACTTCCTGTCATGGGTGGTGCTGGGCGGCATCCTGGTGGATATCCTTTCCCCCAGCAGCGGCATCGTGAACACGCTGATTACAGCCCTGGGACATGAGCCCGTTTATTTCCTGGGCAATCCCAATACCATTCGGGGGACGCTGGTGGTCTCCGAGGTATGGAAAGGCTGCGGCTACAATATGGTCATCTTCCTTGCGGCACTGACAGGCATTGACCAAAGCCAGTATGAGGCGGCAAAGGTGGACGGAGCCGGGTATTTCAAGCAGATGCTCTACATAACGCTGCCGGGCATCCTGCCTCAGATTATCCTAGTGGCCGTGCTGGGGCTGGGCAATATCCTGAACGCCGGATTCGACCAGGTGTTCAATCTCTACAGCCCCATTGTCTATGAAAAAGCGGATATCATAGACACTTTCGTATATCGTCTCGGCATGCTGAACCTGCAGTACAGCGTATCCACCGCGGTGGGATTGTTCAAGTCGGTGATTTCCTTTATCCTGATCACCATATCCTTTACCCTTGCGAAGAAATACGCAAACTATCAGATTTTTTAGGAGGCGGCTATGAAAATAAAATCATCCCCTGCAAGAAAAGCATTTGTGGTCATCAATTACGTCATTTTGACTTTGATCATGTTTATTTCCCTGTTTCCGCTGATCCATATTTTCGCGCTGTCCCTAAGTTCCAACTCTGCGGCCCAGGCCGGATGGGTGACGGTGCTTCCCGTGAACTTCACGCTGGATTCCTATGAGTATATCCTGCAGAAGCCGGAATTCTTCAAGTCCTTTGGGGTGTCGGTGCTTCGTGTGGTATTGGGAACCGTCATCAGCGTGGCCCTGACTATCATCAGCGCTTACGCCATGTCCCAGCCGGACGAGAGGTTCCATGCCAGAAAGTATTATGTGTGGGTCTTCCTAGTGACCATGGTGTTCTCCGGCGGCCTGATTCCGCTGTTCATCGTAGTGAAGTCCGTGGGTATCTACAATTCCATCTGGGCTCTGGTACTGCCCAGCGCGGTGCAGACCTTTAACGTCATATTGATGCTGAACTTCTTCCGGGGACTGCCCTATGCCCTGACGGAATCGGCGCTGATTGACGGGGCCAATCATTTCCAGATCATGGCGAAGATCGTGGTGCCCATCTCCAAGCCCTCTCTGGCTACGGTAGGCCTGTTCACCATGGTGAACCATTGGAACTCCTGGTTCGACGGCATGATTTACTTAAGCGATACAGCCAAGTATCCCATGCAGACCTATCTTCGGAACGTGATTAATTCCGTGGATGCTGCCAGCCTTGACTTGAACAGTGTAGGGGCCATGACCAACGTGTCTCAGAAGACCGTGACCGCGGCCCAGATTTTCGTGGCCATTATCCCGATTCTGCTGGTGTATCCTTTCCTGCAGAAGTACTTCATCAGCGGCATGACGCTGGGGAGCGTGAAAGAGTAGCAAAACCGAATTTATGATAAGGTAATAAAGTAGCCGTCTGGAGGGAGAGATATGCGGCCTGTCTGGGCGGCTACAAAATTAGCGGGAAGCAGCATGCTTCCGGAAAGGATGGAGATATTAATGGAAGAAAAGAACAAAAAGCCGGATTATACGGATGTAGACTGGATGGCATTGGCCGCGATGAAAGACGCGGAGTGGGAGCAGATGCGGAAAGAATGCGAGTCTTTGGGATGGAAGACGGTTGATCTCAGGAACACAGATGGCTTTATGTCTAAGTTGACGATCCTGCCCATCCAGAAAGAGAAGAGGGGGATGCTGATCGTCTGCCCGGGAGGCGGCTTCATGTTCAAATCGGCAAATGAGGCGAAGCCGGTGGCGGAGTATTTCCATCAGGCAGGCTTCAATGCGGCGATTCTGGACTATCATGTAGTCCCCGACGGAATGACGAATCCCGAAGTGAGGGTGGAGGCCGGTGAGGATGGCCTGATGGCAGTGCGGTATCTGCGAAGTCATGCGCAGGAGCTCGGCATTTTGGAAGACCATATCGCAATCGGCGGTTTTTCGGCAGGCGGCGTGCTGTCCGGGTATGCGGCGACGAAGTTCGATGGGGGAGACTCCGATCAGGAGACTCCGATGCTGCGCGTGTCCTCCAGGCCGGATGCGGCATTGATATTGTATGGTGCCATATCGGAATCAGGCATGGAGGGGAACGGCCTGTTCGTCCATGACACAAAGGTACAGGCCAAACGTTGCGCCAACGATCCCCTGCGCAACATCCGTTCGGACTGCCCGCCCATGTTCGTGTTCCAGACCCATAAGGACGACCCCAGGCATGCGCTGCTGTTCTGCTATCAACTGGCTTCTTACGGCGTGCCTTATGAGATTCATACCTTTGAGGATGGGCCTCACGGAGGCGGACTCTATAACGGAAAGGACAATACGCCTGACATTCCCCATACGGCCCGCTGGGCCATGCTGGCGGCGGAATGGCTGGAGGGGAAAGGCTTTTAGGAGGAAGAGGGAAAATGGAAGAAAAAAGAGGCGGCAAAGAGGGCCTGCTGCATCTGCTGACCATGATGGGCGCGCCGGAGTTCGATGCGGAGGGCTATGGCAGGAGCGAGAGCCTGACAGGAATCCTGGAGAACCAGGAGTGCATGCTGGCAAATCCCGACGAGGGGAGCCAGGAGACTTTGAAGTATTGGGAGGAGAGGGGCCTGAAAAAGGAGCTCCATCAGGCGGATGTGTTGGCGGAGAAATGGGCTTCCTATCTGCCTATGAATTATGTAAATGGCACGGACGGCGGGAAAAAATATCCCCTGCTGTTCGTGATGCACGGCTCCGGCAATCCCATCTACCTGGCGGAATCCTACGGATACACACATATCGCGGCAGGTGAAGAGATAATTGTAGTCATTCCGGAGACGGAGACCCCGGAAAAGTTGGAGGAGCTTTTCTCCTATGCAAAAGAGCATTATCCCGTGGACTGGAGCCGGGTGTACATGGTGGGGTATTCTTTGGGCGGCTTCATGACCGCCCGCCATGGCATCCGCTGGCCGGAGCGCTTCGCGGCGGTGGGCATCGGCGGCATGCTCTTTGCTAATGGCCCCACAGGGGTGCATAAGCAGAACGATGTGGTATGGCCCCAGGAGACCATCACGCCGGAAATGGTGGAGCATGCGGCTAAAGTGAAGCTGCCGGTGTGCGTCTGCATGGGGGAGAATGAGATACTGGGGCTGCTTCCCGTGGGCAAGGACGAGCCGGTCTTCGCCCCGCCCGGCGGAGACGCCTCCGAGGAGAGGGCGGACCGCATTGATCTGTCCGGGACGAATAAAATTGCTTCCGTGAACAACTGGCGGCAGATTGCCGGGTGTCCCAGGATTCCTGAGGAACAGGTCAGGGAGGCCGCACGGTACAGCCCGGACATCGTCACGGAAAAGCTTGGCTTCCCCATGGAGCGCACCAGTGTGGTGTTGCGGGAGGGCCGGAGCCATTTCGTGGGCGACTGCGTGAACCCACAGGGTCAGAACCTGGCCCGGTTCGTCTGCATGGGGAAATCTGCCCACTGGCCCTCCAGGGCGCTGACGGGGATGACCTGGGAGTTTATCAGGAGATTCTCCAGGAATCAGGCTACCGGGGAGATCGTAGAAGAGGCTTGAGTTTCCAGGGGAGACGGACGCCAGGCGATGGGTTGTATCGTTGACGGAAAATGCCTTGACAGCAATTCGTTTTTTTCTTTATTGTTATACTGTAGACCGCTGGAATTTATATTGCTTAACAGTTAATATTTACCGGTCTGCGTATAATCTGTAAGGCGAAAGAGACGTGTGGGGGAGCAGGGCCATTTGCTTTCCCAGCGGCTTTCCCGGAAAGAGGGACGAGGATGTATAGTGTGCTGATTGTTGATGACGAGAAGATGATACGGGACGATGTCTATGAACTGCTGGCGATGGAGAACGACCTGGAACTGGATCTGTCCACTGCAGCCAGCGCCGTGGAGGCCTGCTCCATCATGGAGCAGCGAAAGATCGACATTGCCGTCATGGACATCAACATGCCCCAGATGTCGGGGCTGGAACTCTACGACATCGTCAGGGAGCGGTGGCCTCATTGTAAGGTGATATTCTTGACGGGCTATTCGGATTTTGACTACATTTATAAAGTACATAAGCATGCCAGATATGTGCTGAAAGCGGAGGAGGACGAGAAGATCCTGATGGCCCTGCGGGAGTCTATTGAGGAAATGGAGAACGACCTTTTGCTGGAAAAGCTGGACGGCCTGCAGCGGGAACAGGAGAAAGTGCCTTTGGTTCACGAGCGCAGCCTGTTTTTGATGGGGCTGTTTGGTGGGGACAGGGGACTGGGGCAGCTGACGGAGGAACTGGCTGCGGAACTGGACATCCCGCTGAATCCGCAGAAAGACCTGTACTATGTGCTGCTACGGCACGAAGCCTGGCAGTGGAGGAATTATCGGGAACAGCAGGATTTCAAACAGGATTTCTACAAGCTCATCGACCGATATTTTCTGGATTTCATGCAGGGAACATTCTTTGAGTACAGCATCCATTATGTGGTGATTCTGCTCCAGCCAAAGAACCTGCTGAAAGAAGAGAGTGTTATCAGGATGCTGGCGGGGGCAGGGGAACTGTTCCAGAAAGCCCTGAAGAAGAACCTGGCGAAGACCACGTCCATATTGATCGGAGCCAGGGCTGTGCCTTTTGAGACAGTGATTCAGGAGTTCAAGCTCATCTGCGACCAGGCGGTGTGGCTGAACGAGGAGGAGCTGTCTTTCCGGGAACTGAATATGGACGAGGGAGATTCCGCAAACTGGGATTTTGGGGATGGCGAAAGCCCTGGAGAAAGAGAGCAGTCCATGAAGGAGAAAGCTTTTATGGGGGAGGGGCGTTTTGCAGGAGCGGGACAATCTGCCAAACCGGGACAGCCTGGGAGAAAAGCAGCTGCAGGCAGCCTGTCCGAGGGGCGGAAGCAGGAACTGCTACAGAAGGTCTGGAAGCTGGAATACTGGCTGGAGGGCATGGAGGAAGAAAATACCCTTGCGCTGCTTCGGGAGCTTCAAAGAGACATGCAGGGCATCCGCAGCATGCACGACCTTTTCGCGCTGGAGGTGTACTGCACCATCAGTTCCAGGCTCATCGGCTGGATCAAGCGCCTGGGCCTGCAAGAGGAAATCGCGCTGCGGGTGGGCACCATGAATCTGTACAATGTGTCATTCCACGAAAACTGGCAGGACGCTTTCGGATACCTGCGTAACGTAGCCGAGAACATCTTTTCCCTGAAAAAAGAGAACGCCGAGAAGCAGACAGAAGACGTGGTGAACCAGGTGAAGAAATATATCGTGGAGAACCTGGGTGGGGACACGTCCTTGTACCACCTGGCGGATCAGGTGCATTTCAGCCAGGAATATCTGCTGCGGATCTTCAAGAAGAAAGAGGGAGTCACCATTCTGCAGTACATCAACGACCTGAAGCTGTCGGCGGCAAAGCAGCTGCTGGCCGAGGCAAAGCTGCCTGTAAAGGAGATCGCGGAGCAGCTGGGCTTCAACAGCCAGGGGTACTTCGGGCGTTTTTTCCGAAATAAGACAGGAATGGCGCCAAATGCTTACCGGGAGGGGCAGGGGCGTTGACGACAGAGTCCCCTGCCGGAAGAAGGAATAAGGTATTCAGTGCTGAGGGAAACGGATTAGAATAGAGAGACATAAACGGCAGAACAGGACAAGGAGGAGAAGGAAAATGGAATTCAAAAAAAGGATTAGGACATACAGCGGGACAAAGGGGAGCGCTCCCTCTAAGAGGGAGCAGGCAAACCGCCAGGTGGCGCGCAAGGCGGCTGCCGAGGGCATGGTGCTTTTGATGAATGAGGGGGTGCTGCCTCTGAAAGCGGACGCGAAAGTCGCCCTCTTCGGCGGCGGGGCCGTCAGCACCATCAAGGGCGGCACAGGGTCAGGGGACGTGAACGAGAGGGAAGTAGTGGGCATCTATCAGGGCTTTCTGGACGCGGGCATCGCCCTGACCAACCAAAGCTGGCTGGAGGACTACGCGAAAATCTACCGCCAGGCCAGAGAGGACTGGAGACAGGGGATTCTGGACGAGGTGGCAAAGGACAAGGAGAAGAAAGTTTTTCAGGTCTACTCCACCCATATCTTCCGCATGCCCGCAGGCTCTGCCATGGAAGCGGCCCAGGTGGAAGCGGCGGATGTGGTGTTCTACGTAATCAGCCGCACTGCCGGGGAGGATGCGGACAGATTTTTACAGCCCGGGGACTACTATCTGACGGATGCGGAGAAAGCCGATCTGGACTTCCTGAACAGCCACAGTGAGAATTTGGTGGTCATCCTGAACACCGGCGGCGCTATGGATTTGCAGGATATCCTGGGACTGTCCCATTTAAAAGCCCTGTTTAGCATCGTCCAGCCCGGCATGGAGGGCGGCCACGCCCTGGCGGATGTGCTGACCAGCAAGGTGACGCCCAGCGGCAAGCTGACGGACACCTGGGCAAAGGCTTATTCTGATATCCCCAATTCCGAGAATTACAGCCACAACAATGGCAATGTACAGAAGGAATACTATACGGAGGGGATATATGTAGGTTATCGCTATTTCGATAGCTTTGAAAGGAATGTGGCGTTCCCCTTTGGGTTTGGCCTGTCCTATACGGATTTCGCCATTGAGACTATGGGATTGTCCGTGGGGGATGGCCAAGGCGGTGCGCAGGCACAGGACGGCGGGGGAGATGTCCGGGCATCCGAGGTGCAGGACGATGCCCGGGTATCAGAAAGCCGGAGGGATGCGCAGGTATCAGGCGGCGCACAGGTGTCAGGTAGTGCGCAGACATTAGATGGCGTACCGGCACCAGGAGGTGAACAGTCAGGTGACTGGGCAATGCCCTGCGTCACTGTGAAGGTAACAAATATCGGCACGGTATACTCCGGCAGGGAAGTGGTGCAAGTTTACGTCTCCTGTCCCCAGACAGGGCTGGCCAAGGAGCGCCGCAGGCGCTGCGGTTTCGGGAAGACCAAGGTGCTTGCGCCGGGAGAGAGCGAGACGCTTCGGATTTCCATTCCGGTGAAGAACCTGGCGTCTTTCTCAGAGGAGCAGTCGGCCTGGATTGTGGAGAAAGGGCAGTATGGCATCTGGGTGGGAAATTGCTCTGTAAGCAAGGAAGAGGGACGCTTTCTGGAAGAGGGGCATTTCCTGGAAAAAGGGTCCTCCCTGGAGATTTCCGGCATTCTGGAGGTGGCAGAGGATGCTGTCATCGAGACTGTGAAGCATATCCTGCCCCTGCAGGAAGAACTGACAGAACTGGCATGTCCCGAGGAGATTCGTTTGGCACAGGAGAGAGCATGGAAAGCGGCAGCGCTGTCAAAGGGGCTGCAGCCGGTAAGCTTCGTGCCTGTGAGGGAAGCAGTGAAATCCTATGAGGAGCACGAGGCGGCGAAAGCGGCTCGGGAGTTGGCGGCGAAGCTCAGCGAAGAGCAGATGATTGCCATGGTCATCGGAGAGATCAGCAAGGGGCAGGGCCAGGCCTTGGGCAGCGCTGGCATCATGGTGCCGGGCGCGGCAGGAGAGACCAGCAGCTGTCTGGAGGAGGAATACGGCGTGCCAGGCGTGCCCATGGCGGACGGCCCGGCAGGCATCCGGCTGATGAAGTCCTATGAGGTGGACAGGGCCACGGGCGGCATCAACAACCAGGGCATCTTCGGGGCGGTGGAGGGCGGCATCTTCGCCGACCATACGAAACACGAAAATACGGATACCTATTATCAATATGCCACAGCCATCCCAGTGGGAACCCTGCTGGCCCAGACCTGGGATACGGCCCTGTTAGAGGAGGTAGGCCAGGCGGTGGCGGTGGAGATGGAGGAGTTCGGCATCGGCTGGTGGCTGGCCCCGGGCATGAACATCCACCGCAATCCCCTCTGCGGCAGGAACTTCGAGTATTTCTCCGAGGACCCTCTGGTAACGGGGCAGATGGCCGCGGCCATCACCAGAGGTGTCCAGAGCCGAAACGGCGTGGGCACCACCATCAAGCATTTCGCCTGCAACAATCAGGAGGACAACCGGATGGGCTGCGACAGTATCGTGTCCGAGCGGGCGCTGCGGGAAATCTATCTGCGGGGCTTCGAGATTGCGGTAAAGACATCCCAGCCCATGGCCATCATGACCTCCTACAACCTGATTAACGGTGTCCATGCGGCCAACAGCAAGGATATGTGTACCGTGGCGGCCAGGGAAGAGTGGAACTTCCAGGGCATCATCATGACCGACTGGACTACCACACAGCCCCGCGGCGGCAGCAGCTCCTGGGGCTGCATAGCGGCAGGGAATGATCTGATTATGCCGGGATACGCCGGGGATGTAGAAGATATCAGGGCAGCGCTGGCGGACGGGCGGTTTGGCACAGAGGAGCTTCGGGCCTGTGTGGAGCGGATGCTGACTGTCATTTTCCAGACCAATGCTTATCAGGACTCTATGCCTTACGGGGCCAGATTCAAATGATTTTATGAAAAATAGAAAACGAAAAAACATGCAAATAGATAAATATACTCACGAGCGGTGAAATATGCCACCGATTCATGGTGCATGCCGTTCGTGGGTCGGTTCGCTTGGCAAGTTTCAGTGAACTTCAGTATAAAATCGAAAATAAGACAGACGAGGTGAGATTTATGGAGTATATTGTAGAGACCAGGACAGGAAAAATCAGGGGATACGAGAGGGACGGCCATATCGCGTTCCTGGGGATTCCCTACGTGAAGCCTCCCGTGGGGGAGCTGCGGCTGAAGCGGGCCGTGCCCATAGAGCCATGGGAGGGAATCCTGGATGCGAAAGAATACGGCAGCCCGGCAGTGCAGAAGATGGGGGACCAGTTTTTAGGCAGCGAGGACTGCCTGACGCTGAACATCCGCAGGCCCCTCACCGGGGAGAAGCTCCCGGTACTGGTCTTTATCCACGGCGGCGGTTACAATACCGGTAGCGCGTCGGACCCGCTGCTGGCGGGGGAATCATTCGTGGAAAACGGCATCGTCTATGTGACGTTCCAGTACCGGCTGAACGTCTGGGGCTTCTATGATTTCACCGGCTACCCCGAGTGCGAGGCTTTCGAGAGCAACTGTGGGCTGTCGGACCATATCGCGGCCATGAGGTGGATTCACGAGAACATTGCGGCGTTCGGCGGCGACCCGGAAAGGGTTACCATCGCCGGGGAATCGGCGGGCGGCACCTCTGTGCTGCTGATGATGGCCGTCCCGGCGGTGAAGGGGACGTTCCAGCAGGTCATCGCTTCCAGCGGGCTGCCAAACGGGGTCTTCTCCCGGGAAACCAACAGGAAGCATGTGGAGCTGTTCCTGGAGGGCATGGGGTGGACGGAGGATGACCTGCCTAAGCTTGCGGACATCGACCCCTTTGCGGTACAAAAGGGCAACGATTTCATCGCCGAGATGCACCAGTACCGCTATCCCGGCATCAATCTGCCCTCCCCTGTGGTGGACGATTTACTGCCGGAGCGACCCATCGAGGCCATCCGGAAAGGCTGCGCAGAGGGCATCCGCCTGATGATTGGCAGCAACCTGAACGAGGGCACCTTTTTTGTCAGGCCGGAGCATACCTTTTTCCCCAATTCCTGGGAGATGATAGAGGAGGCTCTCCGGAACAATGGCCTGGAGAATCTGTATGAGGAAGTAAAGACTTATTACGAAAGCACCAGCCATGGCATGCATAACGGCGTGGATGAAGCGTTCATCAACTTCGGCACAGACCTGCCTTTCCAGGTACCCGCCATCAAGACCGCCCAGGCCCAATTGGGGCACGGCCCGGTGTGGATGTACCGGTTCCAGTTCATCAGCAAGTTCGGGAAGAAGACCGGGATGCTGTGCAGTCACGCCATGGATTTGCCCTGCGATTTTAACTTTTATAAGGAAGGCTTCCCGAAGATACAGTTCGAGGGCGAGCCGGAGGATGTGGTGGAGCGCCTGGTGGACAGCGTCCATATGGGATGGGTGAACTTCGTCAAATGCGGCGTCCCCGCCGGAGAGGAGTGGCCGCAGTATCAGGGATATGCGGGTCCTGTGCGGATTTATGACAGGGATGTCAGAACGGAGGAACTGCCGGAGCGCGTGGAGCTGATGGCGCTGTGGGAGAGGCTGCATTTCTATGAGGATTGAGCGGAAAGAGGAGGAAATCATGTACGAAAAATATCTGATTCAAATGAACGACCCTAAGGACTGGATTCGGCACTGGGACGAGGGTACCCAGGTGGTAAACGACTTCATCCTGCCCAGGGGGCCTTATGAAAAGGACGAGATGAGCGACACCATTTACCACAAGGACGCCACCGTGCCCTACCATCAGCACAGGAAGGGCTTCGAGACCTTTGAGATTGCCGCGGGCGCAGTAGAGTGCTTCATGCGGGGCAAGCGGTTTATCGCCACGGCGGGGGACATCATCCATATCGCGCCCTGGACGCCCCACGGCTTCCACTTCCTGGAGGAGGGTACCATCTGGCGGGAGCTGTTCCAGGAAATCGACATGTCCGGCGGCATCTGGGAGAAGAACACGGTGAACCAATATTTCCCTGAGATGAAAGAGAATCCGGAATTCATGCGCGTCTATCGGAGCGACCCGCTGAACCTGAAGCGGGAGACACCTGTGTGCGTGGATGTGGACAAGGAAACGATGCACGAGGTCAGGACACCGGACTTCGCCTATTCCACCTACAGCGGGGAGGGGTATGAAATCAAGCTGAAAGTGGGGAAATGGGAGACGAACGGTGTCAAGGAAATATGGCATGCCAGCCTGAAGAAAGGGCTTGTGGTGGAATTCGCTTTCCCGCACTGCAACTGGGAGCTGTACTATGTGAAAGAGGGGGCCCTGGAGGTGGAGGTGCTGGGGGAGAAGTTCGTGGCCGGGCCGGACTGCCTGGTGCACATCCCCAATTTCCATCCCCATACCATCCGGGTGCTGGAGGATACCAAGCTCTATGACTACGGCGGGGAGACGGATTTGATGGCCATGCTGGAGGATTTGGATTCCCTGAAAAAATATCAGCCGCAGAAATTGAAGGACGAGGCATATATGACGGATTTTAAACATAAATACAAATATTTTGTGACGGGATGCCGAATGGAGGAGGTATAGCGCGGGAAGCAGGTTCCGCTGCGCTGTATAAGATTTCGCGCTTGTCCTTGGCAGGAGAAAGCTTATCGCTGGATTCTGCTGCCAGGACAGGCTGCCGCAAATTAGAGCCGGGCAAAAGGACAAAGAAGTTGAGGCGGGTTTTCTATGAAAAGGGAGAACGGTTTAGGGGATATGGAACGACAGCATTCCATGGAGCAAGAAAGCGCCATGGAAAACACCATGGAAAAACAGGATAACAGATTGCTTCACGGGAAAATCGTGCCGGAATTGCTTCGGTTCGCGCTGCCGTTCATGCTGGCAAGTTTCTTACAGTCGGTCTATGGGGCTGTAGACCTGTTCGTGGTGGGCAGGTATACGGGCTCCGCCGCGGTGTCGGCGGTGTCCATCGGCTCGCAGCTTATGCTGATTGCCACCATTTTGGTGCAGGGCATCTGCATGGGCGGCACGGTGCTGATTGGGCAGCGGGTGGGGGAGGAGAACTGGGCGGGCGCTGCGGACGCGGTGGGGAACCAGTGTGTGCTGTTTGCGGGGCTGGCTCTGGTGCTGACGCCAGTGATGCTTGTGGCCAACAGGCTGCTGGTAAGCCTGATGCAGACGCCGGTGGAGGCGGTGGCGGACGCGCGCAGCTATCTGATTATCTGTACAATCGGTTTCCCGTTCATCACAGGATATAATGCCGTCAGCGGCATCTACAGGGGGCTTGGGGATTCCAGGACGCCGGTTTACTTCATCGCTATCGCCTGCGCGGTGAATGTGGCTTTGGATTTTCTGCTGGTGGGGTGGTTCGGACTGGGGGCGGCGGGAGCTGCCTGGGCTACGATTGCGGCCCAGGGAGTCTCCTTTGTCTGCGGTCTGGCGCACATGGCGAAGCGGGGGCTCTCTTTTCCCTTTGGGCGGCACAATTTCGCGCCGAAGCCCGGGGACATGGCCTGGATTCTGAAAGTGGGCCTGCCCCTTGCCATGCAGGACGTGCTGGTGCATTTTTCATTCCTTGCCATAGCGGCCATCATCAACACGCTGGGGCTGGTGGCCTCCGCGGCAGTGGGCGTGGCGGAGAAGTTCATGGGCTTCGCGTTCATCCCCTCCTCGGCGTTCTCCTCCGCTGTGGCTACCATGGTGGCCCAGAACGTGGGAGCCGGGCAGCGGAAGCGGGCGGTGGATTCCATGAAGTACGGCATCGGCTTTTCTCTGTTATGCGGCTTATTGATTTGCCTGGTGTGCCAGGTGGTGCCGGAGACGCTGATTGGCATCTTCTCAAAGGATGGGGCGGTGATTAGGGCGGGAGCCCAGTATATCCGCACTTATTCCATAGACTGCGTCCTGGTGAGCTTCGTGTTCTGCATGAACGCTTATTTCAACGGCAACGGCCAGGCCTTCATCTGCTTTGCCCACAGCATTGCAGTCACGTTCCTGATTCGCATCCCGGTGACTTGGCTCATGAGCAAAATCAGTCAGGACTCCCTGCTCCCCATGGGATTCGCGGCGCCGGCGGCTTCGCTGTTCTCCGTGGTTGTCTGCCTGATTTATTTCCTAAAACGCCAAAAGCATGGCGTCTGAAAATCAAAATTGCATATGGGGAATTAGGCTGTTTTCTAGCTAGAATTTGCATATAATATAATTGAAAGCGAGGTGCATATAAAATGATAATAGATACAAACACGATGATTTCAATTACAGATGCGAATCAAAATTTTTCAAAAGTGGCCAAAGTAGTTGACGAGCATGGCACGGCGGTTATTCTAAAAAATAATATACCCAGATACTTGGTCATTGATTTCAGCAGGGCGGAATCTTTTTCCAATGAGGAAAAAGTTGCCAGCAGTGAAGATGTTTTTTCAATATCTGAGAGGCTGATCAGACAAAACATGGAAGCATATGAGGTTCTTGCTAAATGAAAATTTTGAGCAAGGAACAGATATTAATGATTCATAATTATTGAACATCAGCAATAAACTCTCATTATACTCACGAGCGGTGAAATTTGCCACCAGTTCATGATACTTCCCGCTCGTGAGACGGGCGACTTGGCAAACTTTAGTGACCGTCAGTATAAAATATTTATGGAGTGATGCGACAAGGATGAGGAAAGGAAAATCATGGAAAGAAAATATAAGAATCTGTGTAGTCCCATCAAGATAGGAAATGTCACATTCCGCAACCGCATGTTCTCCGCGCCCATGGGCGGCACGGACATCACCAATGACGGCTGCATCGGCCCTATGTCCAGGGCTTTCTACGAACTGCGGGCTAAGGGCGGCGCGGGGGCGGTGACGGTCAGCGAATGCATGGTGCACCCCGAGACGGACGGCTCCCATGCCTACCACCTGGATACGGCCATCCTGAACTCCCTGGCCTCGGCCACCTATGCTGCGGACGCCATCAGGCGGCATGGGGCCATCCCCAGCCTGGAGCTGTCCCACTCCGGCATGTACGCCGGAACCTATATGACGGACAAGACCAGACAGCACGGCCTGCACCAGTGGGGACCCTCCGATACCCTGCGCCCGGACGGCGTGGAGGTGAGGGCCCTTACGGAGGAGATGCTGGCGGAAATCGTGGCCGCTTACGGCAAAGTGGCGGGGCTGGTCAAACGGGCGGGCTTCGAGATGCTGATGATTCACGGTGGGCACGGGTGGCTTTTGAACCAATTCTTCTCCCCCTATTTCAACCACAGGACGGACAAGTACGGCGGTAGCCTGGAGAACCGCTGCCGCTTGGCCATAGAGGCGCTCCAGGCAGTGCGAAAGGCCGTGGGGCCGGGATTTCCCATAGAACTGCGCATGAGCGGCTCCGAACTCTTTCCCGAGGGCTATGACCTGGAGGAGGGCGTCCGCATTGCGCAGCTTTTAGAGCCTTATATTGACCTGCTGCATGTGTCCGCGGGAACCTATCAGAGAGGCTTTGGGGACACCCATCCCTCCATGTTCAAGGAGCATGGCTGCAATGTCCCTCTGGCGGCGGAGATCAAGAAGCATGTGTCCGTGCCCGTGGCCACTATCGGTGGCCTGAACGACCCGGCCCAGATGGAGGAGATCATCG
>CAJTZD010000020.1 GCA_910584235.1 uncultured Acetatifactor sp.
CTGATTTTACTTCCAGTTTGCACCATTTTTCAGTCTTTACTACCAAAGACAGGTTGTATCATATGGAAGAGATGCTGTAAACTTTTTTCTGGATGGTCCCATGCGCCGTCAGTCTCTTCCTGTCTGGATTGCCTCACGAATCGCCTCATGCAGCCCTGTGTACAGCTGGTCATAACGGACGCGCTTCTGCTTCAGCCTGACTGCCGTGGTATGCAGGAACAATGGGACTTCTCTGTCTCCATCGCGGAAGCACTCCCCATTCCTGGCCCTGATTGCCTCCGCTATGGCCTCCGCATAGCTCTCCTCCCGGCTGTCCGTCAGGATGCAGAATTCATCCCCGCCGATGCGGAACACCAAATCTCTCTCTCCCGCCGCGGCGCTCATGCGCTCCATGGCCTCGATGATGGCTAAATCTCCCGTCCTGTGGGAAATCTCATTGATACACATCATCTTCTTGATGTCACAGCAGACGAAGAAGCATTCACTCCTCTCCTGGAACAAATCGTACAGCTCACTGATATCCACATGTCTGTTATCCATAATACATTGACCTCCATTCTCTGTCGGTATCCGAAGCCTCGGATACAGCTCATATTTCATTCTCCGAAATTCTGAGGGTTTACAGTTCCATACCTGCCTGAACGCGCGCGCAAAGGATTCGTGTGTGCTGTACCCGTATTCCAGGGCAATATCCAGGATAGTCCTCTCCGGGCTCCCGGCCAGGAGCCTCGCCGCCTGCATCATCCTCCTGCGGACGACATAGTCGTGGACGGATATCCGGTTCACACAGCGAAAGGTTTTTTCCAGAGTGGATTTGGAACAAAAGCATGCAGCTGCCACATCCTCTGTCCGGATTTCATCCCGCAGATGGTTTTCAATATACTCCAGCGCTGTCAGCAGCAGCTCCACACGACGCATCCCCAATCACACCCCTTTCGATATCGTGGTTTCATTATAGCAGGGATTCCGGCAAAAGACTTGACTTTTTGAGTCGATTCTCTCCCATCCAAAGAAAAAAGGTGTAAAGCCCGGCTTTACACCCTGTCTCGCAGCTGCTATTCAGTTCATAGAGCCCAAAATATTCTCCAGCCACTCTCTGTACTGCTCCCTGACATTGACAGGACTCACGATGGCCGCATCCGCCCCGATTCCCGCCAGCCATCCGAAAAACTGGCCGCTGACCGTCACCTTGGCCCGAACGCGGAACCGCTCCGCCTGCATCTGCCGGATGTCCGCGTCCCTCCCGAAGCGATCCAGCACCACGCCTATCAGCCTGTTGGGGAATTCCAGGGTCACTACAGCCACTTCCCCGCCGTACATGCCGAAGACCTGGTTGGTATAGGCCGCCAGATCCACTTTTGCGAACTGCTCCACGCCCTCTCTGGCCTCTCTCCGCACCTGTACCTTGCCCATCTTGTCCACTCTGTAATGCTTGATATGGCCGTCCTCGCTGTCGTAGGCCGCCAGGTAATAGTTCTCGTCCTGCCAGATCAACGCCCAGGGGCTTACTGTCCTTTCACTGTTAGCCCTGGGGACAAGCTCCTTTTTCAGGTTCCAGTCCAGGTACTGGAAAGAAATCTTCCGGTTCTCCTGAATTGCCCGGTGGATGTTGTCGATGCTGTAGTAGATACTCTCGTTCTCGGTCTTGATGCGCCCTGCCACATACACCTGGCGCTGCAGCTTGCCGGCATCGTGCTTGCCAGCCATTTGCTCCAGCTTCTTAATCAGGCTTCGGGACTTCTTCGTAGTAAGGAACCGGGAGGACTGCACCGCGTCCACCAAAAGCTTTAGCTCCGCCAGTTCGAACTCCCTGCTGGCCATGTAGTAGCCTCCCCCAAGCCTGCTGTGCACCTGGACGATGTCATAGCCGAAATCGCACAACTTTTCGATATCGTCGTAAATGCTCTTTCTCTCGGAATGGATGTCATTTGCCTCCAGGTGAGCAATAATGTCCGCCGTGCTGGCCGGATGATGCTCGTCCGTATTTTCTGTTAAGAATTTCACGATGTACAATAATTTCAGCTTCTGCCCTGACGCCCTCGCCATACTGTCACATACCTTTATACTAAGTTTGCTTTCGTCTGCATTAATTTCTGATTAAAGTTCCGCTTTGACGAGTCTGCCTGACAATGAGAAAAGGGAACGAAATCAATGCGGCAGTCCCAGAATATCGTATACCATATGTAAATCGCTGATTTCATAATCCGGCCTATAGCCTGCACTCAATTCTATGTCCATGGCCCCGGCCTTTCGCCGGTACCAGCAGACAGGAATTCCCGCTTGTATCCCACCCTTGATGTCGCTGGTCAGGCTGTCTCCCACAATCAGGATCCGGGACTTGTCCTTTTCTTCGATATGTCCCAGGCAGTAATCGAAAAACGGCTTCTGAGGCTTCGGGCTGCCGATTTCTTCGGAGATAAAGATGCCGTCCATCACATCTGCCAGCCCTGACAGTTCCAGCTTGGTTTTCTGGCTGGAGGTGACGCCGTTGGTGATGACGTATTGTCTTACTTTCCCCTGCAGACTTTTGCAGATCGTCAGAGAATCGTCCAGGAAAGAGAAATAGCTTCCCAGCCCTTTCTGATAGTTATCACGAAAGCCCTCCACATCCACGCCTTTAATGCCCAGTTTTTGGAATAGCAAAACAAAGCGTCCCGTCAGCAACTGCTTCTTAGTCACTTCCCCCAATTCGAGACGCCTCCAGTAGTCATCATTAATCTGCGCATACAGCGCAAGCTCCTCCTCTTTCATCTCCCTGCCAATGGAACGAAAGCATTCCGCCAGGGAATGTCGTTGAGAATAAGAAAAGTCCAGGAGCGTATTGTCCACATCCCAAAGGACTGTAGTAAAGCCACTCCTCATTTGGAATGCTCTTCTTCCATTCCCTTATAGGAAGCCACCGCGGCATCCTTTGCGTTCTTTTTCTTTGCCATAGTAATGCCGACAGCCGTAGCCACTCCTGCAACCACCACAATGACAAGCATCACCATCAAATAAGACATAAATGAATTAAAAAAACTCACCAACATGATTCCATACTTCCTTTCTTCAGACCTATCGTTCATCGGAACATTCTTCTTATGTCCCATATAGAGTTTTCACCAATACAGTATACCAGATATAGCGTCTCTGCGTCAAGATGGATTCTCGTTCCGAAACATTCCGGCTTTCCCCGGGCTCACCCCTGCCAGACGCCGGATTCGGTGAACCGCGCTGCCTGGGCGTAAGCCTTTTCTATGACTTCCTTGTCATATCCCATCAGTTCAAGCAGCCTGATGGCATTGCGGGTGGTGGCTTTTCCCTCTTTCAGCTTATAGTTAAAGACAACATCTCCGTCCGCCACATCCTCCTCGAAATGATAATTACCAAAATCATTCCGAAGCAGCTCCGTGAGTTCAATGTCATGGGTTGCGGCAAAGCAGAGGATGCCTGTACGTCCCAGGGATTTTAATATCTGGGTGGAGGCCGCGATGCGCTCTACGGTATTGGTTCCCCGCAGCACCTCGTCCACGAAACACAGGATAGGCTTCTCCCCCGCGTCCGCCGCATCCAGAATACGCTTCAGCGCTTTGATTTCCACGATATAATAGCTCTCCCCTGAATCCATGTCATCCCTGAGGGCCATGGAGGAATACACATAGTAAAAAGGCGCCCGGTACCTGGCCGCAGGGCAGGTATGAACGGTCTGGGCCAGAATCGCGTTGACGGCCACCATTTTCAAAAAGGTGGATTTTCCGGAGGCATTGGAGCCAGTGATCAGTACGCCCTTGTCCGTGGCGATTCCGTTCTTCACAGGATTCGTGATCAAAGGGTGGTATCCGGTTTCCAGTTCCAGTCCGTTTTTCGCGCCGAAATCCGGTTCGCACCAGCCCTCCTCCCGCTCCAGGGATTTTCTGAAAATCCAGACGGCAATGGCAGTTTCCACATAGCCCACCACCTCAATCATGGCGTCCACATCTTTCATATGTCCTCTCAAAGTCCTGAGCATACTGTCAAATTTGATCAGATCCGCATGAAAAACCATTCGAATGTAGTCAAGCAGCAGAGCCGCTATGTCCCCGGAAGCATTGCCCCGATAGGGCGACATGACCCAGAAAGAATTGCGCCTCATACCCTGGAGTTTCTTCCTCGCTTCCCGTATCTGGCTCCACTCTCCCTGGCATACCGGCACGGACAGCTTTTCCAGCTCCTCGCAGCAGCGTATCAGCCGCATAATATAAGAAAAGCTGGTGATATAGGGATCGATTTCTCCCTTTTCCTTGAAATAGGTCACAATATTGTAGATAATGAGGAGTACGATCCCCAAAATGGCCAAAGAAAAATTCACCCACAGAAGTCCCGCCAGGGGAATAAAAAGCAGATCTGTCAGAAGATGCCTTTTACTGGAGCGCTCTCCCAGCAGATCCAGATTGTCCAGATAGTCATAAAGGGAATACTTTCCCATATGTCCCAGGCGGTTCATGGCCAGATGTACCTGAACCCGCGTCTGTGGATTCTCCCCAAAGAAGCGGATCACCTCCTCCAGATGGGCCAGTTCTTTCTCATCCTGCCGCAAAGTCCGTAATGTATAGTACAAATACTCCTCCCCGGAAGCGGAAAGGGTATAGTTCATCCGCATGAACAGATCATCCATTCCAAGATCATTCCATGTAATGTCATCCAGCTGCCCCTGTTTCCCATGCCGTTCAAAATAACTCCCCATCCGGGCAAACCGCTCAAGGGCATATTCTTTTTCAGAAAGCTTGAAATAGTTATTGTATAAACTCTCCGTAAATCTCCTTTCCTCTTTCTTTGTACGCAAGATCTCCGAGCCGAAGATAACCAGCACAAGAATCGCCATGACCAGCATAAAAAGCAGATATTCCATATTTGATTTGTCTTCCGCCTTTCTATCAATACTCAATATATGATTATACAGTAACCCTCCATGCATCCCGGCTGCCCCACTATGCATGAAAGCCTGGAGGTTTACTGTGGATGCACACAAAGCGCAGCGGCGAACGGCCCATGGCTGCCCGCCGCTGCACAAAACTTCAGGACAAAATTTTCGCGCTTACAGGAAAATATATTTTAGGATAAACAATACTGTAAGCACATACATGAGAATGCTCACTTTCCCTTTGGTCTTGCCTGTGCAAAGATGCAGGATCGTCCAGGAGATTACTCCCATGGCAATTCCTTCCGATATGCTGTACATCAAAGGCATGGAGAGAATGCACAGGAACGCGGGAATGGCCTCCAGCATGTTCTCCCAGTCAATCTTGGCCACAGACGCTATCATATAGAACCCGACTATGATAAGCGCAGGAGCGGTGGCAAAAGAAGGAATCGTGAGGAACAGGGGTGAGAAAATTACGGAAAGCAGAAACAGCAGTCCGGTCACCACTGCCGTCAGACCTGTCCGTCCGCCCTCTGTCACGCCGGAAGCACTCTCCACAAAAGTAGTGGTGGTGGAGGTTCCGAGAACAGCGCCTGCACTGGTGGCAATGGCATCTGCCAGAAGCGCTCCCTTGATTCTGGGAAGCTTGCCATCCTTGTCCAGCATGTTCGCCTTGGAGGACACGCCGATCAGGGTTCCCAGCGTATCGAAGATATCCACAAACAAGAAAGCAAATATAACCACAATAAATTCCGTAATGCTCTTCAATGCCCCGAAATCAGCCTTGAAGACCTGGCCGAAAGTATTTCCCAGCGCCGAAAAATCAAAGGAAACGAATGCCGAAGGAATCACGGAATACATTCCCAGATCCGGGTTAGGCTTATAGAAACCTATCAGTTCACACACAATCCCTATAACCCAGGTAATCAGAATACCGAAGAGAATGCCTCCCTTTATCTTTTTGATCAGAAGGAATCCGGTAATCAGAACTCCGATCAGCGCCAGCAGCGCTCCCATACCGATGGAACTAAAATCCGTTTTGAAATTCTGATAAGAAACCAGCGTGGAATCGTTGTTCACGACAATCTTGGCATTCTGAAGGCCGATAAATGCAATAAACAGACCGATGCCGGCACTCACTGCGGATTTCAATGTCATGGGAATGGCATTGAAGATGGCCTCTCTCACATTCGTCACGGAAAGCACAATGAAGATCAAGCCTTCCACGAATACGGCCATTAGGGCGATCTGCCAGGAATATCCGTAATTCAGTACCACGGTATAGGCAAAATACGCATTGAGCCCCATTCCAGGAGCCAGTGCAAACGGATAGTTGGCTAAAAAGGCCATCAGTATGGTCCCCAGAAAAGATGCCAGCGCCGTTGCCAGAAGAACTGCATTTGCATCCATTCCCGACGCGGAAAGGATGTTCGGATTCACGGCCAAAATGTACGCCATGGTCATAAAGGTGGTGATACCGGCCATGACCTCGACCTTTACATTTGTGCCGTTCTCCTTGAGTTTAAATAGTTTCTCTAACATTTTTTACTCCCTCCTATGTAGATTTGATTAGAGAATGAATTCGAGAACCGCATTGCGGCTCTTATATCTGTGAAGCGCATAAAAGACGCTTTACAATCCTTTCACATCTTTTACATCATATTCACTGGATGGATTCGCCTCCGAATCCGTGAGGAAGCAGTTCCTCCAAGGTATAGACCTGATAGTCCGAGGCGCTTTTTGCCACAATGATCCGGAAGCCCTCCCCGGCAAACTCTTTCATGACCTGTCTGCAGATGCCGCAGGGATAGGCATAGTCCACAGGCTCCTGTCCCTCCATCCCCCCTGCGACGGCGATGGCCAGGAACCGCCGCCTGCTTTCGCTTACTGCCTTGAAAATGGCAGTCCGTTCTGCACAGTTGGTTGCACCGTAGGAGGCGTTTTCAATATTTCCGCCCTGAAAGATTTCTCCCTCAGCCGTCAGCAGCGCCGCTCCTACCGTATAATGGGAGTAGGGCGTGTAGGCCATCTGCCTGGCTTCCAGCGCGGCTTTTACCAGTTTTTCCGTGTCGAATTCCAATTTCATTTCCTAAGCCTCCATCAGCCTCTGCTATCTGTAGAGACACTTCTTTTCCGCCATGCCGGGCAGCATACAGTCTTTTGCTTTCTATGCCTATATTTCTGCCATGCCCTTTACAGCCTCCGTCACCAGCTTCTTGAAATTCGGTGCTGCCATGTCCGCGGCCTCCTGCACCTCCCGGTGGCTTAAAGGATTTGCGGACATCCCTGCGGCCAGATTGCTGATGCAGGACACACCGCAGATCTTCATGCCCATATGGCGCGCTGCTATGGCCTCCACCACCGTGCTCATCCCCACTGCATCGCAGCCTAAACTGCGCAGCATACGGATCTCCGCAGGAGATTCATAAGACGGCCCTGTCATCTGCGCGTATACCCCCTCCTGTAAGTAAATATGGTTTTCTTTTGCCGTCCTTACAAGCAATTTCTGCAGCTCCCTGTCATATACGCTGCTCATATCCGGAAAACGAACCCCTAACTCCTCTATATTGGGCCCAATCAGGGGGTTCGGGGCAAAGGCGGAAATGTGGTCTTTGATCATCATCAGATCCCCTGCATGGAAAGAAGTGTTCACGCCGCCGGCCGCGTTGGTCAGAAACAGAATCTCAGCCCCCATGAGCTTCAACAGGCGGATAGGCAGCACCACATCACTGACAGGATACCCCTCATAGTAATGCACCCTGCCTTTCATACAGGCCACGGGAATATCGTCAACAAACCCAAAGATAAACTTACCGGCATGTCCCGGTACCGTTGATATGGGAAAATTCTCCAGTTCGCTGTAGGAAAGTTCATATGCCACGCGAACGTCTTCCGCATAGTCCCCCAGCCCGGAACCCAGTACAATCGCAACCTTCGGAACGAAGTCTGTTTTCTTCCGGACGTTTTCATGGCATCTCATCAGTTTCTTGTATACCTCTCCCATTCATTGCCGCCCTCCTTTACCGCGTATTTTGCCTCTATTCCATTTTTTAGAAAAAATTAATAAAATCATTATACTAAAAAAGATGCCAAAAAGCAATTCCTTTCTTTGTAAAAAATGACAAAAGGACGCAGACGAAAAAGCAGCAAAAAGAGCGGAGCCGAACCCCCGCCCTATGCCGCCTGGTTTTAAATGATAATGCACACCATGCCGCCATTGCTGTCATTGACGATTTTCTGCATGGTATCCTGGAGCTTTAACTGGCTCTCTTCTCCGATGACGGCCACCTTTGCCGTAATTCCGTCATTGACCAGCTGTTCAACCGTCTTTCCGAAGATGTTGGTATTCCAGATACCGCTTTCCTTATCCTCCTGGTCAATAAAGCTGATCAAATCATTTGCCTGTTCCTCGGTCCCCACAATGGGAGCGATTTCTGTCTCGATATTGGCGCGGATCATATGTATGGAAGGGCTGGAAGCCTTGATCTTTACGCCGAACTTATTACCGTGCTTGATCAGCTCCGGCCTCTCCAGGGAGATCTCGTCCCTGTCCGGCGTCACCACGCCATAGCCTTTGATACGCACCATGTTGACAGCGTCCAGAACCTTGACATATTCGTGCTTCATGGCAGCAAAGTCCTTTAATTTACTGATCAGCTGGTACTCATCCGATATGCGCTCGCCCACCATCTCCGTCAGCATTTCATAGTAATAAGCTTCCTCCACTTCCAGCGTCACCCTTATGACGCCGTCCGACAGGCTTATGGTATCCGTTTTACAGCGCCTTATGTACTCGCTTGACAGCTCCACGGGTTTTGTACGCGCATCCCGGATGGTGCTGTAATCTTTCATCATATTCCTGATCTGCAGGATAATGTCCTGTTTCATACGATTGTCCCAGGGAAGCATCTCCACCCACTTAGGCATGTAGAATTCTATGGAAGAGATAGGGAATTCATACAGCACGTTTTCCAGCAGCATATGGATATCTTCTTTCTTCAGCTGTTCACAGTTTACCGTCACGGCCGACACGCCGTATTTATCGGATATCTCTCCGGCCACCCGCCTTGCTTCCTCCGAATAGGGCTTCTGGCTGTTTACCAATACCAGGAACGGCTTGCGTAGTTTCTTTAAGGCCACGATGGTCTTTTCTTCCGCCTCCAGATAATTTTCTCTGGAAATTTCTCCGAAGCTGCCGTCCGTGGTGACCACCAGGCCGATTGTGGAATGATCGTTCATGACCTTATCCGTGCCGATCTCCGCAGCCTGGGTAAAGGGGATTTCATAGTCGAACCATGGCGTCTTCACCATGCGCTCCATATCCTCCTCCATATGGCCGGCCGCGCCCTCCACCATGTAGCCCACACAGTCGATGAGCCGTATGGAGACAGGTACTTCGCCGCTTAACATCACGTTTGCCGCTTCGTTGGGAATGAACTTCGGCTCTGTGGTGGTAATGGTCTTGCCGCCCGCGCTCTGGGGCAGTTCATCCTGGGCCCTGACCCTGGCATGTTCGTCCTCCATGAAAGGAAGCACCATCTCTTCCATGAACCGTTTGATAAATGTAGACTTTCCGGTGCGCACCGGCCCCAGCACTCCTATGTATATCTCCCCTCCCGTGCGGTTTTTGATGTCATTGTACAGGTCATAGGTATTTATCGAGTAATTTTCCATAGAAAAACCTCCTGCATATACTGTTAGATGTATATGTAGGAGGTCCGGAAATTATGATATCCCTTCTACAACTCCCAAAAACAGGGGGAGATTGTGTTCGCAGTCCAAGATCATGTAGACGAAAGGCCTGTTCAGGTACACTGTCCTGACATCCTCTTGCGGCATGGCACCTTCAGCTCTCATCTCCACTGCGGTGGCAGCCCCTGCTTTCGTCCCTTTCTCGTCCACTGTGATGTAAGTCTTGTGCAGTACGCGGCTGATGAAGATATTTCCGTCCAGAGATCTGCCTATGCCGGAGAAATCCGCTTTGGCGGAGTCAAAGGCATCCTGCATTCCCATTTCCTCCAGGATACGGCGCAGTTCCGTGCCATACTCGCTCTCATATTTCGGAATGGCGGCATTTACATGCAGCTGCGTGGGATGCGAGAGAATATCCCGCAGCTTCTCCCCGTCCAGAGTCGCCACATATTCCGCCACAGTCATGCCCTCTTCGGGCAGCAGCGCCGCGTAAACATATTTCCTGTCTGCATAATATTTCAGAAAGCCTGTGGCATGGGTATCCTCCAGGTACTGGCTCTCCTCGGAGTACATCATCTCTACATTTATGGTATTCCCGTCTTCTGTCTTAAATTCTCCCTCCCGCACTTCGTTTTCGCGATAGATCCGCTCCCATTCCGCGTCGAACGCCAGAGCATTCACCAGGTACATCACCGCGTCCGCCGGAATCTCGTCCAGGATTTCCTCAATCATGCCGTCCGTATTGTCCTTTACCCAGTCATTGATCTCCTTGCAGGCTGTGCTGTCAAAGGTCACGCGGCGTATGCCGGATTCAAACAGTTCCTCATTCTTTTTTAAGAAATCCTCCTCCACCGTAAAGCGCTCATCCGCCGTGAACCAGATGGCGTTGGCCATGGTCAGCTTATACTTTTCGGCGGCGGGGAGAGTCCTCTGGTAGTCCCACAGGCAGGCGGACAGTTCCGGCACCGATATGCCGAAAGCCTCTTCCATCTGGCTTTGGGTCTCTCCCCTCGCTCCGTTTGCCGTCATGACCAGCGCCGAGAGCACTGACAGCGGCGAGAGGAGGACATTTCTGCCGCACAGGCTTTCGTCATATATAGATTTCGGCATGGAGGCGTGGGGCGGCAGAGTCGTATTTCCGGAAGAAGCTGCTGCTTCCTCTATGCCAAGCTTAAGGAGCCGCAGACCGAAATCTGTGATCTTACTGGCGGTGGCCTCTATATCGGGGCCGTCTATGTCACTGTCCTGGCCTGCAGGTACGTCTACATCGCCTGGCGATACGTTCGTGCCATCCATCTGCATTCCGCTCCCGTTCTGCTTTTGGTCTGCATCCCTATTGCCGCAGCCTGTGGCAAAGGCTGTCATCGCTGCTGTCAGCAGTAAAGCTATTGCCCTTGCTGCCTGCCCATTCCATTTTCTCATAATAATATCCCTCCTTTGAAGTCCTGTTCTTCCGGCTTTCCGCTATTTCCAAACAGAGGCAGATTTCGCCCCAGCTTCCCACAATGCAACTGTCCCGTCTGATATATATAGACGAAAGGTACAGGAAAAGGTTCCTGCATAATATAAAAACAATACAAAAAGGCTCTTCTTTTTCAGAAGAGCCTGGGTAACCATAATATACAGACATTCTATGCCCACATCGCGTTATTATTTCATAACGACTTTCTTGTAGTTCTTCTTGCCACGTCTGACGACGATGCCGTCTCCGGCAAACTGCTCCGGACGGTATAAGGTCTTCACATCGCTCACCTTTTCATTGTCCACCGTAACGCCGCCCTGTTCCACCGCGCGCCTGGCCTCGGAGCGGGAGGCGTTCAGGCCGGCCTTTACCAGCACGCCCAGGATATCGATAGTGCCGTCCTTAAAATCGCTCTCCTCCACTTCGCATGTGGGCATATGGGCAGCAACCTCCGCTCCGCCGCCGGCGAAGAGACTACGGGCACCGTCCTGGGCTTTATTTGCCTCTTCTTCGCCATGCACCAGCTTGGTCAGTTCAAAGGCCAGGATTTCCTTGGCCTGGTTAAGCTGGCTGCCCTCCCACTTGTCCATTTCGTCAATCTGCTCAATGGGCAGGAACGTCAGCATCCGCAGACACTTCAGCACATCCGCGTCCGCCACGTTTCTCCAGTACTGGTAGAACTCAAAAGGAGAGGTCTTATCAGGAGCAAGCCACACCGCCCCTTTCTGGGTCTTGCCCATCTTCTTTCCCTCGGAATTCAGCAGCAGCGTGATCGTCATAGCATACGCGTCTTTGCCAAGCTTACGCCGGATCAGTTCTGTGCCGCCCAGCATGTTACTCCACTGGTCGTCGCCGCCGAACTGCATGTTGCAGCCGTATTTCTCGTACAGCTTCAGGAAATCAAAGCTCTGCATGATCATATAGTTGAACTCCAGGAAGCTTAAGCCTTTCTCCATGCGCTGTTTGTAACATTCCGCTGTCAGCATCCTGTTCACAGAGAAATGTACGCCAATATCCCGGATAAATTCAATATAGTTCAAATCCCGGAGCCAATCGGCATTATTCACCATCAGCGCCTTTGAGCTTCCCTCTTCCAGAGAATCGCCGAACTCAATGAAGCGGCTCATCTGCTTCCGAAAGCATTCGCAATTATGATCGATCATCTCTGTAGTCATCATAGTGCGCAGGTCGCTTCTGCCGGAAGGATCGCCGATCATGCCTGTGCCACCACCGATGAGGGCGATGGGCCTGTTCCCTGCCATCTGCAGACGCTTCATCAGACACAGGGCCATGAAATGCCCCACATGCAGGCTGTCCGCCGTAGGATCAAAGCCGATGTAGAATGTGGCTTTTCCGTTATTGATCAGTTCCTTGATCTCTTCCTCATCCGTCAGTTGTGCCAAAAGCCCTCTTGCTTTTAACTCGTCAAATACTGTCATTGCTCTCTCTCCTTTTCTTCTTGTCCGCCTCAGAACTCTCAGGCTGTTTTTGGGCATCTTTGCGAACCCGTTTGTACCGTTTTTTACACAAAAAAACCCGTCCCTGTGAAAGGACGGGCCTGCACTCGTGTTACCACCTTACTTCCCGCAAGGCTCACACCCTGCGGCTTAATGAGTATCCATCAATACTCCGGCAGATATCGGTGCCTCCGGCAAAGCCTACTCTTTACATTTCAGCCCTGCTGCTCCGGGATGTATTTTCCCTTTTGCCCTGCTTGCGCCTCTCACCACCCGGCAGCTCTCTGTCAGCCTTTAGACAAAGGTACTTTTTCCCATCATCGCGTTCGCGTTATTCTGGTTTCCTATTATACTCATGGCAACTGGGTTTGTCAAGAAAATTTCACTGTGAAATTTTCACTGCCAGTATGCCTCATAGTCATAGTCCTTTGCGAATTCATACATTTCAAGCAAAGTCTCGTCCAGGTTTTCTCTGGTAATGCGGTTTTCCCCCTGTCTGATACAGTCAAATATATACCTGTTATATTCCGGGCGATGGTGGCAGACATCTCTATAGCATTCCAGATTGATGATAATTTCTTCCTCATTCTGGAAATAGTATAAGGATACATTTTCATATTCCAGAAAATGCTGTATGGCATAACGATAGATCTCCAGCATATCCTCCAGACTGCCCCGCAAAACAATTTGTTCCCAATACAGCATGCTGTACGGCGGGAAAAAGATGATAAATTCCGTATCCGGATTCTGCTCGATAAAGGGAAGTATATTGTCCAGATTTTCCTGACACAGCGCCAGCTTCTGCTCCAGCGGCTCAGCTTCCTGGCTGTCCCCGCTCCCCTGTATCAGCGCTTCTCTAACCCCTCTGGCCATATTCAAAGTGATTTCTCTCCCAAAAAGAGCTTCATCTTCCCAGGTATATGCCGTATCTATATTGTCCTCAATTCCCTGCAGGGCATCCAGGATTCTTTCCCAGCTTCTTATAACAATATCCCGATTAAAAATATACTGATAGTCATTAAACAAATTGTCGTCATAGAGATATTCCGGACGTTCCACATAGGCAGTCCAACTGGGGGAAGTCAGCTGATAATCGTTGATATCCATGAACACATGTCTCACCGGCTCTCTCCTGGAAAAGATAATGGAGAAAATGGCTTTCAGGTCGTCGCTCCTGGCTCCGGAATAAGACAGCTTTATAGTATCCCAGCCAAGCTCATCATCGAACCACTTAGTATGAAAATTTTCTGTCATGGATGTTCCTATAATGGCATCTGAATATTCCAGATTCCTTGCGGCTCCCGGCGTCTGGTATACCGCGTTGTCCAGGATAACAGGCATGCCAAACCAAGGCTTATGATACTGGTAAAACGGATCCACCATAAAACACAGCAATCCCACTACTAAAAGCCCACACAGTAATGTCAACGTGAATCTTCTAAATTTCTTTGCCACGACTACTCTTCTTTCTGCCTAAAAATTGAAATAAATAAACTTTGACACCTGCGACAGCCACAAAAACGACCAGGCAAATAAGATGCTGAGCCAGACATACCAGGTGGTTTTGGTTATCTTTCTCTTTACCAGCTCATGACTGGACGGAAATACAACGCAGATCATCACCCCGGCCAGACACCAGACAGGCACGGCAATCTGGCAGATTCCCGCAAGCGCAGGGGCAGAGACGAATCTTTCCAGCGTAACTTTCCAGACAGTATTATCGCAGAAAGCTGCCGTCATGGCTCCGGGAAGCCCGCCGGTTCCGCCTGAAACTAACCGGTCAAACAGCCGCCAGGGCTGCCTGAAATATTCTGCCCGAAAAAACACCCAGGCAATATTGACGAACGCGAACGTGCCTAACCACAGCAGCCACTTGGGCAGCCTGTCAATGCTCCGCCTGCCTACCCGGTAAATCACCATGACAATCCCATGCATCATGCCCCAGAGCACATATGTCCATGCGGCTCCGTGCCAAAGTCCGCTCACCGTAAATACGATCATCACATTGACGCAGGTGCGCAGCATCCCTTTCCGGTTCCCGCCCAGCGGAATATAGAGATATGTGGTCAGAAAGCGCGACAATGTCATGTGCCAGCGCTTCCAGAATTGGGAAATGGTAAGCGATTTATAGGGCGAATCGAAATTAACCGGAATGATAATGTTGAAAAGCCTTCCCAGACCCAAAGCCATATCGCAGTATCCGCTGAAGTCAAAATAGATCTGCAGTGTAAATGTCAGAATCGTAACCACAGCTCCAAGCGAGCTCAATTCCGGCAGATTGGCATATCCGGCATCGCAGATTCTGGCAAAGGAGTCTGCGATCAAAATCTTTTTGGCAAAGCCAATGATAAAATACTCCAGGCCGGAAGTCATATTATCGTAATTGATCCTGCGGTTTTCCGGATTTGTGAACTGCGGTATCATCTCCTTGTACAGGACGATAGGCCCTGCCACCAGCTGCGGGAAAAACGAAACGAAAAGGGCATAATCCAGGAATCCGACTTTCTCCGTTGCCCTTTGATAACTGTCTGTCACAAAGGACAGCTGCTGAAAGGTATAAAAGCTGATTCCCAGAGGCAGAGCAATATTTTTCAGTACAAAATCCGCACCCAAGAGGCGGTTTACATTCATAATCGTAAAATCAAAATATTTAAAGTAAAAAAGCAGGCCAAGATTCGCCAGAATCCCAACGGACAGCCACAGCCCGCGCAGCCTCCGGGAAAAGTCTTTTCTCATCAACAGTAAATGCAGAGCAAAATTCACCAGAATGCTGAAAGCCAGCAGATAGCATAGGCGGTAGTCGGCATAGCCATAAAAGACAAAGGAAAACACAATAAGCGAAAACTGCGCCGTCCGGTACCACTTAAAGTGATTCAGCAGGAAATAAATGATCCATACACATGGTAAAAATGCGATAAAAGCATAGGAATTAAAAAGCATTTATTTTTCGTTTCTCCTGTCTATTTATTCGCCATCAGTTTGACCATAGCCTGGTTTAAACCGTCTACGGTGAGCTTATACATGGGGAACAATTCTTTCACCGCAGTCTCCGCCTCCCGCCAGGGTGCGCGGCCCGGGGCCATTTTCGGATTCAGCCATACGATCTTTTTGTATTTTTTCTTCAAAAGTTGCAGCCATTCATAGCCTGACAAACCGCCGTTGGGGCCTCTGTAGTTACCGGTGTCGGAATACAGCTCCTCCGGCGCCATAGCGGCGTCTCCGACGATTATAACCTTGTAATCGCCGTCCACATTTCGGAACATCCACTCTGTGTCCACCCAGTCTCCGTTCTCGCATTCCGGGGTCTTGTACATTTTGCTGTAGATGCAGTTGTGGAAATAGTAAGTCTTCACATCCTTGTAATGATTGGACTTGTGGATGGCCTGGAACAGGTCGTTCAAGAGGCTGCTGAACGGAATCATAGTGCCGCCGGAATCCATCAGAAGCAAGAGCTTTACCGCGTTCTTCCGGGGTTTTTGCATGACAATCTGCAGACAGCCGCCATTATTGCAGGTCTTGTCCACAGTGCCGTTTATGTCCAGCTCTGTCTCCGGAATATCCAGCCTGCTGGAGAACTGACGCAACTTCCGGAACGCCATCTGGAACTGTCTGTTATCCAGTACCCTGTCGTCCCGAAAATCTCTGTATTTCCTGGCCCCTACCACCGCGAAAGCAGACTGGTAGCCGGTCTTGCCGCCTACGCGCACACCGCCTACATTGCCGCCCGTATTGCCAAAGGAGGTCTTTCCCATGGTACCGATCCAGAAGCTCCCTCCATTGTGTTCGCTGTCCTGGTCTTTCAGGCGCTGTCGGAACTTCTCTTCCACGTCCTCTTTGTCGATCTGGAGATCCTCCATTTTATTCATATGGTCCCTGGCCTCTTCGTGGGCCAGCTCCATCATGTCGGACTTGTCCAGCCAGCGGAGCATCTCCTTGCCCACTTCCGTCTCCCGCTGGGCTGCCCTGAAGCACTCTTCAAAGGCCATATCGAACTTGTCGAAATCCGTCTCGCTCTTCACCAGGATCATCCGGGCCGTGTAGTAGAAACGGGTCAGGGAGCTGCCGCAGAGCCCCTTGTCCAGGGCCTCCTGGAAAGTAAGCCACTCTCCCAGGGTTACCCGTAACCCCTTTTCCCGCAATGTCTCGAAAAATTTAATGAACATATGTTATCCTCGATTCGCCTTATCGCCGCAAGGCCTTGCCGTAACGGTTCCTTTCTCCTGCCCTGGCATTTCCTGTCCATCCATTTTTTCAGAAATGCTCTTCTTCCTTTCTATCCTCTCTGCTATCTTCTGTGCCATCTTATGGCACCACTCCAAAAGCATCTGATTGGCAATCTGCCCCATATCTCCATCTCCCTTTCTACAAATTCGGCTCGCTCCGCACCAGCTGCAGATCTTCGTCTTTCTTTACCACTACCCCTACAAAAGGCAGGGCTTTCCGGATGGTATCCGCCGGAATCCCCCCGATCTGCAAAGCGTTTATCCAGTCTATGAGCTCGGAAGTGCTGGGCTTCTTCCTGATATCCCGGATAGCGCGTATATTGTAGAATACTTCCATGGCATTTTTCAGCAGATTCTCCTCCACATCGGGATAGTGCACCCGCACGATCTCCTCCATCAGCTCCCTGTCCGGAAAGTCAATATAGTGGAAGATACAGCGGCGCAGGAAAGCGTCCGGCAGTTCCTTTTCCGCGTTGGAGGTAATGATTACTATGGGACGCTGCTTGGCTTTCACCGTCCTCTTGGTCTCATTAATATAAAATTCCATCTGATCCAGCTCCCAGAGCAGGTCATTGGGGAATTCCAGATCCGCCTTGTCGATTTCGTCGATCAGTAGTACTACCTGTTCCTCGCTGTCAAAAGCTTCCCCCAGCTTGCCCAGCTTGATGTAATGGGCGATATCGTCCACGCCCTCCTCGCCGAACTGCCCGTCATAGAGTCGCTGAATGGTATCGTACACATAAAGCCCTTCCTGGGCCTTGGTGGTGGATTTGATATTCCATATGATCAGGCGTTTGCCCAGGGCTTTCGCCACGGCTTCCGCCAGCATAGTCTTGCCCGTGCCGGGCTCTCCCTTGATCAAAAGCGGCTTCTTCAACGCGATGGCGATATTTACGCTGGCCATCAGCTCTTCGCTGGCCACATATTCCCCGGTTCCCTGAAATCCCTGTCTCTCCATAGTACTCCACGTCCCTTCCGCTGCCATCCGCGCTCCCGGTTCCTGTCCGGTTCCAATGCATTCCCGCAATGTACCCGGAACCAGTCCGCCCCGCAAATCACAGCCACCTTTCCCTTGAATTTCATTCTCTTTCATGTTACGATATTCTTGTTGCAAAATCAAGATAAAATCATAAAACAAAGGAAAATAAGGTGATATAAAATGTTACAAAGCATGTTTGAACACAAGTCCACGCTTTCTTTTGAAGTATTCCCGCCAAAAAAGGACGGGGATTTTGAGTCTGCGTTTCAGGTGATGGATGCACTGGGGGCCCTGTCCCCGGATTTTATCAGCGTTACCTATGGCGCAGGCGGGAGCCGCGCCGGCAAGACCATTGAAATCGCATCCTATATTCAGAATACCTTAAAGATAGATGCAGTGGCACATATGACCTGCGTAGGCAGCCGGAAAGAAAAGCTGCTGGAGATTGCGGGGGAGCTGAAAAGCCACAATATAAGCCATTGCCTTGCCCTGCGGGGAGACCGCCCCAAAGATATGAGCGACGAGCAGTTCGCCTCCCGGGATTTCGCCCATGCAAACGACATGATGGAGTTTCTGCGGGAAAATACGGATCTGCATATGGCAGGAGCCTGCTATCCGGAAAAACACTTCGAGAGTTTCAGCATGGAGTCTGATTTGAACCACCTGCGGAAAAAACAGGAGGCAGGCGCGGAGTTTTTCATCAGCCAGCTTTTTTTTGATAATGACTACTTCTATTCTTTCCTGGAAAGGGCGGAGAAGAAAGGCATCACGGTACCTGTCTGCGCCGGCATCATGCCTATCACCTCCGCCGGGCAGCTTGGCACCACCGTCACCCTGTCCGGCTCCAGCATCCCCAAAGCGCTGGCCAGTCTCATAGCTACCTATGGAGACAATAAGGAGGACATGCGCAAAGCCGGCATCGACTATGCAATCCGCCAGATCCGCGATCTTCAGGAAAACGGCGTCCGGGACATACATATCTACGCTATGAACAAGCCGAAAACGACCGCGGAAATCGTTGCGGCGATTTATAGATAACGGCAGACCGCACGAAATCCGGTTGCCACGGGGACCAAAGAATGCTATAATATTCTCATAAAGCCCCTAAAAATAATCAACGGAAAAAGGAACAAGTACAAGGAGGAAACGAATATGTATCATTGTCATATTCATTTCTATTTAGCGGGACCTCAGGACAGACTGTTTGACGCTGTCAAAAAAGCAAACCCATTTGAATATTTCACCCATACATTTCTGGAGAGCGACAGCCCTCAGAAAGAGTTGGCGGCAAAAGCAGATGTGATTCTGGCCAACATACAGGATTTGGATACGGAGGAAGCCCTGGCCACACTGCTCTCCGGCAAGGGAAAAGACACTGAGTTGATTCTGCTGGCGAATCCCAGCCAGATCGGGCTTTTGTCCGTTGATTTCTCCGAGATCAGGGATATTTGGACACTGCCCATGTCAGAGGAGGAAATCTCATTCCGTTTTCTGAGATGGCAGCAAAATTATAAAATGGAAAAGGACTTCTGGGAGACCAGCCATTTCCTGGACGCAACCATTAACCATGTTCCCAATCTGGTCTGGTACAAGAACCGGGAAGGGCTCCATCTGAAAGTGAACGACAGCTTCTGTCAGACTGTGGGCAAGACAAAGGAACAGGTGGAGGGACGGGATCATTTTTACATATGGGATGTAGATCCCAACGACCCAGCCAACAATGCCCAGGACTGCATGGAATCCGATAACGAGGTCATGAACAAACGGATTACCTGCATATCTGAGGAAACCGTAAAGTCCGGCGACGGGATCAAGCTGCTCACCACCTATAAGTCTCCCCTGTACGATCTGGACGGAACCGTCATGGGCACGGTGGGCGTTGCCATCGATATAACCCAGGAGCGCAGCTATAAACAACAGCTCATCCAGAAAAACGAGACTCTGGAAACCATTTTCACCACCCTGGAATGCGGTGTCATGTGTCACACCATGGACGGATCCCACATTGTCAGCGTCAACCAGGCCGCCCTTGACATACTGGGCTTTTCCTCCCAGGAAGAGCTCATAGCCAGCGGCTTTGATCTGGTTGCTCCCTCGGTGCTGGATTCGGACAGGGAGTATCTGCGCAAAGCCATCCAGTCGCTGACCAAGGAGGGAGACAGCGTCAGTGTGGAATACCGCGTCCGCCACAAGGACGGAAGACTCCTGTATATCATGGGCAATATCAAGCTTATTAAGGAGAACGGGAAGCTTGTCTTCAGACGTTTCCTTTTAGACTTCACGGACCAGAAGCAGCGCGAAACCAGGGAGCGGCTGGAAAACGAAAGACGGCAGCTGGCACTGGTGCAGGCTCTGACAGTCGACTATGATCTCGTCTGTTTTTTTAACCTGGATTCGGACACAGGGAAGCTCCTGCAGATAAAGGATAAGGATGCCTCTCCCTTTGATTCCGTCTTTAGCGGAGCGCTTTCTTTTTCGGAGAGCATGGATGTCTATATCGGGAAATTTGTTCATGAGGAGGACCAGGACATGCTCCGGGAATTCCTGGCGCCGGAGAAAGTGAGAAATGCCCTGGAGGAGCGCCAGCTGTTCTATACCAATTACCGCACTGTCCAAAACGGCGAAGTGAAATATTATCAGCTGAAAGTTGTGCGGACCGGGGATTGGAGCGAAAGCCACGGTATGGTTCTGGGACTGCGCAGCGTGGATGAAGAGACCCGTAAGGAAATGGAACAGAAAAAGCTGCTGGAGGATGCCCTGCTTCAGGCCAACCGCGCCAGCAAGGCAAAGAGTATTTTCCTCTCCAATATGTCCCATGACATCCGCACGCCGATGAACGCCATCGTGGGCTTTACGGCTCTGGCCATAACCCATATAGACAACAAAGAACAGATAGAGGAATATCTGAAGAAAATTATGACCTCCGGCAATCATCTGCTGAGCCTGATCAACGATGTCCTGGACATGAGCCGCATCGAAAGCGGTAAAATGCGTCTGGACGAACAGGAATGCAGCCTGCCCGATATCCTGCACGGCCTCCGCAATATCATACAGGCGGATATCCGGGCCAAACAGCTGGAATTCTATATCGATGCCGTGGATGTGAGCCATGAGGAGATCTACTGCGACAAGCTGCGCCTGAATCAGGTTCTGCTGAACCTGTTGGGCAATTCCATCAAGTACACAAGTGCGGGCGGCATTGTCAGCATGCGGATCCGTGAGAAGCCCGGGGCGCCCTCTGACTGTGCCCACTATGAGTTTATTATCAAAGACACAGGCATAGGCATGAGCGAGGAATTCGTGAAGCGCATCTTTGAGCCATTTGAGCGGGAAAGGAATTCCACCATCAGCAAGATCCAGGGCACCGGCTTAGGAATGGCAATCACTAAGAATATCATCAACATGATGAACGGCTCTATCGATGTGAAGAGCGAGCAGGGCGTGGGCACGGAATTCACGGTATCCCTTACTTTCCGGCTCCAGACTGTCAAGAAAGAGGTTCCGGAGATACCGGAACTGAGAAACTGCAGGGCGCTGGTGGTGGATGACGACTACAACACCTGCGACAGCGTATCCTACATGCTCCAGCAGATCGGCATGCGCGCCGAGTGGACCATGTCAGGCCGGGAAGCCGTACTGCGCACCCACCAGGCAGCAACAAGAGGCGACAGATACTCCGTCTATATCATCGACTGGCTGCTCCCGGATTTAAACGGGATCGAGATCACAAGGCGTATCCGGAAAGAGATGGGGGATGATGTACCCATCATCGTCCTGACGGCGTACGACTGGTCGGATATCGAGGATGAGGCCAGGGAGGCCGGTGTCACGGCTTTCTGCAGCAAGCCGTTGTTCCTGTCGGATCTGCGCAGCTGTCTGCACACGGTGCTTCACGCGGAGGAAGAACGCGCCGACGAAAATGTCTGGGACGGCTTCCGGCATCACAAGGGGCGTATCCTCCTTGCTGAGGACAATGAGCTGAACCAGGAAATTGCCACCGCTATCCTGGGCGAGGCCGGCTTTACCATCGATGTGGCGGAAAACGGCCGGATTGCCGTGGATATGCTGAAGAAATCCGGACCGGGCTACTATCAGCTGGTACTGATGGACGTGCAGATGCCTGTGATGAACGGATATGAGGCGGCGACCGTCATCCGAAAGCTGGAGGACGCTTCCCTGGCTTCCATCCCGATTCTGGCAATGACGGCCAACGCTTTTGAGGAAGATAAAAAAGAGGCCCTGAAATGCGGCATGAACGGCCACATCGCAAAGCCTATTGATGTAGATACTCTCTTCGACACCTTAGATCAGATTTTATCCTGAGGTTTCCTGCGAAAGCCCGGAAGTCTGCGTGCAACATAAAAATAACTTGGAATCAGAATCATATCCGCACCGAGCCAGGCAAGGATCTCCGCAAACAATATTCCGTTTTCTCCAAACATCAGGGGCAGCAGCAAAGCTGCCCCTGTGCGCATCACAAACTCGGCTATGCCGGAAGCCATGGGCAGCACCGTATTTCCCAGACCCTGGATACAGCTTCTGGTGATATGCAGGATATACAGAACCGGCAGGCAGACGGACATAACCGCCAGATAACGATATGCCACATCCAGCGCCTCCATGCTCTGTGCGCTGCTTTCCGGAAGAAACAATGCAAGAATCCATCTCCCGCCGCTGAGCATGACTGCCGTGATGAGCAGGGAGGTGGCTATGGCGATTCCGATGCCCACACGCATGCCCTGAGAAATCCTGCGGATCTTTCCGGCGCCCAGATTTTGACCGGAATATGTGGTCATGGCATATCCATAGGACGTGGCTGCCACCTCCAGAATCCCATACAGTTTGTTGGTTGCCGTGACTCCTGCAATAAATGTGACACCAAATCCGTTTACTATGGTCTGAACAATCATACCGCCCACGGAAATAACCATGTTTTGGAATGCCATGGGCAATCCGAAAGTCATCAGTCTGCCGCAGAGCGCGCTCTCCAGCTTCCAGTCCTCTTTTTTCAGCTGCAGCACTTCAATACGGCAGATATACCGGATACAGTAAGCCGCCGACAGACACTGGGCGATCAATGTAGCGATAGCTGCTCCCTGCACGCCCCAGTGGAATTCCATGACAAACAAAAAATCCAGCACGATATTGGTCAAAGAGGCAATGACCATGGCGATCAGCGGCTGCCTGCCATTGCCAAGAGCCCGCAATATCGCCGCGGCCAGGTTGTATGTCATGACAATGGGCAGGCCCGCAAACAGAATCCGCAGATAGGCCATGGAGATCGGGCGGATTTCTTCCGGTGCCCGAAGCAGGGATACCACTGCCCCGGCTGCGCCCTCGCTGACCAGGGTCAAAAAGATTGCACACAGAGCGGCCAGCACAATGGAATTGGCAACCACCTGACGCAGCTTTCCGTATTCACCCGCACCGAACTTCTGGGCCATCAGGATAGAAAAACCCTGCGCAAAGCCCTGGATGGTGCCCAGCGTCAGCCAATTGAGCCAGTCCACTGCTCCCAGAGCCGCCAGCGCATCCACCCCCAGCACCTTGCCCACCACGGCAGTATCCACCATGGTATACATCTGCTGGAAAATATTTCCCGCCATCAGGGGCAGAGAAAACAGAAGCAGAAGCTTCCAGGGACTTCCCTCCGTCAATGTATTGGCATCTGTTTTCTTCCGAAATCCGGTCTGTTCCATTCCTTTCCAAACTCCTCTCTTGTATCTCCTGCTTATCCCAGCATCACATCCAAAAGCATCATCACCGCGAACCCCAGAATAATACCCATGGTGGCGGAATAAGGTTCTCTCTCCTGATTTCTCTGGCATTCCGGAATCAGTTCATGTACCGCCACCAGTATCATAGCTCCGGCCGCAAAGGAAAGGGCAAAGGGCAGAACGGCCTCTATATAGACTACAAGAAGCGCGCCGATGACGCCGGCCACAGGTTCCACCATACCGGAGGCCTGCCCAAGCAGAAAACTCTTCTTTCGGGAATAGCCCTCTCTCCTCAGGGGAATAGACACGGCGGCGCCCTCCGGAAAATTCTGCAGGCCTATGCCCACTGCCACAGTCACTGCACCCATCAGATTTTCCATGGAGATATCCCCGCTGCGCAGAGTCCCGAAAGCCACTCCCACCGCCAGCCCCTCAGGTATGTTGTGGAGGGTGATGGACAGCACCAGCATAATAATCCGGTTAAGGCGCTCCGCTCCCCGGGCGCTGTCTGCCCTGTTTCTGGCGCCGGTGACGATTTTATCGGAAATCCACATAAATACGGCGCCGCACAAAAAGCCTCCCGTGGCCACCAGAAAAGCCGGCGTTCCTTCCATGCTCTCAGCCCTCTCGATGGCCGGCTGCAGCAATGACCAGAAGCTGGCGGCCACCATGACTCCGGCAGCAAACCCCAGCATCAGATTCAGCGTTTTCCCATTGGGTGTCCTGAAAAAAACAACGGTCGCAGCGCCCAGAGCCGTCACCGACCAAGTCCCCAGCGTTGCAACCAGAGCCATTACAAAAATATCGTTCATCTCGCACCCCCCTCATATTCAGCATATGACGCTGTGAAAAGGGTGTGCCTGTTTTTGTCAGAGCATTATTGCCATTGGGAATCTGACACTTCGATTTTCTTATCCCTGAGCATCAGTTCTTTCACAGCCTGATCCGCGCTCTTACCGTTGAAAAGCACTTCGTTCACCTGTTCGATGATAGGAAGCTGCACATGATATTTTCGGGCCAGCTCCATGGCTGCTTTGGCAGAGTGTACGCCCTCTACCACCATCTTGACTTCCGCCATAGCCTGGTCACAGGTCTTCCCCTGACCGATCAGAATGCCTGCCCGGCGGTTTCTGGAATGCATGCTGGCACAGGTGACGATCAGGTCTCCGATTCCCGTCAGGCCGCAGAATGTCTCAAACTTACCTCCCATGGCCGTGCCCAGTCTGGCAATCTCCGTGATACCCCTGGTGATTAGAGCCGCTTTCGTATTATCCCCGTAACCAAGTCCGTCGGCAATTCCCGCAGCCAGCGCCACCACATTCTTTAATGCGCCACCCAGTTCCATCCCTAAGATATCCGGACTGACATAGACTCGGAACACCTCATTCATAAACAGATTCTGGATATATTCAGCAGTGTCCTTAGACTTTGCTCCTACTACTATAGTAGTAGGGACCCCACGGCCCACTTCCTCCGCATGGGACGGACCGGACATCACCGCCACGTCTGCCTGGGGAATTTCCTGTTCGATGATCTCCGAAAGCGTCAGCAGCGTATGATCCTCGATTCCCTTTGCAACGTTCAGGATCTTTTGTTCCGCCCCCACCAGGGAAGACAGCCTGTGGGCAGTGGCCCTGGTATAAGAACTGGCCACAGCCATGACCAGCAGATCCTTTCCTGTCACAGCCTCTTTGTCATCCGCAGTGAACAGGATATCTTCCGGCAAGGTGACTCCCGGCAGCATCTTATGCTCATGAGTCTCCCGCAGCATCTGGATTTCCGTCTCCAGAGCCGACCATACCGTGATTTCATGTCCGTTTTTATGCAGCAGTACCGCCAGCGCAATGCCCCAGCTTCCTCCGCCTATAATGCTTATTCTGGAATGCTTTTCTTCCATGGAATGCCTCTCTTTCATGACAAATCCCCCTTTTTCAAAGATTTTGCCCCGCCTCTTCCGACTTCCTTTTTCAGTGATTCTCTTCTTCCTTTTTGTTCTTTTTGAAAAGGTATGTCTTTCTCTCGTTGCCGTGCAGCAGACGTACAATGTTCTCCCGGTGCTTCCAGTACGCCAGCGCCGCCAGCAGAAACGAGAGGATATACATCTCGTTCAGATGCGCCTGGCTCATGCCGGCAAACACCCCCAGCTGACCGCACACCATCATCTCTATCACAAAGCCCAGATAAACCAGCAATGACCCCAGCGACACCAGATGAGTGGAAAAGAAAATGCCGAAAAATACCGCCACTCCCATGACAACGAAATAGGGATGAAAGGACAGGATCAAACCTGCTGTTGCGGCAATTCCTTTTCCTCCCTTGAATCCCATATAAAAAGGATAATTATGCCCCAGAATAACGCCCGCCGCCGTATAGAGACAAAGCAGATATATGGTGTCCGGATGGCCAGCCCCAAAGAGCATCCTTACGATCATTACAGCTATGATACATTTCAGGCAGTCCCCGGCCAGCACGATCATTCCCGCCTTTGTTCCCAGCACCCGCAAGGTGTTGGTGGTGCCGGCATTGCCGCTCCCGTGCTGCCTGATGTCAATTCCATGGGCCTTGCCATAGAAATAAGCGGTCTGAAACAGACCGAACACATGCCCTATCAGTAAACAGATTATTCTTTCCATACGCCTTACTGCTCCTTTTCATTCCGTTCTCTGATGATAAACCGCAGCGGAGTCCCTCTGAATCCAAAGGTCTCCCGGATCTGATTCTCAATATATCTGGTATAGGAAAAATGCATCAGCTCTCTCTTATTCACGAAAATGACAAAGGTAGGCGGTTTTACGGCTACCTGCGTGATATAGTAAAGCTTCAGCCGTTTGCCCTTGTCGGAGGGCGGTTGCTGCAGAGCCACCGCTTCCGTCATGATCTCATTCAATACTCCGGTGGCCACTCTCATGGCGTGGTTCTCACTGACCATGTCTATAATGTCGAAAAGCTTATTCAGCCGCTGTCCGGTCAGCGCGGATATGAACAGGATCTCTGCATAAGGCATGTAGGAAAGGACATTCCGCACCTTTTCCGTGACCTGGTAGATGGTTTTGTCGTCCTTTTCCACGGCATCCCATTTGTTCACTGCGATGATGACTGCCTTGCCTCTGTCATGGGCGATGCCGGCGATCTTTGCGTCCTGCTCACTGACCCCCTCCACCGCGTCAATGACCAGCACGACAATATCCGACCGTTCTATGGCGCTGACAGCCCGCACAATCATATAGTGCTCCAGTTCTTCCTTTATCTTGTTTTTTCTGCGGAGTCCTGCCGTGTCGATGAAGACATATTCCTTTCCGTTATGGACGATTTCCGTATCCACGGCATCCCTGGTGGTGCCCGCAATGTCCGAAACGATCAGCCGTTCCTCCCCCAGAAGCTTATTGATCAGCGAGGACTTCCCCACATTGGGCTTTCCCACGATGGCTACTCTGGTGCGGTCGTCCTCTTCCTCGTCCGCCGTATCCGTCCTGAAATGAGAGATCACCTGCTCCAGCATGTCCCCCAATCCCATCTTATTTACCGCTGATATGGGATGGGGCTCCCCTATCCCTAAGTTGTAGAATTCAAACACATCCGCGGAATACTTATCCACGCTGTCCACCTTGTTGACCACCAGAACCACCGGCTTATGGGAGCGCCGCAGCATATCCGCCACCTTGTCGTCCGCATCTACCAGCCCCTGCTTCACATCCACCAGAAAAATGATCACATCCGCCGTGTCAATGGCAATCTGAGCCTGAGCCCGCATCTGGGACAATATGATATCTCTGCTGTCCGGTTCTATGCCGCCGGTGTCGATCAATGTAAATGTCTTGTCCAGCCAGGTCACATCCGCATAGATTCTGTCGCGGGTAATGCCCGGAGTGTCCTGCACAATGGAAATCCTCTCTCCCGCCAGGGCATTGAACAGCGTGGATTTCCCTACATTAGGCCTCCCCACCACTGCCACAATCGGTTTCGTACTTCGTTTTGCCATAATTTCACCTTTCTCACTTTCAGACATGCCGCCCGGCAATAATATCGTTTTAAACGGCGTTTAAAACAGAATCCACAAAGTCTTTTCCGCTTGATTTTACAATATTAATCGGTACTTGTAAAGCTTTTTCCAATTCCGGAAGCCTCATATCATCCAAAAAGACATCCTCGCCGCTCCGGAGAATATTCTCCGGCAGGAGCAGACAGCTGCCCAGGGGCTTATCTTTCAGCTGCGACAGCAGATCCTGTCCGGTAATCAGACCGGATACAGTGATCTTCTCCCCGAAAAAGAAATTCGTGATGGGGTAGACCCTGAAATGCAGTCCCGGCCATACCTGCGTCATACGCTCCGCCATACTTTGAATATAGGGATATGCCAGTTTGCCTGTGGCAATTGCCAGTTCTCCCTCGGGCTCCTCGTCTTGCGAATCTGCCTGTAAGTCCTTTCTCTCTGTCCGTTTTTTCATTTCTTCCTCAAATTCATTCGTCAACAGCCGCAGCATCCCCACACCGTTTTCCAGTTGCAAATATCCGTCGTACCGCTCTGCCTCCGGCATCTCCCGGTCCGCAAGAATATACCATTCATCGCTGGCGTGAACAAAATGGATGCCATACCGCGCAAAGCATTCCCTCTGCACACTTTCTATAAAGTCTATTACCGCTTCCGCATCCGCTCTGTCAAAAGGCTCCAGCGGGTAGAGCCCCCGGCGGTATTTTGTCAGGCCCACCGGTACTACGGACACGCTTTCCAGATTCGGTATATATTTCATCAGTTCCCGGATGCTGTATTCCAGCTCTTTTCCGTCATTGAGTCCTTTGCACAGCACGATCTGCCCATTCATGTGAATGTCCGCTTCCATCAGTCTGTCCACTTTCTTCAGGGCTTCCCCCGCAAAACGGTTATTCAGCAGTTTGCACCGAAGCTCGGGATTCATGGCATGGAAAGAGATATTGATGGGAGAAAGCCGGTATCTGCAGATTCTGTCAATATCATGGTCCGACATATTGGTCAGCGTCACATAATTCCCCTGCAGAAAGGAAAGCCTGGAATCGTCATCCTTAAAGTACAGGGTATCCCGCATCCCCGGCGGCATCTGGTCAATGAAGCAGAATACGCATTTATTGCAGCAATGGCGATACTCGTCCATAAGTCCGCTCTCGAACTCCAGGCCTAAATCTTCCTCGTAATCTTTCTCCACCTCCAAAAGCCATTGCTCTTTGTTCGGCTTCTCTATCAACAGTTCAATATAAGTATCTTGTATCATGAACTGATAGTCAAATATATCCTCTATCTCTGTGTTATCAATGGAGAGCAGTCTGTCTCCGGGTTCGATCTCCAATTCCTCCCCGATACTTCCGGGCAACACCTTACTCACAACATGCGATTTCTCTTTCATCACTTTCCCCTTTCCCGCTGTCGAACGAATCATCCAAAACCGTCTCGACTTTTGTCTAAGAATTACCTTGACGTGTCAACGACATAATGATATAAATATAAATACAACTTGCTTATTTTACATCTGGAGGACTTATGCCTAATTTACAAGAGATTGAAAATTCCATGCCTGTAGCGCCCTTAAAGATCATCGCCCTTTCTTCCGCGAAGAAAATGGGCGAAAGAGTCAATGATTACCTGGTTGAATTCCGTAAAACCATCCACAATGACAAAGTAAAGACAGATCCGGCCTTTCAGGGCTACAGTGAAAATAACTATCTGCTGGAAGTGGAAACTCCCCGCTTTGGCAGCGGCGAAAGCAAAGCTTCCCTTCAGGAATCTGTCCGCGGAAAAGACCTGTTCCTTTTGGTGGATGTCTGCAATCACAGCATCACATACAATATGCACGGCCACGTCAACCATATGTCGCCGGATGACCATTATCAGGATTTGAAGCGAGTCATCTCTGCCTGCAACGGCAAAGCGCACAGGATCAATGTCATCATGCCTTTCCTCTATGAGAGCAGACAGCATAAGAGAAACGGCCGGGAATCCCTGGACTGTGCTTTTGCCCTGAAAGAACTGCGGGACATGGGCATCAGCAACTTCATTACTTTTGACGCCCATGATCCTAGAGTTCAAAATGCCATTCCTTTAAACGGATTTGATAATTTCACTACCCCATACCAGTTTATCAAGGCGCTCTTAAATTCCGAGGAGGATCTGATCGTAGATAAAGATCACTTGGTAGTCATCAGCCCCGATGAGGGCGCACTGGACAGAGCGATCTATTTTGCCACTGTTCTGGGCGTCGATACCGGCATGTTCTATAAGCGCCGGGACTATTCCACCATCATAAACGGCAGAAATCCCATTGTGGCCCATGAGTTTCTGGGAGACAATGTGGACAGCAAGGATGTCATCATCATAGATGATATCATCTCATCAGGCCAGAGTATGCTGGATACCGCCATACAGCTGAAGAAAATGAATGCCAGGCGTGTCTTTATCTGCTGCACTTTCGGCCTGTTCACCGACGGTCTGGCATCCTTTGACGAAGCCTATGAGAAAGGATGTTTCGACAAGGTCGTGACCACTGACCTGACCTATCTGCCTCCTGAGCTTTACAGCAGACCCTATTTTATAGAAGCGGATATGAGTAAGTTCCTGGCCTCCCTGATCGACTTTATGAACCATGACGCTTCTCTGACCAATGCGCTGACAGCCACTGACAAAATCCATAAAATCGTGGAATCCTACAACAACCGTCAGGAGTTCGAGATGAATTAACATTCGCCCCCCGCCCCGCTTATGCCGGCCCTGCGGCCCGCTTCGCGGGGCTTTCATGATATTCCGGAAATGAAAACAGCACCTTGAACAAATCTCCGTCCAGCAGAATCTCAAAGCTGCCGCCATGGGCCTGTACCAGACTCTTTGCTATGGAGAGCCCCAGTCCGCTGCCCTCCGTGGTCCGGGAGGAATCTCCCCGGATAAAGCGCTCTGCCAGCTCCTGGGGCCGGACATTCATCTGCTGTCTGGAAATATTCTTGATGGATACCTCTATTCTCTCCTCAGCCCTTGCCATATTGATATAGACTCTGGTGCCCTCCAGCGCATATTTGCAGATATTGTTAAATAGATTTTCCACTACCCGCCACATCCTGCGGCTGTCCGCATAGACATAGGCCGGTATATCGTCTTCCTCAAACACCACCTGCAGACCGCATTCCGCCAGCTTTTCCGAGAATTCCCCGATGCCCTGATTCAATAGCTCCGTCAAATTCAGCTTTTCTTTTTCCAATACAATGGTTCCGGAAGAAATTTTGGACACCTCCATCAAATCGTCCGTCAGCTGTTTTAAGCGCTGGGCCTTGCTGTCCAGGATATTGATATATCCTTTCGCCGGTTCCTCTTCAATGTGCAGGCGCTTTAGCAGATCCACATAGCTGATAATGGACGTCAATGGCGTCTTAATATCGTGGGAGACATTGGTAATCAGCTCTGTCTTCATGCGCTCGTCTTCCATGCTGGTCTTCACTGCATGACGAATGCCTTCTCCGATATTGTTCACAGCGTTTGCCAGCTCTCTGCTGGAACCGTGTAGGCTGTCCGCATCTACCTTAAATTCTTCCTCCCCGTCCCGTATCCTGCTTATCCCCTCCACAATCTCCGCCAGCTCTGCATTTCGGCGAAACAGCAGCACCCCTACGATTCCGTCTATTGCCACCATGAGCAATAGTATCAGGAAAGCGTACATCCGTCTGTTCCACAGTCTGTATACGGCGGCGATTCCGATCAGATTTGAGAAGAGGAATATATTATAGGGCAGCAGCGTGCTGATCACGGAGTTCTTATGGCGGAAGATAAATCGGAATGTATTGTCGATTCTCCTGCAGATAAAGTAAAGAAAACTGCCCCGCCACAGACGGCCTGCTTTCGCTCTGCGCACCAGGCTGTACCAGATTATATCAAAGCCCACACTGACATAAACGCCATACAGGGCAAACAGACCATAGCGGTACAGCTTAGTCAGTTCAACCCCCATAAGACGGGTGGGCATGATCTGCGCTGTCTGAGCAAGTTCCAGAATCGCCCGGCCCCCTTGCAGACCGCCGTAGGCAAGGCCTGCTCCCATAAAAAAGAGAAGCTCCGTCCAAAGCTTGTCAAAATGATTCAGATAACAGATTCTCTCCCCGTTCTCTCCAAGCGCCATACCGGCATCAACTGTCAGATAAATGCCGATTCCCAGCCAGACAAAAGCAAGAATCACGATGAGTACAATAAACCGCCCTACATTTGGCACAATTTTCTGGTAAACGGCATGGGCTGTCTGGAAAGCGTCTCCCTCTATGGTATACTTGGAATCCACCCCCAGCCAGATATGGGTGGTATCCGGATACGCGTAACTGTAAACACCAATGTACTCATCCATCTCTTCTTCGCTGAAAATGGTATTTCCCATGAATACCAGGCTGTCAGGATAATAGATCAGATAACGCCTGTATTCGTTAAAGAACTCGGTCACCTCATTATCCTGGAGTCCTGCCAGGTTCGGCACATTCGTATAGGTACGCATTCCCTCATCGGTCATCATGCGCACCATATATTTTACATTGCTTTTGGAGCCCTTGTAAGCCTCATTGCAGATCTGATAGCGCTGGTAGTTGACGGTAAGGCTGTTGATTGCCGCCACTACATTTTCCTGGAGAAGCATATAATCAATCCAGTTATCTGCGTAATCTTTCAGCTGCTTTTTCCCCTCTACTGTGGCATAGCGGCAGTTGAGCATGGGAATGTATACAGTCAGGCTGCCGTCATCCTCCCTGGACACGTTTATGCCGTCCAGATTCTTGGACATGATATAGGAAAAAACCATATCCTCCAATTGTTCCTGTGTGCTCTCTTTCAGCTTCCCCGTAAGCACCGCAATCTCTTCGGCACTCTTGCCGTAGCGGCCTTGCCCCGCATTTTCCTCGGTCTGCAGTGTCTCCGTATCTTCCTGACTGTCCGCTTCCTTTGTTTCGCTTATATGATAAAAGTCGTCAAAACATAGCTGCCCATATTCATCCAGCTTGAAATTCTCCGGATAAATACAATATCCGAAATAATTTACAAATTCCGACATGCTCATAAAACGGTCTGTGTACTCCACGTCGGACTTTCCCCATTTGACAATGTCGTCCAGCGCATAGACTACTGTAAGCGCACAGCCCGAATCGGCTCCTATCTGGCTCGCATATTTCGTCACATCGATCTGCTTGGCAGGATCCAGTATTCCCTCCGTTTCCAACTGCCCTTTTAGGACCACAAGCTGCGTGATATCGGACACCGCATTCCGGAACAGATCCTGATAAATTTCGGAATCCTCGAACTCCAGCCCTGTATCAATGGGAAAGACCTTGTAGATTTTGGGTCCGTCAATGGAATCCACCGAGATGTAAGAATTCAAAATCAGGCCGGCCACCGTTAACATAATGCCAGCTGCCAACAGATGCTGGATCAGCTCCAGACAAACTCTCTTCCACGTCGCCTTTTTCATAGGAATGCTCCCCTACTGCTTGTCGATTTTATAGCCCACCCCCCAGACCACTTTCAGATATCTGGGCTCCCTTGGATTGATCTCGATTTTCTCACGGATATGGCGGATGTGTACGGCTACCGTATTGTCGGCCCCAATGGCGTCTTCGTTCCATATGCTTTCATAGATTTGGCCGATAGAGAACACCCTGCCCTGATTCTTTATCAGGAGCAGCAGGATATTATACTCGATGGGGGTCATTTTCACCGGCTCTCCGTCCACCAGCACCTGCTTGGTATCGTCGTTGATCATCAGGCCGCCCACCTGATAGACAGACTTACTCTCCGCGTTCAGACTGCCCAGCGAGGTATACCGGCGGAGATTGGACTTCACCCTTGCCACCAACTCCAGGGGATTAAAGGGTTTTGTAATATAATCGTCCGCGCCGATGTTCAGCCCCAGAATCTTGTCCGTGTCCTCGGACTTTGCGGACAGCATGATAATAGGAATGCTGCTGTACTCTCTGATCTTCAGAGTGGCCCGGATGCCGTCCAGCTTGGGCATCATCACGTCCATGATCAGCAGATGAATCTCCTCTTTTTTCAGCAAGTCAATGGCCTGCTTTCCGTCGAAAGCTTTAAAGATACTATGCCCGTCCTGGCTTAAATATATCTCTATCGCATCCACAATTTCCCTGTCATCGTCACATACAAGTATATTCGCCATACTTTTCTCACCCCGTTTTCCTGAATTCCCCCCGGAAATTATCAAAACATATCTTATTTAAAAGTTACCTGCCAAAAATATGAATGTTTTCTTAATCTGTTTCTTTTCCTTATGCTCTCAGCCCGAGAAAAGCAGCCAGACTTCCCCTTTTTCCGCCGCTTGCCCTGTGTGAAAACAGATACCCGCTATTGTGGCATGTACAGATATCCGTCACCGCAATATGCCCGGGAAGAAGTCCCGACTGTCTTAATATTAACTCATTGGCAAGCCATAGATCCAACTGATATTTTCCGGGAGCTTTCCCTGGCAGTGCAACCTGTTCTCCCAACATGTCAATGAACTGCTCCGCCACATCCTCACTGACCTCGTAGCAGTCTCTGCATATGGAGGGGCCGATTGCCGCATACAGTTCTTCCGGTCTGGTTCCGAACTGTTCTTCCATGGCTCTCACCATGCATTCTCCCATTCTGCCAACAGTGCCCCGCCAGCCGGAGTGGGCCAGCCCGATTGCGTGATGGATAGGATCTACGAAATAAAGCGGCACACAGTCCGCGTAGAAAGTCACCAGCACAAGTCCGGGTTCATCCGTTACCATGCCGTCTATATCACTGTAGTCTCTGGGCCTGACGATCCCTTTTCCCTTATCCGCAGCTGTCATTCGGCGGATATTCGTGGTATGGGTCTGATGGGAAGCCGCCATATCCTCCGGGCTCACCCCAAGCACCCGGGCAATCCGCCTGTAATTTTCCAGCACGTTCTCAGGCATGTCTCCCCTGTCCGCGCTCAGGTTCATGGCGGAAAATTCCCCGCCGCTCACCCCTCCCAGCCGGGTGGTGAACAGATGCTTTACGATTCCCGTCTGTTCCAGCAGTGGAAAAGTGAGATATTCCAGCGCCGCCCCCTCTATGAGAACGCGGTTCTGCCGCAGAACCGGATACCCCTCTGGTACTGTCGCCTGGGTTACGTCCGGCTCTTGCTCTGTGTGCCCTTTTTTGTCTGTCCGCTGTATCTGGAACATATCTTTGAGACCTCCTCTTTATCTGCGTGCGTAAATATGCGGAAAGGCGTTCTGTATCCATTCCACATCCGCGCCCTGAATGCCTACCACGTCGTATCTGACGCTTGCCTCATCTCCAAATCCGTGAGTATATCTGTAGTAATCAGCCACCCTGCAGATTCTGCACTGCTTGCGGTGGTCCACAGCCTCCAGCGCATAGCCTTTCTCGGAAGTGCTCCGGTACTTCACCTCCACAAACACCAGATACCCCTGGTGAGAGCCGATCAGGTCAATTTCCCCCAGCCTGCAGCGGAAGTTGGTCTCCAGAACCCGCATGCCGTTTTTTATCAGATATTCCGCTGCCACCTTCTCCCAAACCGCTCCGGTCCTGCGTTTATTCAAAAGCCTTACCTCTTGATCTTTCCCTTTATCTTGTCCATGGAATCCACGAACACTAAAATCTCGGCCACCACCTCATATAGCTCCGGCGGTATCATGTCTCCGATATCCAGCCGGGAAAGCGTGTCCGCCAGCTTGTCGTCCTGGTGAACCGGCACACGGCTCTCCCGGGCCTTTTCAATGATTCTCTCGGCAAGCTTTCCGCGACCGCTGGCTATAACCCTGGGTGCCGCATCCGAGGGGTCATATTCCAGCGCAATGGCCTGTTTCAGTTTCTCTTCTTTCTCTCTCTTCCCATCCATAGAATCGCCCTCTCTGTCTCATCCCGATCACCTGCCGGGTGCACTTTTTTACCTTAGGTGCGGACGTCAAACGCGTATCTGGAGAGCATAATGCCTCCCTCCTGCTTTAAAAGCGGCTCCAGCCCGCCTTTTGAAGTCTCTTCCGTCTTCTGTTCTCTTATGGTCATGGCATAGCTGCACTCATATCCGCGTCCCCGCAGACGCTCCGTCAGGATATCCATATGGGCCGCCATAAAATCTATCATTTCCTCATCCCGCAGATAGAATTTCGTATTGACCTTATTGCTTTGCATGGCCACATATACATCCACCGGTCCCAGATGTTCCATGTCCAGATGCAGCAGGGCGCTGACATTTCCATCCTTTTTCGCCAGGTTTTTCTTATTCGTATAGACATACAGGTCTCCATGGGCGTCCCTCTGCTGCAGATGCAGAGGCAGCTGTACATAGCTGTACATCTGATTGAGCTGCTGCAGGAAGTCTACGCTCTGGGACATGGAGGAAACCGCCTGATAAGCTTCGGTGCCTCGCTGGCCCGCGTTTTCCAGCGCTCCGGCCAGACCTTTCAATTGCCTGTCCAGCCTGCGGTACAGCTCCTCCACCTTACCCGGAACTGCCAGTTCCTCCGGCCGCAGGGTCCAGTCCGCCTTGAAAGCATTGGTAAAAAATGTACGAAAATTCTCTCCGGAAAACAGACGCGCAAAAGCCTCCATAGCTGCCGAGGAAGTTTTTGCGCCCTCAGCCAATGTCCCCAGCTTGGCAAAGAGTTCACCTGCCTGGGACTGTCCGGAGGCAAACTGCAGAATCTGATTCCTCAATTCCGCGGCCTCCTCTGGCGGCAGCTGCAGAGTGTCGGCAAGCTTCATAGCCTCTTCGGCCACGGCCGCCCGCAGACTGCCCTGGACAGCCTCTGCGCTCTCACCTGTTTGAGGGGATATGTGGGATGACAGGATGCCGGAACCCGTTTCTGTTTCCTTGCCCTGCCCTTGCAGCCCCTCTGTCAGGTCCAGAAGAGTCTTCGTGAGAGCATCCTCTGCCGCAACGATTCCGTTCCCCGCGTCCGACGCCATCCCCTCCGATATTGTCTGTCCGTTTTCTCCTGCGTCCATGTTTTCACCGCTCAGTACCAAACCATCGTTTCCCGTTTCCCCCGCATGGCCCGGATTTCCGGCCAGAGAGACTACTTCCTGATACAATTTCACGGCCCCCGGCACATCACCCCGGGCAAGCATGGAGTCAAACACTTCCGGAAGCGCTCCCAGAATATCGTTCATGCCATCCACCAGCTGATAGGTCAGATTCCTGTAGGAAGCCATCTGGTTCACATTGGCCTCATTTACAGGCAGCTGCAGCTTGTGAAGATTGATGATATCGGATACGGTTCCCTGGGGAAAGCTATTGATCTCCCGGAAAATCTGCTGCAGACTGCCCTTGTTCACGGGAAGTCCCGCAGCCATAAGCTGCTCTGTCATATCCACAGTATCCCGGTTCACGGGAAGTCCTGCCATTTCCAGCGCTTTCAGTACATTTACGCCTGTGGCTACATTGGTAAACAAAGGGCTTAAAGTCAGCGAGCTCCCATTGTTTTTGACCTCAAAGGTCATGTTCTTTCCGATTTCTATATTCATGTTGCGGTCTATGCGCGCGTTTAACACCATATCCTCGGAAATCTTTATCTGCACCTCATTGCCGTTCCTGCCTACAATCTCGCCGCTGATGGTCTGTCCCGGCACCAGAGAACGAATCTGACGGTTCATCTGCTCTGTCTGGGCAGGGGTAAGCTGTGCGGCATGCCCCGTATTATCCGTCCTTACCTCTCCTGAAAACAGCTGTGACAGTTTCATCTGCACTCTCCTTTCTCATAGCAGATTCTTGAGGAAGCTCTTTCTGTGGATGGGGCTGGGACCGTATTTTTTCAGGGCTTCTATATGCCCGGCGCTCCCATAGCCCTTATTTCCGGCAAAATCATATTCCGGGAAGACTTTATCGTAGTCCTGCATAAGTCTGTCCCTTGTGACCTTGGCGATGATGCTGGCGGCGCCGATGGAAATGCTTTTCGCATCCCCTTTGATAATGGGTACCTGGGGGATGGAGACCTGCGGAATCGTCACTGCGTCGTTCAGCAGGATGTCCGGTCTGCAGCTTAGCTTTCCGATTGCCTGCCGCATGGCCTCATAGGTTGCCTGGAGAATATTGATCTCGTCGATCCGCTCCGGCGAGGCATATCCCACTCCGCAGGAGAGCGCCTGCGCCATGATGATATCGTATAGCTCCTCTCTCTTTTTTTCGGACAGTTGCTTCGAATCATTTATATACAAGATGCGGCAGTCTTTGGGAAGTATCACAGCGCCTGCCACCACAGGCCCTGCAAGGGGCCCTCTTCCAACCTCATCTATCCCGCAGATATAGCGGCAGTCCTTATACTGCTCCTCGTATACCCGGAGCGTCTCTATCCGCTGCTTTTCCTTCTCCAGCAGGGCAAGGCGCTTCGACGCTGTCTCCACAAGCTTTCGTACACCCGCTCTGGCGTCTGCGGCATATTCCTTTACAAATTCAGGCAGCTCCTCTATGGTTGCTGCCTGAAGAATCTTCTTTATCTCACCGGTACTTTTCATCCTGGTTCCTTTCGTCTCGCTTTTCGTCCGGCTTCCCGGCCATGGATCACTGATGCTTCAGGATACCGAACTTCGCCAAGGGCCAGATTCGAACCCAAGCCCTGCCAATAATATCCTCTCTTTTAATGTTCCCAACGATTTCCTTGCGGCTGTCAATACTGTTATTGCGGTTATCTCCCATGACAAAGTACTCATCCTCCCCAAGAACAATGGGATTGATGGCAATGCCCACATTCTCAGGGGCTATGATCTCCCTGCCGTAATTCTCCTGAAGCAATTCCCCATTGATATAAATATTGCCCTGTTCGTCAATCTGTACCGTCTCTCCGGGAAGCCCGATGATTCTCTTAATATAATATGTATTCTTCTTGGGCTTAAAAGGAAATACAATGATATCGAACCGCTTCGGATCCGTAAACCGGTACGTAATCTTATCCACGATCAGATTGTCCTCATCAGACAGCATGGGCTCCATGGAAGAACCGTCCACCTCTGTTCTCTGTCCCACAAAGGTAATCACCAGCCATGTCAGGCACAATACACCCAGCAAGTAAGCCAGGGTGCTAATCATCTCTTTCATCACCTTATTCATTGATCTACCTCTTGCGCGTTTATGCGCACATCCATTCGCTCTCCTGTATTTTGTGTTTCAGGCAGTTCGGAACGCTCCAGCGTTATTCTTCCCAGACGGCCGCTTCTGAAATCATCCACCAGCAGATCAGCCGCTTTCTTCAGGTCAAGGCTCTCTCCTTTCAGAAAACATTTTCTGCTCCGGGCAATTTCCTCCAGGATACGGGCCATGCCGTGAGAACCTGGCGCAGGCTCCCCCGAAATCCCATATCGCTTTGCCACGGCATCCGGATACAGTTCCCGCAGGCTTTCCAGCAAATCCCCGGCAAGTTCTTCCATAATGATGATCTCGTCGTTCATGGATCCGATGAAAGCCAGGTGCATCCCTACCAGATTGTCTTCGAACTTAGGCCATAGAATGCCGGGCGTATCCAACAGCTCCAGATTCTTATTCAGCCGTATCCACTGTTTTCCCTTTGTGACACCGGGTTTGTTCCCGGTCTTGGTACATGCCTTTCCCGCAAAGGAATTAATGAAAGTAGACTTGCCTACATTGGGGATTCCCACCACCATAGCCCTCACCGGGCGGTTCAGGATGCCGCGCTTTCTGTCCCTCTCAATTTTTTCCGCACAGGCTTTTTGTACAAGTCCGTTTATGGCTTTGATCCCGGAGCCGGATTTGGAGTTTACCTCCAGGGCATAGATTCCCCTGTCCTCAAAGTACCGCATCCATGCCCTGTTGCAGTCCGGGTCAGCCAGATCGGATTTATTTAAGAGTACGATCCTGGACTTTCCCTTTCCCAGCTCGTCAATATCCGGATTGCGGCTGGCCATAGGCACTCTCGCATCCACCAGCTCTATGATCAAATCAATCAGCTTCAGATTTTCCTGCATCATACGCTTCGCTTTTGTCATATGACCAGGATACCATTGATAATTCATTCTATTTTACAAATCCCATGCCCGCATCCTCGCAGGACGCACGGAACCATACCTTTCCTATAATGTCTTCCTCTTTCACCGGTCCGATATTAGCTGACCGGCTGTCCTCGCTGTTGCCTGGATTGTCGCCGATACAGAAGTACTCTCCGTTCTCCACCGTGAATTCCTCCGCGGCAATCCCCGCCTCAGCCAGCTTTTCCTCCACCCACGGACTTGCCTCCCCGTTCACATACAGGACGCCGTCGCGGATCACCACACGGTCTCCCGGCACCGCAGCCACGCGCTTTACATAGTAATGCGCATTTTCATTCCCATTGGGAAGAAATACGATCACATCCCCGGCTTTCGGAGAAGAAATCAGATACAGGAAAGAATTGATGAATATCTGCTGTCCATTGTACAGCGCAGGCTCCATGGACACCCCTACCACATTGATGCTCATCCCCAGAAAGACATTCAGTACCACCGCGATAAAAATAGCGGTAAAAATGCCGAATATCCAGCTAAAAACCTCCCGCACATGGGCCGGGCTTATTTTCTTTTTTCGCCTGTAAAAGCTAAGACCTCTGTTTTTTGCCATATGACCATTCCTGATGAAAGAAAAGGACAACTACCTGAGTAATTGCCCTTTTGTCCGCTTACCTTACGGCTTCCTTTACCTTTGCTTTCTTACCGACGCGGTCTCTCAGGTAGTTCAGCTTAGCGCGTCTGACCTTACCTCTTCTGACTACTTCAACCTTTTCCACATTGGGGGAATGTACAGGCCAGGTCTTCTCTACGCCGATGCCGCCCGAAGATTTCCTGACAGTAAATGTCTCACGGCTGCTTCCGCCCTGTCTCTTCAGGACAATGCCCTCGAACACCTGGATTCTCTCACGGTTTCCTTCCTTGATCTTACCGTAGACTTTCACGGTATCGCCTACATTGAAGTCGTCAACTTTGCTCTTAAGCTGCTCTGCTTCGATTTCTCTGATGATGTCACTCATAATGAGCCTCCTTCTTTACTAGATGTTCTTAATACTTTTACGGTAACAGAGGACCATCCTTTCTTCACAACATGAAAAGTTTAGCATATTCACGTATCTTTTGCAAGCACTTTTTCCAGCCACCAGAAAGATTTTTCGGCCTTGTAAAAACCAAGCCTCTCCTGCAGCCTTGCAGAGGCCTCATTTCCCTCCGCTACATGGCCATAGGGAATCCAGCCTTTCTCCAGCATGCAGTTCACGGCCCAGGCCTCCAGGGAAGCCCCAATCCCTCTTCCCCGGAAAGATTCCTCCACGAAGAGCATTCCCAGGCTTCCCTCATCGTGAATCCCCACGAACCCCACCTGCCTGCCCTCCAGGAAAGCGCCGTACATGGCCCCTGCCGAAATCCGCTCTCTGACATATTCGTCGTCCAGGCCCGGCCCCTCTGTTCCGTACCATTTCGATACATATCCGATATCCCCCTCAGAAAGTGTCCTGATTTCCCTGTGCTTTACAGGCAGCGTTTCTTTTCGGGTGTACAGGAACTGACCGAATTCCCCGAACAGGGCATATCCGGCTTTGAACAGGATATCCCGCAAAAAAGGCTCGGATACCAGAAGCATCCGGGTATCCCCGGGAATCAGCTCTGCCATCCTTTCACCGGTCTCCCGGTCAAGCGCCGTCATCATGCAGATTCCCGCTTTTCGGTCATACAGCAGAACCGCCGTATCCCGTCCCCGGAAATCCGTATACAGGATATCGGCCCGCCCTCTGGAAAGGCTTTCCATCATATGGATATTGTTGCGCTTTTCTCCGGAAAGCCTCTGAATCAGACATTGTTTTTTCTGATATTTTTCATAGAGATCCGGACGTCTGTCGGCAGTGCGCTGTCTGGACTGCTCCAACCGCCATGCGGCCACCTGTCTGTGGTTGCCGGAGAGCAGAACCCCGGGCACCCGCACTCCCTGCCATTCTTCCGGCCGGGAATACTGGGGATATTCCAGTAAATCATTGTAAAAGCTCTCCTCTCCGGCAGAGCTATCATTGCCCAGTACGCCCGGAATCAGCCTTGCGATGGCATCAATCATCACCATGGCCGCCAGTTCGCCTCCGGTGAGCACATAGTCCCCGATAGACACCTGATCAGTGACGATCTTTTCCAGCACTCTCTCGTCAATGCCCTCATAGTGGCCGCAGAGGAACACCAGCTCCTCCTCTTTTGCAAATTCTTCCGCCATCCGCTGGGTAAAAGGCATTCCCTGGGGCGTCACATAGACGGTTCTCACCGGCCTGCCCTCTGTCACGGCCCTGTGGGCATCATATACCGGCTGCGCCTGCATCAGCATGCCTGCCCCGCCTCCGTAAGGATAATCATCCACTTTTTTATGCTTATCCCGGGTATAGTCCCTGATATCCACCGCATGCAGACAAAGGATACCCCTCCGGGCCGCTCTGCCGATGATGCTGGGGGAAAGTCCCTGTTCGATCATATCCGGAAACAAAGTCAATATATGAAATTTCGTCATTTCTATATCCTTTTCCCGATAATTATATTCTTACATGCTATAGCTCCAACAGTCCGTCCAGGATATGAATCCGGATGAAACCGGCCTCTACATCTACCTCCAGGACACATTGTTTGATGGCAGGCAAAAGAAGCTCCCTGCCGTCCGTCATAGATATAATATATACATCATTGGCGCCTGTCTCCATCACGTCTTTCAGGATACCGATATCAGTTCCGTCTTCATCCCGCACTGTGAGCCCGATCAGGTCAGCAATAAAATATTCGTCCCTGCTCAGACGCACGGCATCGCTTCGGGGCACCATTAAAGCGGCTTTCCGGTATTTCTGCGCCTCTTCAATATCATCTATTCCTTTTAACTTTAATATGGCAAACTGCTTGAAGAACTTTACGCTCTCTATCTCCAGGACCATCCCGGAGGTCTGTGTCTTTCCGGTATCCAGCGTCACCTTTTTCAGCTTCTTGAACCGTCTCACATCGTCTGTGGTAGGAAATACTTTCACCTCACCGTGCAATCCATGAGTAGCGGTAATAATGCCTATTTTAAAAAAATCTTCCATTTTAATCCCCCTGCGATGTCATAAAGAGTGTTGGTATACCGAAAAGGCTGTTGCGTTCAGAAGAACCCCCAGGACTTGCCCTGTTCTTTCACACAACAGCCTTTCATTCTCTCCAGCGCGCATTTACGCTATACGATTTCAACATCCACGTTCTTTTTCTCACGGAAAGATGATGCTTTTACAACCGAACGAATCGCTTTCGCAATCCTGCCCTGCTTGCCGATGACTTTGCCCATGTCAGAGGGTGATACATGCAGCTCGATGACGGTGTTCCTGCCATCCGCTTTCTCGTTCACCACCACTTCCTCCGGGTGATCCACAAGCGCTTTTGCAATTACTTCCACCAATTCTTTGGAATGCATTTCTTCCATCATAAATAAGCCACCTCCAAGAATAAAAATTTATTTCTCGATGCCAGCAGCTTTGAACAGTTTCCCCACTGTCTCCGTAGGCTGAGCGCCGTTTGCCAGCCACTTCTTCGCAAGCTCCTCGTTGATTTTGAATGTGCTGGGATCCGTACTGGGATCATAGGTTCCGATTTCCTCGATGAATCTGCCATCTCTGGGAGAACGGGAGTCAGCCACAATGATTCTATAAAAAGGAGCTTTCTTCTGTCCCATTCTTCTAAGTCTGATTTTTACTGCCATGGTCTACCTCTTTCTGCCGCTTTCCGCGGCCTTATGTTAAAATGTTTTATTTTATGAAAAGGACTCGCGCCCATATTCATCCTGTCTTCTCGTCGTACCCTGTGACGGTACGCCCTAAAAGGGGAATCTCCCCTTGCCCATGCCCGGGAATCCGCCCAGCATGCCGCGGCCTTTTTTACCGCCGCCAAACTGCTTCATCATCTTCTGGCTCTGCTCGAACTGCTTGATGAAGCGGTTCACCACCGCAATGTCCACGCCGGCGCCTTTGGCGATGCGGTGCTTGCGCTGGGGATTGAGAAGCTTGGGATTCCTGCGCTCCTCTTTCGTCATGGAGAGGACGATAGCCTCCATGTGCTTTAGCTGCTTCTCGTCTATCATGGACTCCAGATCCGCGCCCTTAATTCCCAGACCGGGAAGCATGCTCAAAATACTGGTAAGTCCGCCCATGTTGCGCATCTGCTTCATGCTCTCTAAGTAGTCCTCAAAGTCGAACTTGCCTTTCTTCATGCGGCCGGCCATCTCACGGCTCTTGTCCTCGTCTAAGTCAATGCTCTCCTGGGCCTTTTCAATCAAGGACAGCACGTCTCCCATCCCCAGAATACGGTTGGCCATGCGGTCGGGATAGAACTGCTCCATGTCTGACAGCTTCTCGCCCATGCTCACGTACAGGATGGGCTTGCCTGTGACCGCTTTGATGGAAAGGGCCGCACCGCCTCTGGTATCGCCATCCATCTTGGACAGAACCACACCGTCTACGCCTACTTTCTCGTCGAACTCTTTTGCCACGTTCACAGCGTCCTGGCCGGTCATGGCATCCACCACCAGCAGTGTCTGGTGTACGGTGACGGCGGCTTTCATCTCCTGCAGCTCCGCCATCATGTCTTCGTCTATGTGCAGACGGCCTGCCGTATCCAGGATGACCACATTGTGGCCGTTCTTCTCCGCGTAGCGGATGGCCTCCGCCGCGATTTCGGCAGGCTTATGGTCTGTCCCCATGGAGAACACATCCACTTCCTGCTTCTTTCCGTTGATTTCCAACTGTTCGATTGCCGCGGGACGGTAGATATCGCAGGCTACCAGCAGGGATTTCTTGCCCTTGGTCTTGAGCTTCCCCGCAATCTTGGCCGTGGCCGTGGTCTTGCCGGCGCCCTGTAAGCCTGCCATCATGATGACGGTGACGGCCTTGCCGGGCTGCATGGCGATTTCGGTGGTCTCGCTGCCCATGAGGGAGATCATCTCCTCGTTGACGATCTTGATGACCATCTGCCCCGGATTTAATCCGTTCATCACGTCCTGGCCAATGGCGCGCTCTTCCACCGCCTTTACGAACTGTTTGACCACCCGGAAGTTCACATCGGCCTCCAAAAGGGCCATTTTCACTTCCTTTAAGGCGGCTTTCACATCCTCTTCGGTGAGGCGTCCCTTGCTCCTTAGGTTCTTGAATACATTCTGCAGTTTTTCCGTTAAGCTCTCAAATGCCACCTGCGACTCCTTGTCCTGTTGTTTTTGTAAATCTGTTTCGGGTATTTTCTGAATTTGCCGAACTCTGCCGTATGATACAGAATTTGCTGCCGGAGTTCATAACTCTTCCAGCAGTTCCTGGGCAAGCTTACGGATGGCACGGAGGCATTCCCCCTGCGCCTGCGTAGCGTCTGCCCTTTCATCGGCTTCTTCATCCGCTTTCTCCGAGTACTGTGCGGAGAGCGTCAGTCTCTCGATTTCGGCCACTGTCTTCTTCGCTTTGGTGAACCGCTCCACCAGATGGAGCTTGCTCTCGTACTCCTGAAGAATCCTGTCACAGCGCTTGATCAGGTCGTGTACGCCCTGCCTGCTGATGCCTCTCTCCTGGGCGATCTCCCCCAGGGACATGTCACGGTACACAGCGTCCTCGTAGACGCTGCGCTGATGCTCCGTGAGCAGCTCCCCATAGAAGTCAAATAACATTGTCTGTTCATATATTTTATCCATAACTTTAACCAGCCTTGTGTATCTTACTACAGAAACGGGGAGGTGTCAAGTATTTTTTCTTTACAACCTTAAAAAGGGCATGAAAATTTGGATCCACAATCATTGACATCCATATTCCTTTGTAATAGAATCTAAAATACGAAACTCGAAAGGAAATCATCATGTCAGATAAAACCCAAAAAGGTAAAAACAAAAAATCAAAGCTGAATGGCAGGTTTTGGAGGAGCGGACACCCCGGTTTCACAGGGCTGTGCGGCATTTTTATGATAAATACGGTTTTCCTGTGGCGCGGCTTATCCGTTCCAGATATGCGGCAGATTTCGTCTACTTTTTGATGAAGCCCCTGGAATGGCTCTTCCTGGCAGTACTGTACCTGACGGAGGTGCATCCGGAAGACAGGATTGCAGTGCAGTATATGGAGCGGCCGTGAGCAGTCCGGGGGGGGTAACCCTGGGCTGTGTGCTTGTGGGGCATCGGGATCAGCCTGGTCAAATTCCGGCGGGAAGAAGTGAGCCCGTCCAAATTCCTCTCCCGCCTTTTACAGCTTCTGGCTGAAGATGTTCTTATACCCCTCGCCATAGATCTCCGAAGCGCTGGTAATGATTGTGAAGGCTTTCGGATCCTCCTGCCTGACAATCTCTTCCAGCTTCGGGGAAAGGGGCTTTTTCACCACGCACAGAATCACTTTCTTGTCCGCGCCCGTATAGGCGCCACTGCCGGAGATGTATGTGGCGCTGATGTCCAGTTCCTCCAGCAGCCTGGCCACAATAGCCTGGGAGCTGTCGCTGATGATGAAGAACATCTTTGCCCCATCCCGCCCGTAAAGAACCAGATCCAACATCACGGAGTTGATGAACACCACCAAGCCTGCGTACAGTGCCGTATCCAGGTTCTGGAACACAAAGGCGGAAGCTGTCACAATGACGGCATCCGTGAGCAAAAACAGGAAACCGGTCTTTAAATGCGGAAATCGTAGCCGCAGCAGCTTGATGATGATATCCGTCCCGCCGGTGGTGGCCCCTGCCTTGAATACCAGCCCTAAGGACACCGCCATCAGGGAAGCCCCAACCAAAGCCGCCAGCAGCGGGTCTGTGGTCAGGGCTCCCACAGGGGTGAGAAGATTGGTGACAAAGGAAGTAGCAAGAGTACAGTACAGGGTGGAGAGAATGAATTTCCAGCCAAATTTCCACATGCCCAGAGCAAGAATGGGGATATTGATCAGGAACATCCAGGTACCTGTCTCCAGCCCTGTGATCCGGTTCAGGATGATGGCGATACCGGTGACACCGCCGGGGGCCAGGGAATTGGGATCCAGGAACAGGCTGACGGAAACGGCATAGATTCCGGACGCCAGGGTGATGATCAGGTAATCCTGGATTCGGCGTCTCAGCGTCTTTTTTTCCTCGTACTGAATTTCACTTTTCTGCTCTTTGCTGACTTGCTTTGTACCGTTTTTCATATCCTGCAGCCACCTCCCAAAATCCTGCGGGAGCGGAATACCTGTCAAACAGGCAGCCCGCTCCCTCCGGGGATTCATCTCTTTGCTTTTCCGCGGCAGCAGCCACATAGCGCTGCCGTCCAGCCTTGCGCATAACACAGTCCTGTCACATATGGGTCCATGCCGTCAGCCGCTTACATTTACCAGCTTGGGCTTATAGCCTCCCTCTTCCAGGGACTGCATAATCTGGTTCTTGTGCTCTGTTCCGAAAGCCTCCATGGTAATGCGCAGCTCCACGGCAGCGTTGCGGTTGGTGGTAACAAACTGATTGTGCTCCAGTTCCACTACGTTACCGTTGACTTTTGCAATGATGCCTGCCACTTTATACAGCTCGCCCGGCTTATCCGGCAGCAACATGGATACCGTAAATACTCTGTCGCGCATGATCAGCCCCTGCTGTACCACGGAGGACATGGTGGTCACGTCCATATTTCCGCCGCTTAAGATAGCCACCACTTTTTTGCCCCTTACATTCATATGCTTTAAAGCCGCCACCGTCAGCAGACCGGAATTTTCCACTACAGTCTTGTGGTTTTCCACCATATCCAGAAAAGACACCACCAGCTCATGATCTTCCACGGTAATGATATCGTCCAGGTTCTGCCGGATATAGGGGAATAGCTTGGAGCCCGGCGTCTTCACTGCCGTGCCGTCAGCAATGGTGCTGACCTTGGGCAGCGTGACCACATGCCCCTGTGCCAGAGACTCCTGCATACAGTTTGCCCCGGCAGGCTCCACTCCAATCACTTTGATCTTAGGATTTAAAAGTTTAGCCAAAGTGGCCACGCCGGTAGCCAGTCCGCCTCCGCCGATGGGCACCAGTATGTAGTCTACCAAAGGCAGTTCCTTTACGATTTCCATGGCAATGGTTCCCTGTCCGGTGGCCACTGTCAGATCATCAAAGGGATGGATAAAAGTATATCCGTTCTCCTCTGCCAATTCATAGGCTTTTGCACAGGCTTCATCATACACATCCCCATACAGTACCACCTCCGCGCCGTAACCCTTGGTGCGGTTTACTTTCATCAGAGGCGTGGTGGTAGGCATGACGATGACAGCCTTTGCGCCATAGGCTTTGGCCGCGTAAGCTACGCCCTGGGCATGGTTTCCGGCAGAAGCGGTGATCAGCCCTTTGGCTCTTTCTTCGTCTGTCAATGTGCTTATCTTATAATATGCCCCGCGGAGCTTATAGGCGCCTGTAAGCTGCATATTCTCAGGCTTGAGATAGACCTTGTTCCCGGTCTGGGCGCTTAAGTATTCGCTGAACACCAGCTTAGTCTCCAGCGTCACCTTTTTGACGACTTCCGAGGCCTCCTCGAATTTTTCCAGCGTCAATCCCTCTTCCGACCCTGTCTCACTCTCCATGGCTTCCTCCGCTACTCCCTCTCTGGTTTTCATCTCAGCACCCATTCCTTTTTCCTCCTCTTTGAAAGCTTAAAGTTCACTCCTCCGTTTTCACATCGAACAGCGCATTCACGAATTCGTCCGAATCGAACTTCTGCAAATCTTCTATGGTCTCGCCCACGCCGATATATTTCACCGGCACCTGCAGTTCGGACTGGATAGCCACGGCAATGCCTCCCTTTGCGGTACCGTCCATTTTTGTCAGGATAATGCCGGTCAGATCGGCCACCTCGCCGAATTCCCTGGCCTGGACCAACGCATTCTGGCCCGTGGTACCGTCCAGCACAATGAGATTTTCCCTGTGGGCATCCGGAAACTCTCTGTCCACAATGCGGTTCATCTTCCGCAATTCTTCCATCAGATTCTTTTTATTGTGCAGTCTGCCAGCCGTATCGATCAGCAGTACATCCACGCCTCTGGCCCTGGCCGCATTCACGGCGTCAAAGACCACGCTGGCCGGATCCGCCCCCTCATTGCCGCCTACCATGGGCACATCCGCACGTCTGGCCCACTCTGCCAGCTGGTCGCCGGCAGCGGCACGAAACGTGTCCGCCGCGGCGATCAGCACCTTTCTGCCATCCTCCTTTAGCTTCCCTGCCAGCTTTCCCACGGAGGTAGTCTTGCCCACGCCATTGACGCCGATCACCATGATAACAGACTGACGTTTCTCAAATTCATAAGCAGTCTCATCCACCCGCATCTGTTCCTTAATGCCCTCTATCAGAAGCTGCTTACACTCCTGAGGTTCTTTGATATGCTGTTCTTTTATCTGGGTTTTCAGCCGGCTAATGATCTGTGTAGTGGCATTCACACCGATATCGCCCATGATCAGGATTTCTTCCAATTCCTCATAAAAGTCGTCGTCAATGGCTGAAAAACCATTGAAGACAGAATCAATTCCCCTGACAATATTGTTTCTGGTCTTGGCCAAGCCTTCCTTTAATCTTGCAAAAAAACCTTTCTTTCCCTCTGCCATGCCTTATCGCGCTCCCTTTCGCCGCATTTTGTCATGCCGTCAGCTCCTTATCTATAAGGTTCACGCTGACCAGCGTAGACACACCTTTTTCCTGCATGGTGATACCATAGAGCCTGTCCACCTGCTCCATGGTGCCCCTTCTGTGGGTAATAACTATAAACTGTGTATTTTTTGTCAGTTTATGTAAGTATTTTGCGAATCTTCCCACGTTGGAATCATCCAGCGCGGCTTCAATTTCATCCAGGAGGCAGAAAGGCGATGGCTTCAGGTTCTGAATGGCGAATAATAGAGAGATAGCTGTAAGCGCTTTCTCTCCGCCGGAAAGCTGCATCATATTCTGCAGCTTCTTGCCCGGAGGCTGAGCGATAATACGGATTCCTGCCTCCAGGATATCCTCGTCCTCAATCAGCTCCAGCGTCCCTCTGCCGCCGCCAAACAACTCCTTAAACACCTTATCGAACTCCCGGCCAATCTCCGCAAATTTCTCCGCAAATTGCTTTCGCATGGCTGTGTCCAGCTCTTCGATGATGTTCTCCAGTGTCTTTTCCGCCTCCACCAGATCGTCTCTCTGGGTTGCCATAAAGGTATAACGTTCCATCAGGTTCTTGTAGTCCTCAATGGCATTTACATTTACATCCCCCAGCTTCTTGATCTGCTCCCGCAGAGATGTAATTTCCTTTTTCATAGCCGGCAGATCGGAAAGGCTGTCGTCCCGCATAGCGGCCGCATCGCTTAAGGTAATCTCATATTCGTCCCACATGTAATTGATCTGGGACTCCAGCGACTCTTCCATGCGCTCCTTTTGGGCGTTAAGGCGGTATACCTCCTTGTCCAGGGCGGACTGCCGCTCCGAAAGCTCCTCCCGCCTTGCGAAAAATGTTTTCTGAGCCGCTGACAGTTCCTGCTTTTGTGCCATGGCTTCCTTGAGCTTTGCCTCGGATTCATTCTGGGCATCGAAAGAAGCCGCGATTGTCTTCTCGATTTCTTCGATAGCGCGCTGCCTGCTTTCCACCGCTTTCCCGTTTTCCTCCAAAGCCTCCAGAACCTCGGACAGCTCTGCCTGTGCTCTCTTAATCTCCCCGTCGATGCGCTCCACATTGCTCTGCTGGAACCCCATAGACTGGCGCATTTTCTCCAGCTTCAGATCCCAGTCTGAGACAAAGCCAGCGGCTTCTGTCTCCTCTCCCCGCCATTTTTCCAGTTCCTGCTGGAACCGGGCGATTTTTTCCTGGGTCCGTGCCTCCAGTTCCTCGCTGGCAGCCAGCTCCAACTGGACGTTCTCCTTTTCCCTTGTGATCTCCAAGGTTTTTTCTTCAATATCACGCTCTTCCTCCCGCAGGGAAGCCGTGCTCTCCACATCTTCCTCCATGCGCGCTCTTGCCTGGGCAATGCTTAGCCTGGCTGTATTCTGCTCGATAGACTTGCGCTGAATGTCACTCTTAATGGCCTCCATATCCACGCGCATCCGGGTTCGCTTTGCTTTTGTCCCTTCGATATCCCTGTCTATTTCGTCTACGGAAAGCTGAAGCTTTTTTACTCTTTTCTCCAGCTCTTCTATCTCCCGGCGTCTGCCCAGAAGATTGCTGCTGTTCTTATAGGCGCCGCCGCTGATAGCTCCGCCGGGTACCAGCAGTTCTCCCTCCAGGGTGACCAGCCGCAGGCTCTGATTATACTTTCTGTTCAGTTTCAGGGCATTGTCCACATTGTCCACCACCAGGATGCGGCCAAGCAGGGAACCTGCCACATCACGGTATTTATCATCTATTCGCACCAAAGTATCCGCTGTGCCGATCACTCCCTTTTCGTCCAGCGCATCCGCATTTCTGAACCTTTGGTAATTCCGGATGCTGGTCAGGGGCAAGAATGTGGCACGGCCTAACCTGTTTGTCTTCAAATAGGAGATCATTCGTTTGGCGGTATCCTCATCATCCGTGACAATGTTTTGAATACTTCCGCCCAGGGCAGTCTCAATGGCTACCTCGTACTTTTTCTCCACATGGATAATATCTGCCACAACACCTACGATGCCGCTGTTCTTCTCTTTCTGCTCCATGACTTTCTTGACACTGCCGCCGTAGCCCTCGTAGCGCTCGGCCAGATTTGCCAGAGCTTCCAGCCGGGATTTCTCCATGTGATAGGCGCTCTTGGCCTCCTGCAGGGCAGCGTCCTTTTTCGTCAGGGTCTCCCGAAAGCCGCCCAGTTCCTGCTCCATGGCAGCTTCTCTCTCGTTTAAGAGACGCATTTCTTCTGTAATGGAGGCGAATTCCTCTTCCAGACTTTTGATAGTCTCCTCTCTGGCTGCCTCATCGGATTTCGCCCGCAAGAGCCTGGACTGGAGTTCTGCTTTCCGGATTTTCACCTGCTCCATCATGGTGTCAAAACGCCCTAATTTGGTCTTTATCGTAGCACGTTTGTTCAGTTCGCCGATAATGGTATTCTTTCCTGCCTCAATTCCTTCATTGAGTTCCTCAATCCTGTCCTGGAGCTTTTGCAGCTTTTCCTTTGCCTCATTGGCAAGGGCTGCAATTTCCTGCAGCTTTGTATCCGTCTCGCTTTTTTCAGACAGTACATTCTCCCTGTCTTTCTCCCTGGCCGCAATGTCCGCCTCCAGAGTGCTTCGTCTGTTGTTCAGATGCGTCTCGCTGCCCTTGGCGGAGTTGATCTGCTCTTTGAGCACATTCATCTCGCCCTCCAGCTTCCCCCTGGTGAGCCCTGCGTCCGTGGCAGTGCTTCTGGCTGCCTCAATGGACTGCTCCAGCTTCTCCAATTCCTCCTGAACGCGGTCGTATTCTGCCTTAATGCCCTCATAAGCCTCATTGGTTTCGGAAAGCTCCTTTCCGGCCAGGGCATACTTTTCCTCCACACCTGTCAGCTGCTCTCTGAGACGGGTATTCTCCAGCAGGAATACATTTACATCAAATCTCTTCAGTTCTTCTCTTTTTTTCAGATACTGCCTTGCGGTTTCGGACTGACGCTCCAGAGGGCCGATCTGCTTCTCCAGTTCGGACAGAATGTCATTGACACGGATCAGATTCTGTTTCTCGTTCTCAAGCTTACTTTGGGCCGCGGCTTTCCTGCGCTTAAATTTCACGATTCCTGCCGCCTCGTCAAAAAGCTCTCTGCGCTCCTCTGGCTTACCGCTTAGGATTTTATCAATCTGCCCCTGTCCGATAATGGAATACCCTTCCTTGCCGATACCGGTGTCATAAAACAGTTCATTCACATCCTTTAATCTGCAGGGACTTCCGTTGATCAGATATTCACTTTCTCCGGAACGGTAGATACGTCTTGCCACCGTCACCTCCTCAAAACTGGTGGCAAGCTGGTGATCCGTGTTGTCCAGTGTAATAGCCACATAGGCGTAGCTAAGGGGCTTCCTGTTCTCTGTGCCCGAGAAAATGACATCCTGCATGCTGGCGCCGCGCAACTGCTTTACCCGCTGTTCCCCCAGAACCCAGCGGACAGCGTCGGCGACATTACTCTTCCCACTGCCGTTCGGTCCCACGATTCCGGTGATTCCATTGTGGAACTGGAAATTGATCTTGTTTGCAAAGGACTTAAAGCCCTGCACCTCTATATTCTTTAAATACATCCTCTATCCCTCAAAAGCAGAAGAGCCTTGTAGGCAGCCTGCTGCTCTGCAGCTTTTTTCGTCTTTCCTTCCCCTATGCCCAGGATTTCCGCATCCATATTCACAGATACGCGAAACAACTTATCATGCTCCGGCCCGCTTTCCTCCAGCAGCTCATACCTGAATTCTTTTTTCAGCTTCCCCTGAATCATTTCCTGCAAAGTACTCTTACTGTCATAGAAAAGCTGTTTGTCCTCCAGGTCCGAGAGCACGAAACGGTTGATAAAGGCTTTCGCCTGTTCCATGCCGCCGTCCAGGTAAATGGCGCCAATCACAGCCTCCATGGCGTCCGAGACAATACTGTCCCGTCCTCTCCCTCCGGTGTTCTCCTCGCCCTTTCCAAGCAGCATAAAGCGCCCCAGCTCCAGATCTCTGGCACAGAACGCGAGGGACGGTTCGCAGACCATGGAGGCTCGTTTTTTAGTTAATTCGCCCTCGCTCATCTGTGAATGCTCCCGGAACAGGAACTCGCTGGACACCAGTTCCAGCACCGCGTCCCCGAGAAATTCCAGGCGTTCATAGTTCTGTGCCCTGCGGATCTTCTGTTCATTGGTGAAAGAGCTGTGGGTCATGGCCTGTTTTAACAAAGCTCTGTCCCTGAACCGATATCCGATGCGCTCTTCCAGTACCTCCATCGAATATCCTTTGGTATAATCTTCTAACATATTTCTCCTCTTTTCCGGCAAAAAAGCATGTCAAATGGACGTAAATGAGCAGTCACATAACGGACTGCTCTTGTAAAGTCCATATGGCCGGACAAGCATCAGCCCAGCATGCCTTTGATCATATCCACTGCTTCCCTTACGGTATGAATTTTCTCTGCCTCTTCAGCGGGAATCTCAATGTCAAATTCCTCTTCGATACCCATAACGATCTGGAATACATCGAGAGAATCCGCTCCCAGATCGTCCACAAAGGTCGAATCCATGGTGATTTCATCTGGATCCACATTCAGCACATCCGCAATTACTTTTTTCAGCTTTTCAAATTCCATAGGGTTTTCTCCTTTCCTTAATCCTCAAGAACCAATTGTTCCTTGATTTTTTGATTTATTTTCTGTTCTTTAAATGCAATGCATTGCAGAATAGAATTCTTGATTTCCACGGACTTACTGTTTCCGTGGGTCTTCACCACCAGACCGTTCAGGCCCAGCAGCGGCGCGCCGCCATAGGCTTCCGTGTTAAAGTCTTTCAGCGTCTGCTTCAGCGCCGGCTTGACTAACAGGGCCCCTATCTTACTGCGCAGGTTTGTCATCATGCCGCTTTTGATTTTGTCAATCAGGGCGCTGCTGACACCCTCCAGCATCTTCAGGACCACATTGCCGGCAAAAGCCTCACACACCAATACGTCGGCTCCGCCCATAGGAATCTCCCTGGCCTCCACATTACCGATAAAATTTATTTCAGGGCAGCTTTTTAACAGGGGATAGGCTTCCTTGGTCAGGGCATTGCCTTTCTCCTCCTCAGTACCGATATTCACCAGACCGACTCTCGGATTCTTTACGCCGATGACGCTCTCCATATAGATACTGCCCATCTTGGCAAACTGCAGCAGCTGGGAGGGTCTGGCATCCACATTGGCTCCGCAGTCCAGCAGGAGGCTTACACCGTTTATATGGGGAATAATCGGAGCCAGGGGCGGACGCTCCACACCTTTAATGCGGCCCACAATGACCTGTCCTCCCACCAGTACGGCCCCGGTACTCCCCGCGGAGACAAGGGCGTCGCATTCTCCATTCTTCACCAGATACATACACTTCACAATAGAAGAGTCTTTCTTCTTGCGGATTGCCATAACCGGAGGCTCTCCGGTCTCTATGATTTCCTCCGCATGGACGATCTCCAGCTGCTCCGGATTATAGCTATACTTTTTCAGTTCTTCCTTTAACAAGGGCTCTCTGCCTGCCAAAAACACTTTTACTTTTTTTTCAGCATTGATAGCTTCCACTGCGCCTTTTACGATTTCGCCGGGCGCATTGTCGCCACCCATAGCGTCCACTGCCACGTTTACCATTTCCGCCATTGGTTTCCCTTTCCGTTTTCCATATACTTCTTTTATGATAATGTAATCTTACTTAAAAATCAAGGGTTTTTTACACATAAAAAGGGCATTCCGCAGAATACCCTCTACATGCCGTAAAATACCGGAAATTCATCAGTCAACACTAACGACCTGCTTCTTGTTGTAAGAACCGCAAGCCTTGCAAACCCTGTGGGGCACCATAAGCGCGCCGCATCTGCTGCACTTTACCAAAGTCGCAGCTTTCATTTTCCAGTTTGCTCTTCTCTTATCCCTTCTGCTCTTGGAAGATTTATTCTTAGGACAAATCGACATCTCGTTACACCTCCTTATTCTTGAAGATATCTTGTATCACTGCCATGCGGGGGTCCGGAACAAATGTATCGCAGCCGCACTCCTTTTCATTCAGATTCTGTCCGCATACCGGGCATATGCCCTTGCAGTCATCCTTGCACAGAATCTTTGCAGGCCAGTTAATCAAAATCTCATCGTGCACAAGAGCGTCCACATCCAGCGAGAAACCATCCATAAAGCCAAAATCATCCGCTTCCTCTCCCCGGGTCTCAGGGGAAAGAATTGTCCGCTCAAAATTCAGCGCTAAAGCCACCGGCACCTCTGTCAGACATCTGTCACAGAACCCCCGAAAGCTTAGCGTCACATGCCCCCTGACCACTGCCTTGTCCTCTCCTGCATTTACTGCTGTCAGGGACACCAAGGAGCTGGATGTGATGTCAAAACTTTCTTTTCCATTCTCATAGCATGTCGTTTCAAGGGGCACTTCCCTTTTGATCTCCATGCCCTCAGATGTCAATACATCAGATAAATTCACTAACATAGCGGCTCCCATGCAAATTTTCTTTCCGCACACTGGTTCATTATACATAGAATCGACATATTTGTCAATATCAAATGGAGAAAATTTCTGGCAAACCCCAGTCGGCTTAGCCGTACAGTTCTTCGTCTGTGTACAACTGCAGTCCGCCCTCCCGGATGGCCGCAGCCGCTTTCTCAGCGTCGGATGTCTTCACAATGATCGCTTTGCGTTCGCCTGATACCAGAGAATACATGTACTCAATATTCAGTCCCTTTGCACACAGGATCAGGGTCAGGCTGTGCAGCTCTCCCACCTGGTCCTCCAGCCTTACGGCCAGCACATCTGTCAGCTTGGCTGAGAAGCCGTTCTCCTTAAGCGCAGCCTTTGCCGCATCCGGATTTGACACTACCATGCGCAGCATACCGTATTCCATTGTGTCTGCCATGCTCAGGGCCAGAATATTTATGTTTTGTTCCTTTAATATCTCCGTGGCTTTCTCCAGCCTGCCCTCACGGTTCTCCATAAAAACCGATAACTGTTTTACAAACATATCCTTCCCTCTCTTTCTCACCATCCGTCACAGCGTCAATCCATCTTCCGTCTGTCGATTACATGCACGGATTTGCCCATGCTGCGCTCCAGCGCTTTGGGCTCTACCAGCTTCACTTTCACCGCCAGACCGATGGCCTGCTGGATCACATGCTCAATCTTCCTGGCCAGGTTCTCCAGAGCCCTGATCTCGTCCGAGAAGAAATGCTCCTCCACCTCTACCTGTACCTCCAGGGTGTCCAGATTGTTCACCCTGTCCACGATCATCAGGTAATGGGCCGTGGTGCCGCCCATCTCCAGAAGCGCCGCCTCGATCTGGGACGGGAACACGTTCACGCCGCGGATGATCAGCATGTCGTCGCTTCTGCCCGTGAACCTGGCGATCCTGGCCGTGGTCCTGCCGCACTCACAGGGGCTGCGGTCCATGCTTGTCAGGTCCTTGGTGCGGTAGCGGATCAGGGGAATTCCCTCCTTGGTCAGGGTGGAGATCACCAGCTCTCCGGTGACGCCGTCCGCCACGGGCCGGAAAGTCTCCCTGTCCACGATCTCCGGCAGGAAATGATCCTCGTGGATATGTAATCCTGTGTGGAACCGGCAGTCCGTGGCCACCCCCGGCCCCATGATCTCGCTGAGGCCGTAGATGTCATGGGCATGGATGCCCAGCTTTTCCTCAATCTTGTCCCGCATCTTCTCCGTCCAGGGCTCCGCCCCGTTCAGGGATGCTTTCAGCCTGATCTTGTCCCGGACGCCCATCTCCTCGATGGTCTCCGCGATATGCATCAGATAGGAGGGCGTACACAGAAGCCCGGTAACGCCGAAGTCGATCATCATGGTGATCAGCTTCTTCGTGTTGCCCGTGGACATGGGCACTACCGTGGCCCCCATCTTCTCCGCGCCGTAATGGCCCCCCAGCCCTCCCGTGAACAGGCCGTAGCCATAGGCCACCTGGATGATGTCCTCCCTGCCCAGGCCGGCCATGGTGATGCAGCGGGCCACACACTCGCTCCAGACATCAATGTCCCTTCTGGTATAGCCCACTACCGTGGCTTTCCCCGTGGTGCCGCTGGAGGCATGGATGCGCACGATCTGGGAGTTAGGTACGGCAAACATCCCGAAGGGATAGGTGTCCCGCAGGTCGTCCTTGGTGGTAAAGGGCAGCTTCTCCAGATCCTCCAGCCCTCTGATGTCCCCCGGCTCCAGGCCTATGGCCTGCATCTTCTTGCGGTAGTACTCCACGTTATGGTAGACCCTGTCCACCAGCTTCACCAGTCTGGCACCCTGCAGGGCCTGCATCTCATCCCGGCTCATGCATTCTTTTGTCTCGTTCCAAATCATATGATATGCACCTCCATGCCTGCTGTCTGCAAGCGCTGTCATTATTTTTGCGTTCTTTCTTGCAAGCTTTCCTGCGTTATTCCGTTTTGGGTTTCATGCCATGGAATTTCGTATTTCATGGGCGTGTACCTGATACCGTTTTTTTCCTGTTCCCCAGATTGCGGCTCAAAACCGATGCGCAGATAAAACGGTTTCCCATATGGCGAAGAATTCAGCGTAATCTCCCGAGGCGCCGGATCATCCTTTGAAATATCCTCTAACAGATATTGAAAAATCGCGCTTGCCACTCCCCGGCGATGATACTCTTTCCTGGTAAACACCAGCATAATGTGCGTTCTGTTCGCCCGCATTCCCATGATGCCTATCATCTTCTCTTTGTCAAACGCTGCATATATGGGGCAAATACCCTGTCTGCATTTGGAAATGAACGCCTCATTTTCTATGATATCTTTTTTAAACGCCTCCGTCCCTTCCGGCTTGTAGTCGGGAGCCTCAAACTCCATGAAAACCTCCAGCGCCAATGCCAGAGCCTCATCCACCTCATCGGCGGTGATTTTGCGAATTGTATACAATATTCATCCTCCAATGCTCTTCTTTATTGAATGCTCTTCTTCATTGAATGCTCTTCTTCATTGAATGCTCTTCTTCAATGAATGCTCCTCTTCAATGAATGCTCTTCTTCAATGAATGCTCCTCTTCAATGAATGCTCTTCTTCAATGAATGCTCCTCTTCAATGAATGCTCCTCTTCATTGGTATCCGGCCTCGAATGCTTTCCGATTCACCTCCACGGTCCTGGGCGGAACTGTCGTTTCGATGACGTGGAGCCAATCCTCCTTCCCGAATCCCATATATCTGGCGGCGGCCCCCAGAACGATTACGTTAAAAGCCTTGGGGGCGCCCATCTCCACCGCCTGTCTCGTGGCCTCCACCACCACAGTTTTTCTGGCGGCTTTCAGGGTATCCAGGATGCCCTCCGGATACTGCGCCGCTCCGGTCACCACCGTGATAGGGTCGATGCGCCAATCGTTGACAATAACAACACCGTCTTCTTTGAGAAAGTGCAGATAGCGCAGGGCCTCCAGCTTCTCGAAAGCAATCAGCACGTCAGCACAGCCCTCCTCCACGATTGGCTCCGCCACTTCCTCTCCATATCTGACAAAAGTCACCACGCTTCCGCCCCTCTGAGCCATGCCGTGGACTTCCGAAAGCTTTACGTCAAATCCGGCGTGGATGGCCAGATTCCCTAAGATTCTGCTGGTGAGCAGAGTCCCCTGCCCCCCAACGCCTACAATCATAATGTTCTTTACACCCATCTTCGTCATCCTCACATTCTGTTTTCCGTTCTGCCCGCTTGTATAAAACGCCTGACCGCAATGCCTTGCGTGTCGGAGCAAATTGTCCTGTCTGCGGCCAATGCTCTGCTTCCAATCAGCGCGGCTGCACCTCTATGGCATCGAATTTACACAGCTTCCCGCAAAGTCCGCAGCCGTTGCACATGGTCTCGTCAATGGATATGGTTCCGTCTTCATTCTTCGTCAGCGCAGGGCAGCCTGGCCGCAGGCATGCGCCGCATTTCTTGCATTTCTCCGGGACAGGGACACACTTATTCGGGAAAGTAACCCCTTTTAACAGCACACAGGGTGCCTTGGTAATGATCACAGACACCGCGTCCCGCTTGGTCTCCCGCCGGAAAGCCTCCTCCAGACCCTCCAGATCGAAAGCGCTGACTTCATATACATGCTCAATGCCAAGGCTACGGCACAGGTTCAGGATATTGATGGCCGGAACTGTTTCACCTTTCAGGGTCTTGCCAGTGGCGGCATGATCCTGATGGCCGGTCATGCCGGTGGTGGAATTATCCAGTATCACCACCGTTGCGCAGGACTGGTTGTAGACCATGTTCATCAGGGAGTTGATTCCTGTATGCATGAACGTGGAATCCCCGATGACGGCCACCCAGTTACGGATGTACTCTTTCCCCCTGGCTTTTTCCATGCCGTGGAGGGTGCTGATGCTGGAACCCATACAGATGGTGGTGTCCACCACGCTTAAGGGAGCCACCGCCCCCAGGGTATAGCAGCCGATATCCCCCGCCGCATGGATCTTCAGGCGGTTCAGCACAGAGTATACGCTCCTGTGGGGACAGCCAGGACAGAGGATTGGCGGTCTGGCCGGGACATTTGCAGGAGCCATGCGTTGCCCGGACAACCCAGATTCGGGTGCGGTCTCCCCGGATGCAGCTTTGGATGTCCCCTGGCAGGATACAGACTGCGCTGCTTCGCCAATGGGCCAGCCGGTCGAATCTTCTGTTCCCTCCGGATGCGGCTGTCCTCCTGCTGTCATCCCCGGTACATTCCGGCATTCCGCAGCTCTGCACTCCGGCACCCGGGCGCGGATCATATTGGCGCTGTACTCTCCCTGGACCGTGAATATCTCCTTGCCCATGGCTTTCAAAATGCCCCAGGACTTCACCTGCTCCTCAATCACAGGCTCCAGCTCCTCGAATATGTACAGCTTCTCCACTTTGGCGGCAAATTCCTCTATCAGCTTCCTGGGCAGAGGATGTACCAGGCCTAGTTTCAGAACGCTTGCCTCGGGCATGGCCTCCCGAACATACTGATACGGAATTCCGCTTGTGATGAAGCCAACGGACATATCCCTGTACTCTACCCGGTTCAAGGGCATGGTGCAGGCGTCCTCCGCCAGCCTTTTCATGCGCTTCTCCACCGCCAGATGACGCCTGATGGCGTTGCCCGGCATCATGACATATTTCGCTGTGTTGCGCTCATAGGGAAAAGGCTCCTTTTGGATCCGCTCTTCCAGCTCCACAATACCCTGAGAGTGGGAAAGCCTGGTGGTGGAGCGCACCATCACAGGCGTATCGTAGTCTTCGCTTAAGTCAAAAGCAAATTTCGTGAATTCCTTTGCTTCGGCGCTGTCAGAGGGCTCCAGCACGGGAATCATGGCAGCTCTGGCCACCATCCGGCTGTCCTGCTCGTTCTGGGAGCTGTACATGCCCGGATCGTCCGCCGCCACTACTACCATGCCGCCACCCACGCCTGCGTATGCCGCAGTGAAAAGCGGATCTGCCGCCACGTTCACGCCCACATGCTTCATACTGCACATGGATCGGACCCCGGCCATGGATGCTCCGATGGCCACCTCTGCCGCCACTTTCTCATTGGGTGACCACTCCGCGTAGACCTCATCATATTTCGCGATTGATTCGCTGATCTCCGTGCTGGGCGTACCCGGATAGGCTGCCGACACTTTCACTCCTGCCTCATAAGCGCCTCTTGCTATGGCCTCATTGCCAAGCAATATCTTCTTCTCTGACACGTTCCGTCCTCCTCTTCAATTTCCTCTTTCTGGTATATTCCGCTGGTAGAAATCCATTCTATCGATACTCTGATATCTTACTTTTATATTGCATCTTATTTCAATATATTTCAATATTCTAAGATAATTTCCCGTTTATGTCAATCACTTTAATGCGTTAAAGGTCTAAAACCGCCCGGTGTCTGCACACCGAACGGTTTTATCACAAATTTTTTCTCTGTCTTATCCGAGCACATGCTTCACGGCTCTGTCAAAATCCTCTTTCAGCAGATCCGCTCCCTCAAGCCCGATGTGCAGGCGTACCAGTCCTTTCTTCATGGTCTCGCTATCCCGGTCCAGACCGGCCCCGACTGCTGAGATAAGGCTCTCGTAGCCGCCCCAGCTGGGTCCTCTGCTGAAAAATTCCAGTTCTCTCAAAATTTTATAAATCTGATCCCCTGGCAGATCAAATACCACGCTCATCAGCCCGCTGGCTCCTGTCATCTGCCGCTTTGCAAGTTCATACTGAGGATGGGTATTCCAGTATGGATAGATCACTTCTTTTATGATAGGCAGAGCCTGAAAATAGGACGCCATCTCCATGGCATTCTCCATATGCTGTCTCATCCGGACAGGCAAAGTCCGAATCCCCCGCAGCATCAGCCAGGAATCAAAAGGACTCATCACTGCGCCGAACAGTTCCCTTTCGTCTTTTGCCACCTGAGTTACGTCTTCTTTCCGTCCGATCACCACTCCGCCCACAATGTCGCTGTGGCCGCCCAGATACTTGGAGGCGGAATGTACCACCATATCTATCCCTTTGGTAAGAGGCTTCTGGAAAATCGGAGTCGCATATGTATTGTCGATAACTGTGGCCACTTGATGCTTTTTCGCGATCTCTGCAATCTTTTCCAAATCCTGCACCAGGAAAAGATAGGTGGAGGGACTTTCCAGATAAATCAACTCTGTCCTGTCGCATATGGCTGCCTCAATTTCGTCAAGATCCGTCCCCCTTACAAATGTGACCGTCACTCCGAACCGCGCCATATATTCCCACAGGAAACGCCTGGCAGGCGCATAGATGCTTGCCACGGCAACTACATGGCTGTCTCTTTTCAGATAATGCATCATAGCCGCGCTGATCGCTCCCATGCCGGAGGAAAAACACCTTGCGGCCTCCCCCTGTTCCAGTGCCGCCACCTTTTTTTCCACGATCTCCGTGGTGGGATTGGATACTCTGGTATATGCGTATCTCCCCTCCCGCCCGCTTTCATTCCCTTCACAGTCAACGAACAGTGATGTCTGGAAAAGGGGCACATTCACCGCCCCGTGGAACCTGGAGGGATCCTCGCCGTAATGGGTACAAATCTCTTCTGCTCTCATTTTGAGTACCTTTCTCTTTCTCTTTCTGAAATCCTGTCTCTTACTGTAACGCTGCATTTGAAAGCTTCATCGGCTTTCGGTCCATATTCCTTTACCGCCCCTGCTATATTTTCCATAAAAACCTCAAAGAAAAAGATTGCGGGCTGTCTGGCCTGCGAATACTGCCATACAAAGGGAAACGGAGCCTGTGTACAGAAAGATGATATGCAGGAAGTCTATTCGCTGCTTCGTGGGACGGAGCATAATCTCACTCACGGACATCCGGTCTGGCGGTTCGATGGCGTAGACCACGGCGGTTGCAATATCCTCCGCAGTCAGAGGATCGGTGGTCTTCCTGAAATCCAGTTCCGCCTGACGGGCGTTTTCACTTTGAATGGATTTATAAAGGTCAGTAGCCACATATATATTGGAACGGCCTGCTTCGGTCTGCCATGCCGGCTTTTATAAGCTGTTCTTTAAAATCTCCCTGATTTCATCCTTATCCGGCACCTTATAGCCGCCATCCATAACCAGCGTGCTGTCAACGATTTCCGGAAGCATCTCTTCTGTTACCCCAAGTTCTTTCAGATGCATCGTAAGGCCCAGCTCCTCCATATAAGCCTCCATTTTCTGCAGGCCTTCCGCTGCAATTTGTTTATCACTTTTTCCTTCCGGGTTTACATCCCATACGTTCATGGCAAACCTCTTAAACTTTGCCAGCCCAAACGGACAGACAAATCGGTAATAGGCCATAGATACCGCTGCAAGGGTCATGCCGTGGGTTGCATCCGTATGCGCCGCAACCGCCTGCCCCAGCATATGCACCATCCAGTCTGTGGATTTTCCTTTCGCAACCAGGGTATTTAACGCCCATGTGGCAATCCACATGATATTGCTCCTTGCCTCGTAATCCGTAGGATTCTTTACAGCAATCCGGCTGGAATGAATCAAAGACCGCAGCAAGCCCTCCATCAGATAATCAGAGGTATTGTCGTCCTCCCCGGAGAAATACTGCTCTGTAATATGGTTCATGATGTCATAGATTCCCGCAACCATCTGATACTGGGGCAGCGTGTAGGTATATACCGGGTTTAAGATGGAAAACTTCGGATACACCCTCTCGTCAAATACATGGCCGATCTTCAACTTCTGCTCATGGTTCGTTATGACCGCGCCGCCGTTCATTTCAGAGCCGGTGCCAACCATTGTCAGGACACATCCCACCGGAATGATCTCATTGTCTACATCTTTCATCTGGAGATAGTATTTTTCCCAGGGATCTTCCGTACAGTATGCGGATACGGAAACCGCTTTTGCATAGTCGCAGACAGAGCCGCCCCCGACCGCCAGGATCAGGTCCGCCTTACCCTCCCTGGCAATCTTACAGCCTTCCTGCAGTTTCTGTACCGTTGGATTTGGCATGACGCCTGCATCTTCCAACACATTTTTTCCATTTGCTTTCAAAATCTCCATGACTTTGTCATAGATGCCATTCTTTTTGATCGACCCGCCTCCATACACAAGCTGTACATTCTGTCCGTATTTCGGCAGCTCCTCATTCAGGCCGGCAAGGGAATCCTCGCCAAAATAAAGCTTTGTCGGGTTACAATACATAAAATTTCCTAACATTGTTTTTCTCCTCGTACTCTACGTTTTTTATACTATTTCAAATTTTCCTCAAAAAACCGTTCCAGCTTATCAAACGGGATTGCATCCTTTCCGCCTCCGTCATACAGATCCGTATGGACTGCATCGGGAATAATCAGCAACTCCTTATTGTCTGTATAAGGGTTATCCTTCACCATCGCATCATAGGCATCGCGGCTGAAATAGCAGGAATGTGCTTTCTCTCCGTGCATGATAAGGACTGCGCCGCGGATCTCATTGCTGTACTGCAGGATGGGCTGGTTCATAAAGGACATACACCCAATCACATTCCAGCCGCCGTTGGAATTTAACGAGCGTTTATGGTATCCGCGATGCGTTTTATAATAATTGTGATAATCTGCCACATAGAAAGGTGCGCCCTCCGGCAGCGGATCCACAACCCCACCGCCCGGCGTATAGCTGCCGTTTTTGTAATCAACAAGCCTTTGGGCGTTCATAGCCTCTTTCTTCGCGTACCGTGCATCAGCAGAATTATCCGCATCAAAATATCCGTTGGCATTGACGCGGGACATATCATACATGGTGGAGGCAACCGTCGCCTTAATACGGGTATCCAGCGCCGCCACATTGAGGGCCAGGCCGCCCCAGCCGCAGATACCGATAATACCGATACGCTCAGGGTCAACATTTTCCTGTACGGAAAGGAAATCCACCGCCGCCTGGAAATCTTCTGTATTGATATCCGGTGAAGCCATGTAACGGGGTGTACCGCCGCTTTCGCCGGTAAAGGAAGGATCAAAGGCAATGGTGAGGAAACCACGCTCCGCCATCGTCTGCGCATACAGTCCGGCTGCTTGCTCCTTTACCGCGCCAAAGGGCCCGCATACCGCAATCGCAGCCAGCTTCCCCTCAGCCTCTTTCGGCATATAAAGGTCTGCCGCCAATGTAATCCCATAGCGGTTCGGGAATGTAACCTTGCGGTGGTTCACCTTTTCACTTTTCGGGAAAGTCTTATCCCATTCCTTGGTTAGCTCCAGTTTTATAGTATTTTTCATTTTATAATACCTCTCTTTCTTTTCATCATTTTTTGGTTATCGCTTTTCTTTTTCCATACGCCATACTAAAAAATCAAGACAGTCAACCTTTCCCTGACTTTCATGCAGATTATCCATCAAACTGCAGCGGTGCTTCCGCAGCGTTTTAATGGCATCCTGAACCTGACCATTGCCATACAGCCTACACACCTCTTCAATAATTTGTGAGCTACATCCTGCATCCATAAGATTTTGAATTAAATCATCCGTATGACCGCCTCCCTTCCTGCTATGTCTGTATTACAGGAACCGCTTCGCGAACCCTGTAATCATAGGGCTATTATATCCTCTTGATTTTCATTTCGCTAATTGCTATAATTTATATCATGATATGAATTTTAGGAATATCACAGGAGGACAATATGGAACTGCGAACCATGAGATACTTCCTTGCAGTGGCAAGGGAGGAAAATATGACCCGTGCGGCAGAGTTGCTCCACGTTACCCAGCCTACACTTTCCAAACAGTTAAAGGTGCTTGAAGACGAGCTTGGGAAAAAACTGTTCACGCGCCACAGTTTCAGCATACAGCTTACGGAAGAAGGGATCTTACTGCGGAAACGGGCAGAGGATCTGGTAAAAATGGCCGATAAGATCACAACGGAATTTCTTGCCCTGGACGATACTCTCGGGGGCGATGTTTACTTCGGTATGGCGGAATCTTACCAGATCAGGCATCTTGCCTCCGCCATCAGGCAATTTAAAAATACATTTTCTGATATGCGTTACCATATTACAAGCGGCGATACAGAGCAGGTCACGGAAAAGCTGGATAAAGGCGTAATCGATTTCGCTGTCCTGGCCGAAGAACCAAATACCGCAAAATATCATTTTCTTACCTTTCCTGAAGCCGATCTGTGGGGCGTAGTCATGAAAGCGGACTCTCCCCTGGCAGACAAGCAGACTGTCTGTGCCGATGACCTGGCCGGACTCCCGCTCTTTTGCTCGGAGCAGGGCTGGAACCATGATATCTCCAGATGGTGCGGAAATAAACTGGATGAGCTGCATCTCGAAGGGTCTTTCCGCCTGTCCTATAATGGCTCTTTATTTGTAAAGGAAGGGCTCGGATATCTCCTGACTTTTCAGCATCTCATTGATACAAGCCCAGACAGCGGACTTGTTTTCCGCCCACTGTCACCAATCCTGGAAACAAAGATTTATCTGATCTGGAAAAAATATCAGGTATTTACCCCTGTCGCACAACGGCTTTTGGAATACTTAAAGGACAAGTTTGAGGCTATCCCATCATAGTAAATATACTGTTAATCAATTTGACTTAAAACCGACTGCCTAAAAAGAGATTTTCATTTGAAGTTTCCGCGTAATACGGACGTATTAAAAAAGCAACCCCGGTTGGGGGTTGCTTTTTTTGATTGAGGTAATCACCAGTTATCGAAAATGTCATTGTATTCATCCAACTCCTCTTGTGTCATTTCTCCGTTAGCAATGGCATCCTCTGCAGTCTGTACCCCCGGAGTTCCATATACCGTCTGGCTCTGACCTGTGTTGGGGTCTGTGTAGGTTCCGATTTCATTCACAACCCCATCGTCTACAGCCGCACCGATATCAACATTGCCGTTCGCGTCTGTGTAGTTGTCAAGTATGTCCTTAGCGTACCCCAGATATACCCAGTAGTTTCCGCACCTGGCTACCGAGATGTACTGGAGTCCCGGGTCAGTCATCGCCGCCCAGTGACCCGGGCTGGACTTCCATGCGGCATACACATCTGCTACCGAGCCATACCCCTGTGCGATGTTGGCTACATTAGCACCTCCTCTTGTAGACGCAAGCGCATCATGGGAGTAGTTCGTTACAATCGCTTTAGCACTCGCGAGAGCGTTGGAATCCAGTGTCCCGTTAGCAGTTACCGTTGAAAGACCCATCGCCTGTCTGTCGGCATTCAGCAAAGCAACGAATTCGCTGTTGCAAAGCTGGGCTTCGGCTGCCGTGTTATCAGTTTTAGCCGCTGTCCCGGCCCCCTGGCCGGCTGTCTGACCGGAGCCTGAACCCGGACTGCCCGTATTACCTGCTGTCTGCGTTGCGGCTGCAGGCTTCTCCGCTACGATATAGCTGTTGCTTACGAACGCTTTCTCACCGTTCAGCTCAATCTGATACCACCCGGTCTCTTCACACTGCCCCGTCACGGTAATCTCCTGGCCGTATGCAAGCCGTCCTACCTTTTCGCCATCTGTTGAGGGCTTGTTTCTTACGTTCACCGCCGCCCTGGCATACATCGTCCCGCTCACGGCTTCATTGATGGTGTAAGGAGAATCTGCTGTTTCTCCCCCTGTGGTTGTCCCGGCCTGATTTGTCCCGTCTGTCTGGTCTGCA
>CAJTZD010000021.1 GCA_910584235.1 uncultured Acetatifactor sp.
TTTTTATGAAGAACTTGTTGATGAAGATAATGTGGAGGGCAAAGAAAAATATACACTGAATGGAACGGAAATATCTTATGATGAATATTTTGAGTTATGCAGTAAGATTTTTGCAACTGAAGTAACTACAACTAAATGACAACTTTGCAGCAGGAGCAGTTGAAAACTGAAGGCAGGATTGTGGGCCGGGAACAAAGAGAAGCGGAGAAACAACGGCAGTTTGAACCGAAACAGCAGAAAAGGAAAGAAAAGCAATTGCACTGGATTTGTAATCGGAAAGTGAGGAAAGTGGAAATGCCATATATTACGGTCGAAAGTGGAGCGTTATCAGACGAGCAAAAAGAGCTGCTGATTAAGCGATTGACAGAAGTTTCTTCTGAGATTATGAAAGTACCGCAGGAGTTTTTTGTTACCACAATTAAAGAGGTATCTGATAAAAATTTCGGTATAGGTGGCAAAACGATTGATGTAGTCAAGGAAGAATATATAAAGAAACATCAATAGTTTACGGTATGTGAAATGAGAGGAATTGAGTATTATGAATGACCAAACGCAGGAAATGATTTTTTTATCTATAGAAAAGAGGGCTTATAATGTACAGTAAGATTTTATCGGAATTAGGCCAAAATTATTATAAAGAGAATTTTTCAAACGATGGCCAGCGCTTTGTAGCTTGGTATCTTCGTAACATCCACAATCTCGATACATTTGAGACAAAAGACTGCATTACGGATGGGGCGGGAGATAAACAAATCGACGCTGTTTACATTGACAACCAAGCATGCACAATTTACATAATTCAAGGAAAATTTTACGGTGGGGACACCGTAGATGCGGAGCCTCTGCGGGAAGTTCTTTCTTCATGGATTCAAATTCAGAATTTGGCGCACCTCCAAGAGGGTGCAAATCACAATCTGCAAGTTAAAATTAGTGAAATTGCAACAGCTCTCGAAGATGATTATGAAGTCTGTTTTGAACTGATTATGACATCGGCTTTAACAGACTCTGCGAAGCATGACCTCGAAGTATTCCAAAAGAATTTATCGGATAACGAAGCTATATCAGCAAATCTTATTGTGGTAGACAATGAAACGCTGAAATTCAAATACGATGAAGCGATAAATAGAAGCCGTCCTTATATTAACCACGAGTTTAACCTTGAAGCTGGAAAGTATATGGAGCTAACAATTGACGAGACAAAAGCAGTTATTGTTGCACTTCCATTAAGAGATTGTATTAAGATTCCTGGAATTAAAGATGGTAGTTTGTTCAGAAAAAATGTGCGTCAATCGTTGGGAACAAGCAATAAAGTCAACAAGGGAATTGCGCGAACAATAAAGAATAATGCTGGTGATTTCTTCTTCCTGCATAATGGAATTACGGCAATCTGTTCTCAAATGTCAATTCACGAAGGAATTCTCTCTGTTAAAGAGTTGAATGTTGTAAATGGATGTCAGTCGTTAAGTACTATATTTAGTTATAGTGAATTAGCCAAAAAGGCTGATAATGCATACATTATGTTCCGATTTTATGAAATCAGCAACGCAGAAAGAGCTGACAACATTAGTACCTCAACGAATAGTCAAAGTGCAGTTAAGGCTCGTGATCTGCGGAGCAATGATAAAGCAGTTCTGGCAATGAAGAAGGCGTACGAGCAGTTTTACCCTGATGGTTACTTTGTGACTAAGCGCGGTGAAAAAGTTGATAATGTTAGGTACAATACAGCTCATTTAGTAAATTTAACCGACCTTGGAAAGCAACTGATAGCATGGCATTCTCAAAGACCGAACCTTTCTTATGGCGAAACAAAAATTTTTGATAAATACTTTGATCAGTTGTTTCGCCGCGAATATTCACCTGAGAATGTACAGGCATTGAATGTGCTATTCCGTACATTGTATGCAAAGTGGGATAAAGATAATCCAATGGGGTTAAATGAAGCGTTGCTGGCTATGAAAGCTTATGCACCTTACCATCAATTGTATGGAATCTCAGTAATCTTTTGCGAAATTAATAAGATGAATGATTCCGTCCCGAATCCATCTATGGTATTGCAAAAATTGAATGATGCGGAATTGCTGGATACAGTTGTCGAAACAGCTGGTAGCTGCTTAAACATGGCATTGGAAACGGCATCTTCAGAGGCAGCCGATAATGGCAAAATGTTTGTGCCGCAAAACTGGATAAAATCAAAAACATCCTTAAAGGATTTGCGGACAGCTATTAAGCAGTATCTGGCATCCTTAAAAATGATGCCAGGAGGGAAACAAGTTTTGGATCAGCTAAACTCTAATCTGGAGATGCGTAAAGAAGATTTTGATTCCAGATGGACGGCTGATTAAAGAGCGTTCGAGTAGTGTAACATTTCAAAAATGAGTTGCCAAATTGCGTGTATATGCATAGAAAATAAACAAATGCAGGTCATAACGATGGCGTTATTTTATATAGCAGGCAGTCCATAAGATTGCTTGCTGCGGTTATGCCGAATTCGGTATAATCGGAGCAGGCTCTCCGTGTGTGGGGAAAACAACGGTGACACAGAAATTATATCCGCCTGTCTGTGGAGTGGATGAATAGATTGCAGCGAGGAATGTTAAGTAAGATTTCTTCATTTATAGAGGGGCAGAGAATGGATCAGGATGTGTTATATTTTTTTGACGGAAAGCCGGAAGAACTGCTGCTGTATGAGGCTTTTGAAGAAAAAGTTTTTTCAGAGGTGGACGGCGTAAAGGTCAAAGTGCAGAAAACGCAGATCGCTTTTTCCAACAGATATCATTTTGCTTTCGTTTCTTTCCTGCCGGTGCGGAAAGCGAAAGAACGGCCGGAGAGTTATATTGTGGTGACTTTCGGGCTGGGATACCGTTTGGAGTCCCCGCGCATAGATGCGGCGGTGGAGCCGTATCCCGGACGTTTTACCCACCATGTCCTGGTCTCCGGGACAGAGGAGATTGACGATGAACTGATGGGATGGGTGAAAGAGGCGGCTGCCTTTTCAGCCGGCAAGCGCTGAGTGGAATCGCTTGCTGAAAATGCAAACTTTTTAGAGTTTGGATATTCGTATAACGGACATTAGAGGAGACGGACTATGTATAAATTAGAGGTGCCCAAGGCGTTAAAAAGGGGTGATACGATTGCTTTGATATCCATTTCCGGCGGCAGAGCAGGTGACGAGGATATGTTTTATAGATATGAAATAGGCAAAAGGCGGTTGGAGGAAATATGGGGCCTCCATGTTATCCCGGCGCCCAACGCATTAGCGGGAAGTAATTTTTTATATGAACATCCAGAGGCGCGAGCTGAAGATTTGATGTGGGCGATGCAGGATAAAGAGATAAATGGAATTATTTGTATGATGGGCGGTGATGATTCTTACAGAGTGCTTCCATACATAGACATAAATGTAATAAAAAAGAATCCAAAGGTATTTATGGGATATTCAGATATTACTTCATGGATGGCGGTCTTTGCAAAAGCCGGCATAAGAGCTTACTATGGTCCTAATTTATTAACGCCTATCGCCCAACCGGTGGCATTAGATAAGTATACAAAAGAAGCGATAACAAAATGTTTATTTTCGACTGAAATGATTGGTGATGTATCAGCTTGTCCAGAATACACAAGTATTGAATGGCGAAATGTTGGCAAAAATGAAATCAAGTGGGTATCCAATACTGGTTATAGATTAGTGCAAGGAAGCGGAGTTGTACAAGGAAGAATTTTCGGGGGATGTGGAGGACCATTGCGGCAGATTATGGGAACGGAATTTTTCCCAAGCCAAGAGTTTTTTAAGGATTGTATTATCATGTTAGAGACCGGCTCGCCGTATGGAAGTGCTTTGGCGGGGCTGCATGAACTTCGGGCATTGGATGCGGCAGGAATGTTTAGACATGCGGCAGGATTAATCATTGGTCAATTAAGCGAGGAAGAAGAAAACATGCTGGTTAAGTTTTTGAAGTATGAAGCATGTCGAGAAGATATTCCGGTATTATCAAATGTTGATTTTGTGCATAGAACCCCCATGACGGTTATTCCGATGGGGGCAATGGCAGAGATTGATTGTAGCCGCGTAACATTCAGGATTATGGAGTCGGGAGTAGTTGAATAGACAAAGGAATGATTTGGCGGATATTCAAGACGAAAGCTTTATTTTTTAGGAGAGGCAATATGAATAACCTGCGAAAATTTTTGTGCAGGTCTAGGGCGTACTTCCGGTATACTGGGTGAAACGGATTGGATGAGGTGCAGATATTGAACAGCAGAGTGTATGAGTATGAGTCCCTGCTTTATGAAGCGGGGGAGACAGGGGGCGCTTACGTCATTTTTCCCTATGATGTCAGGAAAGAGTTTGGGAGGGGAAGGGTAAAAGTACACGCCACCTTTGACGGGGAGCCTTATGATGGAAGTGTTGTAAATATGGGGGTAAAGAACGCTGACGGGAGTGTGTGTTATATAATCGGCGTGCGCAAGGATATCCGTTCCCGGATAGGGAAGCGGCCGGGAGACAAGATCCTGGTGACGGTCAGGGAACGGGCTCAGGAGGTGTAGCTTATGAAAAATGAGAAGATATATCAGATGGATTTTTCAAAGGTTTATCATCTGCTTGTCAATAAGGCGGAGAGAAAGGGGCGGACAAGGCAGGAAGTTGACGAAGTGATCCGCTGGCTTACAGGGTACAGCCAGCCGGAGTTGGAGGGGATGCTGGAAAGGCCAATGCCTTATGGGGATTTCTTCCGGGACGCCCCAAAACCCAATGAAAACAGGCGGCTGATTAAAGGCGTGGTCTGCGGTGTCAGGGTGGAAGAGATTGAAGAGCCTTTGATGCGGGAGATCCGCTATCTGGATAAGCTGGTTGACGAGCTTGCCAGGGGGAAAGCCATGGATAAGATACTGCGTAAATAAATAAGCGGCACACGGGGTTAAACTGAGGGTGGGAGGGATAATCGTGTCAAAAGTTTTACGATAAGGTACAAAATATACTTTTGGAGGGACATGCATGAATCAATGGGTAAACGTAACAGATACTTTTTCTGAGTCGCAAAGGCACTGCAACCGGGGCCGGTGATAAACAGACAGTGAAACAGATTTATAGCTGCCGCATGAAGATACAGAGGGAATGCGGCAGCTTTTTTGGTGCCGATGAATTTGTAAAAATTCTTGATTTTTTCCTTATAATCCCTTATAATGACTAATATAGCGTAATAGCGCATGCGATATACAGACAGGTAAGGGAAAAGGAGGCAGCATGAAAAGGAAAGAATTCAAAGAGAAATTGTTCCTGGCATTGGATGAGGATGTGGACGGCATCTCATATGATGAGAAGATGATGCTGGTACATAGCCTGCTTGTGGAGTATGAAAAGGAGAATGAGGAAAAAAGAGACACTACAAACAAAGGAGAAAAGTGGACTGACGAAGAATTGAAAATCATATTAATGGATGCGCCCACGAAAGAAAATTGCGTAAAGTATGCCAGGCTGTTTAAACGGGGATACGGAAGCATTGAGCAGATCTACAGATGGTCCGTAACCGCATGGACAGACATGGACGACGAGCGGAAAGAGCACAGTTTTGTACAACAGATCAAAAAAGTCGCAAAAGAAATAGGAATCAGGGGATAAGGCATAAAGTTATAAGATTAGGACTGGGAGGATGGATATGATTACATTAGACTACAGAACTAATAATCCTCGGTGGGGGACTTCCGGAATGGCGTACGCTTCATGGGAGAGATTCGCGTTTGCACTGGGGTATCTGGCAAATGAGGCGCACTATAGAAACAAGAACGACAGAGGATTGATTGAGCTGCATTTTGAGAGCAATGACGTCCAGGGGGCCTGGGGAAAAGAGGGCCGGATCCAGTACTACGGAAAAGAAAACTATCTTGCCTTAAGGCTTGCGGACTGGTATTATACAAAAAGCGCGGGAAACGGCAGCATAACATGCCGCATGAATTCCAACGATTATATGTACTCTTTGGTGCATGATTTTGGCTTCGAAGAAAAAAGATACAGGGGATATACCACTGCGGATATTTTCCCCCCGTCTTCAGAGCCCTACAGGCATGTCTGGACAGTCCTGAAAAATCACCTGAGGAAAAACGGCCGGGACGATTTGGGAATCGAAAATATATTCAGATATTATACAGACGGCTGGAATGAATAATATGGGACTATGCCCGGGCCGGAAGAGGAATACCCGGGAGGGAAGCGGGCGTGGATAATCCATAGAATGGCGGGAAGACCGGGAGATGGGAAGACACCGATAACTATGGCAAGACGTCAGGAGAAAGGAGAGCGGTGCCGCTTGTCCGCAAAGCGGCATTGCAGGAGAGCATATGGCTGAATGGATATGGCTTGACCCGGAGGGATACCCCGAATTACAGAAGACGGCGGCGTGTCGTTTTGACCGGAAAGATAGGGGATACCGGTATGGCATGGCAGAGTTTCGCAGGAAATACAGCTTCGGGAAAGCGGCGCAGCGGATCCGGATTCGCGTATTCGGCGACACCGCGTTCAGACTCTGGGTGAACGGAGCGTTCGCAGGGCAGGGGCCGGTGGCGGCGGGAGGAGATTTCCTCTGCAAGCGTCCTATGCCGAAACAGTATTACAATCAATACGAAATAACGGATATAGGAGAGGAAGCAGACTTTTTTGCCCAGGTGCAGCTCTCTCCGGTGGCGCTGACGGATTACTCCTGCGGACACGGAGGCTTCTGGATAGATGCGGAAGTGCTCTGCCAGGACGGTACCAGGATAAGTCTGGGCACGGATACAAGCTGGGAGGCAAGGGTAAACGGAGCTTATGTGCGGCCCTTTCTGTATGACGGCCGCATAGAGCCGGGCCGCTGGCAGGCCGCTGTTCTGACGGAAGAAATCTGGAATCTGCAGAAGCCGCCGATTCCCATGCTGTGGGAGGAAACGGTGGAGCCGGCGGAGGGAAGTATCCGGGAGACTGCCCCGCTTGCCACGGAAGAGTACACCATATATTTTGACAGGATCTACTCCGGATATCTGTGGCTGGATATCCAAGGCGCCTGCGATATCACGGTGGAATGCTTTGAGCGGGAGGCTGGAGGCGGAGACAAGGAGCAGATCATCACGGACGGCGACCTGCAATATCGCAGCATGCAGATGCACAGCATCGGCGGATACAAGATTACAGTGACCAATCCGGGGGAGACTCCGGTGCGGATTCGCCCGGCCCTTGTATTTACCTGCTATCCCATAGGGCAAAGCGGCAGCTTTGAGACCAGCGATGCCATGTTGAACAAAGTTTATGAGGTATGTAAATGGACTCTGCAGATCTGCAGGCAGACCCTGCACCTGGACAGTCCGAAGCATCAGGAGCCCCTTGCCTGCACGGGAGATTATTACATAGAGAGCCTGATGACCGCGTTTACGTTCGGGGATATGCGCCTGGCCGCTTTTGACGTGCTGCGTACAGCAGACTGGCTGAAAGAGAACAAGGGCGTCATGTTCCATACCAGCTATAGTCTGATCTGGGTGCAGATGCTCTATGACGTTTATCTGTATACGGGAGATACAAAGCTGCTGTGCGGGACCAAAGAAGCGCTGGACATCCTGTTGGAGAGATTCGCATCTTACCTGGGGGATAACGGCGTGCTGGAGCATGCGCCCAACTATATGTTTGTGGACTGGACTGTGATTGAGGGATATTCCATGCACCATCCGCCTAAGGCTCTGGGGCAGACCTGCCTGAACGCTTTCTACTACAACGCCCTGCGGACAGCGGTGAAAATCTGCCGGGAAATGGGGGACGAGACCGGAGAGAGACGCTATGAAGAACGGGGACGCTGTCTGAAGACAGCTTTCGGCCGGGCTTTTTATGACAAAGAAAAGGAGCTTTATTTTGACGGCCTGCCTACGCCGGGAGAAGTAAATGCGGACCAGCCGGAGAACATAGCGGTGCGCCATTTTTCCGCCTATGGAAATACGCTGGCTGTGCTGTACGATCTGTGCGAAGCGGATCAAAGGCCGCGGCTCATGAAGTGGGTACTGGAAAGAGAGGGATTCCCTGACGTGCAGCCCTATTTCATGCATTTTGTCCTGGAGGCCGTGCATCACGCGGGACTGTTCGGAACCTATGGAATGAAGCTGCTCTCCCTCTGGAAAGACGTGGCTGCGGAATGCGAAAAAGGATTAAAGGAGGGGTGGTTTGCGCCGGAGGAGGGGTACGGCTTCGACTACAGCCACGCCTGGGGCGGCACGCCGGCCTATCAGCTTCCCTGCCGGATGCTTGGCTTTGAAATGAAAAAGCCGGGATTCCGGGAAATTTCTCTGGAACCCAATTTATACGGACTGGACCATGCGAAGATAGTCATGCCCACGCCTTACGGGGACATCCGCTGCATCATGGAACAGGGAAAGGAGCCAGTGGTGGAAGTGCCGGAGGGCATAGGTTACACCGTCCTTTTATCATAAAATCATTGCCAGAAACGCCTCCAGGCAGTATAATGAAGTACATACGATCGGAAAACGGAGGCGTGGTCGGGATCGCTTCGGACGGCGCCCGGGACAGTATACGGTTCGATGGAAAAGGATTGGTAAGATACCGAAGTATGGATACAAATACGATCATTATAATAATAATCGCATGTGCGGCGGCAATGACGGGCAGTGCGGCCCTTTATTTCAGACATCGGGCAAGGCGGAGCCGGCCCGAGGAGTTCGACCTGATGGAGGGCCATGACTTTGAATACTACTGCGCGGAGCTTCTGAAAAATAACGGCTTCCAGGAAGTGGAGGTTACAAAGGGAAGCGGGGACTACGGCGTGGATATCCTGGCTCAAAAGGACGGCGTTACCTATGCCATTCAGTGCAAACGCTATGGGGCCCCGGTGGGGGTCAAAGCTGTCCAGGAGGCCTACGCAGGCAGGGATTATTACGACAGGATGGTAGGCGCGGTGCTGACCAACCAGTATTTTACCCAGCCTGCGGTGGAGGCCGCGCAGAAGCTGAAGATCCTGCTGTGGGACAGAGGCTACCTGGAGGACATGGCGGAGGAGTATGGAACCTCTTAAGGCCTCAGGGCCGTGAGGACTCCTGCTCCAGCTTTTCTGTCAGGGACAAAAAGTCTGCGGGCCCCCAGTCCAGACAGAAAGTATGGAAACGGTAATCCGTGTACTCGTCTCCCCAGAGGCTCTTTGCGCGTTCCTGCAGGGAGAGAATCTCCAGGTATCCCAGATAATATTTCAGATAGTTGCAGGGCGACTGTATGATATAATTGTAGATTGCTTTTACGGAGGTGCTGTCGGTGATGCCAAAACCGGACAGCACCTTTGCAATCTGGCTGTAGGAGGCATTATCGTAATGGATCAGCACGTCCAGGACGGAATAGAGGCACAGCTGGAGGCTGCGGCTGTGGGACTCCAGCTGGGCGGCCCATGCCGCAGTCTCCTGACCATGCTCCCGCAGCAGATCCGCCGCGTACCGGAACGAGAGAAATTCCACATATAGTGCCCAGCCCTCCTGGTAGCCGCCGTACCAAAGGAGCTCTCTGGCCGGGCTTTGATCCCGGGAAAGCAAAAAGCGGTTGTGGTATACGGTCTGATAGAGATGTCCCGGATATCCCTCATGGGCCAGGGTGGTGTACAGCTCCAGGCCGTCCGGAGTCTTCTTCCGGTTGATGTAGATGGTGTTGGTATCCGTGTCGTCTAAGGGGGAGGTCAGGTAAAAGGCAGGCGCGCAGTAATCTGCCAGACTGTCGGATACCGCCTTGACGTGAATGTCCACGGCGCCCTCCGGCACGGGAGGAAAGTCGGCTGCCATCCTGGTCTTTAGATCCAAAAGCATCTGGGAGGCCTCCCTGTAGGGGAAGTCCGGGGAATTCTGGTCCGCATAGTACCGCGCAATCTCCGGATGCTCCGCGGCCATCTTTTTTACGGTCTCATATTCCGCGGAAAATTTCCCGGCCAGAAGTGCCCGTATTTCATCCATGGTACGGTAAGAGCCGGTCTGTGAGATCACAAGCTGCTCGTAATAGGCCTTTCCCTCCGGCAGAGCCGCCAGTCCCGCAGGCACTGCGTCATGCTCCTCCAACAGCAGAAGACCGTCTCCCAGGGCTGCATAGGCGGGCAGTACCACAGTTTTTAACAGCCGTTCGTTTTGGGCGATATAATGGCCGGCTTCCTGGGCTGTGATGATATTCCTTTGTACCAGGGCTTCCAGCCGTTCCTGAAAGGTGGTCTGGAGGAAATGGATACCGGCCTCCAGAGCTTCTTTTGTGACAACGGTGTCACATTGCTCCCGCACGGACTGCAGAAAGGCAGCCGGGAGGGGCAGTCCGGCAGCGGCCCGTTCCTGCTCATAGATCAGGAGAGAGGCAAAATATTCGTCCACCTGGTCAAGGAGAGCCAGATAGTCTTCCACGTCCCGTTTCGTGCGGAAAGCGTATTCCGCCAGCAGAATGGGCAGCTGGGTCTGGGCGCCGGAGGAGGGAGACAGGGGATCGTCGTAATAGGGGAAGCCGCTTAAGGCCAGAGAATTTTCCAGGGAGCGGTTCAGCAGTTTCCACAGCCAGGCATCGGACTCGGAAAGCTTTTCCACACGCAGGATTTTCAGTGCGGCCAGCAAATTTTCAGTGCCGGCCCTGCTCCCCAAAGCGCTCTCGGGAGCATAGCAGGAGAGTGTGGGCGCATAATCGTGGATGCCGAAGTCGGCAGGATTTGCCAGGGTATAGTGGAGATTCAGTGTGTCGGCTGCCATTTCCTGGGTGAAAAGCCTTGCGGTAAGGCTTGTGAAGCGCTTTTCGTCCTGCTTATATGTAAAAAGGAAGAGCGTCAGGCCCAGAAAGGCCAGCAGAAAGCTCAGGCCGAAAAGCAGTTGTTTGTTGGAAAGTCGGGAATTTTTGTTCAAAAAATCACCTGATAAGGAAGATATTGCTACAGTATATGAAAGAAGGCGCTAAGGCATGATTGAGACGGGGGAAGAATTCCGGTACAATATTGACTTTACAGCCGCTTTTTTTTATACTGGTAGATAGAGTTTTGTGGAATAAAACAGCATAGAGGCAGAAAAGAGGTAGACTATGAGCGAAGAGATCAGGAAAGCGATTCAGGAGGGGCAGGCAGTGCTGGGCCTGGAGTTCGGCTCCACCCGCATCAAAGCCGTTTTGGTAGACAAAAGCCATCAGCCCGTCGCCCAGGGGAACTGGGACTGGGAGAACCGGCTGGAGGACAATATCTGGACCTACAGCCTGGAGGACATCTGGGAGGGGCTGCGGGGCTGCTATCAGGACCTGGTCCGGGACGTGCAAACGAAATACGGCGTGCCCCTGACCAGGCTGGCGGCTTTGGGATTCTCGGGCATGATGCACGGCTATATGCCCTTTGACCGGGCAGGAAAGCTTCTGGTGCCTTTCCGCACCTGGCGCAACACCATGACCGGGGAGGCATGCAGGAAGCTTTTGCCCGTATTCAACTTCAATATACCCCAGAGATGGAGCATTGCCCATCTGTACCAGGCCATTTTGAGCGGGGAGGAGCATGTGAAAGACATAGCTTTCTTCACCACTCTGGCGGGATACATACACTGGCAGCTTTCGGGAGAAAAGGTGCTGGGCGTGGGCGAGGCTTCGGGTATGTTCCCCATCGACTCCCGGATCTGTGACTACGATGCCCGCATGCTGGAGCAGTTCGACGAGCTGGCGGCGGACAGGAATCCGGGCTGGAAGCTTCGGGACATCCTGCCCAAGGTGCTGTGCGCGGGACAGACCGCAGGATGGCTTACCGAGGAGGGCGCGAAGCTTTTGGACCCCACAGGCGCCCTGGAGCCCGGCGCGCCCATGTGCCCTCCCGAGGGGGACGCGGGCACCGGCATGACCGCCACCAACAGCGTGAGGAAGCGCACGGGCAATATCTCCGCCGGAACTTCCATCTTCTCCATGGTGGTGACGGAGAAGCCTCTTTCCAAAGTCCATGAGGAGATCGACATGGTCACCACCCCGGACGGCAGCCCCGTGGCCATGGTGCACTGCAACAACTGTACTTCGGATCTGAATGCCTGGGTGAATCTGTTCGGGGAGTTTATGGGCAAGCTTTCAGGGGCAAAGCCGGACAAAAACGAGCTGTACGGTCTGCTCTACAGGGAGGCCCTGGAGGCGGATGCGGACTGCGGCGGCCTGATGGCCTACAATTACTTCTCCGGGGAACCTGTGACAGGCTTAAGCGAGGGCAGGCCCATGTTTGTCCGTACGCCGGACGCGAAGTTTACCCTGGCCAACTTCATGCGCAGCCACCTTTACAGCGCCATGGCTGCCCTGAAGATCGGAAACGACATTCTCTTAAAGGAAGAGCAGGTGGAAGTGGATTCCCTCACGGGCCACGGCGGTCTGTTCAAGACGCCCGTGGTGGGGCAGCGGCTGATGGCAGCGGCAATGAACGCGCCTGTGACCGTGATGGATACCGCCAGCGAGGGCGGCGCCTGGGGAATGGCAGTGCTGGCGGCTTATATGTACGAAAAGGAAGTGGGCGAGACTCTGCCGGATTACTTAAGCGGGAAGATTTTCGCCGGGCAGACCGGCACCACCATTGCACCTAAGCCAGAAGACGTGGCAGGCTTCGATACTTTCATCGAGAAGTATAAGAGCACGCTGCCCGCGGAGAAAGCGGCTGTGAAAGGGCTGGTATAGGGAGGGGCACCGCCCGCGCAGCGATTATATTAGAAAGGAGAAGCATTATGTTAGAGGAACTGAAAAAAATTGTCTGTGAGGCCAATATGACTCTGCCCGGATACGGTCTTGTGACCTTTACCTGGGGCAATGTCAGCGCCATTGACAGGGAGAGCGGTCTGTTTGTCATCAAGCCCAGCGGGGTGGAATATGACAAGCTGACGCCGGAAGATATGGTTGTAGTAGACCTGGACTGCAAGAAAGTGGAGGGGCGCTACAATCCCTCCTCGGACACTGCCACCCATGCGGAGCTCTATAAGGCGTTTCCGGAGATTGGGGGCATTGTGCACACCCATTCCTCCTACGCCACCAGCTGGGCCCAGGCAGGCAGGAGCATTCCCTGCTACGGCACCACCCATGCGGACTACATCTACGGTGAAGTGCCCTGCCTCAGATGCCTGAACGCGGAGGAGATCGCGGAGGATTACGAGAGGAACACGGGACGACTGATCGTCAGCGAGTTCCTGCGGATGTGCAAGGACCCTGTGTCGGTACCCGCGGTGCTGTGCAAAAACCACGGGCCTTTTACCTGGGGAAAGGACGCCAAAGAGGCCGTACACAATGCGGTGGTGCTGGAGGAAGTGGCCAAGATGGCATACCGCACCGAGTCTATCAACCACCATGTCCAGCCGGCGCCCCAGGAGCTGATGGATAAGCATTATTACAGAAAGCATGGGGCCAATGCCTATTATGGGCAGCATAAGTAAAAAAAGAAGAAGTTAGCTGTATGCCTCGAACCGGCCGGGAGAAAAACCATATGGGCGGAGACGGGCCGCATACCGATACATGGGGCAGGCCATGTGCCGGCTGCAGATCCGCCCGCGGGCAGATACAGCGGAATGGAGGAAAAAATGGATAATTTAGAGCTGCAAAAGCGCGCCAATGATGTGCGCAAAGGCATCGTCACCGCAGTTCACAGCGCAAAGGCAGGACATCCCGGGGGCTCCCTTTCCTCGGCGGATGTGTTTACCTATCTGTATTTTGAGGAAATGAACATTGACCCAAAGGAGCCGGATAAGGAGGACAGGGACCGCTTCGTGCTGTCAAAGGGACATAATGCTCCGGGCCTGTATTCGGCTTTGGCCAACAGAGGATTCTTCCCCGTGGAGGATCTGAAGACCCTGCGCAAGCTGGGCTCTTATCTCCAGGGACATCCCTGCATCCATATCCCCGGTGTGGACATGTCTTCCGGCTCCCTGGGACAGGGCATCTCCGCGGCCGTTGGCATGGCCCTGGGGGGGAAGATGGAGGGAAAGGACTTCCGGGTCTATACGCTGCTGGGAGACGGGGAGATTCAGGAGGGACAGGTATGGGAGGCCGCCATGTTCGCCGGCTTCCGGAAACTGGACAATCTCTGCGTCATCGTGGACAATAACGGCCTGCAGATCGACGGTCCCGTGGATCAGGTCTGTTCTCCTTACCCCATTGACAAAAAGTTCGAGGCTTTTAACTTCCATGTGATCAATGTGGACGCTCACGATTTTGACGCACTCCGGGCCGCGTTTCGGGAGGCAAGGGACACCAAAGGTATGCCTGCCTGTATCGTCATGCACAGCCTAAAGGGTAAGGGTGTGTCTTTCATGGAGGGGAATGCGGACTGGCACGGCAAGGCGCCCAACGATGAGGAATATCAGGTGGCAATGGCCGATCTGGAGAAAATCGGCGCAGAATTAGAGAAAGCAGGTGAGGCGTGATGGCAGAGAATACGATCAAAAAGATTGCGACCCGTGAGAGCTACGGCAACGCGTTAAAGGAGCTGGGGGAGGAATTTCCGAACCTGGTGGTGCTGGACGCGGACTTGGCGGCGGCTACCAAGACAGGCATTTTCAAGAAAGCATATCCGGACAGACATATTGACTGCGGTATCGCGGAGTCCAACATGATGGGCGTGGCGGCAGGGCTTTCTCTGGTGGGAAAGATTCCCTTTGTCAGCTCCTTTGCCATGTTCGCTGCAGGCAGGGCCTTTGAGCAGGTGCGCAATTCCATCGGATACCCTCATCTGAACGTGAAGATCGGGGCTACCCATGCGGGCATCACGGTAGGCGAGGACGGCGCTACCCATCAATGCAATGAGGACATTGCCCTGATGCGCACCATCCCCGGCATGGTGGTCATGTGCCCCGCTGACGACGTGGAGGCAAAGGCGGCTGTCCGCGCCGCGCTGGAGCACGAGGGGCCTGTATACATCCGCTTCGGCCGTGCGGCGGTGCCCGTGATTAATGACAGGCCGGATTATCATTTTGAGATCGGAAAGGGCTCCGTGGTCAGGGAGGGTACGGATGTGACCATTGTGGCTACGGGCATCTGCGTAGATTCCGCTTTGGGTGCGGCAAGGCTTTTGGAGGCGGAGGGCGTAAATGCCGAGGTGATCAGCATCTGTACCATCAAGCCTCTGGATGAGGAGATCATTATAGACAGCGCAAAAAAGACCGGAAAGGTAGTCACCGTGGAGGAGCATTCCGTCATCGGCGGCCTGGGCAGCGCGGTCTGCGATGCCTTAAGCGCGAAGCTTCCCACAAAAGTGAAAAAGCTGGGCATGCAGGATGTGTTCGGCGAGTCCGGCTCCGCCGCCGCATTGGTGCAGAAGTATGGCCTGGACGCGGAGGGCGTGTACAAGTCCGTAAAAGAATTCCTGTAACCGGGCAATCCGCCCGGAGGCGGAGAAACGCAATCAAGATCAGGAGGGGAAGCATTATGCAGGGCCAGACCAACGGTCTGTTCCCCGGGGATAGGGGAGGAGAGAGATGAAGATATTAGTCATAGGGGGCAGCTACTTTTTCGGCAGGGTCTTTGTCATGCTGGCGGCAAAGGAGCATGATGTGACGGTACTGAACCGGGGAACCTACTCTGTGGCGCAGTTTGGGGCAAAGCAGATCACAGGGGACCGGAAAGACGTATCGCTGTGGCGGAGTGTGAGGGATGACTATGACTGCGTAGTAGACTTCTGCGCCTACGAAAGCGGGGACATTGCCCGGGTACTGGAAAATATGCCGGGACACATGACACAGTATATCTTCATCAGCACCGTGGATGTCTATGCGCGGGGGAGAGGCGGCCTGAAGGGGGAAGAGACTCCGTTTGAGACAAGACCCCTGCCCGGGGAAGCCGGGGCGTACATTGCGGGAAAGGTGGCCCTGGAGCAGGAGGTCCGGGAGGAATGCGCAAAAAGGGGGATCGCGGTTACCGTGCTGCGCCCCGCCATCCTTTACGGCCCCCTGAATTATGCCCCCAGGGAATCCGTATATATCCGGCTTATGGCTCAGAACCATGTGCTGCCTTATATTACGGACGCCGCGGGAGCGTTCCAGTTCGTCTATGTCAGGGACGCCGCGGAGGCAGTACTGAAATGCCTGGGAAATCCGGGAGCCTATGGGCAGGCTTACAATCTGTGCGGGGAGGAGATTCTTACCTATGAGACCTTTTTCCGGGAGCTGAAGCGGGCTTGCGATATGGAGGTCCGGGAGATCGCGCTGACTGCCCGGGAAGCTGAGGAGCAGGGCCTGCCGCTTCCTTTTCCCGTGACAGAGGCGGAGACGGAATTGTGCTCCAATGAAAAAGGAAAGGCGCAGCTGGGGCTGTGTTATACGGATATCGCAGAGGGAATGGCCAGAACTTACCGGGCCTTTCGGGATATTTAGGGATAGTCTAAACGGGGGAGACTTTTTGGGAATTGAGATTTTTGCAGAAAATTTTCAAAGATCTGCATTTGGATATAAAAATGATACATTTCTGTTTTATCATAGGACTCACATAAAATAAATGGACATAAACCGAAGAGGTGGAGAGATGGTAAGGCAGAGCGGCAGCGCGCAAAGAAGAGAGGATTATGAGGAGGTTGCTTCCAGGCGCAACCCATATCTGGTAGATTATGAAGAGCAGCGGAGCCGGCGCTCCAGAGCGGCTTCCTGTGACAGTCGGGCGGATCAGGGCAGGAGAACCGGATCCGATGGCAGAGTCAGGATCCAAAAGCTGGACTGTGGCGAGAATCGTACGGCCCCGGGACGCAGGCCCATCGCCTACGGCAGCCGGATGGCAGGGAGCGGCCGGGAGAGCTCCTATGACAATAGAACGGCCGGGGACAGCAGATTTGCCGCCCGGGCTAAGGAAAAACAGCAGTCTGCCGGGGAATGGCGGATATCCGGCACAGATGACTGGGCGGAGCATTGCCCGGCGGGAGGGACTGCGTATTCCGAGAAAATCCCCCGGCGCGAAGTGACTACGGATATGCTCCACGGATACCGGAATCAGGAGACTGCAAGAAAAGGAAAAATTGTACAGGTACCCATTCCTGCCGGAGAAAGTAATCGGCAGAGAGCCGGAAAGAGACACACCAAAGCGGCATATGACAGGACGCCTGTGCGGACAGGGACCGGACGGCAGTATGGAGCGGACAGGAAAGCATTGACGCAGAGAACGCTTCGCCGTCCGGAAGTCCCGGAATACTCCCGCAGAACCGCGGGCCGGCCCTCTGCCCGGCAGCCGAAAGAGATGCCGCTGCGGCGCAGAACCGCCACCGCCGTACCTGACAGAAAAGAGCGCCTCTTCAAAGTGCGCCTGCTTCTGGGTGCATGGGTGCTGTGCATCTTCCTGTTTGCCGGGTACTTTGCGCTGAAAAACCAACAGACGAATACCGGCAAAGAGAATATCCTGCCCGTAGGGGGAGAACCGACAGAGAGCCAAAAACAACCGTCCCCGGGCACTTTGGTGCAGGGAATTCCGGCGGACGCGTTTGCGAAGCATCCGGACTGGACGGAGGATTTTCTGACACCCAACGAATACTCCCGTCCGGGAGAACCCTTAGAGTCCGTGAAGAATATTTTCGTCCATTATACCGCGAATCCCGGCACCAGCGCCGCCCAGAACCGCAGTTATTTCGAATGGCAGAAAGATACCCATGAGGCCAGCGTCAGCTCCCACTTCATCATCGGCTACGAGGGAGAGATCATCCAGTGCGTGCCCCTGAACGAAATCGCCTATGCCGTGATGACCCGCAACTATGACTCGGTTTCTATCGAATGCTGCTATCTGGCGGAGGACGGTTCATTTACCCAGGAGACCTATGATTCCCTGATTTCCCTGCTGGCATGGCTGACGGACATCTATGATCTGGATACGGAGGATATCCTGCGCCATTACGACTGCGGCGGCAAAAAATGCCCCCTGTATTACACAGAGCATGAGGACGCTTGGGAACAATTGAAAAAGGACGTGGACAAGCTGTAGATTCTTTGTTAAAATAGACCTGGCAAAACATGCGGGGCATGAACTGCCCTATTGGGAGGCAGGGTTTGAGGAGAACGAAGATGAACATTTTATCACCGTCCATTTTGGCAGCGGATTTCAGCAGGCTGGGGGAACAGATCAGAGAGGCGGAGCATGCAGGGGCACAGTATCTGCATATTGATGTAATGGATGGTGTCTTTGTGCCGGACATCTCCTTTGGGATGCCGGTGATACTTTCCATTCGGAAGTGCACCGACATCTTTTTTGACGTGCATTTGATGATCGACCAACCGCAGCGGTATATTAAGGAATTTGCCGACTGCGGAGCCAATCTCATCAATTTTCATATAGAAGCCACGGAGGATGTGGCGGGAACCATACAGAAGATTCGTTTTCTGGGCAAAAAGGCAGGCATCACCATCAGCCCGGAGACGCCGGCAAAAGCCGTGGAGCCTTATCTGAGACTGGTGGATATGGTGCTGGTCATGACGGTAAAGCCGGGTTTCGGCGGCCAGAAACTGATGCCGGAATGCCTGGAAAAGGTAAAGGAAGTCCGGGCCATGGCAATGGAGAAAGGATTGGACATAGATATCGAAGTGGACGGCGGTATCCGCATAGACAATGTGGAGCTTGCACTGGCGGCAGGGGCCAATGTGATCGTTGCGGGTTCCGCCGTATTTCCGAATCGGATTTCGGACAATGTAGCCGGCTTTTTGGAAAAAATGCGCTGATACATGCAAAAGTCCGGCCGGATGGCGGACAGCGGGCATAGCCTCACGGATAGGCGGCTGTAAAAACTGAAAGCCGGACGGCAGGCGGAGCTCAAGGTTTTGGGAATGATAACGAAGAAAGCGGGGCATAGGATGGAGTTTCACGGAATAGGACAGGAAGAGCACGGCACCCATACGCATCATGTGACCAAATGTATGTTTGACCATACCCATTATAAGAAAGAAGTGGATATCTCGAAAGCGGCCTCCGCAGCCAGATCCCAGAGCGTCCCGGTGCCGGAGCAGCAAAACGACGGGCCGTTTTCCCTGACTGCCTGGCTGGATAACCATTTCTCCAAAGGAAAGAGCCTGCTCAAAGGCTTTTGGAGCGGCGGCACGGCTCCGGCCGGGGAGATCGGGGACAGGGCGGGCCGGGAGCTGACACAGTTAAGCGACAGTAAAGATATTGACCGGAGCAGTCAAAATGTCGGCAGTCCGGGAACTGACCGCCAGCCGGCGGATCTGTCCCAGGCAGTACATGTATCCCGCGCGGCACAGGCCGCTGCCGTGACCGCGCCGTCCCGGGAGCAGGGGGCAGCCTGGTCCGCTGCCGGGGAGGAAAGCGGTCAGGAGGGAATATTGCGCAGGATGCGGGTGCGCTTCAAGGATATTGCGGGACAGCTGGCAGGGCATCTGCGGGGGAATACTTCCAGGTTCCAGGCCAAGCGTTCTTTCCAGGAGAAGCAGGCCGTTACCAGGGCAGAGCCGGAAAAAAAGGTGAAACCTGGGAGAGATGCCGTGGAAATCGATAAGTATCATGTGGAAGAGAGTTATCTGCTGGACTCCTATGACAGAAAGGGCGGATACAGCAAAATTTCCACAAAGAAATAAACAATCATGATTTTTTTAGGGAAAAGTCACCGGAGTTATTGACAGTAGCCAAGGTTTTGTGTTACCGTTATATATTGAAAGTAAACCGAGGTGACGAAGCCTTTCCGCTGTTCGCAGGGGAGTACCTGGCTGCGGAGGATTCCCTGGCTGCAGGGGAGCCCCTGTCTGCAGGAGATGGAATTGCCGCCCCGAAGCGGCGTATCCTGATCAGGCGGAGGGAGAAAAGCGTATTTACGGGCATACAGTCCGTCTTCTGGTGCATGATAAGCAGTAGGGGACGGGCTTTTTTGAATCTGTGGGGAGGCCTTTCGAAAGGCGAGGACGCTCGCTCGGGGAATCAACGAGAGGAGAATGGAGATGGAAGGTAAATATTATCTGACAACGGCCATTGCCTATACATCAGGCAAGCCGCACATCGGCAATAATTATGAGATCGTGCTGGCAGACAGCATCGCCCGCTTCAAGAGAAAAGAAGGGTACGATGTCTTTTTCCAGACCGGCACGGACGAGCACGGACAGAAAATCGAGCTAAAGGCCCAGGAGGCAGGCGTCACCCCCAAGGAGTTCGTGGACAAGGTGGCGGGCGTCATCCAGGGCATGTGCGATATGCTGAATATTTCATATGACAAATTCATCCGCACCACGGACGATTATCATGAGGCCCAGGTGCAGAAGATCTTCAAGCGTATGTATGCTCAGGGAGACATCTACAAAGGGGCTTACGAGGGGATGTACTGCACCCCCTGCGAGTCGTTCTGGACGGAATCCCAGTTGGTGGACGGCAAATGCCCGGACTGCGGCAGGGAGGTGAAGCCTGCCAAGGAGGAGGCCTACTTCTTCCGCATGAGCAAATACGCGGACAGACTGATAAAGCATATCAACGAGCACCCGGAATTCATCCAGCCCGTGTCCCGCAAGAACGAGATGATGAACAATTTCCTCCTGCCCGGGCTCCAGGATCTGTGCGTGTCCAGGACTTCTTTTAAATGGGGGATTCCCGTGGACTTCGACCCGGGGCATGTGGTATATGTGTGGCTGGACGCCCTGAGCAACTATATCACGGGCATCGGTTATGACGCGGACGGAAACAGTACAGAGCAGTATAAGAAGTTCTGGCCCGCGGACCTGCATCTAATAGGAAAAGATATCATTCGCTTCCACACCATTTACTGGCCCATCTTCCTGATGTCCCTGGGGGAGCCCCTGCCGAAGCAGATCTTCGGGCACCCCTGGCTGATGATGAACGGCGGAAAGATGAGTAAGTCCAAAGGAAACGTGATTTATGTGGACGATCTGGTTGACTTCTTCGGCGTGGACGCGGTGCGGTACTACATGGTTCACGAGATGCCTTTTGAGAATGACGGAAACGCCACCTGGGAGCTGATCGCGGAGCGCACCAATTCGGACCTGGCAAACACTCTGGGGAACCTGGTGAACCGCACCATCTCCATGAGCAACAAGTATTTCGGCGGCGTGGTGTGCGACAAGGGAGCGGCCCTTACGGAGAAAGACAGCCAGTCAGACCGTGATCTGCGCCTTACAGCTGTCGGTACGCTGACAAAGGCAGCCGGAAAGATGGAGGAACTGCGGGTGGCGGATGCCCTCACAGAGGTCTTCGCTCTGTTCAAGCGCTGCAACAAATATATTGATGAGACCGAGCCCTGGGTGCTGGCCAAGGATCCGGAGAAAGCGGACAGGCTGTCCACGGTGCTCTATAATCTGGTGGAGAGCATTGTCATCGGAGCTTCCCTGCTGGAGCCTTTCATGCCTGAGACTGCGGAGAAGATAGTGGCTCAACTGAATACTTCTCTGCGGGATTTTGATAAACTTGAGACTTTCGGCCTGTATCCGAACGGTCAGAAAGTGACGGAAAAGCCGGAGATCCTTTTTGCCAGACTGGATATGAAAGAAGTGGAGAAGAGAGAGGAGGAGATCCTGGCCGCCATGCAGGCGGCAGCGGCTGGTGAGGCCGGGGCTGCGGACAGCGGGGAGACAGCCGGGAATGGGCGGGCCGGAGGAAATGCCTCAGATGCCTCCCGGGCGAAAGGGGTTGAAGATGCGGTCATGGATATGGAGCCGAAGCCGGAGATTACCTACGATGAATTTGCGAAGCTCCAGTTCCGGGTAGGGGAGATCATCTCCTGCGAGGCTATCCCTAAGTCCAAGAAACTCCTGTGCAGCCAGGTGAAGATCGGCAGCCAGGTGAAGCAGATCGTTTCCGGCATCAAAGCCCATTATGCTCCCGAGGAGATGGTGGGAAAGAAAGTAATGGTATTGGTAAACTTAAAGCCTGCAAAGCTGGCCGGCGTGCTGTCTGAGGGGATGCTTTTGTGCGCTGAGGACGCAGCGGGGAACCTGGCGCTGATGACGCCGGAGAAAGAGATGCCTGCGGGGGCGGAGATCTGCTGAGGCGGCGGATGCCTGACAGGCAGGCGTCTTCTGCCCGGATAGAACCGGTAGAAAGCTGCAAAGGAGACGGAAATGGTAAAAGAGGAATTCTATTTTGACTCCCGTGACGGGGAGAGCAAGATTCACGCTGTCCGATACCGGCCTGAGGACCCGGGGAAAATCCGCTGCGTCCTGCAGGTGGTGCACGGTATGGCGGAGTATGCGGAGCGCTATGAGGAGTTCGCGGCTTTTCTGGTGGAGCGAGGATTTGTGGTCACCGGGGACGACCACTTGGGCCATGGAAAATCCGTGGGGGACAAGGGAAAGCAGGGATATTTTTGCGAACAGGATCCCGCCACGGTTCTGGTGCGGGACGAGCACAGGCTCAAGAAGATGACAGAGGAAGCTTTTCCCCATGTGCCTTATGTGATCATGGGGCACAGCATGGGCTCTTTCATCACCCGCAATTACATCTGCCGGTACGGAAGCGGTATCGCGGCCGCAATCATTATGGGCACGGGAATGCAGCCCAAAGCCGTGCTTGGGATGGCAAAGATACTGGTGAGACTGCAGAAGCTGTTTTGCGGCTCTAAGCATGTGAGCAGGCTCATAGACAAGATGGCTTTCGGCGGTTACAATAAGGAGATCCCCAATCCGAGGACAGCCTTTGACTGGCTGAGCCGGGACGAGGAACGTGTAGACCTCTATTTGGCGGATCCCGACTGCGGTTTTCCGTTTACAGTCAACGGGTTCGGCGCGCTGTTTACGCTGGTGTCCAGACTTTACAGCCCGGAGAACCTGAAGGCGATTCCGAAGAAGCTGCCGGTACTTATGATATCAGGGGACGCGGACCCGGTGGGGGATTATGGGAAGGGCGTTCGTAAAGCTTATGACTCTCTGAAAACCGCGGGTCTTGAGGATATCAGTCTGAAACTGTATCAGGGCGGACGCCACGAGCTGCTTAACGAGAGCAACCGGACCCAGGTCATGGAGGACGTATATGCCTGGGTAGAGAGCAGAGTCTTGTAACACTTCTGCGGAAACGGCGGGGACATGGATATCAGGAGCCTGAAAAGGCAGTACGAGATCAGATGGGCGGAGAAACAGGATTGGGTGCCTGCCATGGAGATGATCTGGCGTACCTTTCTGCAATATGAGGGAAAAGAATATCCGGAGAAAATTGTCGGGCATTTTTTTGACTTTATCACAGACTATGGGCTGTATGAAGCTTTTTTAAAGGGAAAGTATCTGCTGATGATTGCGCTGGATGAGGGCAGGATCATCGGCGCAGGGACTGTCAGGGACGGAAACCATCTGTCGCTGCTGTTTGTGGACGATGCCTATCACTACAGAGGTGTGGGAAGTTCGGTTTTAGGGAGATTATGTGAGTATCTGAAGACAGAGGCGGGGGAGCGGTGCATGTCGCTGGAAGCGGCGTCGGGAGCCGTGAATTTTTACAGGAAACAGGGGTTTCGCGCTGTGCGTCCGGAAATGGAGATTTCCGGTATTCGGCTGACACCCATGGAGAAGGTCTTTTAAGACAGGAGGAGAATCTTTATGAAGCTTTTTGATCTGGATAGCCCGTTGATGCAGTTTCTGAATAAGGTGGCCGACATGATGTGGCTGAATATTCTGACGCTGATCTGCTGTATCCCGATTATCACCGTAGGTCCGGCTTTGACAGCGCTGCATTATATGGCGCTGAAAATGGCGAGAAACGAGGAGTGCTACATTACCAGGGACTATTTTAAATCCTTTAAGCTGAATCTCCGTCAGGGAATTTTGATCTGGCTGATCCAGCTGGTGGTCATCGTCCTTCTGATAGGTGATTTCCTGATTCTGAATTACTCTGCCATTAACTTCGGCCAGCCGATGAAAATCATTCTGATGGTGGTTAGCATTGTGGTGCTGTTTACGTTTACCTTTGTGTATCCTGTGCTGGCGAAGTTTGACAATACGGTGCTGCGTACCATCAAGAACGCTTTCTTCATCGGGATCCTGCAGTTTCCGAAGACGATTCTGATGATGATTCTGTCCGTGGTGCCGGCTGTGCTCTTTGTCACGGCGCCCCAGATCATACCTGTGGTGTTTCTGTTTGGCTTCTCGGCCCCGGCCTGGGTCTCGGCAAAGCTGTATAACAAATTTTTCAGGAAGCTGGAGGACCAGATGAACGGGACCGGAGAATCGGAAGGGGAGGAAAATGCGGACGGCGAAGAGCAGGAGGACGAGAGGATATTCAAAGATGAGCTGGACGAAAGTCTCCAGGAGGAACCTCCCCGCATTGGGTGAGCATGTACATAGACATCTTGACCAAGAGTAAGTCAATAAAATGTACAAAATCACAAAAGAAACGAAAATATCGCAAGGATGTAAGCAAATTTTAGGTTTTGCCTGAAAATCTTTGTGGAATAGTGGTATGGCGCAAAATACTTTTTTTCGTTATACTGGATACAGGATGAAGCGATACAGGTTCATCGCTAAAACTGGGGAAGAAAGAAATCATGTAAACGTGAAAGGAGTTTTCTATTATGGCAAGTTTATCTTTGAAGAATGTCTGCAAGGTGTATCCTAACGGCTTCGAAGCGGTTAAGGACTTCAATCTGGAAATCGCAGATAAGGAATTTATCATCTTCGTAGGACCTTCCGGATGTGGTAAGTCCACCACTCTCCGTATGATCGCTGGTCTGGAAGACATTTCCTCCGGTGAACTGAAGATTGGTGACAGAGTTGTAAATGATGTGGAGCCCAAGGATCGTGATATCGCAATGGTATTCCAGAACTACGCTCTGTATCCTCATATGTCCGTATATGACAATATGGCATTTGGTCTGAAGCTGAGGAAAGTTCCCAAGGATCAGATCGACAAGATGGTTAAGGAAGCCGCCAAGATTCTGGATCTGACTCCCCTCCTTGATCGTAAGCCGAAGGCTCTGTCCGGTGGTCAGAGACAGCGTGTTGCCATGGGTCGTGCTATCGTGCGTAATCCTAAGGTATTCCTGATGGATGAGCCTCTGTCCAACTTGGATGCAAAGCTGCGTGTGCAGATGCGTGTGGAGATTTCCAAGCTGCATCAGAGACTGGGCACCACCATCATCTACGTTACACATGACCAGACCGAGGCTATGACCCTTGGTACCAGGATTGTCGTTATGAAAGACGGCGTTATCCAGCAGGTTGACACCCCTCAGAATCTGTATGAGAAGCCTCAGAACCTGTTCGTTGCAGGATTCATGGGATCTCCTCAGATGAACTTCCTGGATGCAAAGGTTAAGGTAAGCGGCAATTCCGCAAGCCTTGAGATCGCAGGACGCAACATCGTTCTTCCGGAAGCAAAGGCTAAGAAGCTTATCGCAGGCGGCTATGACGGCAAGACCGTTACATTCGGTATCCGTCCCGAGAATATCTCCGATGCGCCTGAGTTCCTTGAGAAGTGCGATCCTAAGAGCGTATTCGAGTCTTCCGTCAGAGTTTACGAGCTGCTTGGTGCAGAAGTTTATCTGTACTTTGATCTGGAAGAGTTCCCGATCACCGCAAGGGTTGCTCCCAATACTACATCCAGACCTGGTGATAAGATCAGATTTGGCTTTGACATCGAGAAGATTCATGTATTCGACAAAGAGACCGAGCAGATTATCACGAACTAGTATGAGAAACATAAGGGGGTGTCGGCAACGGCACCCCTTTTTTCTTAAAAAGACTACAAGCCTGATTGGTGTGACCGCTAAAGGGGCAGATGGGAGATAACATGATTTCAAGTCAGACGATTCAGACCAGTATAGACGAACTGAAAGCCATTACAAAAGTGGATTTATGCGTCTATGATTTATCAGGCACACCGGTTGCCTCCACGACGACACAGCTTGACATTACCGCGGATCTGATCAGCGGTTTTGCGAATTCCCCTGCAGACAGCCAGGTGATCGGCATTCATCATCTGCTGAAGATTATGGACGAAGGGGAATTGCTGTATATTCTGGTGGCAAAAGGTTCCAGCGAAGATATCTATATGATCGGGAAGATTGCGGTATGTCAGCTGCAGAATCTGATCATTGCATACAAGGAAAGGTTCGACAGAAACAATTTCTTCCAGAACCTTTTGCTGGATAACCTGCTTCTGGTGGATATCTACAACAGGGCCAAGAAGCTTCATGTGGAAGTGGCGGTGCCCAGGGCGGTGTTCTTAGTGGAGACCAGACTGGAGAAAGACGGCGTTGTGATGGAGCTTCTCAAAGGTATGTTCTCCAGCCATGCCGGAGATTATATTACGGCAGTGGACGAGAGCAGCGTCATTCTGATCAAGGCTCTGGAGCCGGATTATACCAATAATACGCTTCTGGAGATCGCGGACGTCATTGTAGGCATGATGAACGCGGAGGCCATGCTGAATGTAAAGGTGGCTATCGGCACGGTGGTTCAGGAGCTGAAAGACGTTTCCAAATCCTACAAGGAAGCCAAGATGGCGCTGGATGTAGGCAAGATTTTCTACGCGGAGAAGAATGTGGTAGCGTACAACACGCTGGGCATCGGCCGTTTGATCTATCAGCTGCCGGTGAATCTGTGCAGGATTTTCATCGATGAGATCTTCGGCGACAATGTGCCCTACGACCTGGACGATGAGACTCTTACCACCATCAACAAATTCTTCGAGAACAACCTGAATGTGTCCGAGACCTCCAGACAGCTGTTCGTGCATAGGAATACATTGGTGTACCGCATTGAGAAGCTTCAGAAGAGCATGGGACTGGATTTACGCAATTTTGATGACGCTTTGACGTTTAAAATTGCACTGATGGTAGTGAATTACATGAAATATCTGGACAGCATTGATTATTGAGAATTGGTTTGCAGAGCATGAATAGTAAGAAATAAAAAATCCCCTGGATTCATTAGATGGAAAGCATCATCAGATGGATTCGGGGGAAATTATGGTAAAGGAAAATTGCGCATCAGGCAATGGGGATAGATTCAGAAATTTTTGTTGACAATTCTGTTTGTACTGCATATAATAAACATATGTTCGAAGCGCTTAGGGCGGCAAATGGAGGAAAGCCATGGCAACAGTTTTTGATGTGACTAATTACATTTTGGAAAAAATTGGTAAAATGAGTACATGGAAGCTTCAGAAACTCTGCTATTATTCGCAGGCATGGCATCTGGCCTGGACAGGAAAGCCGATATTTGGAGAGGAATTTGAGGCATGGGCAAATGGGCCGGTGTGCGTTGAGTTATTTCATGCGCATCAGGGCAAATTTGTTGTTGATACAGATGATTTTCGCAGAGGAAGCCAGGATGCTTTGAGCGAAGATGAAAAGGACTCTATCAATATCGTTCTCCGGGACTATGGAGATATGGAACCCTATGATTTAAGGGAATTGTCGCATTCAGAAGCCCCCTGGAAAGAGGCGAGGAACGGACTGCCGGAGGGGGCAAAATGTAGAACGATAATCACTAAGGAAAGTATGGGAGAGTATTACGGGAGTTTGTAGATATGTCCGGGAAATCGACAAATAGGAAGAAAATTTCCCTGAATTCAAAAAGAGTAGTAAGGGAACAAGGCTACAGTACAGACGGAGAAAAGGTGATCTGGCGCTTTGATATGATAGACCGTGGAGGGAAATTTGCGTTTGACCTGGACAGGGCGGACTTTCCATGTTGTGAGATCATGAAGAAGATGATAGATTACTGCAACATGACTTGGGCAGAAGTGAAAAAACAGACACATGATGACGGAAAATCAAAGCATCATCTAATTTCGACAGAGATGCTGTCAAAAGACGCGATGGACAGGTTCAAGGCACGGAACCTGGATGAATATGGGGATTCCATTTTCTCGTTTGCATTGCAGAATAAACTTCGTATCATAGGGATTCGAGAGGGCGGGCATTTTCATGTTTTATGGTATGACCCAAACCATGAAGTGTGCCCGTCTAAAAAGAAGCATACATAAATATCTCATTAGGAATAAGTGAGACAACCCCCCGAATATATTTAGGTGAAAGTCATCTTTAGACAGATGAGATCACTAAATAGATTCGGGGGTTTTTTTATGGTATATGAGAAGAAAGTGAAGTATCTGGATTACTTTGAGAGAGGAATGCGGGTCAGAGGGGGAGGCTTTGTGAAGCTGGAGATGCGGGACGGGACGCTGCGGATAGAACTGGCTCTGACCGGACTGCATCAGACGGATACCTTTGTCCGGGATGTGATGCTCTGCGGCAGGAACAGGGAGGAAAGCTGCGGGAAGATCGAGATCTGTGCCGGGAGAGGGCAGTACAGGCAGCAATGGAGAAATCCGGAGAATATTGGCGGCACCGGGATTGGCTACGGAGAACTTTGTGGGATTCGTATCTCGCTGGGGGGAGGACGGGAGGTCTCCGGCAGGTGGCAGGCAGATGGCGGGACGGCTGCGGAAAAATGGACGACAGAAAATGAGACGGATGCGTCTTCAGGAACGGAGCCCGTCAGGAGCGGCAATGGGCATGAAGAGGAGCCGGACGAAATGGCTGCAGAGGAAACCGCACCTGGAGAGGTACTCCGAGAGGCAGAGGAAAAAGGTAGGTATAAGGGCATGCCGGCTGAGCCGCGGGCGACTCGGCCTGGGGAAACTAAGGCAGAATTATCCGGGAAAGAAGCGAAAGCCGCGTCCGCCGGAGCGCTTTTTGAGGAGGATGGAATCGGAGGCCCGGCTGGCTGGGAGGGGGACAAAGGAACGGCGGCAGCCTGGCAGAATGGGGGAAATGGAGGCGCTGCTATGGGCGCCGCCCATGTAGAAGAGACAGTCGGAGATCGAGAGCCGACTACTATGGGAGGAGAACTGCAGGGCAGCAGCATGGAAGCGGAAGCAGATATCGAGACATGGATGCAAAAGGGGACAGAGAGCATGATGGGTGGCAGGAAGCGTTCAGGAGGGGAAACACATAAGGAAGTAAGCCAACGACAGACACCGGACGGGACGGATGATAACGGCGTGGGTGAAGAGAGACTCAGGAATCGGGAGGCCAGGCCGGCAGCCTGGGGGAACGCGCAGCCGATGAACCATGGGAGCAGGTGCGAAAGGACGGCCATGGCAGGGAAAAATCAGGACAATGAGGCCAATGGCCGTAACGGGCCGGAAATCATAAAGAGCGCTGACAGGAGAGTGGAGTGGAAAGAGGACGGCAGCCGGCAGAGAAAACCGGCCGGGGAGCCGGACAAAGCCGACAGAACCTCCCCGGTAAAGCTGATGGAGGACAAGTGGTCGCAGCTATGGGCCATCTATCCCCATATCCGCCCTTTCCAGGATGCCAGGGAATATCTATCCATCGGCCCGGCTGACTTTGTACTGTTTCCGGAGGCCTTTTACAAAGCCGCCAACAACAGCTTTCTGCTCCACGGTTATTACAATTACCATCATCTGCTTCTGGTCAGGATGGAAAGGAGAGGAGAAATCGCCTATTACATAGGGGTGCCCGGGAACTTCTATGAAAGGGAGAAACAGGTGGCCATCATGTTCGGGTTTGAAAGCTTTGAATGTGCCGAGGAGCCGGCCCAGGCCGGGGATTTTGGATACTATATGATGAGGGCGCAGATATAGGCCAGCGACTTATCCTGCTCCGCACAAAGCATATGTCTGGTGCAGGTCTTGGATTGACGGAAAGCGTATGTCTGACAGAAGACGGCCTGAGGGAACCGGAACGTCCAAGTCCTCGGCAAGGCTATGATGAGGACTCCGGAGCCGTAAGTCCCTCCCCGTCAAAAGCCGGAATAAAGCTTTCCGCGGCAGTGCCGCCCGCCTGCATATAACCGTTTTCAATGCCGATCCTGTCCGCGAAGTCCAGTACCCGGGCATATTCTTCCTCTGTCACCGGGCGGGACAGAGACGAATTGGCAAATTCCGGAAGCCGTCGCAGATGTTCCATTGGCGTATACTGGTTCAGAATACTGACATAAATGTCATTTCCGTAGGTGCCATGAAGATAGCGCAGCACCCGCTTGGAGTCCCCCGCGCAGTCCGGGAGCAGCAGGTGCCGCACGATGACGCCCCTTTCCATCAGCCCGCTGTCCGGGGAAATGACAGGTCTGCCCACCTGCCGGAACATTTCCCCGATTGCGGCGCAGGCTTTCTCAAAATAGTCCGGGGCATGGGAATAAAGGGCGGAGAGCCGGGGAGATTGGTACTTTAAGTCCGGCAGATAGATATCCACCAAACCTGCCAGCATCCGCAGGGAGGAGACCTCTTCATACCCGGAGCTATTGTATACAACAGGGATGTTCAGCCCCTGCCTTTTGGCCGTGGCCAGAGCCAGGCATACCTGGGGCAGGAAATGTCCGGCCGTGACCAGGTTGATATTGACGGCGCCTTTTTCCTGGAGCTCCAGGAAAATCCGGGACAGCCGCTCTAAGGACAGGACATGCCCCCGCTTTCCCAGGGCGATGTCATGGTTCTGGCAGAAGACGCAGCGCAGCCCGCAGCCCGAGAAGAACACCGCGCCGGAGCCGCCGGCGCCGCAGATACAGGGCTCCTCCCAGAAGTGCAGGGCTGCCCTGGCCGCCGCCACTTTGGCGCCCTGGCCGCAGAAGCCCGTCTTTCCCGCCCTGCGGTCCGCATGGCACATGCGCGGGCAGAGGGTGCAGTCGCTCATCATCCGATCAATTGTCTCAAAAGTCGTTTCCATGGAATCGTCTCCCGGATTACAGATGTTCCTTTTTACTGCGATTATCATATCATGTTGTTTGGATTTTCACAAGTTTTTATAAAAAACGTACCCCTTCAAGGCCGATACAGCTCCACCCGGCTGCCTTGCGGCACATAGGAGGTTCCGCTTAGTGCTGCTTTGTTCCCAACCTGACACGATTCGCGGATTCCCATTGCGCAAGACCGAATTTCATCACTGTACCGGACCTTGAAGAGGTACGGCTTTTTTAGTATAGCGTAAACCGCAGGATGTTGTCAAGGAGAAATGGAATTCTTTCATCCGGGTGCATTCTTTCATCTGGGGCGGAACGCAATTCTTTCATCCATTCATTTAACAAATGTATCATTTTTCCCCAAAAGACGCTATTTTCCTATGTTATTTTGCCTGGTTCACACTGTCTCATTTGTATAATCCTAGTATTGAAATAGTGTTTCTTGATAAAATATTGGGCGCAATATACAATACAATTAGTTTTAACATGAAAAGCGCTGATCTGGTAGAACCTACATCAAAAAATAAAGGAGGAAGCTTATTATGAAGCTGAAAAAAGTTATGGCACTGACACTGGCTGCCGTCCTGTCTCTTTCCGCGCTGGCTGGCTGCGGCAAGGATGACCGGCCCGCATCGGGAGAGAACAATAATAAAGAGCAGACAGAGGAAAACCAAAAAGAAGAGTCGAACCAAAAAGCGGGAGGAGAGGAGGGAGGAATGGCTGACAGCGTTACATTCCCCCTGGAGGAGACCATGACCTTTACCGCTGTGGCAGGCATGAACGGGGACTATACCATGACGGACAATATTGCCATGCAGAAAGCCTTGGCGGATACCAATGTCCAGATAGACTTCACCAATGTGCTGCATTCCGAGCTGGCTGAAAAGCTTAGCACAATGATCAACGGAAATAACTATCCTGACATATTCTTCAAAAACAATTTTGATGCCGATAAGTACGGAAAGCAGGGAATCGTCATTCCCCTGGAGGATCTGATCAAAAAGTATGCGCCCAACTTGACGGCTCTGCTGGATGAAAGGGGCGGCTGGCAGTATATTACGGCTTCGGACGGCCATATCTATAGTCTGCCCCAGATAGATATGCCCAGTGTCAGCAGACCGGCCTACTGGATCAACAAAAGATGGATGGATAATCTGGGCTTAAAGGAGCCTGCCAGTTTTGACGAGCTCTATGAGGTGCTGAAAGCCTTTAAGGAGAAAGATGCCAACGGAAACGGAGATCCCGATGACGAGATTCCCCTGTTCTGCAATTCCTGGCTGAATCCGTTCTTCCTGCTGCAGTATGCGGACTTCCCGAATACGGGCAAAGACGGAATCATAGACGGCGAGCTGCGCTATGTGCCGGCAACGGAAGAGTACAAGGAATTCCTGGCATATGCCACAAAGCTTTATCAGGAAGGACTGATGTACAAAAACAGCTTTACCACACAGCATGACGAGCAGGCTCCCATCGGCCAGTCAGGAGACGTGCTGGGTTCTTTCTTTGATGCCGGCGCATTCCTGACCGTAGGGCGCGACCACGATGAGGACTACATTGCGCTGACTCCCTGGGACGACTGCCTGGATCTGAGCCCCGGCATCCAGGGCGGAACACTGGCTATCTCCGACAAGTGCGAGCATCCCGAGGTGGTGGTGGCCTGGGCCGATCAGTTCTACACGGAAGAGGGCGGCAAGCTGGCCTGGATGGGTGTAGAGGGCGAGACTTATCAGTACAATGACCAGGGAGAATGGGAATGGCTCCTTGACAAGGGACACGGCGAGGATATTACCACTGTCCGTGCCAGCTCAGCCATCCAGGGCGGCGGCCAGTCTCACCCCTCCGTTCAGCCCAGAGCGTGGATGGAAAGCATGTCCGCCAATGTGGACCCGGACGAAGTCTACCTGAACCAGCAGAGACTGAAACTCATCGAGCACGGTCAGGTGCCCTGGCCCAAGCTGACCTATACGGACGATCAGCAGAAAGAGATGTCTACCATTGGTGCGGACATTAACCCTTATGTAGATGAGTACATGGCATTTGTAGTCACCGGGGAGCTGAATCTGGAGGACAGCTGGGACGAATATATCGGCAAGCTCAACGAAATGGGGCTGGAGCGTCTGGAGGCAATCTATAAAGAGGCTTATGATGCGGCTATGAATCGATAATCTTTTGTGAATGTAGCGGCGGAGACTGTGCTTGGCACGGGAAGCCCGGCGGCGGAGAGTCGGCAGCGATTCTTTGCCGCCTTTTTGAAAGGAGCAGGAATCATTCATGAATATACAGAAAAAAAAGGAAGCTTTCGGGATCCGGCTGCTGAAAAACATAAGGAAACACTGGATCCTTTATCTGATGGTCACGCCGGTGGTGCTCTATTACATTATTTTCTCCTATGTGCCCATGTATGGCGTTCTGCTGGCCTTTAAGGAGTACGAGATCAAAAAGGGGATCCTGGGAAGTCCCTGGGTGGGCTTTGAACATTTCAGACGTTTCTTCAGCGCCTATGATTTTGAGCGTCTGCTTATGAATACCATCGGCTTAAGTGTTTATGGCATGATAGCCGGATTCCCCATTCCGATTATCTTTGCCCTGATGCTGAATTACCTGCGCCATACGAAGCTGAAAAAGGTGGTGCAGATGGTATCCTATGCGCCGTACTTTATCTCCACCGTGGTCATCTGCGGTATGATTACCATTTTCATGTCCCAGGATTCCGGCATTTTCAATGTGATACGGGGGTTCTTCGGGCTGGAGCCCGTGAATTTCCTGGCAAAGGCAGAATGGTTTAAGCATATTTATGTGTGGAGCGGCGTATGGCAGGGCATGGGCTGGAGTTCCATCATCTACATATCCGCCCTGGCCGGCGTGGACTATGAAATGCATGAGGCGGCCATTGTGGACGGCGCCACCAAGATTCAGCGGATGATCCATGTGGATCTGCCATCCATTAAACCCACGATACTTATGCTGCTCATTCTTCAGATGGGAGGCCTGCTGGGCGTGGGCTTTGAGAAAGTATATCTGCTGCAGAATTCTCTGAACAGAAGCGCCGCGTCGGTTATCTCCACTTATGTCTATGAGGTAGGCCTGATTCATTCCGACTATGGCTATTCCACTGCGGTAGGTCTGTTCAACTCTGTGATCAGCCTGATTCTGGTAGTTGGCTCCAATCAGTTGAGCAAGAAGTTCGCAGGCGAAAGTCTGTTTTAAGCAAGGAGGAGAAAGAAATGAAGTGGAGAAAATCGGGAGACAGGAGATCCTATGCCGACAAGGTATTTGACATCGTCAATCTGCTAGTTATGATCGTCCTGCTGATCATCTTTGTCTGGCCCCTGTGGTTTGTGGTGATTGCCTCTTTCAGCGATCCCAATCAGGTGTGGCTGGGAAAGGTGGTGCTGTGGCCAAAGGGCTTTACGCTGGTCTCTTATGAGGAACTGCTGCAGTATAAGCGGATCTGGATAGGCTATGCCAATACTATATTTTATACGGTGGTGGGAACCCTGGTGAACCTCATTATGACAGTATGCGGCGCTTACCCTCTTTCCCGGAAAGACTTTATGCCCAGGCATTTTATCATGGTGCTGCTGCTGATCACCATGTATTTTTCGGGCGGCCTGATTCCCACCTATCTGGTGGTGAGCAAGCTGGGGCTGATCAATACCCGCTGGGCCATGATCATACCCGGCGCCATGTCCGTGTACAATATGATCGTCACCAGAACCTATTTCATGAACAGCATTCCCCCATCGCTCCAGGAGGCTGCAACCCTGGACGGCGCCAGTTCTTTCCAGTATCTGGTGCGGGTGGTGCTGCCCTTGTCCAAGCCCATTCTGGCCGTGATCGGACTGTACTATGCGGTGGGACATTGGAACGACTTCTACTCGGCGCTGATCTATCTCTATGACGATAGTCTGCTGCCGCTGCAGTCTTTCCTGCGGGATATCCTGATGTCCACCAAGCTGACTCTGAATAATACCTCAAGCATGGACATGGCCACGGTGGCCGCAAAGGCGCAGCTGGCTCAGACTTTGAAGTACAGCGTGATCATCGTGTCCACTGTGCCTGTACTGTGTATTTATCCTTTTATTCAAAAGTACTTTGTCAAGGGCGTGATGATCGGCTCCGTAAAGGGATGACAGGGAGGCGGCAGTATGGCTCGTCAAGAGGGAGCACTGCCGCGCTCCCCTGCCTGGCTCCTGTACTGAGAGGGAGTCAGGCCTGTGTCCTGCTTGAACTTCCGGCGGAAGCTGGAAGTGTTCAGGTAGCCTACCGCCACGCTGATCTCATCGATGGACTGATCTGTGCTCAGAAGCAGTTCCCTGGCTCTGTTAAGGCGCAGTTCCCATATATAATCCGAAAAGTTCTGATTGATTTCTTTTTTTACCAGATAACTGATATAGGCAATGCTTACATGGAACTGCTCCGCCAGCTGGTTGATGGAAAAGTCCGGCCGGGTGAAGTTCTTTTCGATCTGTTCTTTTAAGTGGAAAGAACTGGCGGACTTGGCTGTCCACTGCTCCTGGAAAAAGTCTGTGAGCTTCTGTATATTGGCCTGGATGGCGGCTGCATTTTCCCCATAGGAGCAGCTGCGGCATAGGTACAGCGCCTCAAAATAGAGATTGCTGTAGGATTTGAAGCGGATGTCCGAGTGCTCCATGGCATTGGCTATGACTGCCAGCAGGTCGATGAGGATACAGTGGGCGAAGAAATCAGGAATCTGTCTGTCCATGGACTCGGATTGGTCTATGATGCGAAACAGCTCCTGGATGTATCCGTTTGCCTCCTGGAATTGGTAATTCTGCAGGGAGGCGGACAGGGCGCTTAGCATTTCATAGGGATAGGCCAGAGCAGAGCCGCCGGTCAAGAGAGGCGCGGCCTCCCGGTAGGTTACCACGGGCATCTCGCCCCAAAGGCCGCTGGCCTGAATGGCCTGCTCATACAGGGAGGGAATATCTAACGGGGAATCGGAGCAGTCGCTTAAGGAGGAAAGATATCCCTTTTCCCGCTGCAGGTCTGTTAAGAGGAGCTCCAGCACCTCGTCCTTATTGGGCTCCGCCCCGGAGTAATTGATTAACAGGATGGCTGTATCCCCGGCGGTCTCCAGAATGACGCAGGAATCCTCCACGGTGAGGGAACGGCAGAAAAACTCCACGATCTTTCCGCAGGGGAAAGGGGCTCTGGGGGATTTCATCTTCACCGCAAAGAGCAGCACATCGGAGCCCGCGTCGAAGAGGCGGTCAATATCCGGGAGCTCCCGCCAGCCGGCAGTGGCATGGTTTGAGGTGATGATATTGTCCAGTATGGACTTTTGGATGGAGAGCTTATACTTCTCCAGTTTGTCCTGAAGCCGGCGGTTTTGGAGGCTGGAATCCGCAAAGGTCTGATCCAGCTGCTCCAGATAGCTCTGCCGTTTGTCGGGAGAGGCGACGATCTTCTGGGTCAGCTTATGTAAGGGCAGGTATGTGATTCTCATGGACATCAGAAGCAGCAAAAAACCGGCCAGGCCCAGAGCGAACAGGATCAGATAGGCTGTCCGAAAGGCAGAATTGACCTGTCCCAGCAGTACCTGGTTGGAGATCAGGGAAAGCATCAAAAAGTCGTTGCTCAGGCCGCCGCTGACGCATAGGGAGGTGTTGTTGTCAATGGGGTAGATGCCGTCTTTTGGCTCAAAGGAATCCATGTAGGGCGTCAGAAACTCTGTGTTTTTTCCGGCTATGATATTTTTTCCGGAATCCAGCAGGGCAACGGCGGGCATCTCGCTGGAGGAAGCTTTCAGGCAGAGCTGCTCTATCTCCCGTGTATCCACCAAAAAGTATGTGATGTCATTGGCGTAAGAGCTGTTGACAGGGAAGTAGATCAGCTGCTTTTCGCCGTCCTCCTGCAGATACAGCAGCTGGTTCTGCCTGCTGTCCAGATAGGGCGCCGGGTTGAAGACAAAGGGATTGGGCGTCAGCATATGGAAAGCGCCCTCCTTATATTCCGTGACGGTCTGGGAGGAGGTGACTACATTATGGTTCTTGTTGAGATAAATGACGGATTTTATATAGGGGCGGCCTGCGATGTATTTTCTGAGTTCTTTGTAAGCCAGGTATTGACGTCCCTGGTCCGTGGTATATTTGGTAAAGATAATGCTGACATTATCCTTGATATAATTGTTGACTGTGTTCATCGCGTTAAATTCTTCTGCCAGAGTCTGCCGTACATTGTGAAGCTGTTCCTCGGAGGAAACGGTGAGCTGTTCCAGATAAAGCTTTGCAAGCTGGCTGCGGACGATGTAGAAAAAGCCTGTGATCAGAAAACAGAATATGATAAAGTAGGACAGAAAATAACGCAAGCGCGTACTGCCCGCAGTCTTGCGCGGGTAGGGTTTTCTGAATTTCATAGTGCACTCCTTTTAAATACGTTGTATCTCGTAGAATACGCTGTGATATTTGAGATGGTTTCGGGTAGAATCCTCTTTTGGATTCTATTATAGAACTCGGATAATAGAATCCTCTTTTGGATTCTATTATAGAACCCGGATAATAGAATCCTCTTTTGGATTCTATTATATAAGAACAGCCATCAAATTGCAACAAAACCATCTTCCAAAAGAAGTGGGTGAAAGACAGGAACTACCATAAAGCCTAATTAAGCTGTTTTTTGATTTATGCTATGGACATCTCTCTTATTTTTTAGTATTCTATTTTTATATAGAATGCAGAAAGGATGGTGAGAGGATGAATATTTATATATGTGTTTTGGAGGGAACCGCAAAGGCGCTCACCATGAGTTATGATGATGGCAGACTGCAGAATGAGTGCCTGGTGGATATTTTTAATCGAAACGGGATCAGGGGGACAAAATAAGCTGTTATCAAAAGACGCGAAAAAGCTTTTGATTCGGCAGAAAAGAGGAGATAGAAATGCTTTTTGAAGACATGGACAGAATCGTGTTCGCGGGAGACTCCGTGACGGACATGGGCAGCGCCCAGCCGGTGGGCGAGGGGCTGTTTGACAATCTGGGCACCGGATATGTACGGATCATCGACAATATGCTGGCGGCATATTATCCGGAGCGGCGGATCCGGGTGACCAACTCCGGAATCTCGGGCAATACCAGCAGAGACCTGTTGGAAAGATTCCAGCGGGATGTGGTGGATTTAAAGCCGGACTGGGTCTCCATCTGTATCGGCATCAATGATGTGTGGAGGCAGTTCGACACCCCGGCCATGCCGGACGGACAGGTGCTGCCGGAGGAATATGAGCGGAATGTGGAGCAGATGATTCTGGCGGTAAAGGAAGAGGTGAAAGGGATATTCCTGCTTTCCCCCTATTACATGGAGCCGAACCGCGAGGACAGGATGCGGGCCAGGATGGACGAATATGTGGCTATCTGTGGGGAGCTTGCAAAGAAGCATGGCTGCGTGTTCGTGGATTTTCAGAAAGTCTATGAGGACTATTGCAAAATCCGCCATTCCACGTTCATTGCCTGGGACAGGGTTCATCCCAACAGAGTGGGAGCCACACTGATGGCAAGGGCGTTTCTGGAGCAATGCGGATTTGACTATAGCCACTGAGACGGAAAGCGCTGCGCGGGGGCCTGGTATTTGGAGGAAAGCTCCGGGCATGGCTCAGGGAACTGATTTCAGGCAAAAGGCATAGCAGTGTTCCCGGGCTATGGAGGCGCCGCGGAGAGGACAGGCGGCAGAAGGCGGTAAACGAATAGGAAGACAGTATTATGAGACAAAAAAGCAAAGAGAGGGGTAAAAATCATGAACAAAAGCGCATTTCATCAGTTATCGTACGGAGTGTATGTAGTCAGCACATGGGACAAGGGAAGAGCCACAGGCTGCACGGCCAACAGCGCCATGCAGATCACTTCGGAGCCCGCCACCATTGCCGTGAGCATTAACCATGACAACTACACAAACCAGTGCATCCGGGACACCGGAAAATTTGCCATTTCCATTCTGGGGGAGAATTCCAAGCCCGGCATTATCGGCACCTTTGGGTTCAAGAGCGGGAAAGACTGCAATAAGTTCGACGAGGTGGATTATGCGGTAAAGGGCTTCCTGCCGGTGGTGACGGATGCCTGCGCATACATTGTCTGCGAGGTCATCGACAAGATGGAGACGTCCACACATACCGTATTCCTGGGCAAGGTGCTGGATGCGGATATCCTGAAGAAAGACACCCCCATGACTTATTCATATTATCATAATGTAATCAAAGGGAAGAGCCCTAAGAATGCGCCCACTTATATAGCGGAGTAGGGGGAAGAAGCGGCGGGCAGACGGCCTGGCAGCAGCACCGGAACCGCGGGCAGGCTGCGCATGACAGGAGCAAGGCAATAGGACAAGGAGGCATTCCGGGGAAGCGGATATACAATATGAGGGGCGTTTTGCTATAGGATACAGGGGAGTGCAGGACGCGATAAGGGGCGGTACATGAAGATAAAGGTAAAAGAGATGGCGATTGAGGGGGTGCTGGCGCATCCTGTGGGACTCCACCAGAGCCCTGTTAGGCCTATGCGCATTTTCAGGCTGCTTTTAAAACTGTTGTCCATACCGGACTTGCGGGCCACACATTTTTCCCACAGGGAAATCGGCATGGAGAGGCTGGGAAAGGGGGATCCCTGTCTGATTCTCATGAATCATTCCAGCTTCATCGACTTGAAGATCGCGGCCACCCTCCTCTATCCCAGACCTTTCAATGTGGTGTGAACCTCGGACGGATTCGTGGGAAAGAACCGGCTAATGCGTGCCATCGGCTGCATTCCCACAAAGAAATTCGTCACGGACATGGTGCTGATCCGGGATATGCTCTTTGCCCTGAAGCAGCTGAAAAGCTCCGTGCTGATGTTTCCGGAGGCCAGCTACAGCTTTGACGGCACTGCCACGCCCCTGCCGGACAGTCTGGGGAAATGCCTGAAGATACTGGGGGCGCCGGTGGTGATGATCCGTACCTACGGGGCTTTTTCCAGAGATCCTCTGTACAACAATCTGAAGCTGCGCAAAGTGGACGTGTCCGCGGATATGGAATACCTCTTGTCCCCCGAGGAGATCCGGCAGAAATCCGCCGGGGAACTGAACGAGCTTTTACAGGAGAAATTCTCCTTTGACAACTTCCGCTGGCAGCAGGAGAACCAAATACGCATCACGGAAAGCTTCCGGGCCGACTGCCTCAACCGTGTCCTGTACAAATGTCCCCACTGCGCCGCAGAGGGACAGATGCTGGGCCAGGGCAGCAGGATTAGCTGCGGAAGCTGCGGGAAGTCATACGAGCTGACGGAATACGGCTTTCTGGAGGCAGTGGAGGGGGAGACCGAGTTCCCGCATGTGCCGGACTGGTACCGCTGGGAGCGGGACAGCGTGCGAAGAGAGCTGGAGGAGGGAACCTATCTGCTGGACGTGCCCGTAGACATCTGCATACTGGTGGACACGAAGAGCATCTACCGGGTGGGAACGGGACGTCTGCGCCATACCGCGGAGGGTTTTCACCTTACGGGCTGCGACGGAAAGCTGGATTATGTCCAGAAGCCCGGGGCTTCCTATAGCCTGTATTCGGACTACTACTGGTACGAGATAGGGGACGTGATCTGCATCGGCAATGGGGACGTGCTGTATTACTGCTTCCCCACGGAAGGCGGAGATGTGGTGGCGAGGACCAGGCTGGCCACGGAGGAACTTTATAAAATCACCAGGAGGCATAAGGGCGCCGGCGGCGCCTGAGAGGGTGTAGGGTCAGGGACGGAAGCTGCGGGAAGTATGCCCTATTCCCTTTTTGCGCAGGAAAGCCGGCCATTTATCCGTTGGGTAACGGCCGTGTTACTGTTCACTCGGTGCAGCCGCCAGGTGTTTTTGGGGGGAATTTGCATGAAAATTCTGAGACATCCGTGCCGAAAGCAGGATGAAAGCGGCCAAAGGACTTGACAGAGTTATCCATATGAGGTAGACTGAAAAAGGTGCCGGGGCATTGGATTGGATTTGTGCCTGCCGGCGGTGAAATTTATATAAAAAAGAAAGGGAGGACTTTATGCGAAGCATTGTAATGGAGGATACTGCAAAATAAATATTGCAGAGGGTAGTGCCTGTAGGATTCTGCAGGTCTGCTTCATGTGCCGGTAATTCCTGCCGGCTGCCGTACAATGTGCTTTGTATAGAGGTTTAGCCCTGTATATCATATGTCAGGTTCTGCTTTTTGCTCTCCGGGAGGAGAGAGGACTTTGACATCCGGGAGAGAATCATTCGATTGAGAGCATGACTGTATAGCTATGCTCTTTTTTGATGCACACAGCGCATAAAAGAAATATGTCGGGAAGTCTGATCGCCTGGACTGCGCGGGGAATCCGGTGGGCAAAGAGGAACGGGCCCGGCGCGGACAGGGCTTGATATGAACATCGCTTCGGGCATGGGGAGGCACGGCAGTGGGATGGGCAGAGGAAAGCAGGGAATCCTGTAAAACAGGAAGAAGTGATTGGAAAAAATAGTTAGAACAAGTGATTAGAACAAATGGCTGGAATAAGAACGAAAAGCCGAAAAAAAGCATCCGCCAAAGCGGCAAAAGGAGTTATCATGAGAAAGACAGAGGAAATATTGGAATTCGACAAAATAAAGGAGAAATGGGCGCAGCTGGCCCTCACAGAGGGAGCGAAAGAAAAAATCATGGAGCAGGAGCCCTGCCTGTCTGAGACAGAACTGGCGCTGCGCCAGCAGGAGACCACGGAGGCCAGGACTTTGCTGGAAAGGGAGGGGACGCCGCCCCTGGTGTCCATGGAGGGAATCGGGACACTGGTTGCCGTGGCACAGAGGGGTGACTGCCTGACGGCGGCACAGCTGGAACAGATAGAATTTTCCCTGACGGCAGTCAGGCGGCTGAAAGAATACCTGAACAGAGGCAAAGAGCTGGAACTGTCCCTGCCCTATTATGAGGAGAATCTGGACAATCTGGCGGATATCCGGGACGCCATCCATGTCCAGATCCGCAGCGGCCGGGTGGACGATTATGCCTCAAAGCTGCTCCACACCATCCGCACCGACATCCAGCGGACCAAAGAGCGGATGAAAGAAAAGGCCGATGCCGTCATGAAAAGCCATAAGGAGTGCATGTCCGACAGCTACAGCACTTTCCGCAGCGGCCGTCTGTGCGTGCCGGTCAAGAAAGAGTATAAATTCCGGATATCCGGAAGCGTCATCGACAAATCCTCCACGGGCAGCACGCTGTTTATAGAGCCTGCGGCGGTGGCAAAGCACAGCGAGGAACTCTCTCTTCTGCTGATTGACGAGGAAAATGAAGAACGCCGGATTCTATATACTCTGACGGCTATGGTGGCAGACAATGGGGAAGCCATGGCCCGGAATCTCAAAACCATGGAGAAACTGGACTTTATCTTCTCAAAGGGGAAGTTGAGCATGGATCTTCGGGGAACCAAGCCCCGGATCAATACCGGCCGGCGCATTGTGCTGCGGGAGGCCAGGCATCCCCTGATGGACCGGGAAACCTGTGTTCCACAGGATTTTGAGATCGGAGACGATTACAGAGGAATTGTTATAACGGGGCCCAACACAGGAGGCAAGACCGTGGCCCTCAAGACCGTGGCGCTTAGCTGCATGATGGCCCAGTGCGGGCTGCACGTCACCTGCAGGGAGGCGGATATCTGCATGAACGGCAATTATCTTTGCGATATCGGAGACGGGCAGAATCTGTCGGAAAACTTGTCCACTTTTTCCGCCCATATCACCAGTGTGCTGGATATCTTAAGGCAGGTGGGGCCGGAGAGTCTGGTAGTCATGGATGAACTGGGTTCAGGCACGGATCCGGCGGAGGGTATGGGTATCGCCGTGGCCATCATGGAGGAATTGCAGAAGAGCGGATGCCTGTTTCTGGTGACCACCCATTATCCGGAGGTGAAAGAGTACGCGGCTGCTGCGGAGGGGCTTATCAATGCCAGGATGACCTTTGACCGGGAAAGTCTGCAGCCCACCTATCAGATGGTCATCGGGGAGGCAGGGGAGAGCTGCGCTTTCTACATCGCCGCCAGGCTGGGCATGCCGGAGCATATGCTTCGAACCGCGGCCAAGACGGCCTATGGGGCTGGCAATTTTGCGGACGGCTCCGGAAAGTTGGGAGAAAGAGAGGAATGGGAGCGCCATTTACCCAAAGCGCAGCAGATGACTGTTTCCGGGCGGAGGCAGGAGCCGGTTTCCCGGCCGAAAATCCAGAAAAAGAAAGAGCCGTCCCGCAAAAAAGACCTGTCGGGCAAATTCCGTCTTGGAGACAGCGTCATGATATATCCGGACAAGAAAATAGGTATTGTCTGCGAACCGGTGAATGAAAAGGGGGTGCTGCGGATCCAACTTCCGGACAAAAAGATCTGGATCAACCACAAGCGCGTAAAACTGCATGTGGCGGCGGAGGAGCTCTATCCGGCAGGGTATGACTTCTCTATCGTCTTCGATTCGGTGGAAAATCGAAAGCTGCGGCATCGGATGGAGCGCAAGTTCGTGGAGGAGAGCATTGATCTGGGAGAGAGGTGAGCGATGGGGTGCAGCGGCGGGGCGCTGGAAGCATGCGCCCCATAGGAGTCGGATACCACAGGAACTGCCTAAGGGGCCTGGACATTTTCCGCAAGCTGTCTGCGGCTTTCCTTTTCAGCCCTGTTGCGCTCCCGCAGATCTGCAAAGAAGCTTTTGAGCATATCGCTGCAGTCCTGCTCCAGCACCCCCCTGGTGACGGAAGCCTGGTGGTTGAACTGAGACATTTCCAGAATATTTAGCACCGATCCCCCGCAGCCCGCTTTGGGGTTCATGCAGCCCATGACCACTTCCGGAATGCGGGCCTGGATAATAGCCCCGGCGCACATCTGGCAGGGCTCTAAGGTGATATAGATGGTGCACTCCTCCAGCCGCCAGTCTCCGATAACTTTGCTGGCTTTCCGGATGGCGGTGATTTCCGCATGGGAAAGCGTGTTTTTATCTGTGTTGCGCCGGTTATACCCCCGGCCGATGATCTTCCCCTCATGGACGATGACGCAGCCGATGGGCACTTCTCCCAGGGCCAGAGCTTTTCTTGCCTGCTTTAAGGCCTCTTTCATGTATTTTTCGTGAATATTTTTTATGGTCGCCATATGTCATGTCCTCCCGGGTTCCCGGATTCGGCCGATATTGCAGAGTGTTGTAGACGGGGAACCTTATATGCCCATTTTAGCGGCTCCGGCGTTTTTTGGCAATCCTTTTTTGGAGTTGTTTGCCTTTCGCCCTTGCCTTATTCACAAAAACTATGATAGAATGTGTCCATATTCAAAGCAGGAATACAAGGAGGGAGACAGGGATGGAAATAACCAGAAGCAGGGCATAGGAACGAGGCTTTTAAAGGCTGTTATGGAGAAATATGAATCTGTGTATCAGATGGAACTGCTTACGGATGACACGGAGAAGACAGTCTCTTTTTATCGGTCTGCGGGCTTTCTGTCCGTAGAGGAACTTGGCTGCAAAGCTTTTATGCGCGCATAGGATAAGAGAACAGAGCCAAAACCTTGAGAGGATAGGATTTGGAGATTCCGGGAAATCATAAAAAAGGAGGACAAAACAATGATCAAAGGATTCAAAATGAAGCTGTATCCCGGCCAGGAGGCTGAGTATGAGAAGAGGCACAATGAACTGTGGCCCGAGATGCAGGACATGATCCATGAGCACGGCGGGAAGAACTATACCATTTTTCTGGACAGGGAGACCCTGACCCTCTTTGGCTACATAGAGATCGAGGACGAGGCGCTCTGGGCCAAAGGGGCGGACACCGCCATCAACCGCAAATGGTGGGACTTCATGGCGGACATCATGGAGACCAACCCGGACAACAGCCCGGTGAGCATCGACCTGCAGACTGTGTTCCATTTGGACTGAGATTTTGAAGCTTCCATGACAGCATGTATTTTATGGTGAACTTAAGGACTATTCTTAAGGACCATTCGGACGAAGAGAAAGGCTGTCGGAGGACTTTGCGGACGGATATGATGGCAAAGCGGAGGCGTTCATAGACTTTATATCGGCCCCGGGAATTGCAGTATCAGGTACATATCAGAAGACTTGGGATTATATCGAAAAAGGAACGAATTCCCTGAACCGTCATGCCAATATGTACCTGATATTTGAATAAGATGGAAATCCCGGGCCGTAAGTCTCTAAATCAGTCACACAGAATCAGATATCCAGTTCCGGCGGCACGTCCAATTCCTCCGGGGCATATTTCCCGTTCTTCTTCCGCTGGCGGACGCATTCCGTCAGCAGATACTCTATCTGTCCGTTGACAGAGCGGAAGTCGTCTTCCGCCCAGGCGGCGATGGCATCGTAGAGCTTGGGGGACAGCCGCAGTGGAACCTGCTTTTTGGTGTCGGCCATCAGTAGAGGCTCCCTGAGTTCACAATGGGTTGGGCGTCATGATTCCCGCACAGCACCACCAGCAGATTGGAGACCATCGCCGCCTTGCGCTCCTCATCCAGCTGTACCACATCTTTCTCGTTCAGACGCTCCAAAGCCATCTCCACCATGCCCACTGCGCCGTCCACGATCATCTTTCTGGCGTCTATGATGGCTGAGGCCTGCTGGCGCTGCAGCATCACAGCCGCGATCTCCGGGGCGTAGGCTAGATAGGTGATCCGTGCATCCACCACCTCAATGCCGGCCTCTTTCACCCGGGACTGGATCTCGTCCCGAATCCTTGCGGCCACGATGTCGCTGGAGCCCCGCAGGCTTCCCTCGTCCGCCACGCCGTCTCCGGTGGTATCCACATTGGGAGCCACGTCGTAAGGGTAGATGCGGACTACATGGCGCAGGGCGCTGTCGCACTGGAGGGAGAGGAATTCCTTATAATTGTCCACATTGAATACGGCTTTGGCCGTATCCACGATTCTCCAAGTGACGGCAATGCCGATTTCGATGGGATTGCCCAGGCAGTCGTTGATTTTCTGCCTGCTATTGTTCAGGGTCATGATCTTTAAGGACAGCTTTTTGTTGGCATAATCGCCGGCCAGGTTCATGCTCTGGGCCCCATTTGCTATAGACAGTAGGCCATTGCCCGGCTCCGACACGTCCCCGCTCTGGCTTAGTTTCGTTTTAGCAGCCGGGTTCACGCCTACGCAGAAAGGATTGACAAAGTAGAAGCCGTTCTCTTTCAGAGTGCCGATGTACTGGCCGAACAGGGTCAGCACCAGCGCCTCCTGGGGCTTTAAGACCTTAAGGCCCAGCAGTAGGATCCACCCCAAAGCCAGCACCGCGATGCCCAGGACCAGCACTGCGATGCTGAGAGCCGAGGCTCCGTATCTGTCAAGACTGATGCTGCTGACAACTACCGCGGCAGTAGCGGCCACATAGGCCAGAATCACTGCCAGCAGGACAGCCATGCCGTTCTTTTTTCCTTTTAAGACTTTCTCTTCCATAAAAAATTCCTCGCTTTCTTCACATGTATGAGTTAAAATTCTGTATTTGATATTAAAATGATATCATATTGATTTTGGGTTTGCAAGGTCTTTTGTAAAAATATTTTTTAAAAAGAGTATGAAAAGTGGCGCGAAACTTGCGGGTTGTACACGAAGCATGGTATAATAATTCTGCATTCGCAGAATTCAAGTCAGCGTGGGCTGGCTTGCCATCACTGCGTGATGCATTATACCCGGCAATCCATGGCTTGAAAATCAAATGTCTCTTTCGGAGTCCCTTGATTTTCTGCGCACATGGTACAATACTGAGATGGAAGTGCATTATGTCAGCTTCTGATTCCATGTGCGCTGGAGCGCATGAAATTATGATACAATGGGGTATGGAAAGGAGGAATCGGAATGGACGCACTACGAAAAGAAGAATTTTATACCACAGATGACATCTATGCTTTGCCGGACGGGGAGCGGGCAGAGCTGATTGACGGACAGATTTATTATATGGCTCCCCCAGGGCGGACACATCAGGGGTTGGTGCATTTTTTTGACCGGACGATAGGCAACCATATTCAAACGAAACAGGGAGGCTGTGAAGTCTACCCGGCGCCTTTCGCGGTATTCTTGAATGACGATGATATCAATTATGTAGAGCCGGACATTTCCGTCATATGCGATACCGCTAAGCTGGACGAAAAGGGCTGCCATGGGGCGCCGGACTGGGTCATTGAGATTGTGTCCCAAAGCAGCAGATCCATGGACTACTTTACCAAACTGTTCAAGTACCGCACGGCAGGCATCAGAGAATACTGGGTGGTGGATCCCCACAGAAAGTCGGTGACCGTATACCAGTTCGAGCAGGATCAGATGACAGAGTACGCCTTTGGGGAGAGTGTCCCCGTAGGAATCTATGAGGGCTTTTCCATTACGGTTCCCTGACCGGATGCTTGGGATACCGTGGAATGCCAGGCTGCCGCCAGAGTGGAGAATTTGATCTATTTGCGCAGACCGCCGGGATGACGGAGACGCAATAAACACCCGAAAGAAAGACGTGGGCAAAAACGCTTTCTTTCGGGTGTTTGGCGCTGTGGGTAAGGCAGGAAAACTCCTGGATGCCCGGCGCGGCGGGTAGGGAGAAATGCGTTCCCTACCCGATTTTTACGTCATTAGGGCTTTCTTTTCCGGCCACAAAATCCAAGGCGTTCTGCAATGTAGTGGCGGCGATGGCTCCCAGCGCCTCCCTGGTAAAGAACCCCTGGTGGGAAGTGATCATCACATTGGGGAAAGACAGGAGCCTGGCGGTGGTGGAGTGCTCCAGGATCTCATCGGAGCGGTCCTCGAACACATTGTTGGTCTCCTCCTCGTATACGTCCAGGCCTACGCCCGCAAACTTGTGCATGCGGATGCCCTCGATGAGGTCGTCGGTTTTCACCAGGGCGCCCCGGGAGGTGTTCACCAGGATGACCCCGTCTTTCATCTGCTTAATGGTGTCGATGTTAATCATGTGATAAGTGGAATCCATCAGCGGGCAGTGGAGGGAAATGACATCACTGTCGGAAAGAAGCTGCTCCAGGGAGACATACTCCACGAACTCTTTCAGGGATTCGTTCTGGTACACATCGTAGGCGATGACTTTCATGCCGAAGCCCCGGCAGATCCGGCACATGGCGGCTCCGATCTTCCCGGTGCCGATGATGCCGGCGGTCTTCTCATAGAAATTGAAGCCCATGAGGCCGCTTAAGCTGAAATCGTTCTCCCGAACCTTATTGTAGGCCTTATAGAGGCGGCGGTTGCTGGCCAATGCCAGCGCCATGGCGTGCTCCGCCACGGCCTCCGGGGAGTACCCGGGGACACGCATGACGCGGATACCGTACTTCGCGGCGGTTTCCAGGTCTACGTTGTTGAACCCTGCACAGCGCATGAGCAGCAGCCGGATGCCCTTTTCATGGAGGATTTCCATAGTCTGAGTTCCGATGTCGGAGCTGACGAAAGCGCAGACCGCATCGAAACCATCGGCCAGGGCCGCCGTCCTGGGATCCAGGTCGGACTTGGTATACTCAATGGTGATGCCGGGGAAGTTGTTCGCTTTCAGGGTGTCCTGAAAGGAGTCCTTATCGTAGTTTTTGGTGTCGTAAAACAGAATTTTCATAGAAACCTCTCTTTCCGGATGCCTGAGCATCTTTGGATTTTGATAGGAACACATTATACTATATTTTACCCGCAGGATGCAACTTTATAACAGAGGAAGCAGGCCTCGCTCTGCAAAGATTTCTTTTAAAAACGTACAAAATTTTGTTTCCGCGGCTTCCAGGCTGCTGTCGTTTTGAAAAGTATAGTCATATTGAAAACTTTTCACATTGTCGTCAGATGCATTTCCCCATGAAATCTGATCAATCTGAAATCTTGTAACCAATAATGTAATACAGGGTGTCTTTATCCAATTTTTGAGCTTCTCAATTTCTTCGCTTTCACGAATGTGCACAAACAAAATATCGTCTTCGCTTTGCATGAACTTTCCGTATTCATCGCAGATATAAGCAAATGGCAGATCATTATATTCCACAAATAAATGTTTTAAATCTGCCAGGAACTTCCGGGCTTTCGCATCTTTTTCCCCATTCCATCCCCCATATTCTTCCGCGATCTTTTTAATTGGGGTAATTGACGACACATTCCTTACCCTGAAATGTCTGCCCGCCATTTCGCATAAGGTATCCTTTCCGACACCGCCTGCTCCGTTTATGATAATCACCACTTTATCCATATTTATGCCCTTTCCTCTTTCCTATACTGCCTCTGGGCAGAAAAAGCTATACTTCTTCTTTTCATATTAATTCTCCTTGTTTTTTAATTTAATGGTTAACAAAGTTGAAGTACGGAAATATTCTCGCTTTATGGAGATTATTTTATAATCACACAGATATTCTTCTGTTCATTCCCAAAAGACAGAGTTATCTTAGGGCATCCGCATATTTAATCTCAATCAGCCCGGCCTCCACATCCTCAAAATACTGCGAAATAACCTGTGACAGTTCTTCCCTTTCGGAATTGCTTAATGCTTCTTCCATAGAGATATAGACATTTACCCTGCCGGTTCCATTGCCCGCCTCCTGCAGTATTGCTATGGCGTCGTCAACTTTGCCGAAACTGCACAGGCGTTCTCTTGCTTCGATCTCCCGGTAAGGAGTACAATCCTGGCTCCGGGATGGAGAGTCAGGATCTTTTCCGAAAGCTCTAGGCCGCTCATTCCCGGCATTTCTACACCCAGAAAGTAGAGATGGAAATCCTGCTCCGCGAAGAACTGCGCGATCTGCCTCTCCGCAGCAAAAAAGGGGTCGTCGTCTGCTATCACTATACGTATCAAGTATAAACCATTTTTTACTGCCGTGCAACCCTGTGGCTTTAAACAGCCCTCTTTTGGCCGTAAACGGTAAGCTGCCGACTGTCTGCAGCCCGCTTTGCCGTGGCGAAAGGGGCTATTGTCCCTTACAAGACCACACGCCTTTTGGCATGGACAATTCCGAACCGGATATTCTTGAAAAAAGCCGTATCCTTTAGTATAATAGAATTTAGCGATATATAAAGGAAAGGAGAGCGTTATGAACATACCGGAGAGCTTAAAAAAGCGCGCGGCAAAACTGGAGGAATACTACAAGGAGCATTATGAGGCCCTGGCACCGCTGGCTGCCCAGTGCTTCCTGAATACCATGGAAACCACGGTAAAGCAGGCCCGGGACGGAGGATATTTTGTCATTACCGGGGATATCCCTGCCATGTGGCTCCGGGACTCCGCGGCTCAGGTGAGGCCTTATGTGAAGTATGCCAAAGAGGACGGGGAACTGCAGGAAATCCTGGAGGGCGTCATTGTCAGGCAGGCGCAGATGGTCTGCATCGACCCATACGCCAATGCTTTCAATGAGACGGCCAATGGGGCAGGGGCGGGATACCGGGATGAGACTCTGGAAAACGATCATGTATGGGAGCGCAAGTATGAGGTGGACTCTCTCTGTGCGCCGCTTTATCTGGGATACCATTATTGGAAAGAGACGGGGATCCAGAGGGCGTTTACGGACGTCTACCACGAAATGATACGAAAAATCGTAGATACATTTACCACGGAACAGGAGCACAGAAATTCTTCCTATTTCTTCCGGCGCTATGACTGCGTGAAAACCGACACCCTGCCCTGCAGGGGGGAGGGGCGGCCGGTGAATGTCACCGGCATGACCTGGTCCGGCTTCCGGCCGTCGGATGACAGCTGCTGCTTCGGCTATCTGATTCCGTCCAATATGATGGCGGTGAAAGCGCTTCGGTTTGCGGAGGAAATCTGCAAGGAGTGCTTCGCGGACGTAGAACTGGCAAAGCAGTGCAGGGAGCTGGCGGAGGAGATTCAGGAGGGCATTGAGGTCTACGGTGTGGTTGAGCACCCGAAGTATGGCAGGATATACGCCTATGAGACGGACGGCTTCGGCAACCATGTCCTGATGGACGATGCCAATTCTCCCAGCCTCCTGGCCATGCCCTATCTGGGATACTGCGAAAAAGAGGATAGACTTTATCGGAATACCAGAAATTTCATCCTGTCTCCGGACAATCCCTATTACTATGAGGGAGAACAGGCAAAGGGCGTGGGAAGCCCCCATACGCCTGCCGGGTATGTATGGCATATCGGCATCGTCATGCAGGCATTGACAAGCGATGACAGGGAGGAGATACTGGAGTGCCTGGACATGCTGGCCAGAACCCATGCGGGGACAAATTATATGCACGAGTCTTTCGACCCTGACGCGCCGGGGGAGTATACCAGACCCTGGTTCGCCTGGGCCAACACCCTGTTCGCGGAGCTGCTGGACAGGCTCATGGAAGAGCGGTTTTTCGAGAACTGAGAAAACGGCTATGGCCGAAAGCCTTTCTCCAGAATATTGCTGCAGATGTCCGCCATAGCCTCCGGGCTTGGCGGATCCGGCTGGGCCAGCCAGATCTCGATGACGCCGATGCAGCCTGACACGGCGAAAGCCTCCAGGTAGCATCCGTCGCTTGCGGCCCGGCTGGCTTTCAGGATGCTGTCCAGGCGTTCTTTTACCATATTTTTTACCCGGTTCACAAAAGCCAGATCGCCATGCGGGCTCATCATGGCCTTGGCCACTTCCCTGTGCCGCTCCAGGAAAGAGAAGATTTCCAGCAGCGTGACCCGGGGCGTGTGGAGCGCCGTATCGGGCTTCAGCGTCCGGTCGATGATTTCGTAAAATTCGTTAAACAGCTCATCCTCCAGCTGCGCCAGCATGTCGTAGACATCGCTGTAGTGCAGGTAAAAGGTTCCTCTGTTGATGTCTGCCAGGTCGGAGAGCTCCTTTACGGAGATGTCCTTTATGTCCTTGGTCTCCATCAGCTGTATCAGCCCCTGCAGCAGCAGGGACTTGGTTCTCCGGACTCTCCGGTCCACTTTTCCGTCTGCCATATTGCCATCGCCTTTCCGTGTCCTCTGTGATTCTCTTTCGGGACAGATTTCTAAACATTTCATAAATATGCGACAGGACATACCTGAAGTGTCGAGAAATGTACATTTCTCTGAAAACTGTTTATTGCCATTCTTTCTTTTTCCATTATAATATCTTTTAGAAAGAAAATCAACCGTTGTTCAGTAAAAAACAAGCATATAAATTATAGACAGCTAGTATGTTAATAAATGCTTGTCGAAAAACTTCCGACGCAGCGGCCGGAAGCCGGACTGCCGGGCAGGCAGAGCGAAAGAACGCACTGACAACAGGGAAAGGCAAGGACATTTATATGGAAAAAGAGAAGAAAGACAATTCTTTTATGATAAGGCTGGCCACCCTTATCGTGGATAAGCGGAAAGGCTTTTACCTGGTCTTCATCCTGCTGATTCTATACAGTCTGCTTTCCATGAATAAGGTAAAGGTCAACAATGATCTGACCTCCTACCTGCCGGACACTACGGAGACCCGCCAGGGGCTGGATCTGATGGACGAACAGTTCCTTACATACGGCACCGCCAGGATCATGGTCTGCAATGTGACCTATGAGGAGGCGGAGCGGCTCTCGGAAGAAGTCCGGGAGATGGACGGGGTCAGCATGCTGGATTTCGAGAACACGGAGGAGTACTATCACAATATGGAGGCTCTGTTCAAGGTGACCTTTGACGGAGAGGCAAAGGATGAGGCGGCGCTGGAGCACCTGAACAGCGTTTTGGAGGCGCTGAAAGGATATGACGTATATTTCTCCTCGGACATCGGGCAGGAGGGGCGGGATGCTGCGGATTTAAGCAATGACATGATTGTCATTTTGCTGCTGGCAGGGGTGGTCATTGTGGCGGTGCTTTTGTTTACCTCCACCACCTATGCGGAGATTCCCGTGTTCCTGATGACTTTCATCGTGGCGGCCATCCTGAATAAGGGTACCAACTATTGGTTCGGCACCATCAGCTTCGTCACGGATTCCATCGCTGTGGTGCTGCAGCTGGCGCTGGCAGTGGACTATGCCATCATTCTCTGCCACCGGTTCATGGAGGAGCATGAGGACAAGGAGGCCAGGGAGGCCGTGATCGTGGCCCTGAGCAAGGCTATCCCTGAGATTTCCTCCAGCTCCCTGACTACGGTGTCCGGCATGGTGGCAATGATGTTCATGCAGTTTCGGATCGGCTATGACATGGGCATCGTACTGGCCAAGGCTATTTTGCTCAGTCTGGTATCCGTATTCTTCCTGATGCCCGGGCTGCTTTTGACCTTTGCAAATGCAATAGACCATTCCCATCACAAGAGCTTCGTGCCCAATATCACGGCTGTGGGGAAATTCTGCGTGCACACCAGGTTCCTTGTGCCGCCTTTGCTGGTGCTTGCGGTGATCGCAGGGGCTGTCCTTTCCGGCAGGGCGGATTATGTGTATGACGTGAACACGCTGAAATCCAAGAACATGAGCGAGAATAGGTTCTCTGTGGAAATGGTGAACCAAAACTTCGGCACCATAAACCAGCTGGCCGTCATCGTGCCCTGCGGCGATTATGAAAAGGAGGGGCAGGCACTGCGGGAACTGGAGCGCCTGCCGGAGGTGAATTCCTGCATGGGGCTGGCCAATATCGAGGCCATGGAGGGCTATGTGCTGACCGAGCAGCTCTCTCCCAGGGAATTCGCGGAGCTCATCGACATGGACATTGAGGTGGCGGATCTGCTCTATTCCGCATATGCGGTGGACGACAGCAATTACGGGGCGCTGCTGGGCGGTATCAACGAGTACAAGGTGCCGCTGATCGATATGTTCCTGTTCATATATGACCAGAAAGAGCGGGGGAACATTACGCTGGAGGATGACTTGGAGGAGACATTGACAAGCGCCTACTCCCAGATCAGCATCGCAAGGAACCAGCTTCTGGGAGAGCAGTGCAGCCGATTCGTGCTGGAGCTGTCCGTGCCCTCGGAGGGGAAAGAGACCTATGCCGCTCTGGAGCGGATACGAGGTGTGGTGGCAAAGTACTATGACTATGAGGATATCTATCTGGTGGGGAATTCCACCAGCAACAAGGACTTAAGCGATTCCTTTGCCATGGACAATAACATCATCACCATATTGACGGCTCTGTTCGTCATGGTGATATTGCTGTTCACGTTCCAGTCCGCAGGGCTGCCGGTACTGCTGGTGGTGACTATACAGGGGAGCATCTGGATGAATTTCTCCCTGCCGTACCTGACGGGAGAGGTGGTGTATTTCCTGGGATACCTGGTGGTGTCCGCCATCCAGATGGGAGCGACGATAGACTATGCCATTGTGATAACAAGCCGTTACATGGAGCTGAAGACCTATATGCCGATAAAAAAAGCCATTGTTGAGACCCTGAACCAGGCATTCCCCACCATTGTCACCAGCGGCTCCATGCTGGTAGCGGCGGGCTTTATCATAAGCAATGTATCCAGCAACGCGGTGGTGGCGGCCATAGGCCTTGCCCTGGGCAGGGGCACCTTGACTTCCATAGCCCTGGTGCTGCTGGCTCTGCCCCAGACGCTGCTCATAGGCGACATCATTATTGAAAAAACAGCGTTCACCTTAAAGCGGGAGACCATCAAGCCCCTGCCCACGGGAGGCAGGATCAGGATGACCGGCCACATCAAGGGCTATGTGAACGGCGTCATAGACGGAGAGTTCACCGGCGTCATAGACGGCGAGATGGGAGCCGTGGTGCGGGCCAAGGACAGTGTGGAACGGCTGCGGGAATATGAGGTGGAGGCCGGGGAGGCGCAGCCTCGATTGACGGTGGAAGAGGAAGAGGCCGCAGCGCGGGACTTGGCGGATGACGCGGCAGAGGGGCGTTTGCAGGAGTCGGAGGCCGCAGGGGCAGACTGCAGGAAGCCGGATGGCGAAAGAGAGCGGAAAAAGCGCGGGGGAAAGCGGCGGAAAAAGGGAGCACAGGAGGCGGCGAATCATGAAGCATAACAGAAACAGACGGACGGCATGGATTTCTCTGGCACTGGCGGGCATCCTGGCTCTGCAGGACGTCCTCCCGGCATCGGCATCGGAGGCCGCAGCGTTTATGCATCTGATCTCCGGGGAGAACGCCCGGGCAGAGGGAAAGCCGGAGAGCGAATACAGCAAGATATCCGTTTCCACCGAGGAGGATCTGGCCTTGCTGGCTTTGGACTGTCAGTTGGATGCCTGGTCCAGAGACAAATATGTAGTCCTTGAAAACGATATTGTCTTAAAAGAGCACCGCGGCCTGTCCATTCCCAGCTTCGGCGGAATCTTTGACGGCGGAGGGCATACGGTGTCCGGACTGGAATTGACAGCGGAGGGCTCCGTCTGGGGGATGTTCCGCTATGTGCAGGAGGGAAGCGTGGTGCGTAATCTGTCCGTGTCCGGAACAGTGGCTCCCGGCGGCAGTAAGAGCCAACTGGGGATATTGGCCGGGCTCAATTACGGCAAGCTCGAAAACTGTCAGGTTTCCGGGAGAGTCACCGGAGCCAGAGAAGTAGGCGGTATGGTTGGGGCCAATGAGGCTTCCGGGGAGATCAGGAACTGCCGTTCGGCGGCTTTTGTCACAGGGGATCACTGCGCAGGAGGGATCTGCGGCAGTAATCTGGGAACCTTGAACAACTGTAGAAATTCAGGCAGCGTCAATACCCACAGTACGGAAGTGTCCTATAGCATCGAGGACATCACCATGGAGGAAATCGAAGATATTAACAGCGCGGAGCGCGTGGCGGTGCATACGGATACAGGGGGGATTGCGGGCTATTCGGAGGGAAAGATATATTATTGCGCAAACTCCGGTACGGTGGGCTATCAGCATGTGGGCTATAATACGGGAGGCATCGTGGGCAGGCTGCACCAGGGCTATCTGCAGAACTGCACCAACACGGGCCGCGTTCTTGGCAGAAAGGACGTGGGCGGCATTGCCGGGCAGTTGGAGCCTTTTTTGGAGATTCAGTACCTGAACGACAAGCTGGGGGAACTGGACAGGGAGACGGCGGTCTTCTTCGACTTGCTGGAGGCAGCTCATGAGGATATCGGCAGTTATGGGAGCCAGGCGGCTGAACTGTCAAAGAGCATCAGCGGCCATCTGGCCAATGCTTCCGCAGCCGGCTCAGGGCTGACCGGCGCAGCCAATGAGCTTTGGTACATCTACAATCAGGAACTGACCGGGATCAATAATGATTTGAGCCGCCTGAACGGAGAATGGAGGGAACAGGCGGAAAAAAACAAAAAGCCTGAGGCGGAAGCGCCCGGAATCAATCCCACCAGTGAGGAAGGCGCGGAAAACGTCGGGACAGGGCAGGAATCTGCAGATAACGCTGTGGGAACGGCGGGAGAACAGAAGCCGGAAGAGCAGTCGCCGGAAAACGCGTTAGACCCGGAGGAAAGCAGTGGAGGAGCGGCAGAGGATTCCGAGGGAGGCTCAGGCGGAAACCATATCCAGTGGGACGACATCGACAGACCGGATATGGATATACCTGACATCGACATACCAGATATAAACAATCCAGATTTCGACAAAATCGACATTGACAAAACAGACATAGAGAACCTGGGAAAGGACATGGAGAGCTACCTGGCAGCCCTGCGCAGATTTGGCGAGAGCGTGAATGTCCATCTGGGTAATGTCACCACGGCTACCAATGACCGAAGCGGCGGCATAAACGGCAATCTGCAGACGCTGAACAGGGAACTGGAGGCGGCGGGAAGCGAGATGGAGAGGCTCGCTGACATCCTGCAGCAGGGCGGCGGCCAAACCAGTGCGGACGTGGACGCTCTGGCAGCCCAGGCGAGAGTGGTGCGCCGCTGCATCAATGACCTGCGGGACGACCTGTTCCGGTATGAGGGCATTTCCGTGGAGGACGCCTCGGACGAGGCGGCAGGCGGCAGCCTGGAAAATCTGGGAGCGGAGCAGCCAGAGGAGGCTTACTATGACACTTCCGCTTTCCAGCAGGGAAAGATCACCCTCTGCATCAACCAGGGAACCGTGGAGGCAGATGCCAATGTGGGCGGCATTACAGGGCTTATCGCCACGGAATATGACTTTGACCCGGAGGACGACATTACCCTGACCGGAGAGGAGAGCTTCCGCATCGAACAGTCCGTAAAGGCAGTGGTGCGGGAGAGCCGCAACCTGGGCGCAGTCACCGGTAAGAAAGACTACGTGGGCGGCGTAGTGGGAAAGGCGGATTTCGGCGCCGTGGTTTCCTGCGAATCCTACGGCCCGGTGGAGAGCACCGGGGGAAGCTATGTGGGCGGCATCGCAGGCTCCTCGGATTACTGCATCAGAAGCTGTTATGCAATGGGAGCCCTGCGGGGAGAGACCTATGTAGGCGGTATCGCAGGGAAAGGCTGCGACCTTTTCTACAGCTATGCCTATCCGGAAATCCATTGTGCGGGGGAGCGCGCCGGCTCCGTTGCCGGGTGGATACGGCCGGAGGGAATTCTGTATGGGAATTATTATGTTCAGGGAAATGTGCCGGGCGTGGACTCCGTCGGCTATGCAGGCGGCGCGGCGCCGCTTCCCTATGAGGAATTCTGCTCTATGGAGGGCGTGCCGGAAGCCTTTACGGAATTTACGGTGAGCTTCCGGGCGGACGGGCAGGAGCTTGCGGCGTTCAGGTGTCCTTACGGCGGCGCCATCGACGAAAGCCTGATTCCCCAGGTGCCCGAAAAGGAGGGATATTACGGGGGATGGCCTGAGTTTGACTGGACTTTCGTCACGGGAAACCGGGTGCTGGAGGCCCGGTATGAGAAGTGGGTCACCTCCTTGGCCAGCGAAGAAAAGGATGAAGATGGCAGGGCGAAAGTTCTGGTACAGGGAGAATTCCTGCCGGAGGCGGCGCTGAAGCTGGAGGAGGGGCCGGATGGAGGCACCGGGCTTTCGGTTCTGATGAGCGGGGAGGAATCCGCCGGGGCAGAGGAGGAAAAGCTTCTGCAGGGGGAGAAACTTCCATATAAAAAGGATCTTCTGGTAAGGGCGCTCTGCGATGATCCTGAGCGGACAGATGTGGAAGTCAGGACAGAAAACGGCTACGAAACAGTGCAGAGCGCTGCAGTGGGGAGCTATCTGGAATTCTCCATGGAGGCAGGAGGGACGTTCCGTCTGGCCGCGGCAGAGAAAGACCACAGGAACCTGATAATTGCTGCCTGCGCCGGAGGCTGCGCGGTATTGGGAATCATTCTCACCCTGCTTGTAAAAAGGCATGGGAAACGCCGCAAAAACAAGAGAGCTTCTGCCGAATAAAACATTGCACAATTTCCCCGGGACTGCTATACTGAATGCATGAAAGGGAATAGGACAGTGCCATGAAGTACAAATATAAAATATGCATACCGGCATTTTTGACTATTGCAATGATGCTTACGGTATATGGAATGATGGGTTTTTTCTTTGAGACCAACGATGAGAGATGCATTACGGAGATGCTGTCCGGAACCGTCACACAGGTTCCGGATGCCCATGTCCAGGTCATTAACTATCTTCTTGCCCTGCCGCTGACATGGCTGTACAGAATTACGTGGCAGATTCCCTGGTACGGAATCTGCCTGATCTTGTTTCATGGCATATCCTGGTTTTTCATTCTGGAACGTTTCTTTTCCTGTTTCCGGAAGATTGCGGAGATGGCAGTGGGGGCCGGACTCTGTGCCGGCCTTTTTCTGATCAGCCTGTATAACACAAGCCTGCTGCAGTTTACGTCGACAGCAGCGCTGCTGGCCATAGCGGGCTATGTAAGCATAATTCCCGGGAGGAGCAGCCGGGCGTTCCTGCAGTTTGCCTGCCTGGAACTTTTGGCGTTTCTGCTGCGGAAAGAGTCCATGCTCATGATACAGCCTTTCGGCCTGGCTGTGTGGCTTGGCCTTTTGGCTGGCAGACATCTGTGGAAGAAGAGAGAAGAGCGAATGTTTTTGTACAAAGCAGGACTTGCGCTGACAGGCATCCTGCTCACTGGCTCAATAGGCAATTGGCTGGGGTATGGGGGGGTAGAATGGAGAGAATATGAAGAATACAATCAGGCAAGGGTAGCTCTTTTTGATTATTACGGAACCCCCGAGTATGAAGAAGTAAAAGATATTTTGGATAAATATCATGTGAATGAAACGGAATATCAGGCATACAGATCTTATATCCTGACGGGAAATTCGATAGATGCGGAATGCGCGGCAGAACTGGCCGCCTATGCGGAAGAAAAAAGCAGCGGGAAACCGGATGTAAGCGGGCTGGTCGGAAAAGCATTTGAAATTATATTTCGCAAAGACGGTATGTCCGCCGGCTTTCTCGTGGGAAGAATCTGGCTGTGCGCGGTGATCTGGGCGCTTGTCTCCGGCAGTTTTTATCTGCTGTGGCCTATGGCAGGGCTTGGAGCCGCTCATACCTGCGTATGGTGTTATCTTCTGTATAAGGGCAGGACACCGAACCGCGTGACATATCCTTTGTTTTTCTGTGAGATTGTGTTTGTACTGCTGCTCATAGTCCTATCCTACCCGGACAGAGAGCGAAAATGGCTGCAGAGGGTTGCGGTATTACTGATCTGCGGAGTGTTCGGCTTCAATGCCTGCGAAACCGGAATTCATCAGTACAGATATGTATGCGCCGTAAATGAGGGGCAGGCCATTTATATAGAGGGCTTAAAGGAAATCAGGGAATATTGCATGTCCCATCAGGAAAAGCGCTATCTGCTGGACAATGTCTCATTTAGCTATTATTACGGAAGCGCATTGGAGACAGATATTTATAGGCCGGGGAATGCCATGTATACCGGTGGCTGGAATGGGAATTCTCCTGCTTTCAGGGCGTATGGCAGAGCATATTACGGGGACGATATGGAGGATATCTGTGTGATGATTTATGATGACGGGAGGCCTCCCGAAGAGCAGGCAGACTGTATTACGGTCCGCTATTTTACGGAGAAGACAGGCAGGGAACCGTCTTTAGACGATCAATTCAGCGTATCAAACGGTGCGTGTTACATTGTCTGGCACTTCTAAGCGAGTCGGCAGGCACGATGAGACTGCCTTGCTTTATTTCTGTTATGATATGGGTTCTGGGCGGGGCGATGAGAATAAGGAGGGACTGATTTTGCCGGGAAGACAGGAAAGCGGGCGGCCGGACCGCAGCGGAAAAGGGATAAATCGGCTATGCGGGCTGCTTGGCTGGATAGACAGCAGGCGCTTATGGTGGGTAGGCGTGGCGTTGCTTGCCATTGTCATGGTACCTCATATCAGGCTGGGAGAGGGCAGTGTGTTCACGGTGCACGACCAGCTGGACGAATCTATGATGAACTATGTGCTGACGGCCAGACATCCCGGGGCCCAGGTGATTTTGGAGATGCTGGGGGGCGTCAATGCCAGCGGGCTGCAGCCTGCCGCGGTTCTCTTTCTTCCGCTGTATCGGTTTCTGCCTGCTTTCCAGGCATTCCTGTTTTCTTATGCTTTTGGGTTCTTCTGCGGCTTCTTGGGAATGTATCTGGCGGTGAAGAAACTGACGGACAGCGGTATTCTTGCGGTTATTCTGGGAGGCTGCTTTTGTATGCTGCCCATATATCCGATTTACGGACTCTCCATGACAGGCCTGCCTTTGCTTTTGTACGCATATTTATGCCTCAGAGAGGGCAAGCGGGTGAAGACAGCGCTTGTTCTGACACTGCTCTTCGGCCTGACCAGCCACCTGGTGTGCACGGGCTATGGAGCTCTCGTTTTTTGGACCCTGGGGATTTTGTGGGATTTGCTGCATCGGAAAAAGGCCGGATACAGCATTGCGGGCTTCCTGGTTCTGCTGGCGACTTACCTGGTGACAAATTACAGGCTTTTCCTGGAATTTCTGCTGGGACAAGGAAGCTATGTAAGTCATCGGGAGGAGCTGGTGAATGGGAGCATGCCCCTTTGGGAGACTATATGGAATGTTTTTCTGAACAGCGCGCAGCATGCCCCTTCGTATCATAAATGGTTGATTCTGCCTATTATTCTGGGACTGTTGCTTTTTGGATGTTTTTACCACAGATTGTGCGCTGAAGCCAGAAAGGATTATTGGCGTGCGCTGGCAGGCATGGCTGCACTTATGGGAATTGCCGTATTTTATGGCATCTGCAAGTGGGCGCCGGTGGTGGAATGGAAAAACAGCGTGAGCGGATTCCTGCGCTATTTCCAGGCGGAGCGGATTTATTGGTTCTACCCTGCAGGCTGGTATCTGGAGTTTGCCCTTGTTTTTGGCATTTGCCGAAAGCAATTGCGGGCGCCGGGGCAGAGCCAGGGGCCTGCGGCTGCCGCCGGACGGATACTGTTGTCCTGTCTGCTACTGACGGCAGTGGTAATGCCTCACGCCAATACAGTTTTGCGCAATTCCTTTTTCTACATGAATGTGAGCCAATATATTAATGGCGCCGGCGTCACAGGGTACATTTCATGGGAGAGCTTTTATGCAGAGGACCTTATGGCACAGCTGGAGGAAACCATTGGCCGCGATATAGACTCTTACCGGGTGGCGCATCTGGGCATCAGCCCGTCCCCCTCCCTAATGCATGGCTTTTATACAGTGGACGGATATTCCAATAATTACCCTCTGGAATATAAACATAAATTCCGTCAGGTGATTGCGGAAGAACTGGATAAGAACATTGAATGCGCCGTGTATTTTGATACATGGGGCAGCCGTTGCTATCTGTTCAATGCCCAGACAGGAAATTATTGGCTGTTAAAAAAGGGAAATGGGGTCCGGTATGAAGGACTGGAATTCGATATGGAAGCCTTAAGAGACCTGGGCTGCGAGTATCTGTTCTCCGGGGGAGAGATTCTGGACGCAAACCGGATGGGACTGACGCCCATGGGATATTTTGAGACAGAGGATTCCTATTGGGGCATCTGGCTATATGCGCTGTGAGGAGCCGCTTTTGATATGACGGGACGGAAGCCCTATAAGCAATACGGCAAATAGAAAAACAGAGAAAGGACAGGCACAAATGGAAAGTAAACCCTCATGCCCGCGATGCTTGGCACCACCATAAATGAAACATCGTGA